>CAKZJE010000100.1 GCA_936941155.1 uncultured Methylomonas sp. | reverse complement strand
CGCTTAACGCCTAACGCTTTATTAACACATGGCGGTTTAACGCCGGAAGAAGTGTTAATTCCCTTTATTTCTTTGGTTTCCAAACCGCCGCCTGCTAAAACGCCGCTAGAAGTCGGTTTATCGGCGCAAATGTGTAAAAAACTAGGTTCTAAACAATGGCAGCTTGAATTAACCTTAACCGCCAGCCTAGTGGTTGATAGTATCAATATCACTTTAGCCGCGCCATTTTCAGGTAAATGCAGTATTGATAGTTTGCGAGCGAATAGAAGTCAAAATCTGCTGTTAAATTTCAGTTCAGAACAAGAGCAGGAAGGCTTAACCGAATTAACCTTGTTACTCTCCTATCATTACGCCGGAGCTTTTGAGGAAAATCAAAAGCTGTTATCAGTACACTTCCCTGCCTCGTTACTGGAAAAAGATACGACGACCCAAAATTTTGAGGATATGTTTTGAACAAGCAAGAATTAGACGAAAAAATCAACGCGGCGTTTTCAGAATTAGTGATTGATAAAGCGTTGGTGCGGCAGTTAAAAATCAGCGAAAAACGGACTATTCCTAGCTTTGTGGAAGAGTGGCTAATTACTCGCTTTCAAAAACCAGGTAAAGATTATGCTGAAATTTATCAAGATGTAACTGGTTTTATGAGTAAGCATTTACCTGCTAAAAATGAAAAGGAAAAAATCAAGTATCAGTTATATTCAGGTAATTCTGTTGTGTTGCTAGACCGCTTTGAAGTGGAAGTTAAAGTGGCTCAAAATAGATTGTCATTAACCATTCCTTGCTTAGACGAAACTAACGCAACGCTTTCCGATGAAGTATTAGTCAAAAATGAATCTTTATTAACGGGAGGACAATGGGGAGCAGGTCGCTTATTTTTACGCGATGAGGGGAAAAATAAGGTCATTGAATTAGTTGAGTTTAATCCGATGCAATCAGGTAAGGTACGGTTGGAACAACTGATTAAAGCGCGTGAGCAATTTAGCACCCGCGAATGGATTTACTTATTGCTGCGCACTATGGGGTATGAACCTTTCGCTTACACCGAAGAGCAACAAAATCATATTATTTTGCGTTTGTTGCCCTTAGTGCAGAACAATTTGAATATGATGGAACTCGCTCCGAAAGGCACGGGGAAATCCTTTATTTATTCTAATTTGAGCCGTCATGTTTGGTTGAACAGCGGTGGTGGCTTGTCACAAGCGCAATTGTTTATGAATTTAAACACGAATAAGGTCGGTTTGCTGGGTGGAAAATATGATTTATTGGTGTTAGATGAGGGGCAATCGATTAACTTTAAAGGCGCGGATGATATACACGCTAAATTTAAAGATTATCTGGAATCAGGACAATTTAGTATCGGTGGCAAAAAGGTCAGCAGTGAATGCGGTTTAATGATTCTGGCAAATATTGATTTATCGTATGGCGGTGATTCACCTAAGCAGAATGATTATATTCGGCATTTACCAGAGATGTTCCATGAAAGTGCTTTGTTAGATAGATTTCATGGCATTATTCCAGGTTGGAAAATCCCAAAGTTTTCCTCAGATAGTCCAGCGCAGGGATTTGGTATTAAAGCGGATGTGTTCGGCGAGTATTTGCATCAATTGCGCACGGTGAGTTATGTAGAATTTCCGTTTGGCAATCCGCCAGAGCTGAAAGGTAATTATATTCGTGATGTGAATGCGGTAAGGCGTTTAGTTTCTGCCTTATCAAAATTATTATTACTTAATCCAGAGCATCCAGATTATCAAGAGTATGTATTAAATCCAGCAATTGATTTACGCCAACGGGTGCGCTCACAATTAGCTGAACTTGATCCGCATGAGTTTTCTAAGCCGATGGATGTGCGGTTTTAGAGCCATTTGTTTTACATCTGTTGAGTTAAAAGAGCTTAATATTCAAAAATGGAGTAAAAACATGTTTTTTTACTCCATTTATCTGTTCGTTGAATTGTGAGTGTGCGGTCTGGTGTTCACCTAAACGATTGAAAAATACCGCTCTAGCCAGTGCGTTACGCGATTCACCTTTATTCAAACCAGCATAATGGAAACTGATTTTTCAAGCAACCTCAAGCATCGGATGAACACGCGGCTTAGGAATCAAACGGTTTTCTGATTCAAAATGCAAAATCACATCCTCAACCACTTCGCATAATTCACGATACAACTTCACCGGATCATCGCCATGAATGCCGGTGATTAAATCAGGACATTTGCCGATATAGGTTTGGTCTTGTTCGCTCCATTCTATCCATTTATGGTACAAGTCACTTTTTTTCATGATTTCACCTGCTCCACCGCTTGTGCTACTTGTTTTTCTTGATAGGTTTTGGCATCGTCGCCGATTTTTCCGCTGAGAGTGACAGCACCCGCGTAGTTTTGATGCACAAACTTACGATGCGAGCCTTTTCCACCTGAAATCTCGTAAAAACCCGCACCTGCTAGCGTTTGTATTAATTCTCTGAGCTTTCTGGGCATTGTCTAAAATGAGTTGTGGTGCAAAACGTTTCACTATTGCGACTTACATTTCATTCCATTTATTAACACATACTTTCGCGGCACTTATAAATTTAGATTTATCCGCATTATCGGGATTGGGTAAGTTTGGAAATAATTTATAAAGAACATAATCTGAAGTAAGCCCTAAAATATTTGGAAGATTTATTGAACTTTTAAAATCTATTTTTTTTAGTTCTGCTAGTACATCTTCAGGTATTTCATCCAATGAAAAACAATCTTCTTCCCCTGAATATGAAAATAAATATCCAGCTTCGTAACTGACTGTAACCCAATCAGGGTCTTCCTCGTCAGAGGAGATAACATAAACAGCTAAAAAAGTATCTTTCTTAGTTAAAATAATTCCAGTAAAAGATTCACCAGGATTTTTGCTTACAATAGAAACAGCCTCTTCATATTTCATAAAATTCACCAATTAAATTAATTACCTAATACCATGTGCCGCATCCCATGTTTTCTTTGCCATATCAATTTTCTTGATAATTGCAATTCCCCATAATCCTTGTTTTGGCGTAGGTTGAAAACCTGGATTTATTTCTGCTTGTGCTGCCATATCATAAATAAACGTCATTTCCGCATAGCTAATCACCGTAGCCCAAGGAAAACATCCTTTTTCAGTATCTCGAAGTAAGCTCTGAATACGCGCAATCAAATCGCTATTGGTTGGAGCGGTGTACATTTTATCTGGAGTTCTTTTTTTCGCCATCTCAAAATTTCTATAATTTAATTATTCAACTTTACCCATCAAAAGTTGTTCAAATTTACTAATCCCTGCCGCATGAGCCTCCGCATCGCCATTCCAAACTTTGCTCGGATTAATCATGTAAATATTATTTGTCTGACTTTTGCCATTTTTAACAATAAAACGCCGCTCTTCTAACTCTTTTAAACATCTGCAAATATGAACTTTAGAAATACCTAACTCAGCAGAAGCTTTTGTTTGTATTAATGTTATTTTATTCCAACCGCCCATATTTCGCACTAGATAATCCCAGATTCGTTGTTTAGCATTGAGTTCGCTTGCCAATTGATGAGATGGATTTTCAATTTCTGCATTAATCATATAAAACCTCCTAAATTGGTTTCTATTATCCATGTTAAACCCCGCTTTCATCAGGATTTTTAATATTAACATGAATGTTAAAAACTATAAACATATTTGTTAATATTAACATCTATAGGTGTTAATATGTATAATCAATTATAGACGGAACGGATATTAACCTCTATAGGTGTTAATGTTGGTTTTTATAACAGTTTGATTTTAAAGGAAATTAGCAAGTCCTCCTTCTTATCGTTTTCCTACTACAGACTTCATACCGCCACAGATTTTGAATTTTGGCACGGTCGCTTTGCCTCGGATAGCATAGTTAAAAATCCCTGTGGAACGGTCTCGTGAACGGTAGCGCAAGGGTTTGAAGGGTCGATACTACGCAAGTGCAAATCGACAACAGTGGAATGGATGGCAACGTTGCGGCTGATAGTCTGTACCGTGTTGCCATTTCTGGGGCTGTGCATTTGACCAATTTATTGAATGCTTAGATATTAGCTGTTTCCTGTCTACAATGTTATAACTTTTTAGACAGATCAATTTGTGTAAAATTCAGTGTCTAAAAAATCGTTTTTCGTGCAGTTAATAGACGGTTTTTCTACTAATCGATTTAAGAGAGGATTTAACAATGAGGCTCTTCGGTTATGCGCGTGTTTCTACCAGCAAGCAATCGCTTGATCTTCAAATTACCGCACTTAAAAATGCAGGCGTTCAAGAAAATCGAATTTTCACCGATACGATTTCAGGAAGTCGGTCTAACCGTGATGGTTTGAATATGTTGCGGGTTAAAGTCGAAAAAGGGGATGTTATTTTAGTGAAGAAACTCGATAGGTTGGGGCGTGATACGGCTGATATGATTCATTTGATTAAGGAGTTTGATGCGATTGGCGTGGCTATTCGCTTCATGGATGACGGTATTAGTACCGAAGGCACGATGGGAAAAATGGTTGTGACTATTTTATCCGCTGTGGCTCAGGCTGAACGGCAACGGATTCTTGAACGTACCAATGAAGGACGAATTGAAGCTAAAGCTAATGGCGTGAAGTTTGGACGCAAACGCACTATCGACAGGGAAAAATTATTGATTTTGCGTCAACAAGGTTTTGGAGCAATAGAGATTTCTAAGCAAATGGGAATCGGCAGATCAACGGTGTATAAATTGTTCAAAGAAATTCCTTAGTGTACGTTTTCGCCCCGTTAGTATTGGAATCCCAATAACAAACCCAGTGTTTTTATAAGTTATTTAAAACAAGTGTCTTGGCAATTTTATTAAAAACTCACTTGAAAAATTTCAAAAAAACTCAAGACAGCCGGAAAAAACTTAGCCGCGTTTTTTTCACGTCTTAACGTTTATTAATTTCAATTTTTTTCAGTCTATCGGAGTGCAAGCTTTGCTTGCCTATCAAACGAGCAACTATCAAAATTGCTATCCGGCATTAGAAAAGAGGAATACAGCGGGGGAGAGGAGGAACGAAAAGAGGAACAACAGACAAGTTGAAGGTAATTGCTTTTACACAATTACCTTCAAAAAAACTCATTACGCAGCTACTGAAGAGATACCCGTTTTTCTGCGTTTGCTCGCGCTCACTAAACCAGCGATACCTGTGCCGAACAACCAAAGTGCAGCAGGAATTGGAGTTGCTGATGAAACGTTAGTAAATACGAAGTTTAAGTCGTGGTAGTTTAAGTCACCACCGTTGAACAAATCTTCAAAAGCAACATAAGTGCCCGCAGGAACAAGTGAGTCACCAGAATAGCTGTGTGAATAAATGTGGTTCAATCCGTCAGGATTCATGCCTGGTGTAGAAAAATAAGTTTTATTAGTCGTCAAAACATACGCTTTGAACACTAAGCTATCACCCGCATTAACACTACCAAAGCTAAGAGCTTGTCCGTAGCTAGATGTGTGGTTTTGTAAACCCCAAATGCCTGTATCAACGCCATTCACGTTTAAGCCTAACACTTCTGTATAACTCGCAGTTGAGCCTACGAAATAAGCAGTCAAAGTGCCTGTGTATGCAGCAGTAAATGAATAAGTAGTTGGATTTACAGTACCAACATTAGCGTATGGTGCAGGAGCTGCAAATGCTGTTGAACTGGCTGCTAAAATAGCTGCTGATAAAATCAGTTTTTTTAAAGTTTTCATAATTAAAGTACCTTGAATATTAGAGAGTTAGTAATAAATCTATATCTGCCAAACTTTTTAAAATAACGTCGAATTGACGATATAAAATAAGAGACGCTGTTGGATTTTGCTTTGTTAATTTTATTAAACCAAAACCCGACTGATTCAATTCCCTGTCTGCTTCAGCAATCCCATTGGTTTGTATTGTAGTTCAGTTGTAAGCCCAAAAATACGAAGATAGTTCACATTTTTTAGAACCTGAAAAAGTTAAAAAAATAGTTTTTTTTATTTTGTAATCAATTGCTTACAAAAAAATTTAAATCTACACTTTTTTCCAAGTAAAATCTGGACTTTTCAGAAAAAAAATCATAAATTTATTAAATATCAATAATTTATATAAGAATATTCTAATGCGTTCTTTTTAGTGCGATTTAACCCCAAAAAGCTCAACTTTTGGGTTATTGACCGCTAATTTTTTTGAGTTATCCACCGATAAATCACTGTGCTTTATGCGGTCGCGGTTTGCCTTATCCTATAGCCCTGTGTAAAAATTGATGGTAAGTTGGGAGCTGGCAATATTTTGCACAAACAAGCAAACTGTTAAAAACAGCCACTCACCAAGATGTTAAACTCGTTAAAGACTCAAAGCCGTTAATAAAATTATATAATCCATCCACTCAGGCTTATTTTTAGGTATTTTTTACAATGACCCCCATCAAAAAACTTTTACTCATTAGCGTTTGCGCCGTTGCTCTTTCAGGATGTCACGGCTCAGCAGAAAAAACACAAGCGCATTTAACAAAAGGCATTAACTTTTATAAGCAAGGCGATAATGCTAAAGCGCGAATTGAACTAAAAAATGTGCTGCAATTGGATAATAAAAAAGCGGAAGCTTATTATTATTTAGCTCTGGTTGATGAAAAAGATCAAAACTGGCGAGGGATGCTAGACAATCTAAAACAAACGGTTTCTTTAAACCCTAAAAATAACGAGGCGCGTATTAAGTTAGGACAGATGTTTCTGGCGGGCAATAAAGAACATTTTGAGCAAGTCACCGAACAAGCTGAGGCGATTTTAAAAAACACACCAAACGACCCAGGCGCATTAACCTTAAAAGCAGGCATTTTAAACAAGCAAAAAAAGCCAGACGAAGCCATTGCCTTGCTTGATACTGTTTTAAAAACGCATCCTGATTTTCAAGACGCTTTAAACTTAAAAGCCAATGTTTATGTGTCCAAAAATGATTTTGTCAGCGCGTTGGCTATTGTGAATAAATCATTGGCAATAAAACGTGATGATTTGTCTTTGTATATTTTAAAACTGCACATCCATGATAAAGCGCAAGACAAAGCTGCGCTTGAGCAAGACTATTTAGATATTATTAAGCAGTTCCCAGATAAGCTTGATTTTAACTATACCTTAGCGCGTTATTACACAATGCTTGGGCAAAATGACAAAGCTGTCAAAGTGTTGCAAGACACTATGGCTAAAAATCCTAACGAAATCATGCCTAAACTCACGTTTGTGGATTATTTACTTGAGCAAGATCACAAACAAGTTGAACCCACGATTCAGAAATACTTAGCTCAACATGTGAATGAACCTGAGCTGTTATTTCGTTTAGCTAATTTTTATCTGCAAGAGAAAAAAACAGCAGAAGCAAAACAGCAACTTAATTTAATTATCAGCACGAAAAAAGACAGCAAAGAAGCCTTAAATGCGCAGTTATTATTAGCCCAGCTCGCGCTCACCGAAGACAAAAGCCCGCAGCATGAAGCTATCACTGCCATGATTAAAGCAATTTTAGATGTGAATCCTCTGCATCTTGACGCGTTAATGTTAAAGGCAAAAATTACGTTAAGTAATAAATTGTACGATGATGGCATTGCAGAATTACGCAATATTTTGACCAACTATCCAAAATCGGATGAGGCTTTAATATTGTTGGCGCAAACTTATTTAGTGAAAAAATCGCCCGAATTGGCCGAAGAAAGCTTTCATAAAGCTCTTGAAATAAATCCGAATAATTTTGACGCTCTCAAATATGTTTTAAGCAAACTCATGCAGAACAAAGATTATGTGCGAGCATCGGAAGTGGTGCAAAAAGCACAATCGGCAAGACCGCGCGATTTACGCTTATTAGAAATGCAGGCGCAAATAAAACTTGCCGCAGACGATTGGGTGGAAGTGAAAAAAATAGCCGAGACTTTTTCTGCTATGCCAGATGGCTCTGCATTTACCAGCTATCTTAATGGCAGAATTCTGCAAAACGAACAAAAATACGCTGCCGCTGTTACAAAATATCAGGAAGCTTTAACCGCCAATCCAGATTTGTTAGACGCACTGCAAGGCATTATTCAAAGCAACGAAAAACTCAATCAACGCGCTGCCACTTTCACTTATATAGATACTTATATGAAAGCGCATCCTGATAACCAGACGCTGTTTTTTATTAAAGCAAACTTGTTAGCCGAAGATAAACGCCCAGACCAAGCGATTAAAGTTTTAACCGAGGCAACCACAAAATGGCCAAAAATACCGCAATTGTATAAAGACTTAGCAAGACTTTATTCTATGCCAAAAGAAGTAGATCAAGTCATTGCTGTTTATAAAACTGCTTTAAGCAATATTCCAGACAGCATTGAATTTACAATGTCATTAGCAGGGGCTTATGAAGTTAAAGAAGACTATGCCAGCTCTTTAAAACTCTATGAGGATTTATTAGCTAAACATACAGACCTTAACGATGCTGCCAACAATATCGCCTCTTTATTGTTAGACCACTATCCCACTAAAGAAAATCTTGAACGCGCAACAAAATTGGCAGAGCGATTTGAAAAATCTGAAAATCCTTATTTCTTAGATACTTATGCGTGGTCACTGTTCAAAAGTGGTCGTTATGATGAAGCGGTACAAGCACTGCAAAAAGTCATTGCTAAAAACAGTGATGTGCCGGTTTTCAGATACCATTTAGGCGCGGCTTATCACAAAACCAATCACAACACAGCAGCAACCAGTGAGTTAGAACAAGCTCTGTCGTTAGGTGAAAAAGCCGGTGGCTTTGTTGAGAAAAAATTAGCCGAAGATTTACTCAAAGAGCTGAAAAAATAGCCTTTTTTCAAACTCGGCAGAAAAACGTAGAGACGCAATAGTTGCGTCTCTACCCATTAAAAAAAATTTTTATACCTAATAAAAATAAATTAATTCCACAGAATCGCAATTAATTCCCCGCTACAAGGTGATGCTTATTTTAGAAAATCATTATCTGCCATAGCACAAATCTTTGAGATAACCATCACAGTTTTAATTGAAATTCTGCATATAATTGCCAATTTTAATTTCTTTTATTTTTTATTAAATAACATCAACTTCTTATAGTGTTTTTTCTTAAAAAATAACATAAGTAAAACCAAAACATTCCTATAAAATTTATTAAAGCTTTCTATTTTATATAAATATTTTATTTTTATAAAACACGTCTTTTAAATCATCTAGCTTGTTAAATCAGTTATATTGAATACCGATATTTTTAACCCATTTATCTTAGACAAAGCTTGACATAACTAGGAGATTAAAACATTATTCATTTACAAATCAATAATGTTTTAATTGAATTAAATAATTTAACCAGAGGTTTTTTTAATGGCATCACCCAATTTTGGAGCAATTCACCCCTATAGTGATAAAGTTTCCATATTTACTCGAATGATGGACGTAATTGTGATTGGTTTAACATTATGGTCTATTTTAGAAATGGAGGGTAAAGTATGGGACGGAAAACAAACTTGGTGGTTATTAATTTCCGTTGTTACTTTTTTAATTTCTGCCGAATGGAATAATCTTTATAAAGAAAAATCGAAAGATTTTGTTTTTGAAGTTTTTAAAAGTATTTTAATTGCTTGGGTATTTGTTATCGGCGTTCTATTTTGTGAAAAAAGCTTTTATCCGCTGATTGATCCTGAATACGAAGAAAGTTTTGCCATTTTTGCGGTCATTATTCCGTTTGAGATTTTTTCTTGGCACATGTTTTCCAATGCCTTATATAGGATTTTACGCAGACAAGGGCGAGATTCGCGCCGTGTTGCTATTGTTGGAGCGACACTGTTAGGCAAAGAACTGGAAAGAATTTTTTTGGAAGAAGAAGAGTTAGGGTTTAAATTTATTGGCTATTTTGATGACCGCCTAAAATATCGCGGTGAAGAGCTGGTTGATTTTAATATCGTTGGGAATTCTGCAAAACTGGTGGAAATGACCAAAAACTCAGAACTCGATATTATTTATATGGCTTTACCATTGCAAGCTGAAAACCGCATTAAACAGATTCTTGAAGAGCTTGCTGACACCACAGTCTCTGTGTATTTTGTCCCTAATTTATTTGTGTTTAGTTTATTGCGCTCATCATGGAGCAATCTACAGGGTATTCCAGTCGTTAGTATTTATGACACGCCATTTTATGGCGTTGATGGCGCATTTAAGCGAATTTTTGATATTTGCTTTAGCTTTGTGGCGTTGATTTTTATCTCTTGGATTTTAGTGATTATTGCTATTGCAATTAAAATCTCGTCACCCGGCCCGATTATTTTTAAACAACGGCGGTTTGGTCTTAAGGGCGAGGAAATTGTTGTGTGGAAATTTCGCTCAATGTCGGTGAGTGAAGATGGCAAAAATGTTCAGCAAGCGAAGAAAAATGATCCTAGAGTCACCAAGCTGGGTGCGTTTTTAAGACGCACTTCATTAGATGAATTGCCGCAATTTATCAATGTTTTGCAAGGGCGCATGTCTGTGGTGGGCCCAAGACCTCATGCCGTTTCTCATAATGAGTTTTATCGCGGTCAAATCAGAGGCTATATGCTGCGACATAAAGTTAAACCGGGCATCACTGGATTAGCGCAAATTAAAGGTTTTCGTGGCGAAACCGATACCCTGGATAAAATGGAAAACAGGGTTAATTGCGATTTAGAATACATTCGCAATTGGTCGCTTTGGTTGGATTCTAAAATTATTTTCTTAACTTTTTTTAAAGGATTTGTAGGAAAAAAAGCGTACTAACCATAAACTAACAGTTATTTGCAGTTGTTTTTACTATCACAACAAGTGAACTTTATGCTAGTTTTCATACAACGTGTTTTTTTACTGACTTTTTTATCTGTTAGTGCCGTATTTGCTGGAGCACCTTACAAATACACGATTAATCCGGGCGATATTCTGATTATTTCGGTCTGGAAAGAAGAAACCTTGCAACAAGAATTGCGTGTTTTACCAGATGGTACAATCAGTTTTCCATTGGCAGGTGAAACAGGTATCGTTCAGGTTGCAGGACAAACCATTGAGGCTGTGAAAGCTGATTTGACAAAAAAACTGTCCAAATACATCACAGACCCCGTTGTCAACATTAGCGTTAAGTCGGTTGAAGGCAATGTGGTTTATGTCTTAGGTCAAGTCAAAACCCCTGGTCATTTTTTAATGATTGCCCCTACGGATGTGATGCAGGCGTTAAGCTTAGCAGGCGGACTCACTCCTTTTGCAAAAGCCGATAGCATTGTGATTTTACGGCGCAATAAAGATTTTTCTGAAGCGATTAAGTTTGAATACAGCGAGCAAGAAGAAGGCAGAATCACCGCTTTGGATAAAAACTACTTGCTAAAAAGCGGAGATGTTATTGTTGTTCCTTAACTTTATTTCTGTTTTGGCATGGGCTGTTTTAGTGTCGTTTTCCCACTTAAGTGTAGCAAGTCAGTGGAGTGTCGATGCAAAAATTCAACAACAGCTAGGCTACAACGATAATGTGAGAATGTCTAAAACACCGCAAGGCTCTCTGCACTACACCCTCACGCCTGTGGTTAATTTTTCTCATAAAACAACCAACTCTGTGATTGATGCAAGTGCAAGCTACGGTATTCAGCGTTATAGCTCAATCAAAACGCTGAATCGCTCCTTACAAAACTATCATTTTGATGCAAAATACTTAACCGATCTGACGGTTTGGGAAGTAGCTGCTAGCATGAGCATTGCCCCTAGCTTAAATACTGCCTCCATGTATTCAGGCAATTTTTCTTCTAATGCCGAAAGAACGACGCAATCGGTTAGTCCTTCGTTGTCGTATAAGCTCAATGAGCTTGATAGCTTAAAACTCCATGCCAATTATTCCCAAACCAGCTATTCAGGAAACGATTTTAATAACAATCAATCCTATTCTGTCAATCTTGACTGGCAACGCGCATGGTCTGAGCGTTTTTCTAACCATATCAGCATCTCTTATGCTGCTTTTAGCTCCAACATACAGCAAAGCTCTACCTATAATCTTAATTTAGGGCTCAACTTTATGTTATCCGAACAATGGTCAGTCAAAAGCACAGTAGGCGGGAGGCTAACAAACTCTGAAAGCGTTGCCAGTAAAAACCAATCTGAGGGTTTTTTGGTGAATGCAACCCTCGATTACAGCGGCGAAAAACTTTCTTCGCAATTAGGTGTTAATCGTTCACTGTTGCCGTCAAGTCAAGGACAATTGCAAGAGCAAGACAGCCTTAACTTCACCTTGAATTATGCTTTATCGCAAAAACTATCGACTTCATTCTCCGCAAATTATCAACGTACGAATATCACCTCTTTCAGCAACCAAAGTACGTCACGAGAATACCTTACGCTGCAACCTGCACTCAACTGGCAAATAGACTCGGATTGGATAGTTTCTGCAAATTATCAATACCGAACTCAAAACAGCTCAACAGGTCAAAATACAGACGTGAGCAGTGGCTTTTCTAACTCAGTCATGCTCACAATCAACTATAATTGGCAAGGCTTCAGTCTTTCGAGATAAAAAATATGGAAATAGAAGAAGAAAACGCCTATACAAACAGCATAGGGGATTATTTACAGATTTTACAACGACATAAATACACAATTTATGTCTCGGCATTGCTATTTTTCTTTCTTGGAATTGTCATTTCTTTGGCTTTGCCGCCTATTTATCACTCAACAGCCACCATTTTGATTGAGCAGCAAAAAATCCCCACCGATTTTGTCAGATCAACCGTGATGAGTTCTGCTGATGAGCGGATTATGCAAATTCAACAAGCCGTTATGACTGTTGAACACATCAACCAAGTTATTGAAAAATATGAACTGTATCCTACAAAAAACAAAGATGTTTTAGATTTGGCAGAAAAATTTCGCACCGACTTTAGCTTTGAACTGCTCAGCGCGGATGTGATTGGTAAAACCAAAGGCAGCAAAATTGCACTCGCTTTTAAATTAGGTTTTTTTCATAAAAACCCCGTGCTCGCGCAAAAAACAGTCAGCGAAATTACCAATTTATATTTGAATGAAAATATCAAATCCAGAACAGAAGGGGCGATTCAAACCACGCGCTTTTTAGATGAAGAAGCCAAACATCTCAAACAAAGCATTCAAGAATCTGAAGTTGCAATTGCGCAATTTAAAGAAAAAAACTCAGGCAATTTACCTGAGCTTTTAGCCTCAAATTTAGCAGAGCTCACCCGCATGAAAATGCAGCTTGAGCTTGACACCTCACGAGAGCAGGTGCTTAACGAACAAAAAGTCAACCTACAATCACAACTTGCCGCAACCAGTCCCTTTCCGGTTGATACGGTTGGCAAAAGCGCAGTGCCTGAAAGTCTGCCTAAACTTAAAGCCGATTATGCTGAGTTGTTAGTGAAATATTCACCGCAACATCCTGATGCAAAAGCCCTGAAACAAAAAATTGATAATTATCAGAGTCCAGATGTTGCAAAGCCGAGCGAAAAACCAACCAACCCAGTCTATTTGAATTTGCTAGGTCAACTCAGCTTGGTTGAACTTGATCAAAAAAACCTGATTAAAGAAAAAGCCCTCTTAACGCAATCATTACAAAGTCTGCAAATCCAAATTTCACGCACTCCGCAGGTAGAAAGAGAACTTTCTGAGCTAGTGCGCGATCTTGATAGCAATAAAACCAAATACAAAGAGATTTCTGCAAAATACTTGGAAGCAAAACTCTCGCAATCATTAGAACAAGAACAAAAATCAGAAAAGTTTTCCGTTTTAGAATCAGCCAGCATTCCGAATAAACCTGAAAAACCTGATAGAGTAAAAATTTTATTAATAAGTTTTGCGGTGTCTATCGTAGCCGGCATCGGAATAGGTTTTGGTATTGATGTGTCTAAAAACAAAGTTTACGGACACAATGCCGTCAGCTCTTTTACCAAAATGCCTGTGCTGATTGTGATTCCTTATATTAAAAACGCAAACGATTTTGCAGAAGAGAAAAAAAGAAAAAAACGCTTTCTTATTTTCTGTGTGTTTTTACTCATCAGCACCTTAATCGTTGTGCATCTTCTTTATCAACCGCTAAATATTATTCTTGAGAGAGTTATTAATAAGTTGAATAACCTTTAAATCATTGGCCTGTCACGACTATCACAACGCATTACCAGAGAAGATAATATGAACAAACTAAAAAATCTTTTTGGCAAAAAAAATCAACCGGCTATTGATGCTACCTCCTATCCTGAGGATATAGAAAATAATCCAGCCATTTCTGACTCATCTTATATTAGAAATCAACGGTTGATTGCTATGCGGCCACAAGCCTCGGAGGCGAGCAACTTTAAAATTCTTAGAGCCAAAATTTTAAGGCAGCTTAGAACCAATCAATGGAATAGTTTCGGCATTTCTTCTTCCAGAAAAGGCGAAGGTAAAAGCATGATTGCCGCAAACTTAGCAATCAGCATTGCAATGGATGCCAATCAAAGTGTGTTGTTGATTGACATGGATTTTTTAGACCCAAAACTGGCTTGGTATTTTAATATTACTGTTAAAAACACCATTAAAGATTGTTTATTTTTTAACCAGCCTTTATCAAGAGTATTGATTGATTCAGGCATTGAACGATTAAACAATAGATTAAGTATACTCCCAAGCAGACCCGGCACTTATCGTACCTCTGATTTAATCTCTAACCCTAAAATGCAAAGATTAATCGCAGAAATAAAAGCCAACTCAGAGGGAAAAATTATTATTTTTGATTTACCGCCGATTTTGGTTTCTGACGATGTTTTAGCCAGCATTGATTATTATGACGCTTTGCTATTTGTTGTAGAAGACGGGGCAAATTCAGGTGATGATCTAAAAAAAGCACTGCAAATGGTTGACGATAAGCCTTTTTTAGGCACTGTGTTAAATAAATCTAATGATTTAGTTAATTATCAGGATTATTATTACAGCGACCAAGCATAAAAACAGCTGTTCTCTATTGTTTTTTTACCAACTCTTATGCTTTCGCTGGAAAAGCTCTAAAAGCTTTTGAACTGTGCATTTTTAAAACGCCGCAAGCCATGCAATTAAACGCCTAGCAATCTCAAGCGGTTTTTTCACTCTTCTTAATATGGATAACCATCTATATGATTTCAATTATTATTCCTGTCTATAATGAAGAAACTGTGCTCGCTCGCTGTATCGACAACATCTTAAAAGACGCGCAGCCTGATGAGTTTGAAATTATCCTCGTTTGTAACGGCTGCATAGACAATTCTCAACAAGTTGCAGAATCCTACGGCGATAAAGTGAAAGTTTTTGTCTCAGAACCCGCTTCTAAAACAATCGCTTTAAACAAAGGCGATGAAATGGCGCATTATTTTCCGCGCTTTTATCTTGATGCCGACATTCTTATTACCGCAGACAGTATTCGTGCAGTTGCCGCATTATTAAATCAAGAACAAATATTAGCCTCCGCCCCTAAAGTTAATTTTGACACCTCAAAAGCCAGCTTTTTAGTGAAACAATTCTATAAAGTATGGCAATTAAATCCTTATTTTAACAATATGATCGGCAGCGGAATTTATGCCATCTCCGAACAAGGACGCAAAAAATTTGATAAGTTTCCTTTTATTATCAACGATGATGAATTCTTGCGTTTGCAATTTACCCATTCTGAAATAAAAACCGCCGAATCAACCTTTAAAGTCACAACGCCTAGCAATCTTGATACTTTAATTAAAATAAAAACACGAGTGCGTTTAGGTAGCTATGAACTTCGGAATAAATATCCTGATTTAGTGAACAACGACAAAAAAGACTACATGCCTTTCGTGTATAACGTGTTAGCGAAACCGAGTGTTTGGATAGGAGCTGTTGTGTATGCCTATGTCTTATTAGCAACGCGCTTTGCTGCTAAAAAACGCTTAAAAGATATGACTAACTTTGTTTGGGATAAAGATAATTCTTCTCGAAATGTGGAATAAAATAACCAACAAGAATTTTTAATTGTGAATTAAAAACTGAATTTTTCTATATAGAAAGAAGCTTAAGTTTTAAAGCTGGGAGATTTAAAATGAAAATAATTAAACAAATGATATTGATAACGATAAGTTTTTTAAGTTTATCTATTAGTCACGCCGCCACCTTTTATGTAGATCCTCTTAGAGGAAATATGGCAAATGATGGATCTATCTCTGCTCCTTGGAAAACTTTCGCAGAAGTCATTAGTTCAAATTTAATTACCACAAAAGATAAAACCGGGGTTATTCTAAATCCTAATGCGCCCATCAAACCGGGTGATAAAATTGTGTTAAGAACGGGTTATCACGGTTTTATACAAATTAAAAATGCTTTCAATGATAACTATATTACTGTGGTAGCTGCTGCAAATCAGAAACCTACCATAAGCGGCTTGGAAGTCATGTCAGCTAAAAATTGGAATTTTTCTAATTTAACGATTAGCCCTTCTTTTTCAAGTACAGCACTGACGGGAAAATCCATTGTCACAATTGGCGAAAATAACTTTCTTGGCAAATGCTATAACATAGTACTTTCTAACTCGCATATTTATTCATTTGATGATGCAAAAGTGACCAGCGCAACGGATTGGCTAACAAAATTAACCAATGCAAAAGAAGGTATTATCTTAGGCAGATACGGCGCAAATTTACACTCTATTAATAACTACATTAACAATGTCAGCTTTGGCATTGAAGTTATGAGCCCAAACTCTAAAGCGCGAGCCAATATCATCACAGATTTTTCTAAAGATGGTATTAGAACTTTGGCAAATAACTTATTAATTGAAAATAACGTCATAAAAAATAATTATGTCATTGACGGAAATCACCCAGACGGCATTCAAGGCTTTTCTTTTAATCCAAAATTAGTATTAAGTAATATCTCATTAGTAGGTAATATTATTTTAAATAGAGATAAAAAAGAAAATATTTATTCTGCTATTTTACCTGTTATCCCTACTTATTCTGGCACAATGCAAGGCATAGGTTTTTTTGACGGCCCGCTTGAAAAAATCCAAGTTGATAACAACGTCATCATGTCATTTGCTTGGCCGGGTCTAGCACTTTATGATTCCAATAATGGCTCAATTACACATAATATTGTTTTTACACCTCTGCAAATTGACACAATAGCGAGTCAAATTACATTTGGATCTAAAAATAAAGGTGGCAATAACACTAATACTTTATCAAATAACTTTGCCCACGATTATATTATTAACCATAGTATTGCTTTAACTAAATCTGATAACAAAAGACTTCTTAAAGGAATTGGCAGACTTACCTTTACAGATAAACTAACATTGAGAATAACGAATATAAATACATTATATGGAGCAACACACCCTGTTTCAAATCAACCTAGAATAAGCGAAAGTTTCATGGTAAATGGAATTGGAAGCATATTTTAAATTTAAACGTATCTTATCGTGCCGCAACAAGTATGAACTCTGTTTTTAAAAAAGGGATATTAGCCTTAGTATTAAGATTTTCAGGTGCATTGTTAAATTTCTTACTCAGCATTTACATAGCGAGATATTTAATTAAACAAGATTACGGTGATTATCAATTTTTAATCACCTTAATCACAGGTGGCAGTCTTTTTGCGCGAGTGGGGATGGATACTTATTTAATGAGTAAACTCCCCGGCGAAAAAGTTAAAACACGGCAACTTTACGCGCTGCAAAATGCCATTATCTTGGTTTTTATTTGTTCAATTATTCTTGCCTGTCTTACCTTTCTAGGCTACTTAGCTTATTTGTTTGCTTATGCCAAACCTATAAAAATAGAAATGCTATTAATTGTCTGTATCTCATTTTTGCCTTATAGCAATTTTATGTTAATAGCTTCTATTGAAAAAGCAAAAGAGCATATTAATAAATCTTTATTTATTAGCAATGTTTTTCCACCGCTATTAATGTACGCTGTTATGGAGCTGACTAAACACAATTATGATAAATTAAATAATACTATTTCAGCTTATTTATTATCATCTATGCTAGTGTTTTTAATCTCTATCTTAATTCTAGTGCAAGGAGAAAGAAAACTAAAACTATTTACTAATATCAATCTTTCTCATGTATGGCTTTATTTTAAAAGAGGCAGAAAATATATATTGCATTCTTTAATGGCTTATTTGCTGCTATGGGTTGATTTAATTATTATCGGTATTTTTCTGGGTGGAGAATATACCGCTGATTATTCTGTTGCATCACGAGTTACCTTAATTATCTTACTGGCAATGTCTGTTTATGATGGCATGGTAGGACCTATTATCATAAAGTCATATAAGTTTAATAATACACATGATTTTATTAAAAAAATCGCAAAAATATTTGCTATTACTGTCACCTTTATTTCATTTTTTGTTGCCGTAATGATTGTTTTTGCTGAATATATTATTCCTATGTATGGCGATAATTATCAAGGTTCTGTCGTAATTGCACGCATTTTAATCGCCGCATACGCAGTGAAAGGGTTAGCTTCTTTGCCGGGTTTTGTTCTTATTGCAATGAATAAAGTGGCGAACATTAATAAAATATTGGTTGTTTCTTTATTAATCAATATCGTAATGAGTTATTATTTAATGCAAAATTATTCTACAAGTGGCGTTGCAGTTGGAACATTAATATCAAGCGTTGTTGTTGTTATTTGTAGTTATTATGTCATGCTATATAACTTTAAGGTTATGAAAATTGCTGTGTAGATTATATATATATTCTTTATTTATTCCATTAGAGGCTTTTATTAAATTAGGACCTTTAAGACTTGAGTCTTATAGAGTTTTACTAATTATTGGATTTTTCACATGGCTTAAAAAAGGCACCTCTGATTCTTTACACTCCATTTTAGTTTGCTTTGTATTATTCTCAGGATTTTCCCTTGTCGTTAATCATGGCATTGCTGCTGCTTTGCCTCCTAGTGGCATCTTATTTCTTGAAGTGTGCACAAGTTATATGCTGGGAGCAATGTATGTGCGGAATCGAAGAGATCACGAAAAATACTTTAAGTTGCTAGCCAAACTTTATATGATAATTGCAATTCCTGCTTTTATAGAGTTTTCCACTGGATTTAAAGTAATACATACTTTTTTTGAACAAATCACAGGTAATATTCAATTAGAACGAGTTTTATATACTGATGCTTATATAAGGTTTGGTTTTACAAGAACAACAGCAACATTTAGCCATCCTATTTTATATGCTATTTCATCCGTTACTGTTATTCCTATTATATTAGCAATTAACAAAAATAATAAATCTTCTCTATTTACATATTTAATTAGTTTATCAGGATTAATTACCGCTATTATTACCGCAGTAACTTCAGCGGCTCTTATTGGGATTGCATTACAAGAAAGCTTTAAAAAATGGTATCGAATTAGAGATAAAATTGGTGGGCTAAAACAAGTTATTACATCAAGTATTTATTTAGCAATGATTGTTATTCAGTTTACCTCTAATAGAGGCTTAGTAAAGTTTCTTGCCATGTCAATGACTTTAGATCCTAGCACAGCCTACTATAGAACATTACAATGGGAGTTCACAGCCGATGATATTGCTAACCATTTGTATTTTGGAATTGGCAATAATGAATTCACACACCCAGCCTGGTTTATGCCGAGTATAGATTCTTATTGGCTATTAAACATCTTACAGTTCGGTTTATTTTCTCAAATGGCTGTACTTTATTTTTTTGCGCAAATGATTAAAAAAACCTTTATTACAAGCTCATCCGCAGAAAATATGGAGTTACTTCTTGCTTATAGAGTTTTAGTAATATCTGTTATGTTTTTGGGGTTAACGGTTGACTTTTTTGATAGAATGCAGCCAATGTTATATTTCATATTCGGTACATCTGCATGGTTATTTAAAGAGGAGAAATTGAAAAATGCGAATAAAACTATTAGCAAACGATAAAATATATAAAAATATTTTAAACCTTAGACATTTTATCTTAAGCATTATGAACTTTTATTATAACAATGTTTATGGAATGTCTATTCATAAAACGGCACGAATTTCTTTAAAAGCAAAACTGGACAAAACCAACCCTAAAGGCGTTGTAATTGGCTCATATAGCTATGTTGCTTTTGGTGCGGTTATCTTAACGCACGATTTTCTTAATAATCTTCATTGCAATACTGTGATTGGTGAAAAATGTTTTATTGGCTGTAATTCAATTATCTTACCCGGTGTCACTATTGGAGATGAAGTGGTTGTTGCCGCAGGTTCTGTTGTGACAAAAAACATTGAAAGCAATTGTTTAGTCGGTGGAAATCCTGCCAAAGTGATTAGAAAGATTCACACAAAAAATTATGGACAACTTATAAAATGAATCCAAAAAAATTAACCATTATTTTTATTTGTTATAATTGTGGTGAAGATATAGCAAAAAATATTATTGATGTAAATAATATGGCACTTGAAAATTATGCTGTTGACTTTATTGTTTTTGATAATGCCTCGGCTGATAATTCTTTAACAGCTATTGAAAAAATTAATATTCCTAATTTAAAAATTATTGCTAATCCCGATAATTTAGGTTTTGGAAAAGCCTGCAATACAGGGCTAAAAAATGCTAATGGCGATTATTATTTATTACTCAATCCAGATATTGAACTTTCTCAAAATAGCATTACCAATTTGTTGGAATTTGCGCAAGAACATGCAAATGCAGGTATTTGGGGCGGCGTTACCCTAACAGAACAAGGGGAAGCGGATGGCAAAAATGCTTGGCGTGAAGCCACCTTGTGGGGATTTTTTTGTTGGGCAATTTTTCTAACGCGTTTATTTCCAAAGGTAAAACTGTTTTCGCCCGATGATTATAATGGCATCACTTGGGAAAAAATCACGCCCGTTGATGCAATTACCGGCTGTTTTTTTCTGATTAGTGCTGAGTTATGGAAAAAACTTGATGGCTTTGATGAACGATTTTTTATGTATAGTGAAGAAATTGATTTATGCCGCAGAGCTCGGCAAATAGGTTTTCAACCGACCATCACCAATCAAGCGACGATTGTTCATTATGGCGGAGGCACAACAACCTCAGAAAACAAAATTAATTTAATGTATAAATCAAAATTAATGTATTTTAAAAAACACTGGTCTTATAATAAATACTGTTTAGCAAGAGTTATTTTTATTACCGCTGTTTTTTTAAGAGCCATACTTTTTCAACCTACGGTTAAAAAAAATCAGCATAACATTTGGTTAAAACTATTAACCAACCAATTTCATTGGGATATTTAATGGTCAAATAAAAATATCCCATAAAATTTTATTTATGGGGTATGCAGTATTGATAAGTAGTAAAGTTATTTAGGTATTTCATCAGTAGGTTGGCGTGAAATTTTTGCATTAATAAATGCACATTTTTTTACTGCGAATAAATTTCTGAAAACTTAAAACTAACTACTTAATGATGGTGGAAGACTTAATACTGGTTTTTTATTTAAAAAAATATTAAATCGCTTACTAATCTTTTTTAGTTAAATATTGGATAATAATTATTAATGTATCTTTCTAAATTTACTCAGGGTCGGGATAATAATTTTAATCTTATCAGGATTATAGCGGCTTATGCTGTACTGATAACACATAGTTTTGCCTTAGCAATAGGTACTGCAGATGCCGAGCCATTTCGCTATACTCTTGGCATGACTATGGGTAATATAGCTGTTGATATATTCTTTTTAACAAGTGGTTTTCTTGTTACTGCTAGCTTGCTTTCAAAACAAAGCGTAATTGATTTTATATGGGCTAGATTCCTAAGAATATTTCCTGCATTATTAACCATGTTGGTATTGGTAGTTTTTGGAATGGGAATATTTTTTACAACAGATTCTTTGTCATCATATTTAGCTAATTCTCAAACTCACAAATACTTTTTAAAATGTTTAACTCTATTCACAGGTGTAGAATATATTCTGCCACATGTTTTTGAAAACAATCCTTACAAAAATGCGGTTAACGGCTCACTATGGACAATGACTCAGGAAGTAAGAATGTATGGCACACTAGTCATTGCTTGGCTGTTTTCAGGCATAATGCCAAAATATCGGTTATTAACATTTAAATATACAATCTTTGTACTAGGATTTTCAGCTGTTTTTATTTATTTAAATATAATAGACAATAGTAGGTTTTTAAAGACAATTTCAATGGTTTTTAATTTAAAGCTATTTTTCATGTTTTTTACTGGTGCTATTTTTTTTATTTTTAAAGATAAAATAATAGTATCTCATTATGCTTTTTTATTTTTTGTAGTTATTTTAGTATTATCATTTTTTAATAAACAAGCTTTTCCTGTAGTTTATTTGTTTGTAATTTCCTATATTTTATTTTACGTTGCTTATGTTCCTTATGGTTTTATAAGAAAATATAATAAGTTAGGTGATTATTCATACGGGATTTATATTTATGCTTTTCCAATACAACAGTCAATTGCGGCATTATTTCCTGGAATTTCGGTTTTTTCTATGATAATAACATCTACTATCATAACATTAATATTAGCGTTTCTTTCTTGGCATCTTTTAGAAAAACACGCATTAAAACTAAAAAATTATTTTACTCATCATACCCGTCGTATTCTATTCAAAGAATAGACTAGGTAGTTATTTTAAAAAGTTTCAACGTATCAAAAATAGTTCTTGGTGAGATTATAGATATACGAATGGCTAAAACATTCAAAAAACACTTAGATTACGCCTAACTACTGATGATAATCCTGATATGAAAATTATTTAATGAGAAAGAAATGAGTTCAGCAGAAATTAAAAGAAAAAAAGTTTTATTTATTTCCTCATGCGGTGGACATTGGAAACAAATGCGCCGATTAGAGCCAGCTTTTGTTGAATTTGAAAAACATTTTGCAGCGACAGATGCAAGTTATTATCAATTTGTGATAGGTCAACCGTTTCATTATATTCCTGATGCCTCTATGTGGAATAAGATTCGCTTAATCTGGCAAGCACTGAGTGTTTTAATGTTATTAATCAAACTTCGCCCTGCGGTTGTGATTAGCACGGGGGCTTCAGTGGGATTTTTTGCCTTGTTTTTTGCCAAAAAAATGAAAATTAAAACCATTTGGGTAGATAGTTTAGCCAATGTCGAGCAAATGTCTTTAAGCGGCTCTAAAGTGAAGCCTTATGCAGATTTATGGCTAACCCAATGGGAACACCTTGCTACGCCAACCGGCCCTTACTTTTATGGAGCAGTATTGTGATTTTTGTTACCGTAGGCTCACAATTGCCTTTTGATAGATTAACAATAGCGGTTGATGAATGGGCAAAAAACAGTGGTTCTGCTGTGCCTGTTTTTGCTCAAATTGGCATCTCAACGTATAAGCCGCAACATATTGACTATTGTCAAACCATGACACCCGATGACTATCAAAGTTCTTTGGAAAAAGCGGATTTAATTATTTCTCATGCAGGCATGGGAACAATTATTAGTGCTTTGGAATTGGGAAAAACCTTGCTGTTAATGCCGCGCTTAGCCAGCCATTCTGAACATCGCAATGATCATCAATTAGCCACGCTGAAAAACTTTTCACATTTTGCCAATATTGTCAGCATTAAAGATGAAACAGAATTAGCCCAAACGCTGGATAAACAATTATCAGAAAAAAAGTTTTATAGTAATTTAGAAACAGAAGTTTCTCCTGCTTTAATTAATGCAATTAAAGAATTTATCAACACTGTTGCTTAAAATAAACTAAATGCCATTAAAAAAATACACTCCCATTCTTACAATACTGCTACTGGTTTCTTTAATACTTTTTATGTATTGGAACGTGTATGTCGATCTGTTTCAAATTTGGGATACGCAAGAAGAATATAGTCATGGCTTTATGATTCCATTTGTGAGTCTTTATTTTTTATGGCAAAAAAAATCTGCCATTTTAGAAGTACAATCTAAAGCGACAATTGCTGGATTTTTAGTTCTTTTTTTATCCCTTGCTTTGTATTTTGTGGGTATTGTTGGGGATTTGTTTTCATTATTACGGTTTTCGTTTATTTTTTTATTGGTGGGATTTTCCTTATTGTTTACAGGTTACAAATCGACCAAAATAATACTAATTCCTATTTTAATTCTGATTTTTTCTTTTCCTATTCCGCCTGTGATTCAAGCCGAATTAACGGTTAAATTGCAGCTTTTATCTTCTGAATTAGGCGTGTTTGTGATTCGTGCGTTTAATATTCCTGTTTATTTGGAAGGTAATGTAATTGATTTAGGCATCTATCAATTGCAAGTGGTTGAAGCGTGCAGTGGCTTGCGTTATTTATTTCCGCTGATGAGTTTGGCTTTTATCTGCGTTTATATGTATCAAGTGGCGACATGGAAACGCGTGATCATTTTTTTCACCTCTATCCCGATTACGTTGTTGATGAACAGCTTCAGAATTGGCGTTATCGGTGTTTTAGTCAATTCTTGGGGGATTGAAGCGGCTGAAGGCTTTACACACGATTTTGAAGGCTGGGTGGTGTTTATTGCATGTTTGGCGATTTTATTTTTGGAAATGTGGTTGCTCTCGTGGCAAGAACGAAAAACCAGAGCTTGGGATGAAATTTTTGGCTTAATTGAGCCTGATGCAACCGCTGTGGAAAAAACACTGAGTGTGCCTGTAGTGCCGGTTTACAGTGCTTTTGCGTTGGTTTGTATTGCGATGTTTTTAATCCAACCCTTAGGCACGGGCGAAGATTTTATTCCGCCACGCGACAGTTTTCTGTCTTTTCCATTGCAAATTGGCAATTGGAACGGCGTTAGAGAAAGTTTAGATGCAAAAACAGTCAGTTTTTTAGGTTTGTCTGATTATGTGTTAATCAATTATCGCGATCCTGAGAATAAACAACTCAATTTTTATGCGGCGTATTATCAAACCCAAAAACATGGCGCAGTGCCACATTCGCCGAAACAATGTATTTCTGGCGGCGGTTGGCAAATTCAAGATATTACCCCCTCAAATTATCAAAATATTCACTATAACCGTGTTTTAGTGCAAAAAGATGATTCAAAACAAGTAGTTTACTACTGGTACAAACAACGCGATAAAGCGATTTCCAATGAATATGACTTGAAATGGAACACGTTTTTAGGCGCGTTTGAAAACAGAAGAACAGACGCTGCACTTGTGCGTTTAACCACCAATCTTTCAAAAGATGAATCTTTGGAAGTGGCAGATAACCGCTTAAAATCGTTTATGCTGCTCGTTAATCAAAAACTACCTCTTTATATTCCAGATTAATTAAATCGCCTCAAAAGCGATTTAAATTCAAAATAGAGTTGTTTTTCTTTTCTCTCGTTAAATCGGTTTTTTCAGAACGTGAAGGTGAATCTTGAAAAATTTATCTTCACGATTTTGAAAAAATAATCTTTAAAAACCTCCAAAATTAACAAAACCCCTAATTCTTTTTCTGGTGATTTAAAAGCCACTGATTTTATTTTGTAGTCCTCGGTGTTGTAGTTGTTTTTTAATGTTTTAAATGTTTTAACTGTTTTCGGAGGCTTTTTCCTTTTTAAAATCAATAGCTTGGAAGGCGAAACCTGCGGAATTTGTGGTCAAACCTGCGGAATTTGTGGTCAAACCTGCGGAATTTGTGGTCAAACCTGCGGAATTTGTGGTGAAAGCTGCGGAATTTGTGTTGAGTCCTGCGGAATTTGTGGTAAGGTGCCGAAAAACGCTGTTTTTTTCCCCTTTTTTTGGCTTTTTTCACGGTGTTTTTTAGATTTTTTTCAAAATTGGGAAAAATTTTCAAAAAAAACGCAAAAAACGCAAAAAAATAACACTTTAAAATCAATGATTTACGCGAAACCTGCGGAATTTGTGGCGAAACCTGCGGAATTTGTGGTTGGTTTTATAATTAATTACTTTAAAAAACAATAGGTTATTAAATTATGGCTTCAAAAAAGAAAGATGCACTGCCAACTTCATTGGTTGTGACCCAATCAAACAAGATTGTTGAAGCACGTTATAACTTGCCTTTGGGCGAGCAACGTTTGATTTTGACAATGATTTCTAAAATACAACCGGATGATGAGGACTTTAAGCCTTATCGGATTAGCGTGAGTGAATTTGCCGATTTTTTAGGGATTGCTAGAAACTCTGCTTACATTGAATGTAAAAAAATTACTGAGAAATTATTAACGCGGGTGTTAAACGTGGATGAGGCGGATGGCTTGCTGCAAATCGGCTGGCTATCTTCTGCAAAATATGTGGATGGTTCTGGGATGGTGAATTTGAGTTTTGATCCCTTGCTCAAGCCGTATTTATTGCAGCTTAAATCAAACTTTACCAGTGCTAAATTAACGATGATGCTGAGTTTTAAAAGTCAGTACACCATGCGAATTTATGCGTTGCTCAAGCAATATCAAAAATTGAAAGAGCGGGAAATTGAGATTGAGCTGCTACGCGATATGCTGGGGATTACAAAAGATTTGCATGTGGAATACAGCGATTTTAAACGCCATGTGTTGGTTGCCGCGCAAAAAGAGCTGGCGCAAAAAGCTGATCTTTATTTTGAATTTGATGAAATTAAATACGGGCGGCGCGTGGGCGCGATTTTGTTCCAAATTTTTACCAAAGAACTGCCGGCTGAAATGCTTGCCAATGCTGAACCGCCGCTTGAAGAGGTTGTTACTAATCCTAAGCCTTCCTTTTTGAACGTAAATCTGCCTGCCACGCCTGTGATTGATAATTTATTGCTGCTTGTGCCTGTGCAGCATCGCAAACGCAAAACCGTGTTGGCTTTGATTATTGAATATGAAAAAAAATTCGATTTTGAATATGTGCGGCGCAATATTTTGTATAGCAACCTGAAAGCCGATAAATCGTATAGCGGTTTTTTAAAGACGGCTTTGCAGGCGGATTGGGGGCATGATTGGCAACTGGTACATCAACACGAGCAGGAGTCTTTGAAACAAAAAACGCCTGAAATTTGGGAGCGGCATGGCTTTAACAGCCAAAAAGAATACGATGATTTTATGTATGCCCAGCAAATGGAGCGTTACGGGAAAAAAGTGAGCGAGAATCAAACCTCGCTGATAGTGGATTCTGTGCCAGAGTAAAGATTTTTTTGCAGCAGAAAATTTACAAAAAATTTCTAATACGACCAGTTGTCTTAAAGTTTTTGGCAATTCAAATCATAGTTTGACACGATTGCGAAAGCCCTAGTTTTTTGACTAAACCTCATCTAATTTGAGAAACGTAGTTTTTTGTTGAATCGTAGAGACGCAATATTTTGCGTCTCTACACGTTTACATAGCATCTAACCATTTTAAAAAACTATGTGTTTCTGAATGGATGCGGTTTATGACGTTTTTTGTCAAAAATTAACCCTAACGGCTTTACAAACAACTTGTTTTCTGTTCGAAATTTATGTTATTTCAGTTGGTTTTTTTTCAAACCATTGATTTTTTAAGGTAAATTTAATATTGGCACGTCAGTTGCATTATTAACGACATAGCCAAACTTATCGTGAGGTAAGGACGGAAAGCCGCGGGTCTTTTGATTTCTTGTAGAAAAGATGGCTGGGTTGCGAATTATTCAATCTCTTAAATGATGTAAATTTCGCAGGATTTTAACCATGAAAGCTTTAAACAAAAAAATCTTAGTAATTGCTGTTTTATCAGCATTAACTGTTTCTGTGCCATCAATCGCTTTTGCTAGCGTGTCACATGAAGAAGATAGATCTTCAAACGAAAATAGATCTTCAAACGAAAACAGATCTTCAAACGAAAACAGATCTTCAAACGAAAATAGATCTTCAAACGAAAACAGATCTTCAAACGAAGATAGATCTTCAAACGAAAATAGATCTTCAAACGAAGATAGCGATTCAGATGATTCTGAAAACACTTCACAAGCTCCAGTTGAAGACACTGAGTTCAACAATGATGATCACCAGTCTGGTGACTCGCATCATGAAGACAACGATGATGAACATCATGGTAATGTTACTGATGAAGACGAACATGATGAACACCACGATGATGAACACGAACATGTTGCTGAAACCCCAATTCCTGCTGCAATGTGGTTATTTGGTTCTGGTTTAGCGGGTTTATTCGGATTCCGCAGAAAACAATAAGTTTTCAGCCAATTAGAATGAATCTTTTATAAATCATTGATTATTAATATTAATACATCAATTACACTATAAAAGACATAGCCAAACTTATCGTGAGATAAGGACGGAAAGCTGCGGATCTTTTTATTCTTGTAGAAAGACAGCCGGGTTGCGAATTATTCAATTTTTAAATAATTTGTAGATTTCGGGATGTGTATCATGAAAAAAGTAATATTTGCGTTAGTTTTATTAATGGGCTTTATGGTTGCTCAAACAGCTTCAGCATCTACTCTAACTTGGGGTACAAATACTCCAACAGGATCTAGCCCAGCTCAAGGATCTTTCACTACGGGTCTAAACAACGACACTGCAATCAATGGTTGGTTTTCATTTGCCAATGCTTTCAGCGGTGTGTTTTCGCATACTTATACACTAACCTCTAATCCTGCTGATGATGTGTATGCGTTTGCGATTACACTGCCAACGACAAATTTTCAGATTAACTATGTGAAACTAGACGGTGTGAATATGCCGTTGGTGAGTGGTCAATACACAACATTGAGCGGTATCGCAGGCACACATACCATTGCAATAGATGGTTCGGTTTTAACAGGGCATCAAGCATCTCAATATCAATTATCTGCTGTTGCCACACCAATTCCTGCTGCAATGTGGTTGTTTGGTACAGGTGTAGCGGGTTTATTGGGAATGCGTAGAAAAAAATCTGCGTAAGTTTCTAAATCGCAAAAAATCCTGAATAACTTTGTAGTTATTCAGGCTTTTTTTGGACACGAACACACGAAATTTTAGTTAATTCTTTCTCTCAAAAGTTTAAAACAACCAGTCGTCTTAGAAATTTTTGACGGATTTAAATTGTAGTTTTACAGGATTGCAAAAGCTCTAGCTTTTTGCTATGACCTTTTTTGTCAAAAATTAACAATAACGGTTTTAAAAACAACGTTTTTACTGTTTTTTAGTTATGTCCTAATAAGTCGATTTTTAATATATTGATTTTTAAGTGTAATTTAATATTGGCACGTCAATTGCTTTATAAATAACATAGCCAAACTTATCGTGAGGTAAGGACGGAAAGCCGCGGATCTTTTTATTCTTGTAGAAAGACAGCCGGGTTGCGAATTACTCAATCTTTTGAATTTCGCAAATTTTGCATAGGATGTTTCAGCCATGAAAACTTTAAATAAAAAAATTCTAAATCTTGCTGTTTTCGGCTTTATCGCCTTAGCAAGTTCAGCAGCAAATGCTGCACCCACACCTTCAACTCCTGTTGCTTCATTAAGCAATGTTTTAACCGATGGCTCGTATTTGGATGGCTCGTTTTATTTTCAAGGAGAAAATGGGCGGGTTACTATTACTTATTCTGGTGCAACCCCTACTCGTCTTGCCGTTGGTGGACAATCAACTAGCCCTTATCCAGCTAATCAAAACTACAGCACGGTAGGATCAACTGTACAAACAGTGTTTGGTCTTCCTGCAAATCCGTTTGTGGGTTCTGGTTTTCAAGTTGATACAGCCAGCACTATCATGTCTGGTAACGTTGCACATTTTCTTAGCACGGTTGCTTATCAATATTTAGCGGTACATTTTGGAAAACATGAACTGCTTTTAGATTTTGGTGCAAGCGGTGTAGCAGCTGGTTCTGTTTTTAATATCGCCACTAGCGGTCCTGCTGCTGGTTTGAGCAATTTCAGAGCATATAGCACAACAGCAACTCCTATCCCTGCTGCAATGTGGTTGTTTGGTTCTGGTTTAGCGGGTTTATTGGGAATGCGTAGAAAAAAATCTGCGTAAATTTCTAAATCGCAAAAAGCCTCAATAACTTCGGTTATTGGGGCTTTTTTTTGTGATACGAAAACATGAAACTTTAGCTAATTTCTTCTCGCAAAAATTAAGACGATTAGTCGTTTTAAAAATTTTTGCTAACAACTTCACAGTTTTTTGAATGAGTTTAGCGATAGCCGCCAATTGTATGGATATGCTTGAAAAATAAATCTATTTTTTACGCGATTGCTAACCCTCTAGTGTTTTACTGTGACGTTTTTTGTCAAAAAATCCCCCTAAAGGCTTAAAAAACAACGGTTTTTTTCGGTGCTATTCATATTCTATAAGTTTGTTTTTATAAGGTGTTGATTTTTAATGAAAGTTTAATATTGGCACGTCAATTGCACTATAAACAACATAGCCAAACTTATCGTGAGGTAAGGACGGAAAGCTGCGGGTCTTTTGATTTCTTGTAGAAAAGATGGCTGGGTTGCGAATTACTAAAACTTATAAATTTCGCATAGGATATTTTAGCCATGAAAACTTTAAAAAAACTGATTTTATCAGCAGCAATTTTAGCAGCTAGTTCTACAGCATTTGCATCTGTTGGCCCTGCTCGATACACGAATGTTGGACATGTAAACCCAGATACTTATTCATTTACTGCTGCACACACAGGTACTTTAACTGCTTATTTCGTAGGTTCAACTGCGAGTTACACAGAAAAATTAGGTTTAAACGTGAATGGCGTTGATACAGGCATTTGGGGTTTGCAAAACCACTCATCTGTTTATGGACAATCTCTTAGCTTTGGTACTGTTAATGCAGGTGACAGTTTAGTTTTCAAAGCGTATGTTTTGACGACTAATAAAACTTATTTTTCTACACCAGGCATGAATCCTGATGGCTTGAACCATATTTATTCACACAGCTATGCTGGTGATTCGCTTGTTCCTGCGGGCACTTATGTTGCTTTTGAAGATTTGTTCAATGGCGGTGATTTAAACTACCACGATTTAAACTTCGTATTTACTAACGTTGCTACAGCAACTCCAATTCCTGCTGCACTTTGGTTGTTCGGTACAGGTATCGCTGGCTTAGTAAGCGCGAGCAAACGCAGAAAACCTTCAGTAGCTGCGTAATTAATTTTTTGAAGGTAATTGCTTCTACGCAATTACCTTCACTTTATCTGTTGTTCCTCTTGTCGTTCTGCTTTCTCCCCGCTGTATCCTTCCTAATGCCGGATTGCAATTTTGATCATTGCTCGCTGATAGGCAAGCAAAGCTTGCACTCCGATAGACTGAAAAACTTTAGCTTAATCACTTAAATTTTAATAAACGTTAAGACGTGAAAAAAACGCGCCTAAGTTTTTTCGTTTGTACTAAATTTTTTTGAATGATTAAATGAATGATTAAACTAGAAAATTTTCCTGCATGTTGCTTTTGTAGCGGTTGGATTAATCGCACGAGGGATTTATTTCTGTGGCGGGAGTTGGTACGTCTAAATATAAAACGCGGTCGTCATCTGTGCGTAAATGGATAAATTCTAGGTTGGGTTACGCTTTTTTGCGAAAGTAAAAAATGCTAACCCAACCTTGTATCTACAAATATATTATTGAAAAATAACGAATAAACTCTTAACTTAATGGCAGTGGGTTATCAGGTTCACAATCTTAAAATCTTGTGGAACTTTAGTGTTGTTTGGTTAATTTCGCTCAGTTCTTAGTCATTATTGAGCATGTTTAACAACTCTTTATTAGTAAAAGGTTTCGCTAAAAAACCACAGATAATCCCTTCGGCAATCGCATGACGCACCACAGGGTCATCATAATAATGATAGCCCGACACTAACACCACACGCGGTCTGCCTTGCACCATGGTGCTAGCACGTCTGGCGACTTCTAAACCATCCATATCAGGCAGTTTGGCATCTAAAAATACAAAGGAAAATTCGCCGTGCATCAGTTTAAAACAGGCATCTTCGCCACTGTAGGCGGTAATCACATGTAAACCTTGTGATTGAATAATATGCGAAATCACCCAGCACATATCCGGTTCATCATCAACAATCAGAATAGGTCTATTCATAAGCGAGGTAAGGTGATAATAATAGTAGCCCCTTCCCCATAACGGCTTTCTGCTTGAATTGAGCCTAAATGTTGTTGAATGATGCTATAACAAATCGACAAGCCCAAGCCCGTGCCTTGTCCTACAGGCGATGAGGTGTGGAAAGGGTCAAAAATTTTATCAAGCTGACCCACAGGAATGCCAACTCCTGTATCGGCTATGCGCACAATCACTCTATCTTCAAAAGTTTCTACACTAATACTTAATACGCCGCCTTCGGGCATGGCATTAATGGCATTCAAAAACACATTCATAAACACTTGTTGCAATAAACCTGATACGCCTGACACTAAAATATGCGTTTTTTGCATTGGCAATAAAATCTGAATTTTCTGCACTTTAGCTTGATTAGTCACCAGTTCAATCGTTTCTTTTAATACTGCAATCAAATTAACTTCAGCCATTTCAGTATCTAACGAAGAACGGGCAAAACGCAGTAGATTTTCAATAATAGCGGAGGCTTTTTGGATGTTAGTTTGAATTTTGCGCGAGCATTCTTTATGAAATTCAGCGGTGATAGTGTCTTCTAATAAAAACTGTGCTGCTGAGCAACACACTGCCAGTGGATTACGAATTTCGTGGGCAATCCCGCCTGCCATCACGCCTAACGCGGTAAGTTTTTGTGATTGTCGCAATTGCAACTCCAACTTGCGCCGCTCGGCTAAATCACGCCCCACCACCACTGTGCCAACGGTTTGTCCGTAATCGTCTTTCATGGGTGAAAACACCCATGAAATTAAAATGCTGCCGCTATTTTTGGGTGTTAGCAAATGAAATTCGGTGGTGTGCGATTCGCTGCTGTGTTTCATGCGCATAAAAATTAACCGCACCGCTTGTTTTTGATTGGTATCGCAAAATTCAAAAAAATACTGTCCGTGTACTTCGTGCGAGTTCAAACCGGATAATTTTTCTGCCGCTGAATTCCAGGTCAAAATGCGCCCTTCAATATCAGTGGATAACAAAATATCACTAGCACTTTCCACCACAGAAGCCAAATGTCGCTCAACGCGCCGCACTTCTTCAGAAAGGCGCACTTGTTCGGTGATATCTTCCATCAGCAACATCAGTTGATTAGGAGAAATTGGTAAAATGGAATAGTAATAAGTCCGAATGGGTACACCCGGAGCGCGATAGGTCATTTTTTGACCGTTCACAGGCGTGCCGCTGCGAAATGCGTTACGAATGCGCTCTTCAATACCCGTGTTTTCTAAGATAACACTGGGGAAAACTTCTGATAACGGGAGACCTACCGTGTTGGCATTACTACGCTGGCTTTTGACTAAAAAATTGCGATTAACAGAAATGACATGCAGTTTTTCATCTATCATCAATACCGAAGAAGGAATGGTATCTAAGAGCATGTTGTAGAGAAGTTCAAAATTGTTTTTATCTTGATGATTAAAAAGACTATGTATCATGATGCTCGCTTAAGCAGGCGAAATTATAAAGAGGCCAAGGGCCGCTGATAAAACCCTTGTTTATAAGCGTGTCGTTTAACTGCTGCAAACGCAGTTCAAAGATGGCTAGATGACAGCGTGGAACAAGATAGCTTAATAGATAAGTGCGTTGTCCATTAAAAACACTCAACTCCGCGCAATGTTCACGATACAAATCTGCTAAGGCGGTATTTAATAAATCGCTCTGTTGCAAAGCCGCTTCAGATACAGCATAAGCACGTTTCCGCGCCAGTAAGTAATCATGTCCACAACTGATGGTGTTGCCGGGCGCGGTTTCAATTTCAGTGGGGAGCGGTAGGCGGATGCCCATCTCTTCACAGTCTTCTAGCACCGATAAACGGCTGCGATAAGCCGCCGCGTTCTGCGCTAAGTGTTCAATGACAGCGGCTGGATTAGCAAGCACACTGCCATAACGCACAGGGATTAAGGTAGTTTGTTGATGAATAAATAGAATCTGTTTGCCATACGCTAACACTGGCTCAGCTTCTCGGCTCACTTCGTTTTCACAAGCCTGCACAATCGCGCTTAAACCGTTCGCGTTGATTAACTGCAATTCTGGCGCAAGGTTTAAGGCTACCGATTCAGCAATAATGCCATACAGTAATAAACTCATAAAACGGCGCGTTGGCAAAAACTGTACGCTGCCCAGGGGCCAGTGACGCGAAAATTAAAGCCATAGTCGGCATAATCGCTACTTAACTCAGCAATTCGCGCTTGAAAATCAGCGACCTTAGCAATAGGCATTAAATACGCCCAATGCAAAATTTTATCCTCAGCTAAACGCCGTTCACAAAAATCCCGCGCTAATGCGTTTAACTCCGTTTGCCAATTATTTAACAGCTCAACTATCCAATCATTTAATTCATTATTTACCAAGCGACGGATTTTTTGCTCTTCCAAATGCCGCCGTCCTACGCTTTCGGGTAACACAAAACGCCCTGACTCTATACCTTGAACAAATAGGTTTTCGGTCGCTTGTTTGCGGTCTAAACTTGCTTCCACTGCCCATTCTTCACAGCCCAAAATATGCTCAAGTACCGCCAACACATCGTGTGAACGCCGTTGCATTTCTTGTTCTAAGGCATTGGAATTAGAAAATAATGTTCCAAACGGCACAGGATAAACCGCCGCCTCACGCATACAGTGTTCGATAACTAAAGCGTGTCGACAAGCTCGCGGCGTTAGCCAAGCCACGTTTTGCAAATTTTCTTCGCCAACTTCGCCGGTAAAATCGGCTAAAGCCACTTCACTGATAATCGCAGTTAATCCCGCGTTGCTATAACTACTAATGGCATGGCTATCGTCAATCCCGTTTAACACAGGGAGTTCTGGCAAATTTTGGGTAAAGCCGTATAAATACATTGCGGTTTTGCTTTGGTCTTCAAAAAGCATGGTTACGCCTCGCTACCAAACATTTCAGCAATCACTTCATCAAAATCGGCTTGTTCAATCTGTACCGTTAATTGCGTGGGCGCATTCTCTCCTTTGCTTTGCTGCACCGCACGACGCAATGCTGCTAATGCCGCACGATTACATACCGCAGCCAATTCTGCACCGCTGGCATCCAGACACCGCTCCGCCAAGGCTTGCGCGTTGATATTGTCGCCTAACGGTTTATTGCGTAAATGCACCGATAAAATTTGTTGCCGCGCTTCTTCGTCAGGTAAACCGAGTTCAATAATTTCATCAAAACGTCCTGGACGCAGCATCGCAGGATCAATTAAATCCACTCGATTAGTTGCGCCGATAATAAACACGCCTTTTAGCTCTTCTAAGCCGTCCATTTCAGAGAGAAATTGACTTAGCACCCGCTCTGCCACATGCGAATCGGTTGAGCCTTCGCCACGCGCTGGCACGACAGAATCGACTTCATCCAAGAAAATAATGCACGGCGAAGCTTGGCGAGCTTTGTGAAATAACTCGCGCACGCCTTGCTCAGAATCGCCCACATAACGCGACATCAGCGCAGGGCCTTTAACAGAAATCACATTCACGCCGCTTTCATTGGCAATGGCTTTCGCAATCAAAGTTTTACCAACTCCCGGAGGCCCTGCTAACAGCAAGCCTTTAGGTGGTTTTACCCCTGCTTGTTGATACAGTTCAGGGTATTTAATCGGCCATTCCACCGATTCAATTAAACGCCGGCGAATATCATCTAAACCGCCCACATCAGCCCAACGGACATCAGGAATATCGACAAACATTTCCCGAATCGCTGACGGCGACACTTCACACAAAGCCGCGCGAAAATCGTCCATTGTCACCGTTAAAGTCGCTAAGCGGTCGTAAGGTAATTCAGAGGCACTAAAATCAATTTCGGGTAATAAGCGGCGTAGAGAACTCATTGCCGCTTCACGACACAATGCTTCTAAGTCAGCCCCGACAAAACCGTGCGTGACATCGGCTAAGATGTTTAATTCAACATCGGCATTCAGTGGCATTCCTGTGCTGTGAATTTCGATAATTTCACGCCGACCATCACGGTCAGGAATCGGAATGCTAATTTCTCTATCAAAACGACCCGGACGACGCAAAGCGGGGTCAATGGCGTTGGGCAAATTGGTGGCAGCAATCACAATCACTTTGCCGCGCCCTTTCAGTCCGTCCATTAAAGCCAACAATTGCGCGACAATCCGTTTTTCCACATCACCGACGACTTTATCGCGGCGGGGGGCAATTGAATCAATTTCATCGAGGAAAATAATGCTAGGCCCTTTGCGACTGGCATCTTCAAAAATTTTCCGCAGATGCGCTTCACTTTCGCCATAAAACTTATGCACAATCTCAGGGCCACTGATAGTAAAAAACTGGGCATCAGTTTCTTGAGCAATAATCCGCGCAATCAGGGTTTTACCGCAACCGGGCGGCCCGCTGAGTAGCACGCCTTTGGGCGCGTCTATGCCTAAGCGTTCAAACACTTCAGGATAGCGCAAAGGCAGTTCTATCATTTCGCGAATGCGGCGCACTTGTCCTTTTAGACCGCCAACATCTTCATAAGACAGGCGTTGCGCGTTGGCGGGGTTGTTTTTAGCTTCGCCTGATTTGCCAATCACTAAAGTAGTCGTAGGATTGATGAGTACCGCGCCTTCTGGATTGGTGCTTTCGACTTTGAAATCTGTAGAGCGACTGCCAAACAAATGGGCGCGTAATAAATCGCCTTTTTGCACAGGCAGACCATCGAGCAAACTGCCGATATAGTCTAAATCGCGTTGATTGGGGGTGACACTGGTAGGCAGTAACACAATCCGCGTCGCTGGTTTGCAAGTAATCGCCGTAATGACCGCTTTTTCATCCAAACTCAAACCCGCGTTGCGGCGCGTGAGTCCGTCTAATTGCACAATGTCTTTGCCACGCATATCAGGATAAGTCGGCATCAACTTGGCAATGGCACTGCCTTTTTTGCTGCTCAGTTGCACGATGTCACCCACCGCTAAACTGAGCTTGCTCATTTCAGCGGGGTCTAAACGGGCATAACCGCGCCCTGTGTCTTTAGGCAACGCTTCAACGACTTTGAGTTTGAGTTCTTGGGACATGACCGCCTCACACTTTGAATTTAACTTCTAAAATACCGTTACGACACGCCCGTTCCATCGCACTGCTTTCAAATGAACGCGGCAGCACAATTTCTTTATGATATTTTTTACTACCGTTTTCGGCATGAAGGGTCAAAATATCGCCATTCAGTTCTAAAGTCACATTTTCATCGGCAACGCCGGGCATTTCAGCCAGCACCAAAACGTGATCGCTTTCTTCAATCACATCCACCAACGGCTCAGAAACTTCTTGTACCGTCGTTTCACCTGTTTGCTCATTGCGATGCACATTGCCAAATGGCTCAACTCGTGGCTCATCATTATCATTCAAGCCCATTTTGACTGAAAAGCCGTAAACAGCTTTCGCATCTTTACCGCTACCCGTATTGACATCGAACACGCCATTGCGCTTGAGCTGTTCGCCTTTTTCTGCCAGATCGCCTAGCTTTTCAACTAAGTCACCTAAACCACGCAACATCCCCTCGACATTACCTAGCGGATTATTTTTTTTAGTATTCATAATTCTTCATCCTGATTAATTTTTTTGAGTTTGTTGTACAGCGTTTTGTAATCTATATCTAAAAGTCGGGCGGCTTCTGCTTTGTTATTATTCGTTTTGAGTAAAACTTCCTTAATAATAATGCGTTCCATTTGATTAACGTTATATTGAGTCATGGCTTTTAACGATTTCCCTTCATAACAAAAATCCTGCACATAATCTGCATAATATTTTTTTATCGGCAATACGGGTAAAACATCTTCTTTGAAAACCAAACCTAAATTATCAATATCAATTTGCTGGTCTGCAATTAAAGCTGCACGGCGAATAACCGCGCGTAATTCACGCACATTGCCAGGCCATGCGTAGCGTAATAAGATGGCTTTTGCGGCAATGGTGAACTCCATTGGCTCTTTACCTAATTCAGCACAGGTTGCTGCTATAAAACGGTTTGCTAAAAACAGAATATCATCGATACGCTCGCGTAACGCAGGAATGCGAATCACATATTCATTGAGGCGATAATATAAATCTTCACGAAATTTTCCTTTCACCACCGCATCCAATAAAGATTCATGGCTTGCAGCTAAGATTCGCACATTAACGGGGATGGCTTTAACGCCACCAAGACGATAAATAACCCGCTCTTGTAAAACCCGCAATAACTTAGCCTGCGATGCTAAAGGCATATTAGCGATTTCATCTAAAAATAAAGTGCCGCCTTCGGCTGCTTCAAATTTCCCCATTCGTATTGAATCTGCGCCAGTATAAGAACCTTTTTCATGCCCAAATAATTCATTTTCAATCAATGATTCAGCAATAGCCCCGCAATCGACAGGTATAAAAGGATAACTAGCGCGTTTGCTGGCTAAATGAATATTTTTAGCAATCAGTTCTTTACCCGTGCCTGTTTCACCTTGAATAATGACTGAAAATCCCGTGTGTGCTACACGAACAATATCCTTCGCAACACTTTGAATTTCATTGCTATTTCCCATCATGTTAGCCATGCGAACTTTGGTTTCGCGGTTGGCTCGGCTATTATCCGAATTATGTTTGCGCCAACCGGTTGCTATAGCACGATCAACTAATTCCAGAACGCGCTTATTGTCAAAAGGCTTGGCAATATAATCCCATGCTCCAGCTTTAATGGCACAGACCGCGCCGAGAATACCGGCATTGCCTGTAATAATAATCACAGGTAGTTGCGGATAAAGCTCGTGTGCTTTCGCCAAAACCGCCATGCCATTGGGTTCAGGGATAATGCTATCTAGCAGCAGCACATCAGGTTCGTGCTCTGATAACAGTTTAATCGCGCTGTTCCCGTCATAGCCAGATTTAGTGGCATATCCCTCCTGTTCGAGTAAGTATGTTAATAAATCACAAATATCTTTGTTGTCATCAATAATTAAAATATAGCCAGAATCAATATTTTTCATAAATTCAATTGCCTGTTTTCAAATTAATTTATGCCTTGGTAAGAGAAAATATTGAAATGAGATCATCAAAAAGTCCTTTGCTTAAGATTGAAAAGTAAATAGTGTCAGATAACTATTCGTGCTGTAAAAAAAATTGTTTTGCTTTCTATCAACGATAGAACAAGGGTGTGTTGGTTTTAAAGTACCCAAAAAGAAATATTTTTGTGAGGGGTGGAATGCAAAAACTGAGATGTCATTTGCACAATCAAGCGATAGGTGAGCGATAAAAGCTTGTTTTAAATTTACAAAGACAGGTTAAAGCGTCTGAAATAAGAATAATCACAGAAAAACGCTTAGTTTGGCTGCTTGTTAGATTTAAAAACATTTTCGATTGCTATCGTTGTAAAACGTCCGTTAGATGGGGTTTAAAGTTGTCACAAACCAGATTTCAGGCGTTTTTTCCTATACTTGCTAGCCGCGCATTTTTATCAAGGGGCAATTATACGCCGCAACTCTGTTAAGTGTTTTTTATTACTACATTAGTCGGTTTACCTAACGGTTGAATTAAAACAATGTCTTTATCCAGCTTGTCTTCTATGGAGTGCATAATCCCAAGAAATAAAATCCCCATTTCTTCTTCTTGCAAAGTGTTATTAATGCGTTGGGCAATATACTCATCGCGTTGGTACAACAAAGTTTCTTCCTCTTTCCCAAACTGTACCGATTTTTTTATCAGTGAGTACTCTTGCAATAACAACTCAGGCGACTCTGTTCCCATGATGTGAGCACCTTTTTGCTGTAAATATTGCAATAGTTTGTAATTTCGACTGCCGGATGCGGCAACTCCGCTCACAATTTCCGCTTCTTTGTCACAGACCGGTAATCCGTCTTGATACAGCCTTAACTGAGCATAATTTAATTCTAAGGCATCAATCACAGAGGTAACCATTGACCAAAAATGCTCTATTGCCAGCTGATGCTGCTGTAGTTGTAGAGCTTGCGATTCTGCTACAGCTTGGCTGAATGAGCCTAAATCATGAGAATCATGAATCACTGGAAAATGTATTAAGGCACGCATAACAATTTAATCCTGTGCGGGGGGGAGGTCTGCAACTGCTGGCAAAGCTTCCAAACGCGCTTCTAAACGCTGTAACCGTTCTTCCATTTCAGGCGAGGGTAATGCCGCTGCACCTCTGGCTCTGGAGTCAAAAGCCGGATTGCCACTCCACCAATCTAATCCCATCTCCAAGGCTTTATCTACGGAACAAATCAGCAGACGAATTTCTAAGGTGAGTAATTCGACTTCCACTAACCTAATCTTGATGTCGCCACTAATCACGATGCCTTTGTCCAGCAAGCGTTCCAACAAATCGGCAACTGTCGTTGAGTTGGTTGAATGGGTTAATCTTTTGTTATCGCTCATCGCGCAAATCCTTATATAGTTGACCTAAAGGTCTTAAAGCTAGGAACTTTAGTCAGTCGCCAGGGCTTGCTCAAGTCTTTCAAAGACATCCAGCGATAGTCGTAACGTACCTTCTTGTTCATAGCGTTGCGCAATAGCCAACAACTGCGCTTGAGCGGCTTTACTTTCGTCACTGCTGGGGTATTCCTCAATCAGACTGAGGTAGCCATCGACGGCTTGTCGCAGTTCGCCCAGCTCAAAACGGGTATTGCTCATCCGCAAGAGTAAACCACGTTTTGCCGAACTCATATCAAGCGTCGGTTTTGCAGCGGCGGTTTTTCTCACAGGGGGTTTGCTGACCGTTTCAGTCACGGTGACAGTTTCTGCGGGTGTAGCGTCGGATGTTGTGGTGTTATTCATGGTACATATCCTTTTATAGTAGTCGCCCTAATGGACCTAAATTTAGGTTTAAATCTTCGTCTTTCAGGTCAAAAACATCGCGCAACCGATCTAATTCTTCTGCTTGCTGCATCAAAGTTAATCCTAATCGTTCTATTTCTTCTTCGGTGAGTGAGCCTGAGTCCATGCGTCTAATCGCTTGGCGTTCTAGCAATTCATGTAACAGTTTAACCAGTGTGAGCACTAATTGCGCTAAGCCATTGCGCACGCGGTCACCGTCAATGTCCAATTTGCGCGGATTGTTTCCATTTTCCGAGCGTGGGCTGCCTAGATACGGTAGCTCAACTTTAGGGCGTTGCGAAAAAAAAGGGGTCTCTGCCATACTATTATTTCCTGCCGCGTAAAAGATTTCCGGTTTCCACAGAAGCCACCAAGGCTTGTAGACTTAAATAAATCAAATCAATATTGGCAACCGAGATAGTGACATCTGCCACCACCACCGCGCCTTTATTTAAAATTCGGTCTAAGGCTTCGCATAAAGAAACTTGTTGGTGTTCGTCTTGATGATGTTTGCTAACGGACATAATACGGACTCACGGTTAAAATTTATGAAAATATTGCAGAGCCTAATGCGCTAAGCTCGGTTAATCCGGTGGGCTCAGTTTGGCGAAAAATTCGCGCTTGTTGATGAGAGGGCAAAATAGCCAGTGCTTTTTCCAGCACTATCGCTTCGCGGCTACTGATGGCCTCACACAATGGACAATCGCTTTGCGGCGTAATCTGGTTAATAAATAAGGCTGTTGTCGTCATGCCTAATTGCTGCAAGGCGTAAGTCATTTCATAAGTTTTTTCTACCGCCAAATGGGTAGGAATCGTGACTGCATACAGTTCTGTTTGGTTAGCATTGCGTAATAACAAGCGTAAACTTTTTAATTCGCGCGAAAGCTGCACTAATTCTTTTGACAAATGCGGCAAGCGCATTACTTTTCGATACTTCAGCAATAAGGAAAAAAACAGTTTTAACCAATCACGAATTAATTCAGGCAATTCCAATAAGCGCACTAAATGTCCAATCGGCGCGGCATCAACAATAATCAGGTCATAGCGATGCTGCTCAAAATGCTCCATAATCGTGGTTAACGCCATGATTTCATCTAAACCAGGCGGAGCTAAATCCAGCAAATGCTCCATCACTTCGCGATCAAAGGTAATATCAAAATGCGGCAGAGCATCTTCCAGAAAACTTTCTAACTCAGCCCGATAATCACGACGGACTTTTTCAAAATCAGCCTCGGCATTAATTTCTTGTGCATCTATCGTTGCCAACACCAAAGTTGGCTGCCTTTCTACTTTTATCTTTAAGCAATCACTCAAAGAATGCGCAGGATCGGTCGAAAATAATAAAATGCGCAGCTTAGGATGCTGTTGATGTAAGCGTAATGCAGTGGCGCAAGCCAAGGTGGTTTTTCCTACGCCGCCTTTTCCGGCAAAAATTAATAATTGCGCAGTGCTGGCGGGGAGGGGAATTGGGTTTTCTACTTGCAACGGCAATTGATAATCGCCTGCTATGTGCAGCTGAGTGTTATTATCCAGAAAACACACTTGCGTCCATAAAGAGCTAATTTCTTTGCCACGCGGCTCTATGGGCAACAAGGGTAACGTCCAGAACACAGTGTCCGGTAAACGTGCCAGAATATTGTTAATGGCTTTGCCTTGCCTGTTGCGTTCAGCACGGCAAGTAGGGCAGTGATTTTCCGGCAACAGCTGATTAATCACCACAGCCAATAGCGCAACGTGTTTTTTGTGTAACGCGCTGGCAAAATCAACACTTTCTTCTACGCTCATCGTTTCTGCTAACATCACTAACACAAAACCACAACGCTGTTTATCGGTCATCATGCTGTGCATGGCGTTTAGCGAGTGGTTTAGGTCAAGCAGAAAATGGTCTAAATGATCCAATCGTCCATCACCACTAAAGCGTTTGCGCAAATAACGGTGTTTAGCGAGTAAAGAATCCAAAGCAATCAGCCATCGCTTAATCAGTTCAGGCATTTCCAGCAACCGCAGAGTATGTCCTGTCGGCGCGGTATCTATAATAATTCGATAGTATTTATCTTGTTGAATCCATTCGGAAATTTCAAGATAGGCGGTCAGCTCATCCATCCCTGGCAAGGCGACATCCATTAAGCCTTGAACATCCTCTTGATCCAAAAAAGTGCCGCGATTAGCAATTTCTTTTAAATAAACATCATTTTTACTTTTAAATTCACTCAGAGAAACGGCGGCATTTAACTCGCGCACTTCCAAATTGCTTGGCAACGTTAAATTAGACAATATATGCCACAAAGAATGGGCGGGGTCTGTTGAGACCAGAAGAAAATGATGTTGCGGTTGTGCGTGGGCTAACCTTAAAGCGGTTGCAGCTGCGCAGGTACTTTTGCCAACTCCACCTTTGCCCCCCAAAAACAGCAGTTTAAGCGGTGATTCTTGTAGAAACGCAGGGCAAATATCCTGTGTCATTTTGATTTGTCCTTTGTATCATCCTCGTCTTCATCGTCTTCGTCATCATCTTCGTCGTCATCATCTTCGTCTTCGTCGTCATCATCCTCGTCTTCGTCGTCATCATCTTCGTCGTCAGAACCTCCGATGATGTCATCCTCTTCATCCAACGCGTCCAATCTATCTAATAGGATGGCTTCTTGTTCTTCAAATTCGGCTTCAGTGATTGCGCCGGTTTCCAACTGCATATAAAGCTCAGTCAGGTCTTCCCGAATCCGGTCGCCCTCCCCCTCTAACTCCTCTTGCGCCAAAGAATGAATTTTTTTAAAAATCCAGTTAATGCCTTTGACCGGAGAAAACAGGATGTTATCGACCAACAGCATAATCTAATCTCAGTCGTCGTTCACACTGTCGCTGTCAGCATCTGCTGCGGCGGTCGCCGCTTTTTTCTTTGCCGTAGGAGCATGTAAATCCAATGTTATAAAATTATGCGGAGCCCAAGGGCCGGTATAGTCAAACAAATACACGTTATCAAATAACTTGGATGCTTGAAAAACCCCAATCGCAAAATCATCTAATCGGTCGCGTTCAACTAGACAGGCTAAATTCATCACATCTTTTTCTTTTTTGACTGGATTTTCAATAATCTCTTCACAGTAATCGAACAAAATTTCTTTTACTTTTTCAGTCGATTCTTTTCTGTCAGCTGTTCTAAGTGATTCATATAAATTACCTAAGCGAACTTTTTCATCGCGGCGACTGCTGGCAGTGGGATTTTTCCCCCAAATTTCATCACGCACTTCGCTTAATACCGGATGCAGACTGACAAAATATTCGTAAATATTGGTCACGTCCCAAGAGACACGCAAACCCATTTCCACCCGACCGTTCAAACGTTCAAAATGCTCTTGAATGCTTTTTTTGTTGGAGGTCAATAAGTTTTGCACTGCGTCAGCATTGCGGGCAATAATCCCAAACCGCATCGGCAACACCGTACCTTGTTTGGTCAGTGAATGTAGCACGGCTTGATGTGCCGTAATATTACGTCTTTCAGGGCGCAATTTAGTACTCATCGTGTCACTGACAATCGCTCTTAAGCCGTCTTGATCGATGGCATAAATAGCGGCAGATTCTAAACCTTTAACCTTGTAATCTGGGGTAGAATCGTCTGCGGCACATAATGCGTAAAGTATTTTTGCCCGAAAATTGCTGAATTTAACCGCGCTCACATCACTCTCCTGATGCTTTTAACGTTGTAGACACGGTTCAAACGGCGACATTCTTCCGAAAAAACACGACCACACTCTGCAAGAATTTGTGATCGACCTGTCATATTGACACAAGCGCGAAAACCTTTCAGCATTCGTGGGGTACGAATATGAGCCAATGTAGGGATGTTGTTCATGATGACAACCTCAATATTTGATGCGTAAACCAGAAGACTTTCGCTTCTCGGCAAGCTCAGTCTGATGGTTACTTTCCATGGTGGCGCAAGCCGCTGCAGCTCCTGCCAACAAGATTTCTTTTTCATTTTGAATATCGACTATCCGACTATCAATACTGGCAATCCGCGACGCTGCGGCATCACGTTCTTTGGTGCGCCGCCATCTTTCCAATTCCAGTGCACCGACTTGAAAATAGTCACGGTACACCTCAAGATTTGAGCCAGCACGACCTGAATGAGTTTTGATGTCTGAGAGTGTCCGTGGTGGACGAGTACTGATTGCCATGATGAATTACCCCGCTACTTTCAATCGAGTGGATACTTTAATCGGTTCTGAACCAACAGGTGGGCAAATTTTGCGAATAATCCCATCCAGCATTTCATGGAATATGGATTGACCTGCGCGTTGGATTTTGGCTGTTTCCATGCCTAACACGTCGTAACAAATATTATGAAACAGTTTGTCACCAAAACGTGGTTTGATGCCTTGCAACTGTAGGATTTTGCTAATTGCAATGCCTGCACGCAGTCCGTGTTTGGCTTCGTGCTGACTGCCGCGCAGCTCTCTTACAATATCAACAATGTAAGCAGAATCTTTCACTTCTAATTCAGAACGCGCATGAAGAATTTGGATTTCAGTTTCGCGATCTGCTAAACCGACATTAATCGTAATCATCCGATCCATTAACGCATCTTGCGTTTTATGCGTACCTGCATATTCTTCTGGATTGGAGGTGAAAATGGCACGGAAATGCGGATGCACGTCCATATAGCCTTCGCCAGCACCGCGTAAGCCTGGCAAGCTTAAAATTCCTTCAGACAGTACCGATAACAACACGTTATTAGCTTCTGCTTTAGAACGGTTAAACTCATCATAAATCAGCATATCGCCATTACGACACGCCGTGGTCAACCGATTGTCGACCCACATGCGGCTCATCTGCTCTTCGGTTTTAAGTACGGAGTGAATATAGTTATCCACCAAGCTGCTTTTGCGATAACCAATGTCTTTTCCAGTTAAATCGGAAGTCACAAATTCTTCATTGCCTTGCAACAAAGTCACAGGGCGACCCCATTGGCTGGCAAGGTGAAATGCGAGGGTGGTTTTTCCAGTGCCTGAAGGTCCAGCGAAATGGACAGGATAACCCGCGCTTAGATAAACCAGTGCACGTTCCATAATCTCTTTCACGTAAGAAGTCACCACAAAATGATCACTAGCTTCCGGTACGATCAGGTCATCATTTGAGACGGTCTTTTTCTTAATCATGAAAATAAATCCTATGCAAACAGAGTATGTTCCCTTACCTAAAAAGGAGAGGGATAAAAATGAGTAGAAGCGTTGTTGAATGAGCTAATAGCCGGATGTTTTAAGTTAATTAGCTTTGGAGCGAGACCTTTAGTGTTTTGACTCAGCAAAACGCTAAAGGTCGCCATAAAATAGCCATTAGTCAACAACTGTCTTTTAGTTTTGTTAAAGTTTCGATAGACGATCGAAACTGTGTATTCTCAATAATTCCGTGTGAGCAGACTATGTATCTGTACGCAGGCATTTGATGGACTACAGTGGCAAATTTCTTTTTGTCTTTAGATTAATGCTTTCTTCTAGGCTTTTTCGTTTCAGCAAGCTCGGCTTGAGGCTCAGAAAAAGTTTCTATTGTGCTTAAATCTTCTGAAGCTGAAGCCTGTGCAGGCTGCGCAACTTCTTCAATCATCGGTGCTTCTGGAGAAGGAGGAGCACTTTTCGGCATTTCCACAAGCGGTTCATCAATAACCTGAATGGCTATCCGTGGTGAGTTTTTTTTTTTGCTGTAGACGTACCAAAAAACGCAGCATGAGCACCAGCACGATCTTGCGCTGCTTCATTGATAAAAGCTGCGACAGTGTTAGACATATTCGTCATAAAATCAGCTCTGTCTTTAGCAGTGCTTTGCGCCATAGCTTTGCGATCTGCATTAAACCCGTTTAATAAATCAGAGGTTTCTTTTGCCATGTTAGATGCAAAAGCTGCGCGCGACTCACGTCCTTGCTGCCCCATCAATTGACGAGCATTGCGAAAATTGCTCAACGTTTGGTTAATATCATTCGCATTATTAGAAACAAACATCGCACGCGCGTGTGAATCTCTGGCAGCATCACTAGCACGCGTTGCACTAAATTCCGCAATTTGTCTGCTTACACTAGAAACTCTTTCGTTTTGTTGCGCCAGACGGGTTGCACGACTATTGTCAAGTTCCCCGCGCAATTGCGCCATATCATCTGTTAAGCGTCCCATAGGTATTCTCCCTAAAACTATTACTTTAAAACCCCAATCAACTACCTTGGGGCATCAAGAAATAACCAGCCGTTAAAAAACTCAACAGCTGGCTACTTTTTTTACGCTCAGCTTAATTTAAGCTGGAGTAGCAGCACTGGCAGTAAGGCCAATCGCTTCAGCGTATTTCAAATAAGTTTCAACAGAAGCGATTACAACTCTTGCTTCTATAGATAACAATTCGATACCAACCAATGAAACTTTAACCCATGCATCAATAACGATGCCTTTGTCAAGAATACGGTCTACAACTTCTGCTAAACTTGAAGAGTCAGTTGATTTTTGAACTTTGGCCATGATAGCTCTCCTAAAAAGGTTAATAATTGACAGACATCTCTGAAAATTTTGTGTACAGCGTTATACCGCACATACAAGTAATCGCAACTTGTATGCCAAAAAAACACTTTCAACTCGTTTGATGTGTGAGTTAAGTTCAAAATATTGAAAATAAAGGTTATTTAAATTTAAACGTAAAGGAGACAACTGAAAAACTTTGCCTAAAATAATAGGCTAGTTTCTAAACTATGGAAAAATTACCATATTTAATTATGGTATAAATTACCTACTCAGGCGTGTAAACCATAGTTTGCAAGATAAGGTGATTTAGCTGATAGCCTGACATAAATATCCCAAGATGTTAGATTTTTTTGACTGAATTTATCAATGAGTTATAGAAATTATCCCTATAAACCACCTCACTGCCATTAAGTTAAGAAAAAACTATTCTAAATCAAATGGATAAATTGTAGGTTGGGTTAGCTTATCAAGCGGTAGCGAGATAAGCGTAACCCAACATTCAGCATAAAATAAACACACTTTGTTGGGTTACGCTTTTTTGCTAAAGCAAAAAATGCTAACCCAACCTACAAATATATTATTGAAAAATAACGAATAAACTCTTAACTTAATGGCAGTGCTATAAACCACCTGTTTATAACTTATTGATTTTATTATCCATTGGAGGGAAAAACATGTTTTGTACTCCCGTTTTTGAACTATAACAGTTTGATATATAAAAATACTTTGTTAAAACAAGTCTAATGGCTGTTTGGAAGCGAAAAGTGACGGAAGGCTTGATTTGGCATACCGATCGCGGCAGTCAATATGCGAGCGATAGTCACCGGCTGCTATCGCCAAAACCTACAACCTGTTATACAAATACGATGAGCAAACTCACATCATTCGGGTTTATACGGTTGAGGAGTATCAAGCGGGATTAGGTACGGATATTATTATAGAGTTTCTGATTTCAGCGTCACTGCTTACAGTTAAGAATTTAGGTATTTTGTAGCAGGGGTTTTGTTGCCATTGGATGCGGTTGTCAGAGGACACATCACAGAGAATCTCCCTCCCCTCCTCCCCTTCAAATCCTGGTAAAGCTCACCCAAAAGAAGGCTAACAGCCTAACTTAGTGTTTGCCAGAAAAAACGATGCAAAATAGTTGCCCCTTCATTACCTGGATGTGATTAGTTTTATGCCCTCACACTGTATAGATTACGACCATAACGCCGCTTTGCACGCTCTATACTGCCGATTTTTAGTTGTACAGCCGATAATGTTTTATATCGCTGGGAATGTCCTACCAAGAACACTGTACCCGTGTAATGCCCAATCCATTTTCACTAAAAACCAACCACTCATTGCGCCCCGCTTTGCAAAATCCCCACAGTAACGGGT
>CAKZJE010000099.1 GCA_936941155.1 uncultured Methylomonas sp. | reverse complement strand
AGATTAATCGAGTCATCATGCAAATCGTGAAAATCGTGTTCAAATGATTGATTTAAAACCGCAACATACTTTGCACAAAGAAATAATCCACATCTTGCACATTCGGTGTGGGTGAGGCTGCTGTGCCTGCTAACGTGCTGCGAGCAAATTCACCTTTAAATAAATGTGTCCAGCCCGTTTCAAGATTTAAACTGCTGTTCACATCCCAGCGCGTGGTTAATTCCAGTTGATGCCCAATAAAATCACCGCTTGTACCGTTTTTATTTTGCAAATTGCTACCCACCCACGCATCTCTGCTTTGCGCCAGCCAGTAAAAACGATGCGCTAATCCAGCTTGCACATTCGGCAATGGCGAAACACTCAAACGATAACCGGGGGTATTCAAGTTTCCACGCGAAAACGCGCCATAAATTCCGGTCGGTGCGTATTCAAATCGCCGTCCGCCATACAAGCTATCAAAACGCTGGTCTTTGGTGTCGTTAGGGTTTTTATCACCGCTGGCATAATCATATTCAGCTGAAAAACGCGGACTCCAAGGAATATCAAAGGTGTAACCTGCATCGAGATGTTGATACCATGCGGTGTGACTCCAAGTTACATTGGATGTTGTGCTGGCTTTGACCGTACCAAACTGCCCAATAGATTCGACTTGAAAATCAAATTGACCTTTCGCGGGTTTCAGAAAAAAACGTAAACCGGGGGTGAAATAACGACGATTGCGAGTGGCAATGGTGGGACTATCGCCTTCATCTAAATGATACAAATACAATTCGCCATTCATTTTGCCAACTAAATTAAAGCCTTCCAAAAACACACCGGAAAACCAAGTATGTCCGTCGGCTTTATCAAAATCTTGCACATTGTTCAGCAAATCTGCCGCCGAAGTCGGATAACGATTGATTGGCATTGTCACGAAAGCATTGACTTGCCAGTTATCATAATTAGTCACGCGCACTCGCAAACCGTCAAAAGCGTTAATCGTGTTACGAAAAGCATTTCTTGCCACTAATCGCCGGCTGCCGATATTTAAAGTTTGCCGACCCGCAATCACTTCCGCGCCTAAGCCGCTATAAAAAGCATTTTGATCTGCCCATGCAATATAGCCTTGCAGCATATCAGCGGTATTCACATGGGTGTTATTCAGCACTGAACCAGCATCCGAACCCCATTGCCGCGCGTCTAAAAATTCGCCACCAACGCGCCATTTATTGAATCGGGCTTCCATAAACACATCAATTTGCGTGGCAATTTGCTGATCGCCACCTTTGCCGCCTGCATTAAATCGACCGTCCATGTTTTCATAACGGGTGCGTTGTTCAACGGATAAAGACAGCCAATCGGGTAATTTCAAAGTGTCATGCAGATTCCAAACCGGTTTTTCATATTTGCCTGAGCCTGTTAGCGCGTCTGACATTTGGCTGGAAAAAGAAGAAACAGGCGGTCTGGTGTAGGATTTTTTTTCTTCCGCTGCACTTTGTTGAGACCCTATTATCATGCTACCCGCAATCAAACCTAGCACCGTCTGTGGTTTTAAAAGAAAGTATTTATTACTCATTATGTAGTCACCTTTAAATAGGGTGTGAAAAACACACTTAAAAAAACTTGGCTTGATTCTTGATATTAAAAATGCAAGTCTTATGCCATTCGCTATTCACAACAGTATATAGCGCAACAGCGGTTAAGACAACTTGCAAACTATGTAACACTGGCTACAACAATGTAAGAAAACTCACAAAGGATATTTAACATGCAATCAGAAATAGGCTTAATACAAAAACTTGGGATTAATCCTGCTGAAAATACTATTCCGGCGGTGATTAATGCACATGATTACAACGCAGGTTGCACTCTTGCCAAAACGTATGGGATTGAATTAGTGTTGCCTTTGCATCCTAGTTTGCCGATAGGTAGTCAGATTGAAGTTTCAATTTCTTCAAATGATATTGCGCTATCTCGTTATTATTTATCTGGAATTTCAATGCAGAATCAAATTAAAGGTCGAATTTGTACTTTAATTTTCAACAAATACAGTGTGTTAGTGCAAATTGATTGCGGCAGTATTTGGCTGGCAAATATCACTTTGAAAGCGTGTCGGGATATGGTTTTGCAAGAAGGCGATACTGTTTATTGTTTGGCGAAAACTCATGCGTTTTCTTATCGGCTGGATACAAAAAATAAATCTTCGCGCTTGTTATTGGAAATTGAAAAACGATGATTCAAATTAGAAATGCTGAAAAAAGCGATATTGAAACGTTGATAGAATTGTTAGCACAGTTGTTTCAAATTGAAATTGATTTTCAGGTGAATCCTGATAAACAACGCGCGGGTTTAGAATTATTACTCAATAGTAATAACGCGCAGATTTTTGTGGCGCAACATGATGACGGGCAGATTGTCGGCATGTGTTCGGTGCAGATTTTGATTTCGACAGCAGAAGGCGCGAAAGTCGGTTTTGTGGAAGATTTGATTGTGAGTTCTGCATGGCGCGGGCAGGGAATTGGCAAAAAGTTGTTGCAGCATTTGCAAAACTGGGCAAGCGCACAGGGTTTAAAACGTTTGCAGTTGTTGGCGGATAAAAATAATCAGGCGGCGTTAGATTTTTATGCACGGCAAGATTGGCAAATGACACAGTTAATTGCTTTGCGAAAATTGTAGAAAGATAGCTTGTTTGTTTTTTCGGCTGAAAATCTTGATTCAGACGTTAATATTCAAAAAAATGACGCATAAAAAATCTTGTAAATCCTAAAATCCTGTAAATTTTGATTCAGACAAATTTTTTCAAGACGACCAGTCGTCTTAAAAAAATATCAGACTATAAAAGAAAGCGCGGTAGGTTGGGGTGAGGAACGAACCCCAACATTTACGTTTAACCGATTGTTTTTGTTGGGGTTCGCAAGCTCACCCCAACCTACGGGCTGTTAAGTTTCCAACAGGGCGGTTTTATTTTGGAGGATGTAGTAGGGGAAGCACGAAACCCAGTAAAAGAGTTGATTTGAAAGCGGATGCTGGGTTACGCTTTTTTTACTTCGTAAAAACAGCTAACCCAGCTTACAAGACGTTTAGAATTAAATCATCAAATTCTTGTTGGGTCATTTTTTTGGTTTTCTGGAGCAGGTGGGAGTGGCGTAAGTTCAATCTTATCTTGAGTTATAGCCATTACATCCTTTTCGATGTAACTTTTGACGATAGAAAGCTTTTGTCGTTGTGCCCAAGCCTCAAGCTCATAAGACTTCTGACGATGAAATTCAGACTTAATCGTTAAAAGAATGTCTTGCCATTTTGCCAATATTTCGGCTTCAAGTTCATATAAAGCAATGGATGTAAGAGCTGCATTGCTGTACCTTTCGTTATATCTAAGCACTGTTCTAATTGTTGCAGATGCTGTTCCTAATGCAGTTACTGCTACTGCAATAAGTTTCCACCAAATTTCGTTAGCAGGTGGTGTATATGTAACAAAAGCTGGTGCCGCAACGCCTAATAGAATTGTAAGAATAGTGGAAAGCTGATGTGCTCTCCTCATTTGTTTTGCTTCTCGATCTAATTGTTCAGCTTTACCATGAATATCTTTCATAAGAGATTCAGATAGAAAGTTTGTATCTTCAAGCATGACGTTTTCTCCAATGTTGGCTATAGCATATAGTTAGACATCAAAAGTTCAAAGCAATACGCCATAAGGATGCTGAATATTCAAGTTTTATTTTCACACTTTTCAAAAGCATGAAAACGCTAACGAGTCTATCTCAGTCATAAAAAATAACAAAAGAAAATCAAACAGCTAAAACCTTGTGAAGATTTACAGTTTAGAACTAAAAGAAATGAAACTAATGCAGAAAAATAACGCGGCAAAATAGAATATTAAGCGCGTTTTTGGAGGAGTCAAACAGACAAACTATAGAGACGCAAGCAACACGCCTCTATAGTTTTTTTGGAACAGAATTTTAAGCAACCGCTTCTTCAGCC
>CAKZJE010000098.1 GCA_936941155.1 uncultured Methylomonas sp. | reverse complement strand
ATTATTGCGAATAAAGAATTATTATTTCAAAATGGCGAAAAGGAAAAACGTGCCGCAGAATTAATTATTGCAAATAAAGAATTAGTTTTTCAAAATGGCGAAAAGGAAAAACGCGCAGCGGAGCTGATTATTGCGAATACGGAGCTATTATTTCAAAATGGCGAAAAGGAAAAACGTGCCGCTGAGCTGATTATTGCCAAAGAGCATCAAAAATCGGCGGAACGTTTGGAAAAAATTGCCAGTCGCGTGCCGGGTATGGTGTATCAGTTTCGTTTAGACCTAAACGGCAATTCCTGTTATCCCTACACCAGTTTGGCGATTCAAGAAATCTTTCAAGTGACACCGGACGAAGTGCGCGACACAGCGGCAAAAGCGTTTGCAGTAATTCACCCTGAAGATTACGAACCGTTTATCAACTCGATTAATCTGTCTGCGTTGAATTTAACGCCTTGGAAACATGAATACCGCACCCGTTTTGGCAATGGCGAAGTGCGTTGGCTGTTAGGAAATGCGCTGCCGCAGCGCGAAATAGATGGCTCAACCTTGTGGTATGGTTTTACCACCGATATTACCGAACACAAGTTGAATGAAGAAGCGATGCAGGTAGCAAAGCAAGAAGCTGTGCGGGCAAATTTGGCAAAAAGTGAATTTCTGGCGAATATGAGCCACGAAATCCGCACGCCGATGAATGCGATTTTAGGTTTTAGCGAAATTCTCTCGGATTTAATCACCGATTCCACGCAACGTTATTATTTGCACGCGATTAAAACTAGCGGCAAAACTTTGTTGCAATTGATTAATGATATTTTGGATTTGTCGAAAATTGAGGCGAGCAAATTTGCTTTGCAATACGCGCCGGTGTCGGTCAGAGCCTTGCTGGAAGATATGGATATTGTGTTTTCGCAAAAATCAGCCGACAAAAGCGTGGATTTTTCGGTGCTGATTGATGAAAAACTGCCCGCCAGTTTATTGTTGGATGAAATTCGGCTGCGGCAAGTGCTGTTAAATTTAATCGGTAATGCCATTAAATTTACCAATCATGGTTTTGTGCGAGTGGAAGTGTCAGTGAGTTTTACTGAGTTGGCTGAAACAGTGAATTTAAAATTTGAAATTTTTGACAGCGGCATGGGGATTCCCAAAGAGCAGCAGGAAAAGATTTTTGCCGCCTTCACCCAGCAAGATAATCAAAGCGTGGAATACGGCGGCACGGGCTTGGGTTTAACCATTTGTCGGCGGTTGCTGGAGCTGATGCACGGCAATATTGAGGTGGAAAGTGAAGTGGGCGTTGGCAGTTGTTTTACCTTAATCCTGACTCATGTCGCGATTGTTGCCAACGCGCCGATTATGCCAGTGATTGAGAATTATCCTGAGCTGTTTCGTTTTCAGGCTGCGCAGATTTTGTTGGTGGATGATATAAAACTTAATCGGCAATTGATTAGCACTTATTTGGCGGAGTTTACTGAATTGACTTTAATTGAAGCGCAAACCGGTCGGCAAGCGTTAGATTTGGCAAAACAGCAACATTTTGATTTGATTTTAATGGATAGACGTTTGCCGGATCTTGATGGCGATAGTGTTTGCGAACAAATCAGGGCTTTTTCTAACTGCGCTACTGTGCCGATTATTATGATTACGGCTTCGGTTTTAACCCCACAAGAAAAGCAAAAAAAACTTTTTTATGATTGGCAACTGAATAAGCCAGTTAATAAAAGCGACTTGTTGACGGCGTTGCAATCTTTTTTGCCGTTGGATGAAAGTTTTTTCATCACAGATGAGTTTCAAGCGAATAGTAAAACCAGATCGTTTGTTTTTGAAAGAAACACCAACCCAGAAAAACTGCGTGAGTTGGCGGCGTTAATCAGTTCGGGTTATTTGGAAAAGATAACTGATCAGCTGAATAATTCTGATATTGTTGAAATCCATGCTTTGATTGAAATCGGCGAGCAATTGCAGGTGCTTGCGAATCAATATCAGTGTAAACGTTTAGCAGATTGGGCAACTGCGCTAAAAACTCAAGCAAAGCGGTTTGATTTGGATACGTTGACTAAAACTTTGAAAGGTTTTGA
>CAKZJE010000097.1 GCA_936941155.1 uncultured Methylomonas sp. | reverse complement strand
TTTCAATTTGTCAGCACGGGCAATGCGGAACTGGGTTTTGTCGCGTTGTCGCAAGTGATTGATGCGGACAAAGGCAAGATTGTCACGGGTTCAAGCTGGCTGATTCCTGAGAATTTGTATGCGCCGCTCAAACAAGATGCGGTGTTATTGAGCAAAGGCGAAAGCAATCCGGCGGCGGTGGCGTTGTTGAAGTTTTTGAAATCTGAACCCGCGCTTGCGATTATCAAAAAACAGGGGTATGGTTTAGCCAACTGAGTTTTTTGTATTTTTAGGACTGAAAAACCTAGGTTTTTCACTCCAATTGAGAAATGAATATGCGTATTGAAGAATTACATCTTAAGAATTTTCGTTGTTTTAAAGAGTTGGATATTCAGTTTCCGAAGTCTAATTTGGCGGTTTTTATTGGCTTGAATGGGTCGGGAAAAAGTGCGATTTTGGATGCGATATTATTGATTTTAAGAAATCACCTAAAAAATGATAAGAACTTTTATACGCCAGATGACATTCAAATTGGTGAAAAGACTACTGAAAATGAAATAGTTCTCGATTTCAGTGGAGAGTTTAGGAGTTGGAAAAGCAATAGTAATTATGAAAAAAAACAAGATATATCAAATGAAGATTTTGATATTCTTGAACTTCTTAAGCAGTATGATGCTGAACCAAATAAACATTACTCAAAATTATTTTGTATCTATTATAAAACGGATAAAAAAGAAAACTATATTGTAAAAAATCAGGGTGTTTTTAAAGCCAATTTTTTACAGTTTAATAGCTGGTTTAAAAATGAAGAAGATTTAGAAAATGAGTTGAAATTAGATAAAAAAGATTTTAATCTCACTAATGCAAAACTAGATGTGGTTAGAATGGCAATTGAAAGGTTTTTTTCCAAAGTCTCTAGTACCAAGTTTTGCAATTTAAAAGCAAAAAGAGCCTATGCTAAAGATGGAAAAATTGGAACTTATGAGGAAGAAATAGAAAAACATAGTAATTATTTATCTATTCAATACCATGATAAAGAGGTGAAGCTTTCTCAATTATCTGATGGTCAGAGGCTATTGATAAACTTAGTTGGCGATATATCTTATCACTTAGCTAGCGATATTGATTTCACTGATTTCGACTCAGAAACTAACGAAGTATTTTATGATTATTTCAAATGGAGTGAAGCAGAAATTTCTAATGTTTTAGATACAAAAGGAATTATACTAATCGACGAAATAGAACTCCATTTACATCCCCAATGGCAACGCGAAGTTTTACCAGCCTTACAAAAAACCTTTCCCAATATTCAGTTTATTGTCACCACGCATTCGCCGCAAGTATTAAGCAATCTCAAAAAAGAAGAAGTCTTTATTTTAAAAGATAATAAAATTGTTGAAGTTACGCCACATATTGAAGGCAGAGATTCTAATTCTATTTTATATGAGTTATTTGGTGTAGAAGAACGCCCTGAACGCTTTAAAACTCAACTAAAGCAACTTTATAATGCGATAGATGATGAAAACTTATCCGAAGCTAAAAAAATACTCGCTGAATTAACAACCGCATTTGGCGAACAAGATACTGAAATTGTTAGAGCTAATTTACATTTGAGTTTTGCTGAAGAATGAAATACATAAAAAAACTTAAAGAGCCTAGTTCTTTAGTAACACATCGGCTGAATAAAATTAATCAAAATGATTTAACGTATGAAAACCTTCCGAGTGCCGTTAAAAATGACATAAATGATTTTTTGCTAGAAGAACAAAAATATATTTGTTGCTATTGTATGTCTCGCATTAGCAGAGAAAAAATGCGCATTGAGCATTGGGATTCACGAAGCGAATTTTCTGATTCACATGTAATTTATAGCAATTTATTAGGTGCGTGTACCGGAAATGAGGGGGCAGATGTAACGCATTGTGATGTTCATCGTGGCAGTATTCCACTTAAAATTAATCCAACATCAGCTATTTGTGAGCAACAAATTAAATTTAAGTTCGTTAGTGGTGAAATTGACTCAAACGATGATGATATTAAGAAAGATATAAATGAGACGCTAAATCTTAACTATGAGAGATTAGTAAAAAATAGAAAAGCAACTTTTGATGATTGGTTAAAAAGATTTAGCCAATTGAATCCTCAAGGAACATGGACAAAACCTATTTTACAAAAGGAATTAGAGAAATGGGAAAATGACAGCCTGACAGAATATCGCCCGTATTGCCAAATTGTTATTGCTTATTTAAAAGACAAAATTAAAAAGGCGAGTTGATTGTGGCATTATCCCCCGAAGACCTCTCCGCCCTCTGGCTCACGCTAAAAGTCGCCAGCCTGACCACCGCGATTTTATTGCTCATCGGCACACCACTAGCATGGTGGTTAGCGTGTACCTCTTCAAAATGGAAAGGCTTTTGCAGTGCTTTAGTCGCGTTGCCGATTGTCTTGCCGCCATCCGTATTGGGTTTTTATCTGCTGATTTTAATGAGTCCAAACGGCATCGTCGGGAAACTCACGCAACAGTTAGGCATCGGCACATTGCCTTTTACTTTTGCCGGATTAGTCGTTGCCTCAGTGTTGTATTCCATGCCGTTTGTGGTGCAACCGTTGCAAAACACCTTTTCCAGCATCGGCAACGCGCCGCTAGAAGCCGCTGCCACCTTACGCGCCAGCCCGCTGAATACATTTTTTAGCGTGGTTATGCCGTTGTCACGTTCCGGTTTTTTAACCGCCGCGATTTTAGGCTTCACGCACACCGTCGGCGAATTCGGCGTGGTGCTGATGGTCGGCGGCAATATTCCCGACAAAACCCGCGTGGTGTCGGTGCAAATTTACAATCACGTTGAAGCGTTGGAATACAGCGCGGCGCATGGCTTGGCGGGTGGATTGTTGGTGTTTTCATTTGTGATTTTGTTGCTGTTGTATAGCACACAAAAAAACAACCCGATGGCGCAGATAAAATGACAACTCTTTCTGAACACGATTTTCAGGATTTCAAGATATACAGGATTAGGGTGTCGTTTATCGTGTTAATCCTTAAATCCTGAAAATCGTGTTCAAAAATGATTGAAAACATCATCGCCCAATTCCAACTCAACTACAGCGCGTTTCAACTCGATGTGGATTTGCGCTTGCCAAATTCCGGCGTAACCGTTCTATTTGGTGAATCCGGTTCAGGAAAAACCACGTTGTTGCGCTGTATCGCAGGCTTACAACACGCGGAAAACGGCTATTTAGAAATCAACGGCAAAGTCTGGCAAGACAGCGCAAAAAATCTCTTTTTGCCCACTCACAAACGCAACTTAGGTTATGTATTTCAGGAAGCGAATTTATTTGCTCATTTAACCGTGTTGGGAAATTTGGAATATGGCTTAAAACGGATTGCGCAAAATTCAAAATCTGAACACTTCAAACAAGTGATTGAATTATTAGGCATCGAACATTTAATGAAGCGAATGCCGGAGCGTTTGTCCGGTGGCGAAAAACAGCGTGTCGCAATTGCCCGCGCGTTAGTGCTAAATCCTGAAATTTTACTGATGGATGAACCATTAGCGGCGTTAGATGCGAAACGAAAACAAGAAATTCTGCCGTTCCTAACCCGTTTGCATAATGAGTTAAAAATCCCTGTTTTATACGTTACGCATTCACAACAAGAAGTCGCGCAGCTGGCAGATTATTTGGTTCTTTTGGAAAAAGGCAAAGTGCAAGCGGCGGGATTATTGGCGGAAACCTTAAGCCGTTTGGATTTGCCGCAAGCGCAAGAACGCGAAGCCGCCAGCGTTTGGCAAGTCACGGTTGTGGAACACGAAGCCGATTATCATCTAACACGAGTGGCATTTGCGGGCGGTGAGTTAAGTTTGCCTGCAATTAATGCTGCCTTGGGAACATCGTTACGACTACAAATTCATGCGCGTGATGTCAGCATTACGTTAGAAAAATCGAATGCCACAAGTATTTTAAACATCTTGTCTGCTGTCATTACGGCAATCGCAGACGATGCCAACGGACAAATTTTGGTACAGCTACGGCTTACTAAAAATAACGTAATGAGTGTAATGACTGCCAGTCCTTTGAAGGACTGGCAGTCATGCGGCGAAACTAAATTATTGGCGCACATCACCCGCAAATCAGCGCACCTATTGAATTTGCAAGTCGGCATGGCGGTGTATGTGCAAATCAAAGGCACTTCAATTTTAAATTAACCATGAAAACGCAACAGATTGCTTTCGTCACAGGCGATATAAAACTGCTCGGTGGTTTAAATGAACGCTTATTTCGGTTGCTTGCCGCAATTGAAAAAACCGGCTCAATCAGCCAAGCCGCAAAAGACGTGGGTTTAACATATAAAGGTGCGTGGGAAATGGTGGAACGCGCCAATAATCTGTCGCCACAATTGCTGGTTGCTTCCTCAGTCGGTGGCAAACAGGGCGGCGGCACGCAATTAACAGCGGCGGGCAAGGCGGTTTTAAAACTTTTTTTGCAAATTCAAGAACAGCATCAGCAATTTCTGACGCAAATCAACCAAAACTTGATGAAAAATCAAGAGGTTGTTTTTTTATTAAAGAGGTTAATTATGAAAGCAAGTGCAAGAAATCAATTTTTTGGCAATGTCACTGATGTGGTGGTGGGTGCTGTCAACGCAGAAGTTATCGTGGCTTTAAAAGGCGGCGAAAACATTGTGGCTGCGATTACCAAAGATTCGGTGGAATCCTTAGCGGTTAAAGCCGGTGCAGAAGTGGTGGTGTTAATTAAAGCTCCGCAAGTTGTGTTAGTCACTGATTTTGCTGGCTTTAAATTATCAGCGCGAAATCAATTGACTGGCACAGTGTCACGGATTCAAAAAGGCGCGGTCAATTCTGAAGTGATTGTGGAATTAAAAGGCGGTGATTCAATTGCGGCAACCATTACCAATGAAAGTTTAGAAGCTTTGGAATTGGCAGAAGGCAGTCTCGCAACAGCGGTGTTTAAAGCAGGTGCGGTGATTTTGGGTGTAGCCGCTTAAAATATCGTAAGGTGAGCACGCTGTTTTGCCCACCATTTTAATCAGAAAATTTTCTCCTTGTCTGAATCAAGATTTTCAAGATTAATGGATGAACAGGATGAGTCAAAAATCAAGAAAATCCTAAAATCCTGAAAATCAGGATTCAGATGTCACAGGCTGCATCCAATGCAATAATTTTTCCCACAATTCACCCGGTCGAATCGGCTTGGTTAAATAATCATCCATGCCTGCATCCAAACAAACTTGCCGATCCAATGCGGTGATATTTGCGGTCATCGCCAAAATAGGCAGCCCTGCAAATTCCGGCATTTCACGAATCAAACGGGTTGCGGTCACGCCATCCATCACCGGCATCTGCATATCCATCAGCACCAGATCATAGTGATTTTCTTTCACTTTTTTCACGGCGATTTCACCATTCACAGCCAAATCCACCGTAATCCGCGCTTCTTTCAGCACTTCAATCATCACATCTTGGTTAAATTCATTATCTTCCACCAACAAAACATGATGGTTATACAGTGGCTCTAAGCGATTATCTTTTGAGGATTCTGGCGCAAGATTAATTTTTTCAATGACTTTCACACTGTTTTCAGTTGCAACGTCATCGGCAACCATTATTTCATCTTCTTCACGCGGTTTAATCCAAAGCAACAGTTTTTTCCATAAATCATCCGGTTTTATCGGTTTGCTTAAATAATCATCCATGCCAGCTTCCAAACATTTGTCTTTGTCAGAATCCATAGCGTTGGCGGTCATGGCTAAAATCGGCAAGCTGGCAAATTCAGGCAATTCGCGAATCGCACGGGTTGCGGTGATGCCATCCATAATCGGCATTTGCATATCCATTAACACCATATCGTATTGATTTTCCATGATTTTTTTAAGAGCCTCTTCACCATTTTCAGCAATTTCTACGGCAATTCGCGCTTCTTTGAGCAATTCCACTGCCACTTCTTGGTTAAATTCATCATCTTCCACCAATAAAATTCGCGCTCCATAAATCGGCTGCAAGCGTTTATACATTGATTTCGCAGTGTTCATTGCACTTTGTTTTTTTCTGTTTTTGCCATCCAAAAGATGCAAAACCATATCAAACAAAATCGAAGAATTGACCGGTTTAATCAATATTTCTTTAATACCAGAGGTTTCGGCATCGTGAATCAATTTTTCTGAGCTAACCCCTGCCACCAGAATTAAATGCGGTGGATTTTTTAAGTTTAATGCTTCGATTTGGCGGGCTGTTTCAATGGCACTCATGCCGTGAATTTGCCAATCTAAAAACACCAATTCATAAGGTTGCTCCTGCTTGTCTGCTTGTTTGATTTTTACAAGAGCCACCATGCCGGTTGCCGCCTTGCCGACCTCAAAGCTCATTTTGCTCAACTGATTGATAAGAGCATCGCGGGTATACTCGTTTTCATCAACCACTAAGGCTTTTTTGCCATGCAGATGCGGCTCAATTAACAAAGTGGTTTTTTTCTTCGCGCTTTTTTTCAATTGGGCAGTAAACCAAAAAACCGAGCCTGTACCGAATTGACTAATAACGCCGACATCCCCCCCCATTAAGCCTGCTAGTTTTTTGGAAATCGCCAGCCCTAAGCCGGTGCCGCCATAATTGCGGGTGGTTGAGCTGTCTGCTTGTTGAAAACTTTGAAATAATAAGGCTTGTTGTTCCTGCGTTAAACCAATGCCTGTGTCAGCAACAGCAAAATACGCAAGGATTGAGCCGTTAGCATCTTCTTTGACTCGCGCCTTAATCATAATTTGCCCTTTTTCGGTAAATTTAATCGCGTTGTTGGCATAATTAATTAAGATTTGTCCTATCCGCGTGGGGTCGCCAAACAAATAATCCGGCAGGGTGGGGTCAATATTGAGCATGATTTCCAACGATTTAGCCGTTGCTTTTTCCAACATCAGCGTCACCACGTTATCCAACACATGTTCAACATCAAACTCAATATTCTCTATCACCACTTTTCCGGCTTCAATTTTAGAAAAATCGAGCACGTCATTAATAATGCCGAGCAAATGATTGCCTGAGAGTTGAATTTTTCGCATAAAATCAAATTGCCGCCGATCCATCTCTGTTTTCATCATTAAATACGACATGCCAATAATCGCATTCATCGGCGTGCGAATTTCATGGCTCATATTCGCTAAAAATTCGCTTTTGGCTTGATTGGCTTTTTCAGCTTCGGTTTTGGCTTGTTGCAAATGTTCCGCTTGCAATTTTGCCTCGGTAACATCCACTGAAATACCAATGATATACAGCGGTTCTGCCCAATCATTAAACACCGGTTTTTTATAGGTGTGTACAGTTCTTTGACTGTTTAAATGTGCACTCCAGATGGTTTCGTCAAGCTCCAGCACTTCTTTGGTGGCAAAAATATGTTGATCTTGCGCAATGAATGCAGCGGATTTTTCAGGGGAAAGAAAATAGCGATTATCCACGCCTTTTAAACGTTGATAATTTACGCCCCATTGTTGCTCGCAGGTTTTATTCATCATCATAATCCGGCTGTACGGATCCGTGATAAACACTGCAATTGGCATGATGTTAATGATTTCTTGCAAGCGTTGTTCATTAGAGCGCAGCGCGTTTTCCATCGCTTTACGCTGACTAATATCACTAAAATACCCTGCAATCAATGACTTACCATTATGCAGCATATAATTCATCGACACTTGCACCGGCACATGATCCGAGAACAAGGTTTTGTGCGCGGTTTCAATACATAAATATTTGCTTTCTTGCAAGCTTTCCCACAACGACTGCATTGCGAATAAATCCAGCTCAGAATTTAAGTCAGGGATTCGGCATTTCAGGAGTTTTGCTCTGGACATGCCAAAATGATGGCACGCGGCATCATTGGCAAACATCATCCGAAAACCATCTTCCACATCCAAAATAAACACAGGGTCTGCACTGTATTCAATTAAATTGTTTAATAACAGCAATTCTTCATCTTGTTCTGTCAATCTGAGCGCGGCAATATTTAACGCGCTGATTAAGCGTTTTAGTTCACAAGATGAAGGTTTTATATCAAAGTTTTGTCGATTTTTTCTGTGTAAATCATCAGCAAAATCAGCCGCTTGCTTAATTTGCTGCATCGGCTGGCGCAATAGCAGCGAAATCATCAGAATAAACAAAACAATCACCGCTATCGCAATCCATGCCGTATCAAACCAAATCCGCTTTTCATCGGCATCCAAATTCGCCAGTGATAAATCCATTCGTATCCAGCCTAATAATTCCCCGCCCATAATCGGAGCTAAACAGACAATATGTCCATTCTCAATTTGTGAGTAAACTTGGATTGTGCGCGGCAAAATCGCTTTGCCGCCATACGATAGTTCGGGTGGTTTATTTTCAAGATGACGCGCTTTGAGAATAATCGTGCCGTTTGCTTTAACAATCTCCACCGCATGTACGTTAGATTGCAACGCAACAGGGATAAGCGTTTGCTCTAATCCCACATAGTTGTCACTAATTAAATCAGAGGCAACGGTTGCAGCAACGCCTGTGGCAATCATCAAGGTATTTTGATACGCCGATTGAGTTGCAATTTTGCGCTGTTCATACGCGATATAGCCGCCTAAAGTGCACACTGAAATACTGCTGGCAATGGTTGCCATCAGGATTAAGCGAACATAAAGGCTTTGAAAGAAAGTATTCATAAAGGCTTTGAAAGAAAGTATTCAAGGATTTTCTTTAACAAAAAAACTATCTAAATTTAAATCTTCCAAGTGTTCATAATCCTTACGATAATCCGCAAGCACGGGCTTAGGGATTTGAATCTCATCCAGTAATGGCGCGTTTTTTGGATTGGCGGCAAGCTTGGTAAAACTTTCTGCGACCAAAGTTCTAATGGCTAAACTAATGCGTGGATGTGCTGAAAAAGGATGCGGCGCAAATTTTGGGGTTGTATAAAAAACTCTCAGCTGGTTTTGTATCGAGTCTAACTCGCGCTGTAATGTATTATTCACCGCGCCGCCCGCTACCACATCGCCTAACACAATCGCTCGAAATACATTGCTATGCGTTTTTACATAATCAGGCGTAATCGTAATCCCTTGCCGAGCTAGCCACGCCCGCATATATAAAGAAGCGGCAAACGCATTCGGTGCTGGAAAAGCCAGTTTTTTGCCGTTTAGCTCTGACAGTTCTTTGATGGGGTTATCTTTTCTCACCACCAAAATCCCTTCTAAAGCTTTTTCATCATGGATTAACGGAATATAACCTTGCACGCGCTTGGCAACCACTTCATGGTAGGGATTCATAAAAGCAAAATCCGCCTCGCCTGCAAAAACCGCTTTTTCAAAAGCTGGAATGGTTGGCAAAATTTTCAGCTCAAACTGCAATTTTGTCGCTTGCGTAAGCTTTGTCAAAATTGGAATCCATGCTTTGTGAATTTCAACGGTTGATAATTGTGGCACAACATAAACAGTGTAAGGTTTGCTGGTTTCTGCGTGAGATACGCTTGTAAAACACAAGAGTATCCAGCAGAAAAACAACTGAATGGGGTTCATGGCGAATCCTTTTAGATTGAAAACAACTGTAATTTACAGTGGGTCACTTACTTAAATTCATTTTGAAAATATAAGTAGTAAAAAAATGATGATGTAAAAATCAACACAGGATGAATTCTAACATTAATATGCTGACTAATTTAGCCTTAAACGCATGTATTACCCTTAAAAATTGTAGTTTTTAAACACTTAAAGTCATCTTCGCATAAAAAAAACCTCTTTTTCCAAAAACGGAGAGATGCCATTTTTTGCGTTTTTGCAACACAAAATAGCGTTAAAACAAATCTTAAATTCAGCGGAAAATGTAGCGGCTATAGCGTTTTTGATTTATTAAAATACAATTTGGAGGTCAGGGTTTGCCTGGCATTGCAAGCAAAGCTTGCACTCCGACATAGCGAAAAACTTTTCTTTAATGACTTATAAACCACATCTAATTTGAGAAACGTCGTTTTTTGTTGAATCGTAGAGACGCAAGATTTTGCGTCTCTACAGGTTTGCATAGCGTCTAACCATTTAAAAAACTACTTGATTAGAAAGATACCTCAGCTAACTTCGTCATACTGGCATGGATGCCAGTATCCAGTCACAAGGACGTGATAGTTTGATTAAAACTCACCATCCCTGGCACTGGATACCCGCATCCTTGCTGGTATGACGTTTTAGCTGAGACATATTGCTAATCAGGAAAAACTATGTATTTCTGAATGGATGCGGTTTAGAAAAGGTCATCAATCAAACTTTAATCAGTGTAAAGGAATAGCTCATGCGAAAATTTCATGGTTTAAAAAAACTTTGTGAAAATCATCAAAGCCTGTTAACTAAAAACCAACTAGCGCAATTATTAATCGAGGATTTGCAAAAATCGCAGATGCGAATTTATGGCAAGGATACAGAGGACAAACCAATTCTGTTAGCCGTTCTGCCATTGCAGTTTGAATCTCTGCAATACAGCAGTTTTGAGCAACGCTTGGATTTGGTGTTCATTGGGGAAATTGTTGCCGACTCAAGCCTCGCGTTGACTTATTGCTTGCAAGGTTTGGAGTTTAGCGTGACAGGACGTTGTTCAACAATCCCTAAGGTTTGCGGAGTGGATTTGTATTTAAGCCGCAGTTTTAGCGGCAAAATCGGCGATACGGTAAGACAACCGTTTGCTATTTCTTTGAAAGACTTAATATAGCTAACGTACAATAAAATGATAACGTTCGTGGTGAGCTTGTCGAACCACAATCAACCCTTCGACAAGCTCAGGACGAACGGTTTTATAATCAATTTAGAGTGCGTTAGCTATAAAACCATCGGCAGCCCTGAATGGAAAGATGTTCAAAAATGGCGGGATGATTTGAAATAATTATCTGAATCAGGATTTTCAGGATTTTAGGATTTTCTTGATTTTTGCTCCATCCTGTTCATCCTTTAATCCTGAAAATCCTGATTCAGACAGAAAATTTTCAAACACGACCAGTCGTCTTAAAAAATTCCAGCGAAAAAAACCAAACTAATCGCAATTATGGATTAGTTAACAACTCATCACGATGCTGTTTAAAAAACTGCAAACCTTGATACACCGAACCGACCACCGCACGCGGCGTAATAGTTGCGCCACTAAACTGATCGAACACCCCGCCATCTTTTTTTACTTTCCATTGCGCCTCCACTAAATCACTTAGCGAATGTCCATTAAAACTCAAAATCCAATCGGACTTCGCCTCTTCAATTTTATCGCCCAAACCGGGGGTTTCCGCATGAGAAATCACCCGCGTGCCTAAAATTTTCCCTTCTTTATCAATGCCAATAATCGACTGAATCGCGCCCGAATAACCACTATTTGTCGTCACCATAAACGCCACCGCATTCACTTTTCCGTCTTTTTTCGCCAAATAAACTAAAGTTTCTGAATTAATCAAAACAGTATCTTGCAACAAATCATTGTCATAATATTGCGCAGGAATCACTTGTTGCAGCGAAGCTTTTAAATCCTCCGCCAAGCGCGTTGCAATCACATCTTTGGTTTTTACATCGCCAAAACTGAGTAACGCGCTGCCGAGCAAGCAAAATCCACCCAGCAGCAACGTTTGATACGTTAATTTTGTGCGTAATTGTTCCAGTTTCATTTAATCCACCACTTCTAAAGGTTTGCCTTTATGATCGCGCCCATAAATTCGCGGACGGATGTAATGATCTATCAGCGGCGTAACCGAGTTCATTAACAGCACCGCAAAACCTGCGCCTTCAGGGTACGCGCCCCAAGTGCGAATCACAAAAATCAAAATCCCGCAGCCGATACCAAAAATTATTTGTCCAAGCACGGCATTTGGCGAAGTAACGTAATCGGTGGCGATAAAAAAGGCTGTCAAAATTAAGCCGCCTGAGCCTAAATGTAATAATGGGCTTAAATAGTGAGTTGAATCGTAGCTGTAAAACGCGCTGGATAAAATCAACACGGTTGCAAGCAGTGACACCGGAATATGCCAGCGAATAATTTCTTTATGCAGCAACCAGAACGCGCCCAGTAATAACAGCGGTTGACAACCTTCGCCAAGACTGCCGCGCGTTGCTCCCAGCCACAAATCCGCTATTGTGAACAAGCCGTCAATGCTTTGCGGCAATAAATGATTTTGCGATAACTCGGTTTTGACATGCCCTAATAAGGTCGCGCCGCTGACGACATCAATATTATCAATCCCGACAAAAGTGATTTTTAAACTTTCTAAAAAACTGGGTAATTCAGGCGAAAACCAAGGATACGAGGCAACCCAAGTGGTCATTTCCACCGGAAATGCAATCAGCAAACCGACTCGCGCCAACATGGCGGGATTAAATAAATTTTGCCCTAAGCCGCCGTAAACGTGTTTGCCGATAATAATGGCTAAAGCTGCACCGACCACACCAATCCACCAAGGCGCGTGCGGCGGCAAAGTCATTGCGATTAGCCAGCCTGTCAACACCGCTGACATATCTTGCAAGCTAGGTTTGACTGGTTTGCGGGCTAATCGTAAGCAAAACGCTTCGCAGCCTACACTCGCTGCGACTGTGATAATGAATAAAAATAACGCTGACCAACCATAAACGCAGATGCCGAACAAAGTTGCCGGAGTTAAGGCGTAAATCACTTGCCGCATAATATCGCTGACGGCGGATTCTGCTTTTGCATGAGGATTGGAGTTGAGTTTTAAACGATTCATCATGATGTAACCTCCGTTTGAGCCGTTTGCGCAGCTTCTGCCGCTGCCGCCGCTGCTGCTTTTGCCAGTTCACGCTGTTGTTTTTCCAATTGCATTTGCCGCATTTCTTCGTCTTGCTGTTTTTTAATCCGTTCTAATCGCGCTTGTTTGTCTTGCATTAAACGCTTGGTTTGTTCGGTTTTATGTTGCGCTTGCTGCCTTGCTGCCAATTCACCGGAGGCGTATTTAAAATAATGCACTAAAGGAATATTCGAGGGACAAACGTAGGAACAAGAACCGCAACTAATACAATCTTTTAGACCAAATCCGACTGCTGCTTCAAGCTGATTATTTTTAATCCGGCTCATCATTTCCAGTGGCAATAATCCGGCTGGACAAGCATTCACACAACTGCCACAGCGAATACAAGCTTGTTCCACCGTGCTTTTAATTTCCGTCGCGCCCAATGCTAAAATGCCGCTAGAGCCTTTTACAATCGGCACAGCTGGATGCGGCAAGGCTTCTCCCATCATGGGGCCGCCCATGACTAGCCGCGCGGTTTCACTGTGGTCAGCCCCACAAAAATCCAGCACTTCAGAAATTAATGTGCCAATCAGCACTTCAATATTCATTGGTTTTGCCACCGCAGAACCGGCAACCGTAACAATTTTAGAAATCAGCGGTCGTCCTGTGCGTAAAGCGCGATGGGTTGCGTAAGCCGTGCCGACATTGTGCATGGTCACACCCACATCAGTGGAGCGGCTTTCGGCGGGAACTTCTTGTCCCATCAAATAGCGAATCAATTGTCTATCCCACCCCATCGGATAACGAGTGGGCACTTGTACCACTGAAATCTGTGGATAAGCTTGCGCCGCTGCGGTCATTGCTGCAAACGCATCCGGTTTATTATCTTCAATCGCCACAATCGCTTTGCTTGCACCCAGACCGTGCAGCATAATCCGAATGCCATCAATCACTTGCGCGGGGCGTTCCTGCATTAATCTATCATCGCAGGTTAAATAGGGTTCGCATTCCCCGCCATTAATCAGCAAGGTATGCACTTTATTTCTACGCCCTTGACTGAGTTTGACAGCCGATGGAAACGTTGCGCCGCCTAAACCGACAATCCCAGCCGCCCCCACGCGCAAGCTGATTTCTTCAGGGTCTAAGGCAAACGGATCAGGCACAACCGGAAATTTTTGCCATTTTTCTTGTCCATCGGACGCTAACACCACTGTGCGAATCGGTAAAGCAGACGGATGCGGCGCAGGATAATCACTCACATCGACAATAATGCCGGAAGTGGGCGCGTGAATCGGTGCCGAAATTAAGCCTTGACTGTAAGCCAGCAATTGTCCTTTCAAAACGTGGTCGCCCACTTTAATCAACGGCTCGGCGGGTTTGCCAACGTGTTGTTGCAGTGGAATATACAACTTACTGGGCAAGGGAAAATCGCAGAAAATCGCTTTACCAGCGGTTTCAGCTTTATGTTCTGTGGCATGAACGCCGCCACGAATCAACGGTTTTTTAAAAAAATTTAACATAACGACCCGCTTGCCTGCACCGGCGGTTTTGCCCAACGCCAATTCCGTAATGTCACTTCCACTGGCTGCATTTGTAAACATTCGGTTGGACAGACGGCGATACATTTTTCACAGGCGATACACGCATCAGCAACCACAACGTGAATTTGTTTTGCTGCACCGACAATCGCATCGGTGGGGCAGACTTTAAAACAGCGCGTGCAGCCTGTGCAGTTGTCTTCATTCACATGCGCGACTAACGCCTCTGGTTCTGCTACATCGGACAAATCTAAACTAATTCCTAACAGAGTCGCGATTTGTTCAGCCAACGCACTGCCGCCGGGAGGACATAAGGTGGCGGGTGCATCGCCTGTTGCTAAGGCTTCTGCCGCTGGACGACACCCGGGAAATCCACATTGCCCACATTGCGAGCCGGGCAGCAATGCTTCTAGCTCATCAACAATCGGGCTGGATTCAACTTTCAAATATTTCGCAGCAATCCCTAAGAGCAAGCCTAAACTCAGACCTAACAGGGTTAAGCTAACGATAGCAGATAACACAATCATGTTTTGTTCCTCTTCACAGACCTTTCAGGTTTTAAAAAACTGAAAGGTCTAGGCGGCTTATTTATAAAGTCCAGCAAATCCCATAAATGCCAGCGATAAAATCCCAGCGGTAATAAACGCAATTGGCGAACCTGCAAACAAACGCGGCACAGCCATCAATGCCAATCTTTCTCGCAAGCCTGCAAAAATCACCATCACCAACGTAAATCCCGCCGCCGACCCAAATCCAAACAACATACTCTGCATAAAACTGTGTTGTTGTTGCACATTTAACAATGCGACACCCAAAACCGCACAATTTGTGGTAATGAGTGGGAGGAAAATTCCTAGGATTTGATACAACACGGGGCTGGTTTTGCGCATCACTAATTCAGTAAATTGCACAACAGCTGCAATCACCAAAATAAAGGCTAAAATACGAAGAAATTCAATATGTAACGGGGCTAGAAGTAGGTGTTCTAACATCCAACTTGCCACAGCCGCTAAAGTCAGCACAAACGTGGTTGCTAAACCCATGCCCAGCGCGGTGTCTAGCTTGTTAGACACGCCCATAAAAGGACACAAACCTAAGAATTTCACTAACACGACGTTATTGACTAAAGCTGTGCCTAATAAAAGTAATAAATAGTCGCTCACGGTTTTTCTCGCTAGTTTTTTATAGGAAACTAAGCAGAATTTATGCCAGTAAACTTTTCAGGGTTATTTCAATTTTATTAGCCACGACTGCCAGTCCTTTGAGGCATAACTATCTACACATCTTTAGTTTGCAAAATATTTATATATCAATAGGATATTGAAAATATGTAGGTTGGGTTAGCTACTT
>CAKZJE010000096.1 GCA_936941155.1 uncultured Methylomonas sp. | reverse complement strand
TCTTTTAACGCACTCAGGTCTGTTGTATGAAAGTTTAAATTCAAGTTCAGCGTGGTTAAACTTTTTAACTCTTTTAACGCACTCAGGTCTGTTGTATGAAAGTTTAAATTCAAGTTCAGCGTGGTTAAACTTTTTAACTCTTTTAACGCACTCAGGTCTGTTGTATGAAAGTTTAAATTCAAGTTCAGCGTGGTTAAACTTTTTAACTCTTTTAATGCACTCAGGTCTGTTATTTGAGAGTTTAAAACCAAGTTCAGGGTGGTTAAACTTTTTAACTCTTTTAACACACTCAGATCTGTTGTTTGATAGTTTAAATCCAAGTTCAGTGTGCTTAAATGCTTAAATTTTTCTAACCAGGTTAAGCTACGCATGTCATTGTTACTAACACTTAATGCAGTTATTTGCTCACTATAATCTCGTAAATCTTCGGGCAAATCCCAGGCTTTTAAAGAACCACGATAACTGCTCTCAATTTTATCATTTATCCAAAATTGATAACCCAGATAACCGGAAACACACAATCCAACCAACGCCGCTGCAATAACAGACCTCGTAATATTTGTTTTTCGCACACTATTTTTTAAAAACAGCTCTTTATTTTGCAAATCCAACTGCTGTTTAAATTTCAACACCGTTTTTAAATCTTTCCCTGATAACAAAAATTTACTGTCTTTTGCCGCGCTGTTTTGCCACGCCGTAAAAGCCATTTGCAATGTTAAATTCGCTTGCGCTATTTCCCCCAACAAATTATTACCCAATTGCCGCAATGCCGGAATCATACTTTCATGCGGCAACCGATAAGCCGCCAATCCATCCGCACGGCTGATTTTTTCCAATAACCGCACTTGCACACTAGCTAAATAATCCAAACCAAACTCCAAATACTGCAAAGATAAACCCTCCGCTTTCGTTGCCAATTCCGCTAAGGTTTTGCCTTCCGCTACGCGCTGATTACGGTTTAAATCAATTAATTCCAATAACGCTTTAAATAAACCTTCCTGCTCATACTGTTCTGGAAAACGTTGCTCAATTTTATTTTTTAAAAAACTCACAAACAAACCTTGCGAACCACCGGCAAAATGATAATCCTCGAAACTTAATTGCTGCTTTTGTTTCTGCGTAGCTAATTCCTGCAACATCAATAAACCAATGCCAATATCCACTGGCGAAACCCGCTCCTCTTTTTGCACGGTCTGAATAAAACCATCCACTAACGCTTGCTCTAAAGTCAATCCCGCAGCTTCCGCCAACGTCACTAAAACAGTCTGCGCCTGTGGCAAACTCAATAATTTTAACGACAGCATATTCGGCTGTAATTTGTTTTCTAATTCAAAATCACGCCAATGCGGTAAATATTCACGCCGAAACGCAATAATCCAAGTGATGCTATGCGGCGGCGCGGCTACTATCACTTGTGTTAATAAATCAAAAATCGGCGCGAATTCTGTCTTATCGGGCAATAATTGCTCAAATTGATCTAATACAATGACCGCTTTATTCGGCAAATTTAATAATTCATTTAACTGGCTGATTTCTGTCGGTAATGCTAAACCTGTATTAATCGCTTTTAATAAACCGCCGACCGCATCACGCGGCAAGGCTTCCCAATAAATATAGCTTGTCTCGGTGTCTTGCAAAAGATACGACAATCCCGCGCGTAATAATGACGTTTTTCCCGCACCCGATTCGCCCATCACCACCACAAAGGGAATTTGCGAATTATTGATATGATTTTTTAATTCGATTAATTCTTTATCGCGTTCTAATTTGAGAAATAATTGACCGTCTTCATTGGTAAATGCCATTAAGCCTTTAATCGAACTAGCTAATTCTTTATTATCAATATGTCTGACTAAAGCAATTTTTGAGTAATAGCGATAGAAAACATAAATTACCAAACCGGCGGCAATAACAAATACGCTTATAAAAACACCAAACTTCCATATTTCTAATATTTTTGCGTCATAGCTTTCTAAAAAAGTAATTTCTTTTAATTTAAGTGGGTAAAACCAGTATTCAAAACAAAATAAAGCACTTGCGATAAGTAAAAATAACATTTCGCGGGTGCTGTATTTTGCAAAAATAGCCAGCTCTTTCAGGTATTTACTTAAAAAGTTGGTTTTGTTAATCAAGCTCATGGTGGATTGCCGTGTTATTTTTTGATGGCGAAAATATAACAGCAAATCCATGACCTAACAAAAAAAGTTATTAGCTTTCAAAATACCGCTTTTTGCTGGGTTTCGGATTTCTTCTACACCCGCCTATAAAAAACAGCTTTTAGACAAAAAATTTTCAAGACGACTGGTCATCTTAAAATTTTAGCGTTTCATAACATCCAAAATTGACAAAGCAAACGATTGATTGAATACTATAAATCAATCGTTTGATTTAATTTTATCCACTCACTGAGGCAACATGGTCACAAACGAAAATAATGCAGCAGAAACAGCAGACGCACGCAGCCGATTAATAAACGCGGCGTTGCGTTTTTTTGCTGAAAAGGGATTTGAAGCCGCTACAACCCGCGAAATTTGTGAAGCCGCTGGCGCAAATCTATCCGCCATTCGCTACTACTTTGGCGATAAAGCCGGACTGTATCGCGCGGTATTCAACAGACCGATAGGCGAAAACATCTGCCATACCACTATTTCAACCTATGCGCATCTGTCTTTAGCGGACGCGCTGACGGGATTTTTCAAACAGTTTCTTGATCCGTTGAAAAAAAGTGAAGAAATCAGGCTGGTGATGAAGCTTTATTATCGAGAAATGATTGAACCGACCGCATGTTTACAGCAAGAAATTGAGGTGGAAATCAAACCACAACATCAATCCTTAGTGGCACTGTTGCAAGCGCATTTCAAACTATCAGAAACTGATGCTGATTTAGAGCGGCTAGCGTTTGCCATCATCGGGATGGCAGTTTATTTTTTTGTCGGACAAGAAATTGTTTCGGCGATTTCCCCCGCCATGTTGAATAGTCCTGAAGCGATTGATGTGTTGGCAGAACGACTGGCGGGTTATGCTTTAGCGATGATTACAAGCGAAACACAACGACGTAAGGTGACAGAATAATGGTTAAAAAATTTCAGCGTTTAAAGATGGCATTATTGCCAATGTTGCTGTCAGGCTGTTGGTCAGGCGGCTTGTTTACCACCGTAGGCCCAGATTATCAAACACCCGATTTGCCAACGGCAACGACTTGGCAAGCTCCACAAACAGTTGCGCATCAAGGCAATGCTAACCAGTTAAAACAATGGTGGCAAGGATTTAACGATCCGGTTTTGAGCCAGTTTTTAGCCGCCGCGCAACAAGTGAGTGCCTCCGTTGCTGAGGCAAAAGCGCGGATTGAACAATCCAGAGCCAATGTAGTTGGTGCGGAAGGTTCGTTATTACCTTCCATAGATTTTAGTACCGTTGCAAACCGTTCTTCGGCTTCGTTTGGTGGTTCGCCTTTTGTGTGGAATAGATTTTCCGTAGGCTTGCAATCCAGTTGGGAAATTGATTTATTCGGCGGATTAGCGCGACAAGCAGAAGCGGCACGCAGTCAATTGGAATCCAGAAATGCGGCGTGGCACGATGCGCGGGTCGCGGTGGCGGTGGAAGTGGCGAATGCTTATGTGGATTATCGCTATTGTGAAACGCAGGTAAAAATCACCCAAGCCGACAGCGATTCGCGGCGTGAATCTGCCAAACTTGCAGCGATTGCAGAACATGCAGGCTTTCGTGCAACCGCTGATGTCGCGCTGGTTAATGCCAGTGCTGCCGAGGGGAATCGGAATTTATTGCAACAACAAAGCCAATGTGAACGCGCGATTAAAGGGCTGGTCGCGCTGACCGGATTAGCCGAAACAGAAGTTCGGCAAGCGTTGACAAAATCCGCTGAAAAAATCGCAAAGTTCCCCACTCCGCCGACATTTCGGATTGATGCCGTGCCTGCAAAAGTGTTGCTACAACGTCCTGATTTAGCTGCTGCTGAACGCGAAGTCGCCGAAGCCAGTGCCACGATTGGTGTCGAACAAGCGAAACGTTTTCCAAAATTAAGTCTCTCTGGAAACATCACGCCAACGATGCAAAACATCAACGGCGGCGCATTTTTGCTGGCGCAAACTTGGGCGATTGGCCCAACGTTGAGTTTGCCGATTTTCGATGCCGGAAAACGCGCGGCAGATGTGGAAGTGGCGAAAGCGCAATATCAAGCGGCGGAAAGCAAGTTTCGGAGCAAAGTGCGCACGGCGGTGAAAGAAGTGGAAGAGGCGTTAGTGCGTTTGGAGAGTGCCGCGCAACGTTTGCCGGAAGCGCAAAAAGCGGTGTCTGCGTATCACAGCCATTTTCAGGCGGCGCAAAAACTGCATCAGACCGGTTTTGGCAATTTGTTGGATGTGGAAACCGCGCGGCGTAGCGAGTTGGCAGCACAATTGGCGATGAAAGAATTGGAAAAAGAGCGCGTCAGTGCGTGGATTGCGCTGTATCGGGCGGCGGGTGGCAGTTGGAAGGAGTAGAAATGGCTACCTTAATAACACTGCAACGGACAAGTTGTAAAATGATTGTGTTTCACGTTGTTTTGTCAAACAGGATAAATAAGTTATGAGTTCTATTCACAACTTATTAAATTCCCTCTCGCCTGATTCCAATCTGAAAGGGAAGCAGTTTGAAATCATTGCCAAGTGGTTTCTGGAAAACGACCCCGAATGGCAAGCGCAAATTTCAAAAGTCTGGTTATGGGATGATTATCCGCAGCGTTGGGGAAAAGATAGAGGGATTGATTTAGTCTGTGAATTTAAAGACGTTAGGCATTGGGCGGTGCAGGCAAAATGTTATCACCCTGATTATTCACTGAAAAAAGCCGATATTGATTCGTTTTTGTCAGAGTCGAATCGCGTTGAAATCAGCGGACGGATTTTAATTGCCACCACAAACAACTTAGGCGCGGGTGCTGAACAGGTTATCAAAGCACAGGAAAAGCCTACCGTTTGTGTGCTACTCAATCATTTGGAAAATTCCACGCTGGAATTTCCTGTCAATTTTGAAAATCTCTACCAAGTTCAACCCGTCGAAAAACCAACTCCCAGAAAACATCAAACCGAAGCCATTAACGCCGTTGTGCAAGGTTTAGCGACTGCCGACAAAGGGCAGTTGATTATGGCGTGCGGCACGGGCAAAACTTTCACTTCACTTTGGATTAACGAGGCGTTACAGGCTGAAACCACGCTGGTTTTATTGCAGTCGTTGGGTTTATTGTCGCAAACTTTGCGGGAATGGTGTTTTGCCAAAAATGTGGATTTCAGTTTTCTGTGCGTGTGTTCCGATGCAACGGTCAGCAAAGAAGAAGACGCGGCAATCGCGCATACGTTGGATTTAGGTTTACCCGTCACCACCGAGGCGGTAGAGATTGAAAAATTTCTGCTTTCATTCGGTCAGAAAGTGATTTTCTGCACTTATCAATCCTCGCCACAAATCGCCAAAGTGCAGGAAAATTCAGCGATTCCGCCGTTTGATATGGTGTTTGCGGATGAAGCGCATCGGTGCGCGGGGAAAGTTTCCAATGATTTTGCTTGTGTGTTGGATGAGGCGAAAATCAGGGCGAAAAAACGGCTGTTTATGACCGCTACGCCGCGCGTGTTTTCGACTGCCGTGAAAGTCGCTGCCGAAGGGCGCGGGGTGGACATGGCGTGTATGGAGGATGAGCGGATTTTCGGGCGGGTGTTGCATCGGTTGAATTTCAGTGAGGCGATTGAGCGCGAGTTGTTGACCGATTACAAAGTGCTGATTGTCGGGGTGGATGACCCGATGATTAAGGCGTGGATTGAGAACAGGGAATTTTTGCAGACCGAAACCGGATTGGAAGCCGATGCGCAAACGCTGGCGGCATATATCGGTTTGCTGAAAGTGATGCGCGATTATGATTTAAAGCGGGTGATTAGTTTTCATGGGCGGGTGCAGCGGGCGGATTTGCTGGAGCAGAATAATACCCTATATTTGGTGATGGAACGCTTGCAGGGCAATAGTTTACGCACTGTTTTGTCAGTATTTTTGTTGCGGCAAATGAAAACGTTTTTTGTCGCATATCATCCGGCGGAATACGTTATGCTATTCTGCCTTATGTGTTATTACATTAAATATGAAGGAAAAAGTTTATGCACCACGCCCAAAGTTACGCTATTAGGCAAATGATATCGGAAGTTATACCAGAGATTATTCCCCCTCTTGAGGAAGTCGCATGGTCAGCATGGCAGCCAGGTGAAGAGGCTGTAAATGGTTTAAAAAGTTTGAGAGTCAGTTTTTCTATGTTTGGATTACAGGTTGCATACGCCGATGGTGATATTTCCAAGAAGGAAGCTGGTTTTCTTTATGATATAGAGGAATTATTTGAGCCAAACCTTCTCCATTCAAATATTTCAAATGCTGAGTTAAGAGATTTTTACAAGGGATTAGCAATACAACTTATTGAGCATATTGGTGAAATAAAGCTTCCTCTAGCTGTTATTTATTTGCAAATGTTTGATGATGCTAACGGCACAAATTACGCAGATAAGGCAAAAGAAATGTTTCTTTGTTTCGCTCACGCGATGCTAGAAATTGATGGCGAAATGACGAATAAGAAAAAGCAAATTTTCTGTGAATTATTGGACATTTTTGATTTACATTCGCCAGCAACAGTTATCGAATCCAATTCAGATTCAATAGATACTTCGGAACTTAATCGCAATAACAAAATTGATAATGAAGAGTCAAAATCGTTTGAAGATTTAATTAATGAACTGAATAACTTAATAGGCTTAGATGCTGTAAAAAACGATGTAATTCAGTTAGTTAATTTTCTTCGAGTTCAGCAAATGCGACAAGCAAGCGGAATGGTTTCAGTACCTATATCAAGACATTTAGTTTTCTACGGCAATCCAGGCACAGGAAAAACAACAGTTGCTCGACTCCTCGCTCAAATTTATCGAACAATGGGTGTAATTAGCAAAGGTCACTTGGTTGAAACAGACCGTTCTGGATTAGTTGCAGGTTATCTCGGTCAGACAGCTTTGAAAGTCAAAGAGGTTGTCACGCAAGCGTTAGGCGGAGTGTTGTTTATAGATGAGGCGTATGCCTTAGTGACTGAAGGTCAAGATTATGGTCAAGAGGCTATTGATACCTTGATAAAACTGATGGAAGACAACCGCGAAGATTTAATCGTTGTCGTAGCTGGATATACGGACAAAATGAGCAGATTATTAAATTCCAATCCAGGGCTTCGCTCTCGTTTTAATAAATATTTCAATTTTGATGATTACAATCCGACACAATTAACCAGTATTTTTGAATTGTTTTGCAAAACTTCTGGTTTTCAAATGACAACAGAAGCACGGGATAAAGCACTTGGCATATTCAAAATTTTCCATGAAGTGCGTGACGAAACTTTCGGAAATGCTCGACTCGCACGCAATTTATTTGAGCAAACAGTTAATCATCAAGCTAACCGAATAATTTCACTCTCCAATATTACTGATAGCCTACTTTCGACAATTGAATCTATAGATATTCCAGATGATGTTGCGCCAAAAGAGCAAATATCAAATCTCCCTATAAAAACAGATGAAACGTTACAACCAATAGTAATTGCTGATGGCAAAATAAAATTCAGTTGTTCAAATTGCTCACAAATTCTCAATATCGCACTTGAATATGCGGGAAAACGAGGAAAATGTCCCGCCTGCGGTAATGTAATGACAAGTCCATTACCCGCATAGCGCGGTAGGTTGAGGTGAACTGGTAAACCCCAACAAAAACAACCCAAACCCCGTAAATGTTGGGGTTTGTTCCTCACCCCAACCGACATAAAATGATTCAACGTCACCCGCCACATCCGCTAAAACAACCGCCGTTGTCGGGTTGCGCTTTTAACACACGGAGAAAAACATGAATAGAACAGAAATAGAACAAGCCGTATTAAAAGAAATACACAACTTGCCATTAAACAAAGTTGAAGAAACCTTAAACTTTATTTTGTCTTTGAAAAATAAACCCATCAAAAAAAGACCGCTTGGTTTATTAAAGGGCAAAGTGGAATATTCCATCGAAGAAAATTTTAAAATAACCGATGAAGAGTTGTTAAATTCATGAAAAGTTACCTACTCGACACCCACAGCTTTTTATGGTCAATCCTAGAACCAGAAAAATTGGGTAAACAAGCGCAGATTATTTTAGAAAACACCGATAACAAAATCTTCGTGAGTAGCGTTACCTTATGGGAAATATCCTTAAAATATTCGCTCGGCAAACTAAAACTAGGCTGCAAACCGAATGAATTACTAAAAACCCTTGATGAAATGGGTTTTGAAAAAATACCTTTAACCGTAGAAGAAGCGGCTTTATGTTATCAATTGCCTAGACTTGCACATAAAGACCCTTTCGACAGAATGCTGATTTGGCAAGCCATATCACATGATTTCGATTTGATTTCTAAAGACGATAAATTTGATAACTACAGTCAATTTGGGTTAAACGTTATTTGGTAGCGCGGTAGGTTGAGGTGAACTGGTAAAATCCAACAAAAACAACCCAATACCCGTAAATGTTGGGGTTCGTTCCTCACCCCAACCGACATAAAATGATTCAACGTCACCCGCCACACCCGCTAACCCGTTTACCGAAAAGGAGAGAACAAAACGCCTGAAATCAGCCGATTCTTAGGAATCATTATTTATATGTATTTCAATGAACACAACCCGCCGCATTTTCATGTCGAATATAACGAATACAAAGCCGCGATTCTTATCAACTCATTAGGCGTTATGGAAGGAAAACTGCCCGCAAAAGTTTTAAGTTTAGTCATTGAATGGGCAAGTGAACATCAAGAGGAATTACTTGATAACTGGAATGACTTAAAAGAAACCGGACATTTCCATAAAATAAAACCACTGGTGTAAAAAATGTTAAGTGTTATTAAAGCAAACTATTTAGGAAATTACGCTATTGAACTCAGTTTTAATAATCATAAAACAGGAATAGCCAATTTAAAAGACACTGTTTTTAACGATAAAAGGAAAATATTTACTGAACTGCAAGATAAAGACAATTTTGTAAAATTCAAAATTAAGCATAATACCCTAGTCTGGGAAAATGGTTTAGATTTAGCTCCTGAGTTTTTATTTTTTACTGCTTTTAAACAAGAGTCCACTTGGCAAGACATATTTAAACAATGGGGATATATTGCTTCCTGAAATAGTGCGTAGGTTGAGGTGAACTGGTGAACCTCAACAAAAACAACCCAAACCCCGTAAATGTTGGGGTTCGTTCCTCACCCCAACCGACATAAAATGATTCAACGTCACCCGCCACACCCGCTAAAACAACCGCGCTTTGTCGGGGTGCGCTTTTTTAACGCCAGAAAATCGAATCTGACCTACAATGCGATAAAAATCAAGCAAGGGTAAAAACAAAACACATGAATTTATGAATGACAATGGAAAACTCCCTAATCCAGACCACGCTTTTATTGACCTGAATAAGTTAATCGGCTATTGCTTAAATCCTGAACATCCAGAAGGTCAACACAAAGCACTGGTATTTAAATCCGCATTAAATATCGAATTAAACGATATGGAAATCTTAAAAAACGCGCTATTACACGCTGTTAAAAATAATAAAGCTTTCTTTTTTGAAAGCAACCAATACGGAACAAAATACACCCTAGAATTTGAAATGACTCATTAAAACAAAACAGCCACTATTAAAAGTGCTTGGATGGTGCGCCATAACGAAAACTTTCCCCGTCTAATCACTTGTTATATTTTGTGAGATTAAAAATGAAATTATTAGATGTCGTTGCCTTATTAGAAAATACCCCTAATAGTGGCTTATACAAAGGACAAGTCGGAACAATTGTTGATATATATGAGCCGAATGTTTTTGAAGTCGAGTTTTGCGATTTAAAAGGTAAAACTTACGCGCTAAAAACTTTAACGGCTAATGAATTATTATTGTTACATTACAGCCCTGTTTTAGAAAAAGAAGCCGCTTGAAAATACAGCTAGCGAGGTAAATTGGGGTAAACTGGTGAACCCCAATAAAAACAAACCAATACCCGTAAATGTTGGGGTTCGTTCCTCACCCCAACCGACATAAAATGATTCAAAGTCACCCGCCACATCCGCAAAAACAACCGCTGTTGTCGGGTTGCGCTTTTAACATACGGAGAAAAACATGAAAACAATTACCCTCGAAGTCGAAGACAATTATTGGCTGGAAATATTAAAAATCATCAAACAATTTCCAATAAAAATCATCGAAGAAAAAAATAGTGATGCCAATACACAAATACAACACAAAACACCGCTAGAAGAAATTGGCTTTATCGGCTGCGGCTCGGCAGATGAGGATTTATCCATCAATTACAAAGATAAATTAACCCATTATCTAAAAGAAAAACACAGTTTATGAGCCAAAATCATATCATTGCTGATACCGGATTTTGGGTGGCATTAGCGAATGAGAAAGATCAGTATCACGCGCTGGCTAAAAAGGCTTATCAACTTTATTATAAAAATTTAATTACCAGCTATTTTGTGATGACTGAAACTTGCCATTTGTTATTACGCGAAATTGGCGTAGAGGCGCAAATTAAATTTTTACGCGCTTATGAAATAGATGCTTACAAAGTATTTCATTTAGAAAAACAACACTTTCCACGCCTGATTGAATTGATGCAAAAATACAAAGCATTACCAATGGATTTAGCAGACGGTTCTTTAGTGATATTGGCTGAACATTTGGGACACGGGCAAATTCTATCCACAGACCAGCGCGATTTTAATACTTATCGTTGGAAACAAACTAAGCCATTTGAAAATTTATTGTTTTCATAAATTTAAACGGTTCGACACCTGCTAAAACAACCGCCGTTGTCGGGTTGCGCTTTTAACACACGGAGAAAAACATGCAAACATTACAGCTCCATACAGACACGCTGGTTTATTTAAACGCTAAAAACACAAGGTAATCATTATGCAAATAGTCATTAATGTCCCAGATAACTTACCTCAAGCCATTATTCAACAACAAATCAAAGAATTTGAGGAAAAATTAAACAAACAGGCTTTGCAACCTAAAAAAGCCCTTTCAAAATGGGAAAAAATGGTACAACGAATAGAATCCAAAACCTTTGATTTAGGCGATTATACCGAAACCTTTAATCAGGACAGACAAGCGTTTAGAGAATCCTTTAATTTTGAAGATCAATCAAAATGAAATATCTACTCGACTCTAATACGGTTTCCGATATTTATAATCCATCAGCCGAAAATCATAACCGTTTTATCAATAAAATACTGGCACTCAAAGAAAATGATGATGTTTTTATTTCCATATTAACACTTTACGAATTTGAATATGCGTTTGCCAATGCGCCCAGCCAAAAGAAAACAGAAATAAAATCTACCATTTGGCAAATGCAACAAGACTTTATTGTTTTGCCTTTATCACCAACAGCGGCTGAAATTTTTGGTGATTTAAAAAAGTTATTTAAAGAATTACGCAATATAAAACCGGAAAACTTGAAAAAACACACAATTGATTTAATCATTGCCGCAGACGCATTAAATCATCGTGCTGTATTAGTCAGTGCCGATAAAATATATCAGGATATTCTGATTATTAATCCTGAATTAAATCTTGAGAATTGGACAATTACCTAACGCTAAAAACACAAACGCGGTAGGTTAAGGTGAACTACTGAACCCCAACAAAAACAACCCAATACCCGTAAATGTTGGGGTTCGTTCCTCACCCCAACCTACATGAAATGATTCAACGTCACCCGCCACACCCGCTAAAACAACCACACTTTGTCGGGTTGCGCTTTTAACACACGGAGAAAAAACAATGCCAACACTGAGCATATTTTTTGGCATCATTATCAAAATGCGCCATGATGATCACCCGCCGCCACATATTCATGTTGAATATCAAGGCTTCACCGCATCGGTTGAAATCAGTAGCGGAAATATAATCGCAGGAAACTTACCGAGAAAAGTCGCTGCAATTGTCAAAGAATGGTGCGAAACGCATCGTACAGAATTAATCAATAACTGGGAAAAAGCCCAACAATTTGAACTCTTAGAACGTATCCAAGGAGCAGACCGTGATTAACATTTTACAAGCAACCTTAATAGCACCTTATCGCATTCAGCTTGATTTTTCAGATGGCAAAACCGGCGTTTGGAATGCAGAAACCTTGCTAGAAGAACGCAAAGGAACATTATTAGAACCACTGCGTGATGCCACTTATTTTCAGCGGTTTTTTATTGATGCAGGGGCTTTATGTTGGCCGAATTCTTTAGAGTTTTCTCCCGAACGTTTATATGAACAATGTGAGTTTGTTCTCAAAGCAGCATAGCGCGGTAAGTTGTGGTGAACTGGTAAACCCCAACAAAAACAACCCAATACCCGTCAATGTTGGGGTTCGTTCCTCACCCCAACCTACATGAAATGATTCAACGTCACCCGCCACACCCGCTAAAACAACCGCACTTTGTCGGGTTGCGCTTTTAACACACGGAGAAAACCATGCAAATCACAATTAATGTTCCTGACACTTTACCGCAAGACCTTATTTACAAACGCATTAAAAGACTCGAAGAAACGTTAAAAAAAGAAGCCGAAAAACGCAAGAAAAAACCGTCTAAATGGGCATTACTCGCGGAAAGAGTCAATAACGACCCCAACCATTTAGCGGGCTATTCAGAACAGCTTAAAAAAGACATCCAAGAATTTAGAGAAAATGCCGAGTTTTAACCATGAATTATTTACTGGACTCTAATATCATTTCTGATTTTTATGATAAAGACTCATTAAATTATCCTAAAATTCTCAATAAAATCGCTAACCTAAAAAACACGGATAAAGCGGCAATCTCTATTTTAACGCTGTACGAATTAGAATATGGACTGGCAAATGCACCGGATAATAAAAAAGCTGTAATTGAACAAAAAATTATTGAAGTCCAAGAGGATTTTATAGTGTTTCCACTATCAAAAAAAGGCGCAAAGCTATTCGGTGAATTTAAAAAAGCAATTAGAGAAAATAAAATGCTGAATAAGGAAAATATTAAAAAGCATAATATAGCGTTTTCAATCCGAGATAATATTATAATATAATAAGTACAACAATAAAGTTATGGGTAAATATTATGGA
>CAKZJE010000095.1 GCA_936941155.1 uncultured Methylomonas sp. | reverse complement strand
TGAACCGATAACGTTTTCAATGCCTAACAGTGTATCAAAGCCAGCACTACCCGTGTCTTGTGGTAAATCTTTCGTTAAATCAATTCTTACGCCACCCAATTGCACACCGGCGTAAGTCACTGTGTCAACACCAGTAAAACCGTTTAGGTAATCGTTGAAGTCTGTGCCAACAAGAATGTTATTGCCATTGTCTGTTGTATTCGTGGTTGTGCCGTCACCAAAAACCAAAACCGAGCCGTTATCAAACTGGAAGGTTGTTGAACCAATTTGCGTTGAGCCAAATCCCGTTAATGTGATTGTTGTGGCGGCGTTATAAGTAAGAGTGGCTGCGGTTGTGATTGTGCCTGCTAAAACCGCAGCATAATTGTCGATTAACTTTACAATAAGATTGGCACCTGATGTGACAAGAGTAACTTTACTTGCGTCAACGTTTGCGTCAAATATCAAAGTATCTGAAACACCAAACGCTTGAGTTTTAGTTTGTCTACTCGCTATTTCTGAAAAATTATAAATTGCCATGATTTTATCCTCATTTAAAAAAACAACACACGACACAGCAAATGCTGTGTCTTAGTTATATATACAACGCAAATTTTATACCATTCCTTTATAAATTGCGGTAAATTGAAGAGTTTTGCTAAGCAACTCACAGTTGGAATGCTAGCCTATCAATAAAACCTTTATTTATCAGATGCCTGTTTTTGAGCTGTTTTGCTCAAAATTGAAAAACTTTTTTCTTGTGCGCAACACACAAACATAAAACTGTCAGGAACTGCCTTTTTTTGTCAGCTGGATTAAAAAATAAGGACAGTTTTTCTATGCCGATAAAACACACGAACAGCAATTTGTAGATACACGGTTATCTTATTGAGCGCAAACGAGATAACGTAACCTGACATTTAAGGGCAAATCGCTGCTGTTGTCGGGTTATGTTTTTTTGTTTAGAAACGTGTACAAATCAACTTAGGCAAGTTTATTCTTAAAATCGCTGAGGTCACGACTGGCAGTCCTTAAAGGCACAAGTATCTACACAAGTTTTTAACATCAATATTATTAAAACTTATTGATAATAAACAATTATTTGTAGGCTGGGTTAGATTATTGAGCGACAGCGAAATAATCGTAACCCAGCATTCAGCGTTTTAAAACACCCGCTGCTGGGTTACGCTCTTTTTTCTATCGAAAAAAGCAGCTAACCCAGCCTACATATCCATGTATCATATTGATATAAAATAACTTTATAATTTCAAGATGTGTCGATACTTATGCCTTAAAGGACTGCCAGTCGTAAACTTACCGAGTATTCCTTATCGCAAAAAATGCTAATTCGACCTACGCGAGACTAACAGCTGTTTTAAGCGTCTAAAATTTTTAAGACGACCAGTCGTCTTTAAAATTTTTTTGCACAACTTAGCATTTCGTGAACATCAACTTTCGATTAATTCTGGAGTAGGGGCGAATTCATTCGCCCTGAGCGATTAAAATCGCCTTACAGATAACATCAGCTGAATGATTCAACCGCAGAAAACAGCGCAAGCAGCGCGAACTTTATCGTCGCCAATCTCACCTGCTGCCGATTTCCACAAAAATGCTGCTCATAACAAACCCGATTTTCAGGTGTTTGCACGGCAATAAAAACCGTCCCCACCGGCTTTTCCACGCTGCCACCCTCAGGGCCTGCAATCCCTGTCACCGCAATCGCACAATCGGCTTCACTGTTTGCCAACGCACCTTGCACCATTTCCAATGCCGTTTGCTCACTCACCGCGCCAAACCGCGCTAACGTCTCAGCATTCACATGCAGCATCTGCATTTTCGACTGATTGCTATAAGTGATAAAACCACGCTCAAACCACGCAGAACTGCCCGCAATTTCAGTGATGATTTGACACAATCCGCCGCCCGTACAAGATTCAGCAAGCGCGAGCTTTAAGTTTTTTGCTTTTAAAAGCTGCCCTAAATTTTCACTCAACTGCATTAATTCATTATCCATGATGTTTACTCTGCTTTATTTTAGTTTCGTAGGTTGGGTTAGCATTATTGAGCGAAGCGAGATAAGCGTAACCCAACATTTAGCGGTGAAATAAGTGCTGGTGTTGGGTTACGCTTTTTTGCTAACGCAAAAAATGCTAACCCAACCTACATTTTTCTGTCGAATGAATCTACAGCTCATTGCGTAACATCGGTTAAAATAGCTTACATGACAACACAACAGCCCCCCCAACACACTCCGATGATGCAGCAATATTTGCGCATCAAAGCCCAACACCCCGACACCTTGTTATTTTACCGGATGGGGGATTTTTACGAACTGTTCTTTGACGATGCCAAAAAAGCCGCACAGCTATTAGATATTACCCTCACAGCGCGAGGACAATCGAATGGTTTCCCAATTCCAATGGCAGGCGTGCCTTATCATGCCGCAGAAAACTATCTTGCGCGTCTACTCAAACTCGGTGAGTCGATAGCCATTTGTGAACAAATTGGCGACCCCGCCACTGCAAAAGGCCCAGTGGAACGCAAAGTTGTCAGAATTGTCACGCCTGCTACTGTCACCGATGAAGCGTTGTTAGAAGAGCGCAGAGACAATTTTTTGGTGGCGGTGAGTTGGTTAAAAAGCACTTATGGCATTGCCTGTTTAGATGTGACTAGCGGTCGATTTACGTTGCTGGAAGTGCAAACCACAGAACAGCTTTTCAGTGAAATTGAACGCTTGAATCCCGCTGAATTATTGCTGAGTGAAGAAAGTCCCGATTTAGCGGCGTTTAAAAATCTGTCTGGACTCACCAAAAGACCGCCTTGGCATTTTGACTACGAAAGTGCCAAACAGCGGTTATTGCAGCAATTTAAGGTGCACGATTTAAAAGGCTACGGTTGTGAACAAATGCTAGCAGGCATCGCCGCTGCGGGTTGTTTATTGCACTATTTAAAAGACACACAACAAAGCGCGTTGCCCCATATTCAAGGCGTTACGGTTGAAAACACCTCCGATGCTTTAGTGTTAGATGCTGCCAGTCGCCGCAATTTAGAATTAGATCGTCATCCGTCTGGACAAATTCAATACACCTTAAGTGGCGTACTAGATAAAACCACCACCGCAATGGGCAGTCGTTGTTTACGGCGGTGGATTAATCGCCCGTTGCGCGACCATTCTATTTTAAATAAACGCTACAGCTGCGTAGAAAGCTTGCTAAATCAGCAACTTTATCAACAAATTCAAGACACTTTGCGGCATACGGGCGATATTGAACGAATTAGCTCGCGGGTGGCATTAAAATCGGCGCGTCCGCGTGATTTGGTGGTGTTGCGGCATACTTTGAGCGTGTTGCCGACCTTGCAAGAACAAATTTTCAGCAGTGAAAATCCACAGTTAGAAAAACTCGCGCGGCATTTTAAAGCGCAACCGCAATTATTAACCTTGCTGCAAACTGCGATTATTGAAAATCCGCCGGTGTTAATTCGTGACGGCGGCGTGATTGCGGCAGGTTATCATCCTGAACTTGATGAATTGCGAGGTTTAACTGAAAACGCTGACCAATTCTTAATTGATATGGAAAATCGCGAAAAAATTGCAACAGGAATCAATAACTTAAAAGTCAATTATAACCGTGTGCATGGTTTTTATATTGAAGTATCGCGCACACATAATGACAAAATTCCACATAATTACACAAGAAAACAAACGCTAAAAGGCGCGGAACGCTACATCACAGCCGAATTAAAAGCCTTTGAAGATAAAGTGCTGAGTGCGCGGGAAAAATCGTTAAGTTTTGAAAAAGCCTTGTATGAACAATTGCTGGAAACTATCGGCTTATCCTTGAAAGAACTTCAGCAATGTGCAACGGCATTGGCAGAATTGGATGTGTTGACCACATTTGCAGAACGCGCAGAAACGCTGGATTTAACTCGTCCTGTGTTGACCAACAAACCGGGACTGACGATTGAAGCCGGACGACATATTGTGGTTGAACAAGTCTGCGATATTCCGTTTGTGGCAAATGATTTGTGCTTTTCCAGTCAACGCCGAATGTTGGTGATTACAGGGCCAAATATGGGCGGAAAATCAACCTTTATGCGCCAAGCCGCCATCATTGTGTTAATGGCGCATATTGGCTGCTATGTTTCGGCAAAATCCGTCACTTGTGGCGTGATTGATAAAATTTTCACCCGTATCGGCGCGTCGGATGATTTAGCCAGCGGTCGCTCCACTTTTATGGTGGAAATGTCAGAAACTGCGAATATTCTGCATAATGCCACTGCCAATAGTTTGATTTTAATGGATGAAATCGGGCGCGGCACGAGCACGTTTGATGGATTATCCTTAGCGTGGGCGTGTGCAGAACATTTGGCGAAAGTCACCAAAGCTTATACTTTATTTGCCACGCATTATTTTGAACTCACCACTTTAGCGGAAGAACACAAAACCATTTACAACGTGCATTTAGATGCAATGGAGCATGGTGAAAAAATTATTTTTCTTCATGCAGTGAAAGAAGGCGCGGCAAATCAAAGTTATGGTTTGCAAGTTGCAGCCTTGGCAGGTGTGCCGCACAGTGTGATTGAAAAAGCAAAATTAAAATTGCAACAATTGGAAGATCAGGCGTATTTGGAACAGCAACAAGGCAGCGGCAATAAACAGTTAGATATTTTTTTCGCAAAAGAAGAGCATCCGGCAATGGCGTTATTGGATGAGGTGAATCCTGATGATTTAAGCCCGAAACAAGCTTTGACCTTGTTGTATAAGCTAAAAAGTTTGTTGTAAAAAACGCTGAAATGACATTATTTTGCACAGCAAATAAGTAAGTTTTGGAGTGCAAGCTTTGCTTGCCATGTCAGGCTAAGCCTGACCTCCCGTATTTTTTAATCCCTTGAAACTTATGTTCACTTACTTTAAAACCTGAAAACAATAGAACGCATCATTTTTCTTTAACTTAACTAAATTACAACGATGTCAGAAAACACAGACTTAGCAAAGAACTCACTTAACACATTAGAATCTGCCATTATGGGGATTGCAGGTACTGCGCCAGCCTTTAGCGTCGCTGTTACAACCGCAGCAATTGTGGCATCGGTTGGCACTTTATCAGTCGGCAGTGTTTTTTATTGTGGCTTAATCATGTTTGGCATCATGCTGGCTTTTATTCACCTGAGTAAAATCACCCCACACGCAGGCGCGGCTTATGCGTGGGTTGGGCATGTGTTTGGAAAAAAATGGGGATTTTTTGCCGGCTGGGGCTTGCTGGTTGCTTCCATCTTTTTCATGGTGTCTGCAACCATTCCCGCAGCGACATCGACTTTAGTTTTTATTGCGCCACAGCTAGTAGAAAGTACAACGTGGGTTGCCGTCACCGCTGCCATTTGGCTCACTTTGGTGACTATTGTGGTCACTAAAGGCATTAAACACGCCAGCTATACACAAATGATTTTGACAGCAATTGAAACCATTGTGATTTTCGCCTTGATTATTGCCGCTTTTGTTGAATATGCGGATAAACCGGCACACACACCTTCGCTGATTTGGTTTTCTCCTTTTTCATTCACACCACAATTGTTTGCCACTGGCGCATTGACCGCCATCTTTTTTTATTGGGGCTGGGATGTCACCATGAATTTGAGTGAAGAAACCAAAGAAGGAGAAGAAGGCGCAACTCACCCAGCCAGCAAAGGCGCGTTTTGGGCGATGATTAATTTGATTTTATTTTTCATCATTATGATGATTGTGGTGCTGATTGTTTTAACGGATGAAGA
>CAKZJE010000094.1 GCA_936941155.1 uncultured Methylomonas sp. | reverse complement strand
GCTTGTCACCGCGCAATTGAATTTTCCGCTGCAATGGCAAGATGTGAATCTTGACTTGATAACAGAAGTGCCGCCTGAACAACTCACGCAACTGCGGTTGTATTTGTTCATTTTAAAAAGTAGCGGCTTTTTAAACATGCGTTTGTTGCGGTTGGATTTAAGTGAGCAGATTTTTGAAAAATTGGTCGAACTCGATAGCATGGATAGAATCGGCGCGAAAGGTTTGCTAGAGCTGGTTAAAAATCGTCAAGCCGAAAGCTAAAAACTTATGCTGTAGGTGCGGATTTCACGACTGGCAGTCCTTTAAGGACTGCCAGTCGTAATCACCGGATTTTTTTAAAATTTTGGAGAAACATCATGTTAAAAGTAAAAACCGAATCTTTCATACCAATACTTACCGCGTTATTTTTTGCATTATTGGTGATTTATTTATTCAGCCAAGATGCGTCTTTGCCCGGCCCTATTTAAGGAGAGCAGTATGAGCTTTATCGAAGAGTTAGAAGATTTGGAATCTGCGGAAGATTTTTTGCAATATTTCGAGCTGGAATACGAACAAAGCGTGGTGCATGTCAATCGCCTGCACATTCTGCAACGTTTTCACGATTATCTGCAACAAGCCAAAGAAAGTTTGCCGGAAGAAGAAGTCGCTCTGAAAGCGGTTTACAGCAAATTATTGCAACGCGCGTATCAGGATTTTGTCGAATCGGATGCGCAAACTGAAAAAGTTTTCAAAGTGTTTAACAGCGGCATTGGCGAAGCGCAAACTGCCTTTGTTTCTTTATCCGAGATAAAAACATGAACCCCGATCGCTACGACGAAGGGCGGTTTGAATTTGGCGAACAAGTCCGAGTCACCCGCAACATTCGCAACGATGGCACTTATCCGGGGCTGGAAGTGGGCGATTTATTGGTGCGGCGCGGCAGTATTGGCAATGTCACCAACGTCGGTACGTTCCTGCAAGATCAAATTATCTACACCGTACATTTTTTGAGTGAAGCGCGGATGGTCGGTTGTCGCTTAGAAGAGTTGCTCGGCGCAGATGAACCTTGGAATCCCAGTTTATTCGAGTTTCGCGAAAAAGTGCGTTGCAAAATGGATTTGGCGATTAACGGTGATGTGTTACATCGTAAAGGTACGGTTGGCGAAGTGTTAAAAGTGCTGCGTGAAAATGAATTGATTCAATATCACGTTTATTTTTCGGGTGGTAGAACTTTGCAAGTGCCAGAAACTGCGTTGGAAGCGGCAGAGACGGAAAATATTGCCTCTGTACACGTTTGATAAAATTGCCTTTTTTCCCTCGTTCCCATGCGCCGCGTCACAGCCATTAAGTTAAGAGTTTATACTTTATTTTTCAATACGATATTTGTAGGTTGGGTTAGCGTTTTTTGCTTTAGCAAAAAAGCGTAACCCAACAAAGTGCGTTTATTTTATGCTGAATGTTGGGTTACGCTTATCTCGCTATCGCTCGATAGGCTAACCCAACCTACATTCATAATTTTGATTTAAGTGTTTTTTCTTATCTTAATAGCAGTGATGCGGCGTGTGGAAACAAGAACATAGAAGTGATTGAAAATGAATCCTTATATCTTATTAAGAGCTGCGTTAGCCTTATTTAAAAAATCGCCAAACGAATTAAACCCACAGCAACTGGCGCAAGCGACCAAACAAGCGCAAAAAGAACACGAGTTGGAACAGCGCGTGTTAAACAGCGTGCAAGCTGCTATGGTGATTATTCCAACGGCTGAAATTCAAGATGCCTATCAACAAGTACGCAGCCGTTATGAGGATGAAGCCTCATTTGCAGCGGTGTTGGCGAATAATCAACTCACCATTGACAGTTTAAAAGACGCGCTGCATCGGCAAGTGAAAGTTCATACCGTGTTAGAAAAAATTGCTGCGGGTGCGGAAAAAGCCAACGATGTCGAAATTGAATTGTTTTATTACAATCATCCTGAAAAATTTAATCGTCAAGAACAACGCGAAGTCGCGCATATTTTAATCAGCATTAATCCAGATTATCCTGAAAACAGCCGCGCAAACTCGCTAAAACGGGCAAAAGAAATTTGTGCGTTATTGAAAAAAGACCTCAGCCAATTTGCCGATTTAGCCTTGAAACATTCTGAATGCCCAACCGCATTACAAGGCGGCACACTTGGCACAGTCGGACGCGGCAAGCTTTATCCTGAGCTAGAACAAGTTTTGTTTGAACTCTCTGCGAATGCAATTAGTGAAGTTGTCGAATCCGAAATCGGCTTTCATGTATTATGGTGTAAAAAGATTTACCCAAGTTACACCATGAGTTTAAAAGAAGCCCATCCAAGAATTCGCCAATCGCTGCAAGACCGCTACCGAATGCAAAAACAGCGGCAGTGGATTGCCAGTCTGCCCGCGCTAACGCCTCAAATTAAGGAGCATGATTATGTCTGACCCGATAAGCAAACATTGTTCTTTTTGCGGAATTCCACAATCCGCCTCCGTGCCGCTGATTGCAGGAGCGGAAGGTTTTATTTGTGAAGCCTGCGTGATTTTAGCCAGCCAAGTTGTGAACACTTGGAGCAGGAAAAAAGAACTTTCCACCGTGCAAGAATCCGTGCCGATTCCAGCAGAAATTAAACAGCATCTGGATAATTACGTTATCGGACAATCACTTGCGAAAGAAATTTTGTCGGTGGCGGTTTATAACCATTACAAACGCTTGAAACATCAAACCACCAGCAACAGTTTAGGCAACAACGATACGGATGTTGAAATTGGCAAATCCAACCTGTTATTAATTGGCCCTTCAGGAACAGGAAAAACCCTGCTTGCCAGCACGTTGGCAAAAGTCGTTGGCGTGCCGTTTGTGGTCGCTGATGCAACGACTTTAACCCAAGCCGGTTACGTTGGTGATGACGTAGAAAATATTTTAGTGCGTTTGCTTGATGTCGCTGACGGCAATATCAGCAAAGCCGAATGGGGCATTGTGTATTTGGATGAGGTGGACAAAATCGCCCGCAGTCCAGAACAACCCACCGGCACGCGCGATGTGTCGGGCGAAGGTGTGCAGCAAGCCTTATTACGGTTGGTGGAAGGTGCGCAAGTGAAATTGCCTGCGAAAAGTCGCCATAATAAAGAAGGACACGACACGTTAGTTGATACCCGCAATATTCTGTTTATCGCCGGCGGCGCGTTTCCCGGATTGGAAAGACATATTGAAAAACGTCTGCAACCCAAAAACAGCGCGATTGGTTTTCATGCGGATATGAAAGAAGTGGAAAAACCTTCGTTAGAAGATATGCTGAACGCTACCGAGCCGGATGATTTGCGTAAATTTGGTTTGATTCCTGAATTTATTGGACGCTTCCCGATTTTAGCTCCGCTAGAACCGCTCGATGTGGCGGCGTTAATTCAAGTTTTGACCGAACCTAAAAACGCGCTGGTGAGACAATATCAGCAACTGTTTGAATATGAAGGGGTAAAACTGACGTTTACCGAAGATGCGTTGATTGAAATTGCGCAAAAAGCGATTGCGCGGGAAACGGGGGCGCGGGGTTTACGCAGTATTTTGGAACATATTTTGCGCAAAACGATGTTTGATATTCCCTCGCAAAAAGAAGTGCTTGAATGCGTGGTGGATGTTGACGCGGTGAAAGGCATTGCGCCTGTGACTTTAATCAAAAAGCCTGCTGAAGAATTACGCGAACAAGTGGGTTAAATCTCTTCTGAATCAGGATTTTCAAGATTTTAGGGTTAACAAGATAAACCTGATCTAATTTGAGAAACGTAGTTTTTTGTTGAACCGTAGAGACGCAATATTTTGCGTCTCTACACGTTTACATAGCATCTAACCATTTTAAAAAACTATGTGTTTCTGAATGGATGCGGTTTAAGAACATCCTGAAAATCTTTTAATCCTAAAAATCCTGATTCAATTATTAATGCCAGTTAAATTTCAAAACGAGAACAGCATGACAACCGAAGAAAAAATTCAGAAACAATTAGCCGATAATCCTGTCATTATTTATATGAAAGGCGTTCCTAGCAATCCAGAATGCGGTTTTTCTGGTAAAGCGGTGGGAATTTTAAATAAAATCAATGTGCCGTTTGCGTTTGTGAATGTGTTGCAAGCTCCGTTTATTCGGGAAAAATTGCCGAAAATTTCCAAATGGCCTACCTTTCCACAATTATTTGTCAACGGCGAATTAGTCGGTGGTTGCGATATTGTCGAAGCCATGTACAACGATGGCAGTTTAGAGCCGCTGTTAAAATCCACCGTCACGGAAGAAAAACCAGCGGATGGCAGCATTGCCTTAAGTGAAGTGGAAAAATTAGTGAAAACACTGTTGCCAGAAGCGAAAGTGATTGTCGCAGGCAGCGGTTGTGATTTGGAAGTCACCGCGATTAGCAATCAATTTGCCGGATTAACAATGGTGAAAAAACAGCAGCTGGTGCTGGAAAGTTTAAAAGAGCCGTTAGCGTCTGGCAGGCTTCATGCGGTGAGCGTGAAAACCTATACAGACGAAGAATGGCAAGCGTTGCAAGCCAATCAAAACAGCGGTTTGTTACAGATTAAAATGTAATTTCACGACTGCCAGTCCTTTGAGGCATAGGTATCTACACAAGATAGTTTGATGGTTTTTATAACAAAAGCATTGATAATAAAGAATTTTTTGTAGGTTGGGTTAGCATTATTGAGCGAAGCGAGATAAGCGTAACCCAACATTCAGCGTTAAAATAGACGCACTTTGTTGGGTTACGCTCTTTTTTCTGACGAAAAAAGCAGCTAACCCAACCTACATATTTCAATATCCAATTGATATATAAACACTTTTTTAAACTAAAGATGTGTAGATAACTATGCCTTTGAGGACTGGCAGTCGTAACAGCGAGGTAACATAAAATGATTGAAGAATTAGCCACTGTGGTCAAAGTGAAAAACCATCAAGTTTGGGTCAATCCGCAAATCAGCAGCGGTTGCGGGGCGTGTATGCAAAAAACCTCCTGCACCAGTTCAATTGTGGGACAATTTTTCAAGCCACGCATTATTGAAGTCGATAGCAGTTTTCCGCTAGTCGTGGGCGATAAAGTGATGGTGACAATTGACGAATCGCTGTTATTAAACGCTTCTTTGTTATTGTATTTATTTCCGCTAGTCGCCATGTTTATCGGCGCGGGCGTGGCGGAAGGTTTATCAAATGTTGAATCTTATGTTGTCACTGCGGGTTTAGGCAGTCTGGTTTCTGCTTTAGCTTTGCTGCATATTTCGCAAAAAACATGGTTATCAAGTTATTGTGTGAAAGCCGTTGTGGTGAAAAAAGTTTCTTAAATTTTGAAAAACGGAGAAAAGTTTTCGACGAAATTCACCGCGTTTCTTTGTTCTGATAGTTAAAATAGTTTCCTACAGGAGGCGAATTTATCCGCATTGTGCGAGTAAATTCGCCTTTGTTTTTTTCTAGGATTCATCTAATATCACGATAATTCACCCTCGCCTGCAACTTCTTCATTTTCCATGCAAAAATTCTTTCAACTGCTATTATTTTTCACCTTTTTAACAACATCATTTTGTTACGGTGAAGATATTAGTCGCTATCAAATCGCCTGCGAAAAAGGCAATGCCATGTTTTGCAACAATCTTGGAGCTTTATATATTGAAGGCAAAGAAATTGCGCAAGATTATTTAAAAGCCGAGCAGCTTTATCAAAAAGCTTGTGATTTAAAAGAAGTTGTCGCCTGCGCTAACTTGGCAGCGTTGTATATCGAAGGGAAATCCTTAAAGCGCAACACCGCAAAAGCAATCACGCTGTATCAGCAGGCGTGTGATGGCGGCGATACGTTAAGTTGTGTGATTTTGGCAAGGTTGTATCGTGATGGTGTTGAGGTAAAACAGAATTATCAACAGGCGTTGGCGTTATTTGAAAAATCTTGTAATGATCTGGACTCGCAAGGCTGCGCTGAATTAGGCGGTTTGTATTCAAAAGGCTTAGGTGTGACGCTAGACAAAGCAAAAGCGTTGGCTTTCTTTCAAAAATCTTGTGACACGCACGATGCAATTGGTTGTTTTTATTTGGGAATTTCCTATCGCGATGGATTGGGAATTAAAGTGGATTTAATCAAAGCCGCCGCGTTGATTGATAAAGCTTGCAATGCTGGATTGATTTTTAGTTGTTCCGATAGCGGAATGTTGTATTGGAAAGGTTTGGGTGTAAAACAGGATAAAGCGAAAGCGTTGGCGTTATTTCAAAAATCCTGTCAAGGCGGCAGCCACGAGGGTTGTACAAATTTGGCGTTTTTGCAATATTCCCTGCAACACTAAAACACAATTTAAACCGCATCCATTCAGAAACACATAGTTTTTTAAAATGGTTAGATGCTATGTAAACGTGTAGAGACGCAAAATATTGCGTCTCTACGGTTCAACAAAAAACTACGTTTCTCAAATTAGATCAGGTTTATATTCATTTCTATTGTTTAAAAATGGATGTTATACAAGCGATTTGCTTATAAGTTGTGCAAAAAATTTCAAGACGACTGGTCGTATTTAAAAATTTCGTTGTCTGAATCAAGATTTACAGGATTAAAGGATGAACAGGATGCCGCAAAATCAAGAAAATCCTAAAATCCTGCCAATCCTGATTCAGACAAAAAAAGGCAAAGACACAAAACTGCCTCTCTACCCTTTCAAAACTATTTCAAACAAGTCGCACTCGGAGCTAATTTAACAGTACGCATCGCATTCAAACCTTCATAACTCGCCTTAATCACACAAGGCACTTGCGCATCGGTGACAATAAAAGTTTGCGTCCACACGCCCAACTTATTCGGAGCAAGCTTCACCGCCGCGCCCCCTTCCATCACTTTGCCTAAATTACTTTTTAAACTCATACTCAAAGCACTCAAAGAAGCCGTGCGTTGCGCCGCCGTCACTGTGGGTTTAAACGTCATTAAGCCTGATAAAGTCAAAGTATTAACCGCCCATTTTGCATCTTGCAAAGCAAATTGCTGCACATTTTTAGTCGCGCTGGTGCGGGCTGGCCAAACATGAATTGTCACCGAAACTTTGTTCGATTTCAGAGAACGCCCCAGGCTGTTTTCTTGCACATAAGCACTTAACGTGTATGTTAAATTCGCCTGCGCCGCTGTCGGAGTCCACTTTAAATTTCTGCTAGGCAATCCAGCATTTGTAGATAATGCCGAAATCGTTGTGTTAGTTACCACAGGTGAAAAAGTGCCTTTAATGGTGAAAGTATCTCGATTAAAATCGTCCACTCTGAAAGGAATCGCCAATCCCAATTCGCCTACTGTCACATCCCATTGATTATTAATAGGTTTTAACAAAGGCGCAATATCAGTATGTAAAAACGCATACAAACCTTTGATGGGATCGCCCGGATACTTATGCGCAGCGTTAAGAACGCCGTCTTTCACCACTCCGCCACCGCCTGGATTGACATGACAATCGCCACAGCCCATTGCGCCAGCGGGTATTACATACCAATCGTGCGCAAAAGCGTGTGGCGTTACGCCTAATAATGACAGCCATAAAGTCGTTGTTGCTAATTTGATATTCATAAAAGAATCCTTTTATCGTTAAAACGTCTGATGATTCTCAAACTGCGAGAGGAATTTAATTTTGACTGACCGAATGCAAAAAATCTGCGACTAAGTTAAACAAATGTTCGTCTTGCTCTTGATTCAAATGTTGAATTTGAATGGAAACTTTATGCTGCTGGCGGGTAAATTTTCCCTGAACTTTCCCCAATGTTTTTAAATGTTTGGTTTGAATATCGACGGGAGATTTTTCAGTTGGGGTTGCCGAAAACAATTGATTTTGCAAATAATTTTTTAAATTACTTTGATTCAGTTGCCCTTGTTCCATTTGCGCTAAAGCATTCACCAACACATCAGGATAACGCTGTTGCTGCTCAGGATTTAAGGTTTGAAAAAATTGTTTTAGCTCGTTTGCCGTCGTTCTGGAAAGCAATTTCGGCGCAGTTTTTAATTTCAGCAACACGATTTCTGGCAATTGTTCAAACGCCAAAAACCGATACAAATCTTGTCGCGCCACTTTAATCGTGCTGGCTAAATGGGTTTTATTTTTAAATTGATGTTCAATTTGTTTAATCGCCTGAAAAATTTCGTAATCGCTAATATCTTCGCGTTCCAAATTTTCTTCCAACGCCAACAACGCCGTTTGCTCATCGGTTTCGTTGCAAATAATCGCCTCAATCCGCTCGCGCCCTAATTGTTTACACGCCAATAATCGCCGCTCGCCCGCAATCAATTGATAAGTGTTGTCAATTTGCCGCACTAAAATTGGCTGAATCAAACCGTGTTGCGCAATGGATTCGGCTAACGAGGCAATCGCTTGTTTTTCAGGTTCAAAACGCGGTTGATAAGGATTGGCAGAAATACTGTTGATTTCCAGTTCTTTTAACACCCGCCGCTCAAAAAAATCAATGGTGCGCAGCGCGTTATTATGCTGTTGGGTGTTTTCCTGCAATTTGGCAGCTAATTGTTGTTTCAGATTATTTGCCATCGTTTTTGCCTTCTAAACCTAATTCTTCTGCAATATAGTGAGCGAGATCTTTAAATTCGCGCCCGACTCGCGACGCGGGATCTAAGCCATACACGGTTTTGTGTAACATCGCGGCTTGGTTGACTTTGGTGCTGGTGGAAATCCGTAGCGGCAATAATTTACCGACTTGTTGCGCGGCAATCGCTTCAATCAATTTGCACACCGTCAAGCGGTTGTCATGGCGAATCAATAACACGCCCAACACATTCAACTTAGGATTAATGGTTTCTTGAAAACGATGCACGATTGCCAACAAATCCGCCACTCCATACATGCCATATTGCGAGCCGGACTCAATTGGAATCACTAAATGCGTGGCGGCGGCAAGCGCATTAAAAGTCAAACCGCGCAAACTCGGTGGAGTATCAATCAAAATCACGTCGTACAAACCTTGCAGCGGGCGTAATTTATATTCCAATTCTTCATTCGGACGCGGCGCGATGTCTTTCAATTTATCTTCGGCAGCATTCAACGATAAATCGCCATAAATCAGATGCACGTTTTCAAAATAAGTGTCTTCGTGAATCGCTTGGCTGAGTAAATTTTCTTTGCTTAATAACAAATCCGCCGCTGTGGTTTTCACTTCGCTAGGATGCAATTTGCCGATATGCAGGCTGGCATTGGCTTGCGCGTCTAAATCAACCACTAAGATTTTGTAACCAAGCCGCCCTAATTCGCCGGCTAAATTCACGATGCTGGAGGTTTTGCCGCAGCCGCCTTTGTGATTGGAAAAAACAATGATTTTTGTAGATGGATTCATATTAACTTTACGATAGCTGTTATTTATTAGGATGATATACGGTAGGTAAACACGCTTTTTTGCCCACTGTTAGCGTTGTTAAAATAGTTTATAGCTTAAAAAAATCTTTTTATCCACTGATTTATTTGAATAAATTAATAAACTTCAGGATTTTTGCTGCTGGTGGGCAAAAAAGCGTGCCCACCCTACGTTTATGTTATCAGCCTAAATTATTTATGATAATGCGCAATTAATTTTGTTGGGTTATTAACAATGCAGCTCTTTTAATCTTGTTGTCTTTACGACAATTGATAGTAAATCAAACTTTTTCTTTTAAAATCAATATCTTGATTGTGATTTTTTTTGGCATGGCTTGTGCTTTATTGTCTGTAAAGCTCACATCAACGAGGTCATCCCAATGCAATTACCCGTATTAAACGACGCTCCCGCAGCGAAAAGCGGCTGTTCTGCCAGTTCTTGTGGCACAACAGACAGCCAAATGGATAGCTTGCCCGATTCTATTCGTGAAAAAGTGCAAAATCATCCTTGTTATTCTGAAGACGCTCATCACTATTTCGCGCGAATGCACGTTGCGGTCGCGCCGGCTTGTAACATCCAGTGTCATTATTGCAATCGCAAATACGACTGCGCCAATGAATCGCGCCCTGGCGTGGTATCCGAGGTGTTAACGCCGGATCAAGCTGTTAAAAAAACGATGGCGGTTGCGGCAAATATTCCACAAATGACGGTGTTAGGCATCGCAGGCCCTGGCGACCCGTTAGCAAATCCTGAAAAAACCTTTGAAACTTTCCGCCGTTTAAGCGAGGAAGCTCCCGACATCAAACTATGCGTTTCGACTAACGGCTTAGCTTTACCTGATTCGGTAGAAGAATTGTCAAAACACAATATTGATCACGTCACCATCACCATTAACTGCGTTGACCCTGAAATCGGCGCGAAAATTTATCCTTGGATTTTCTGGAACAATCGCCGCATCAAAGGCGTGAAGGGCGCGAAAATTCTGATTGAGCAACAACAAAAAGGCTTGGAAATGTTGATTGCAAAAGGGATTTTGGTGAAAGTCAATTCGGTGATGATTCCGGGCATTAATGACGAACATTTAGCCGAAGTCAGTCGGGTTGTGAAATCCAAAGGTGCGTTTTTACACAACGTGATGCCGCTCATTGCAGAAGCGGAACACGGCACATTCTATGGCGTAATGGGGCAGCGCGGCCCTACACCGGATGAATTGCAAGATTTACAAGACAGTTGCTCTGGCGATATGAACATGATGCGCCATTGCCGTCAATGTCGTGCAGATGCAGTTGGCATGTTAGGTGAAGATCGCGGCGATGAGTTCACGATGGACAAAATCGAAGATATGGAAATTGATTATCAAGCAGCAATGGAAAAACGCAAAGTGATTCACGCGGCAATTCAAGAAGAAATGGATAGCAAACGTTTGGAAAAAGCCCGCAAAGTAGAGACGCAAAATTTTGCGTCTCTACGAACTCGTCCGGTGCTAATGGCGGTTGCGACTAGCGGACAAGGTGTCATCAATGTGCATTTTGGTCATGCGAAAGAGTTTTTGATTTATGAAGCTTCACCGGAAGGCGTGCGTTTTATCAGTCATCGCAAAGCTGACCAATATTGTGGCGGTGATGTGAGTTGCGGAGAAACCGAGTCTACCTTGCAAACTACGATTCGCTCTTTAGCAGGCTGCGAAGCGGTGCTGTGTTCTAAAGTCGGTTACGAGCCTTGGGAAATGTTGGAACAAGCGGGGATTATGCCGAATGGCGAACACGCGATGGAAAACATTGAAGAGGCGGTGATGGTGGTGTATCTGGAAATGGCGAAAGCGGGGAAATTAGATACAGAACAGTTGAGAGCCAGCGCGTAATTTCGTAGGTTGCTTGTTTGCTTGTTCCCACGCGCTGCGTGGGAACACCTTAACACCGCGCTGCGGTGTGAATACGGCGTAGCACGCCTGAACTGCATTCCCACGCAGCGCGTGGGAACGAGAAACTGAGGTTTATATCATGGCAGTAAAAATCATTGAATCTTGCGTCAATTGTCACGCCTGTTTACCGGTTTGCCCCAGCAACGCGATTTACGAAACCAAACCGCATTTTATGGTTGATCCCAAAAAATGTACTGAATGTGAAGGCGCGTTTGCGGATTTTCAATGCGCCAGCATTTGCCCGATTGAAGGCGCGATTCTGAATTCCTTTGGCGAAGCCATTAACCCACCCGGCTCACTCACCGGCATTCCGCCCGAAAAAATGGCAGCGGCAATGGCAGAACTACAGGCGCACTAACATGGCAACCGTGATTTTTTACGAAAAACCAGGCTGTGCAAATAACACGCGGCAAAAAAAGCTGTTGACTGAAGCAGGGCATACGGTTATCGCAAAAAGTGTGTTGGAACAGCCTTGGACAGTTGAAACCTTGCGCCCCTTTTTTGGTGATTTAGCGGTGCGCGACTGGTTTAACTACAGTGCGCCTGCGATTAAATATGGTGAAATCGAACCGGAAAAACTCGATGAAAATCAAGCACTCGCTTTAATGCTAGAAACGCCGCTATTAATCCGCCGTCCGCTGATGCAAGTCGGTGATGACTATCGCGCTGGCTTTGATGCCGAACAAGTGGAAGCGTGGCTAGGTTTAACCGTTCTGAAAACCGCAGCAGATTTAGAAACCTGTCAAAAATCAGAAAAATCAGGAGCTTGCCGCCATGAGTAAAGCTGTCCTATCCAATTCAGAGGGAATTCCCCAAGCGGTCGCTCTCTCGGAGCGTGTGCATTGGATAGGCGCGTTAGACCCGAATTTGCGCACATTCGATATTATTTTGAAAACTGCCAACGGCACCAGCTACAACTCCTATTTAGTACGCGGCAGCGAAGGCGTAGCGGTGATTGATACGGTGAAAGAAAGTTTTTCCAGCGATTTTTTCGCCCGCTTAGAATCCGTCGCTAATTACGATGAAATCAAAGTCATCGTGCTGAATCATTTAGAACCGGATCACAGCGGCGCGTTGCCCGAACTGATGCGCCGTGCGCCGCAAGCGCGGCTTTATATTTCACAAAAAGCCCAATCCATGCTGAAAGCGTTGTTAAAACAGGATGAATTGGCATTTACCACCGTGCTGACTGGCGACACCATTTCGCTGGGCGACAGAACCTTGAGTTTCTTACACACCCCTTATTTGCATTGGCCGGACACGCAATGCACGCATTTAATTGAAGAAAAAATCTTGTTTTCCGGTGACGTGTTTGGCTGTCATTTTTGCGATACACGGCTGTTTAATGATGAAGTCGGCGATTTTCGATTTTCGTTTGAATATTACTACGCCCACATCATGCGTCCGTTCAAATCGTATGTGAACAACGCGCTGGAATTGATTGAGCCGTTATCGCCTTTTCAACAAATTTTGCCGGCGCATGGCCCGTTGCTACGCGACCAACCGCAGCGTTATGTGCAGCGGTATCGAGAATTATCGCGTTCTGCGTTGGAAAGTGAAATTAGTGCGGACGAAAAAACCTTGCTGATTTTTTACATCAGTTCGTATGGCAATACGCGGCGGATGGCGGAGGCGATTTATGAAGGCGCGATGATGGTAGAAAAAGTGCGGGTGTCTTTGTATGACTTGGAAGGCGGTGAAATCGCGCCGTTTGTGGATTTGATTGAAGGCGCGGACGGCTTGGTGTTTGGTACGCCGACCATTAATGGTGACGCGGTAAAACCGATTTGGGATTTATTGTCCTCGCTGGCGGTGGTGAATCTGAAAAGCAAACTCGGCGGGGTGTTTGGCTCGTATGGTTGGACGGGTGAAGGCGTGAAAATGGTTGAAGATCGCTTGCGCGGTCTCAAATTGCGAGTGCCGATTCCCGGTATTCGCATCAAACTGATTCCGACCGATGAAGAAATTTGTTTGTGTCGTGAATTTGGACGTGAATTGGCGAAAGAGCTTTTGGGTTTACGAACTGCAAAAGTGATTGATTTGGCTGATTTAGGTTAATAACGCATAACGACTGCCAGTCCTTAAAGGACTGGCAGTCGTGAGAGTTATTACAATTTTTAAAACACATCAGGAGAATAACAATGGCGAAAGCATCAATTACCTTTGAAGACATCAATGTCACCGTTTCAGCACCTGCTGGCACACGGATTATTGAAATTTCTGAAAAAGTCGGCTCTGCAATCACTTATGGTTGCCGTGAAGGTGATTGTGGGACTTGCATTATGAAAGTCACGGAAGGCTGGAATAATTTAACCGAACCTTCTGTGCTGGAAGATAAAATTTTACGCGAAAACATGGCGGGCAAACATAACCGTCTCGCGTGTCAGGCGCAGGTTTTGGGCGGCAAAATTTCAGTTAAACCCGTCTAATTTAACAACTTATACATTCATAAAGGAGTCATCATGGCGTTAGTTACTTTTTCTAGCCCAGAATATCGAGACAAAACCGTTTATGCGGTTGCAGGCAGTCATACAGAAACCGTTTTAAAACTCGCTCGCGAAAACAAAATTCCAGTGAATTTTCAATGCGAAGACGGTGAATGCGGTTCTTGCGTGATTAAAGTCAGCAGCACAGACAAAAAATTGGAGCGCATGGGCGGCCCATTGACTGAAAAAGAAAAAGCCGTACTGGTTGAAATCGGCAAACTGACTAAAGAGGAAATGGAGCAAATGATTGTTGATGATTTGCCGTCCACTTGGCGGTTGGCATGTCAGATGATTGTGCGCGACGAAGATATTTTGGTCGAGTATTAACAAGGCAAACCTGTTAGGTTTTTAAAACCTGACAGGTTTTTTTTAAGGTGCAATGATGACACTACAACCTAACAAAGAGCATATTTATTCCACACTGCTGCCAAAACCTGCACACACACCCAATCAAGAATGGTTGGCGTGCATGGTGGCAAGTTGGTGTGCAGGCAGTGGCGTGTTGCCCGCTTATTTAGGTTTGGAATCGGCTGACTTTAGCGCGTTAAATCAAACTTACTTTCCTGATTATTCATTGCCAACCCAAGCTGCGTCTGGCAAACAACTCGATTTCAGCCGCATGGCAGAGCGGCAAGATTTAATTAATGTGCTGAAAGACTCTAGCAATCCGCAAATTAATGATGTGGATTGGATTATTGCCATCTTAGTGGCAGGCTGTTTAGGTGAAGATCATCTCTGGCACGATTTAGGTTTATGGTCGCGTCCGCAGTTGACCGCCTTATTGCAATACAACTTTCCTGAGCTCGCTGCAAAAAATGTGCACGACATGAAATGGAAAAAATTTCTGTATAAACAATTGTGCGAAACCCAAGGTGTGTATTTATGTCGTGTGCCATCTTGCGAATTTTGTGCGGATTATTTGAATTGTTATGAAACTGAAAACTAATTTTTGCTGTAAAAATTCAAAATTTTGCGTCTAAACCGCATCCATTCAGAAACACATAGTTTTTTAAAATGGTTAGATGCTATGTAAACGTGTAGAGACGCAAAATATTGCGTCTCTACGGTTCAACAAAAAACTACGTTTCTCAAATTAGATGAGGTTTATGCATTTTACGAATTAACTAGCTCAATAAAAGCTTAAAAAAATTTTGGAGTGCAAGCTTTGCTTGCCACATCAGATTCTATTATCGACTGAAATTTCCACTTGATAACTTAAAAAAACATCACCGCTTGGAGTCAAAAATGACCGTTTTATATGTACAACATAATTATGCTGTGTTTGGTTTTGGTGAAACCCGACAAGACGCGATTGCAATGGCAGCGCAATGGCTGATGAATGCCTCCGGTCAACAAGGCTGCTCGCTGGAATATGCCGAAAGTTTATTAGTCAACTCGCCAAAAACCGGACAAATGACGCTATACAAAACCGCAGAAAAAATCCCACCTGAAGCTGAAACATGGGGAGGCGAAGAGCTTTTAGAATGGTTTTATGATGTGGCATAACCCCCCTGTCAATCTGAAAAACAAAAGAGTTGCAAAAGCAAGCGCACGAAATTTTGTAAAAACTGCCTAAAGTTATTGACACTAAATTCACAGCAAATGATAATTATTCTTATTTAAAGCAAAAATAACCCTTTTTATTTTTTCAAACCCATCAGGAATTGTGATGTATATTTGTGTCTGTAAAGCCGTAACCGATAAACAACTTCACACTGCAATTGATAACGGCATGTGCACACGCCGCCAGCTCACACATTGTTTTGGCATAGGAAAAGATTGTGGTAAATGCAATGGTGAAGTGAAAGAACTACTGAAACAACGCACGCAACAATCTGCCATTTATCATATGATGGCAATAGCGACCCATTAACAACGAGGCAACATTATGAAAGGCGATAGCAAAGTTATTGAATATCTGAATAAAGCGTTAGAAAACGAACTGACTGCAATCAACCAATATTTTCTTCATGCCCGCATGTATAAAAATTGGGGGCTGCATAAACTCAATGAAAAGGAATATCACGAATCCATTGATGAAATGAAACACGCCGATAAAATTATTGAGCGAATTTTGTTTTTAGAAGGTCTGCCAAATGTGCAAAGCATTGGCAAGATTATGATTGGTGAACACACGTTGGAAATGCTGACCTGTGATTTAAAACTCGAACATATTGCCGTGCCGTTGTTACGCGAAGGTATTGTGTATTGTGAAAGCGTGAAGGATTTTGTCACCCGCGATTTGTTTTCTGATATTTTGGAAAGTGAAGAGGAACATATTGATTGGCTGGAAACGCAATTAGAATTGATTGAAAAAATCGGGATTCAAAATTATTTGCAGTCACAAATGTAACAACTCAGCTGTTAAAAGTGTCACAACATGTGACACTTTTTATGAATGGCGGGTTTGACATAAACCAGCAGGAATCGCCAATCGTTTCAATAAATACTGTTGCAAGTCTTCAGGATAGTTTTGTTTTTGCAACGCCTTCTGCATACATTCCAACCACGCATCCACTTCTTCTGTGCCAATATCTAAATGGTTATGCGCCAGCGGAATGGCGATTGTGCCGTACTTTTCTTGATACAACTTTGCACCGCCCATCCAGCCGCATAAAAAACGGAATAATTTATCTTTTGTCACGGTTAAATCATCGCCGTGCATAGCTCGAATAGTTTTTGCAGAGTCTAGCGTGGACATTTGCAGATAAAACTCTTCCACCAAGGCTTTTACGCCAGTTTCACCCCCTGCCGCTTGAAATGTGGCATCGCCAATTCCATACACTGCTGTTTCAGTCATGTTTAATTCCTGTTGCAAATTTCAAAAGATAGCTTTTCTTTTTTCGCGCTCAAATCTGGATTTTCCGATGGGTAATGGAAAATTCATTCGCCTACAGAAGCATATTTATAAAGGATTTAGGTGACAGAATCCTTTGACTTCAAAGCACGAATTAAATGTTCTACCAACGCACTATCGGCAGTGCTCAAATGCAAAGTAAACCACGCAGGTAATTTTTCTGTGGCGTAAGCCCTAGCAAACGCGACTAAACCTTTATCCAGCCGTTTTTTAAACTGGGTTAATTCACCCAAAATCCGCTGATGCTCGGCTTTATGTTCGGTTTGTGCAGGAAAACCAGATTGTTCCATTAAGCGGTTTTCTTCTTGAAAATGTTGCTCAGTGTGGGTTAATAATTCCGCAAACAATTTGGCAAACTCAAGATTATTCGCGGCGGACATTTGGTTAAGCAGCTGGGTAAATTCGGCATGAGAGCTGTCGATTTGCGAATTATCAGTTTTTAATACGGTATCAGGATCAATTAGCGTCATAAAATTAAGCCCGTTTTGATGAGGCAGCACACTAAAATGCTGTGAAAAAGTGTCACAGCTTGTGACACTTTTTTCAGTTGAATAAAAAAATTAACTGGCTTTAGCGTATTGCAAACCAGCGACTTCCAGAAAATCAATCACATCCGCAGGCACAATTTCCAGCCCTAAACGTTTGCAAAAACGCACTTCTTTGTCGGTTGGCGTTTTAGTTAAATACCAACCTTTCGGTTCTGCCGCACCATACATAATGTCGCTTAACACCATCCGCTCGGAATCGCGATTTAAACTCATCCCCAGCAACAAATATTTTTTCCCTTGCCGATATTCTTTCAAATAATCTGGAATTGCAAAACCTCCCATCAGTTCCGTAATGTAATCCACATAATCGGCATCGGAGGCAACATAATTCGGTTCAGGTTTTGCCGTGCCCATCGGTTTAAATAAAATCGGCACGTTGCGATCCATTTGTTCTTGCGTAATTTCAAAATACTGGCTGCGGTCATAATGATAGATTTTAAAACGGAAATGACTGGCAGTGATTCGCGCCATGCCAACAATCAAAGTATGTTCTTCATCCGCATAAGTATCTTGCAATTGGCTGTCGCGGTTAATATCAATAATATAATCGGGTTTCCATTCGGCTAACCAATCATGCACAACGCCGCGCGTCCATTGTTGTTTATCATACACTTCGGTTAAAAACTGATTTACAAAATTGCGCCCTTTTTTCAGTTCTTGATTCATTGCCGCGCGTGGAAATTCGTACATTAATTTAGGAGCCATCGGTTGCCCTTTATTCATGGCTAAAATCAGGCTTTCGCTATCAGCGGGGATTTTCGCGCCGGTGGCTTTATTTTTCACATCAAACAATACGCCCGCACCTAAATACGGAACGACAGTATTATCATAAAGACCTGCGAATATTTCAGAGAAGACATCGGAAGACATAGTAACTCCATAATTTAAACAATAATTTATAAGAGATAGCAAAAAACAAGCCATTATAAAAGTGAGGTAATTTATCCTACGTTATATATAGGATGCAATGCAACATCTCAGGTTTATACAGCTTTGCAGCGTGTTTATGAGAAGAAGAATAGTTTTTCATCCTACACACAATCATATAAATTGAATATGTTTGTCGTGTAGAAAAGCTAACCGACCCTACAAAACAACAAAACCTTACAAAAAATCTACGGATTGTTTGTTACCTCACTATGCAAACGTAACAATATCGCCTGCAAATGTTCGCTCAGCTCAATGAAACAGCGGTTTTAAGCAACTTGGCACGGGCTGTGCATTACCTTAAGCAGTCTTAATCTGTGTTAGGACATAAACTCTTAAGGAGAGACAACATGGCATTACGTCAATGTGCAATATACGGTAAAGGTGGGATCGGTAAGTCTACGACTACCCAAAACCTAGTTTCTGCATTAGCGGAATTAGGTAACAAAGTCATGATCGTGGGCTGCGACCCTAAAGCCGACTCTACGCGATTAATTCTTCATGCAAAAGCGCAAACTACAATTATGAGTTTGGCAGCAGAAGCAGGAAGTGTGGAAGATTTAGAATTAGAAGATGTATTAAAAGTCGGTTACGGCGGCATCAAATGTGTAGAATCCGGTGGCCCTGAGCCCGGAGTAGGTTGCGCAGGTCGTGGTGTTATCACAGCGATTAACTTTTTGGAAGAAGAAGGCGCGTATGATGAAGAATTAGACTTCGTATTCTATGACGTACTCGGCGACGTGGTATGTGGTGGTTTTGCGATGCCAATTCGTGAAAACAAAGCCCAAGAAATCTACATTGTTTGTTCTGGCGAAATGATGGCGATGTATGCTGCAAATAACATTGCTAAAGGGATTGTGAAATATGCAAACTCAGGTTCAGTGCGTTTGGCTGGTTTGATTTGTAACTCTCGTGAAACTGCGCGTGAAGATGAGTTGATTTCTGCACTGGCTGCAAAAATCGGCACAACCATGATTCACTTTGTGCCACGCGATAACGTTGTACAACGTGCGGAAATCCGTCGTATGACCGTTATTGAATACGAGCCAAAAGCAAAACAAGCGGATGAATATCGTCAATTGGCAACTAAAATTCGTGATAACAAAAACTTCATTATTCCAACACCTATCACTATGGATGAGTTGGAAGAGTTAATGATGGAATTTGGTATTATCGATCAAGAAGACGAATCAATCGTGGGTAAAACTGCGGCTGAAGAAGCGGTTGCTTAAAATTCTGTTCCAAAAAAACTATAGAGGCGTGTTGCTTGCGTCTCTATAGTTTGTC
>CAKZJE010000093.1 GCA_936941155.1 uncultured Methylomonas sp. | reverse complement strand
TTTTCCATAATATTTACCCATAACTTTATTGTTGTACTTATTATATTATAATATTATCTCGGATTGAAAACGCTATATTAGCCCACTTTCGATAGAACAATACTAAAAATCTATTGCCGAATATAACAATGAAAATTAATAAAATCAAACTCTCTGGTTTTAAAAGTATTGCTGATGTTGAATTAAATGATTTAACGCCGTTCAGTGTGTTTGCAGGAGCAAATGGCGCAGGAAAAAGTAATTTTTTTGATGCGTTAAAGTTTTTAAGTACGGTTGTGAAATTCGGGGCAATACATGCATTACGGCGATTTAATGGTTATGGCAATGTGCATTGTTTTAAACATCGTGGCAAAAAAGCAAAAATGTTTGCTGCCAGTCTGCATTTTGATTTAGATGGAAAAGCTATTCAATATGATTTAGAAAGTCATAATATGAATGATGCACCAAGACTGCTGGAGCAGCTATTGCTCGATGGGGAAACAGTTTTCCATCAAAAGTATGGAGTTATTGAAGTTTGGGACTGGGATAGCATACACATGGAAACTCGTCCCGAATTATCAATGCTGTCAATGTATCCTGATCCTGATATGGCTCTTTGGTCATTTATTAGTAACATCGAATTGTATCGTTTTGACCCATTAGGTGCAAAAGAACCGGATAGTTCTAGCGCAAATACAACGGAATTAAATTCACACGGTCATAACATTGCCACGATGTTATCTGTACTAGAAAAAGATGCAGAAATCCGTGAGCAAATTATTGAATGGATGGAGTTATTAGTTCCCAGTTTAGAAACCGTTTCTACAGAGCGTTCCCGATTTGATTCGACAACGTTAATGAAATTTAAAGAAGCTGGAGTTAAAAAACAATTTCCCGTGCATTTAATTTCCGATGGCACAATTTACGCGCTTTGCATTATGGTGGCTGTTTTAAGCCGTTGTAAACAACCTGGCATGACCTTAATTGAAGAACCAGAACGCGGTATTCATCCACAAGCTATTGCCGAATTAGTGAGTTTAATGCGTGAAAATGCGAATCCTAATCACGCTATTTTTGTCACCACGCATAGCGAATCGGTAGTGCGCCATTCCAAACCAGAAGAATTATGGCTAGTGAATAAAATTGACGGCAAAACTGAATTTAAAAACGCGGGGAAAAAATTCTCAAACTTAGGTGATTTGAGTTTAGATAAAGCGTGGTTAATGAATTTCTTTGGTGGAGGCTTGCCGTGGTAAGAATAGGCTTCATTGTCGAGGGGTTTACCGAAAAAATATTAATTGAATCAGCACGTTTTAAACAATGGGCAAATAATCACGATATTGATATTTGTCCTTCTGTTATCAATGCAGAAGGTGGTGATAATTTATTACCACACCATATTAAGCCAATGGTTGAGCTATTGCAGTTGGAAAGTCCCGACTATATCGTTATTTTGACCGATTTAGAACGTGACTCTCATCCGCAAATCGTGAAAGATAGAATTGCAAATGCGCATACAAAATTGATTTTTGTTGCTGTGAAAGCAATTGAAGCATGGTTTTTAGCAGACAGTGAAGCGTTAAGTTTTTGGTTAAAAACACAAGTCTATGAAGAATATCCTGAAGAAACAACAGGTATGCCTTGGGATAGATTAGGAGAATTAGCTAAGGAACTTGGACAAAAAGGTACGGGTGCTAGAAAACAGAAATTTGCAGAAAGGATGACTCAGTATTATGGTTTCGACCTTACCAGAGCCGCTAATCATCCAAACTGCCCTAGTGCGAAAGAATTTCACGATGGCTTAATCAATCTAGCTAAATAGCTTAGTGAAAACTTTTCCACACTCTGCTAATTTATCATCACTACAAACTTTTCACCCAGCCTTTAATAAAGCTACGCGCCAATAACACTACTGTGTTTTCCACTTCTTTCACGCCCACTACATCTAAACTACCATTCAGCGACAAAATACAGACCCCATGCACACCGCACCACAAAGCCTGCGCCGCACTGCTGTGCTGTTCGGCACTCGCCGAGGGCGCAAGTTGTTGAAATAAAGCCTCCACACGCTGAAAAATCCCCGTCACTTTCTGCTGATACCAATCAGGAATTTGCTCATTCACGGGCAAACGATGCTCAAAAATCATGCTCCAACGATTAAAATTGTGCTGCGCAAAATGCAAATACGCCTGAGCCAGCGCAATCAAATGTTGCTCAGGGTTTTCACAATTATTCACTTGTGCAAGTTGTTCACTAATATCATCCAGCGTGCGCCCTTTAATCTGCATGATTAAATCCGCCATATTATCAAACACCATATACACACTACCGACCGTGTAACCTATCTCCATTGCAATTTCACGCACTTTTAAAGCGGCAAATCCATCATCTTTGATAATATTTTCTGCTGCGTTTAAAACCATTTCTTTAATTTGTTCTTGACTGTGTTGACTTCTTCTTGCCATTGCTTTATTTGAGCTTTCTACTGAAGGCTGTGGATTTTACAGGCTTTGCTGCACAAATCAAAGTTATGCAAAACTGACTTTGCGGGGCAAATAAACCAGCCTAGTAGAATTTATCCGCTGTTTTACACGGCAAACAGATTGAAAACAAAATTGCTGTTGAGAAATCTAATAGCGATTTTTATGGCATTTTTTGTTCCGCTGAAATTTTCAAAGACGACCGGTCGTTTTGTAAATTTCAGCTAATCGTCGCTACGCATTTTTCGGCAAAGACTCATCGTCAGGAAATTATTTTGCTATACGCCTTGTGCGTAATTGAGCCTTTTTTAATGCGTGGAGATGCGATTAAACGTGTCTCCACAACCTGCGTTTTGGGTGGGCATGAAAAGCAAAATTCTGCCCATCTTACATTTCAATTAATTTAATTTCTTCTGCTGTTAAATTAAACAGAGCATAAACCGCGTTGTTTAATTGCATTTCTAATTCGGCAATTTGCAAATCAAAATCTTGATGTTCACTGATTGCCTCGCTTAAAAATTCGTACCATTCGGCTTGTTTTTTCAATGGAATTTCAATTTTTTGTTTTGCCAATTCATCCAGAAAATCATTAAATTCCAATTCCCACCAGCTTTGCAGTTTGCGAGTGAGTTTTTTGATTTTTAATTGCGTGATACTGATTTGCGTGTTTCTTTCCAAGCCATAACGTTGTTCGGCTAAAGTTTGGCATTGCTGCGCTAATTGGGCGATGTTTTCTTTGAGCTGATAGGTTTCAAAAGTAATCGGATGTTGATTTTTTGAAGGAGGAATAGGCAATTTTTCTAGTACATGACCGTGTATTTGATAAAAACCTCCACTCATTGTTGAAGCATTAGCTTTTAAAAGATACCAGCTTATAGAGCTACTCAATATACCGAGTTCATAATAACTAACATTTGGAATAATATTTAAAGCATTATTAAAATAATACTTTTTAGAATCTAACCAAAAAAGTGGAATATCCATAAAACGATTATAAACAACCTTTGGCTTTTCAAATTCTTCGTAATAAGCACACGCTCTTAATTCCCACCAAAAATCACCTTTATCACCTCGTTTTTGTGCGGATTTTTCAAAAGGCTCTAAGCATTTTGCAATCGCTGAATAATGATTTTGCAACCATTCCCAACTTTCTTTTTCACCCAATAATTCGCCCATTTTTTCTTGCGTCCAACCTTTGGGCATAAAAATCAACCACAAATCACGCGACTGCGAATGCCATTTTTTTAAATTTTTGCCTTCCAAAAAGGGTTTTAAAAGTTGCGCAAAATTGTGATTTTGTTTAATTAACGTTTCTTTGGTGGCTTTATCAATCACAAATGCTTGATTCAATCCGGTTTTAATTCCATAAAGCGGCGAACCATAAACGTCTTTTAAAGTTGGATAACCGGCGGTTAATTTATTGCGTAATTGCGCTAATTCAGCTTGATTCAAATGCCAATTTTCAGAACGCAATTGACTATGTTGCATGAGTTGACAATGCGCTTTAAAAAAATCGCTGAGTTTTTCTGGCAGTTTATCTTTTAACGCTAAAAATTGAATCTCGCTATCGGCTTCCGGTTTGGTATTTTGGAAAATCAAAATCGCAGGATACGTTGTAACACCTTCAAAAACCTGAATATCACCAAAATCGACTACTTTTTTAAGCGTGGCATTTTCTTGTAAAAATTTGCGCAACGGCTCGCCTGAACCGGTTTTAAAAAATGTGGAAGAACTGATAAAACCCAGCATTCCATTTGGTTTTAACAGCTTTAAACCCAACTCGAAAAAATACGCATACAAATCCGCTACGCCGTCATAAACCGCGTAATGCGCCTGTAAATACGGCTTCATTTTGCCTAACAATTCCTGCCGCACATACGGCGGATTGCCTATCACAATATCAAAACCGCCGCTTGCCATGACTTCGGGAAACGCATTTTTCCAGCAAAAACCATCCATGTTTTTAAAACCTGAAAGGTTTACCGGCTCATCAAATCCTAAACTATTGCCCTGCTTAAAATAATCGCCAATGCTGACCAATTTTTTCTTTTTCTCAGCGGTTTTCAACCACAGCGACAATTGCGTGATTTCAATAGATTCCGAATTAATATCCACGCCCAGCAAATTATTTTGCAAAATCTCCTTATTCAAATCAAAAACACTGTGCGACTGCGAAATTTCTGCAATTTTTTCATTAATCTTTTCATATTCCTGATGCAAAAAATCAAATGCCGCCACCAAAAACGCCCCCGAACCACACGCCGGATCAACAATTTTGATGCTTTTTAACTCCATTAACCACGCTTTCCAAAAATTCAGCTCGGTTTTCGCGCCGCGTTTCCATTGTGCCACGCCGTCTTTTTCAATTTGAAACTGCGCCAAACACGCCGCAAACCGCTGTTGCAAATAATTTTCTACTGTATGCTCCACAATAAATGCGGTGATGTGGTCGGGCGTATACACCACGCCTTGCTGTTTGCGCTTTCCGCTAACGGATGTGGTTTGCGGACTATTTTGCAGCGGTTTTCCCTCTTTCAATTGCGCACTGATGTCTTCTAAATCGGCAATAGATTGTTCAAAAATATGCCCCAACACGGTGACAGAAATTTCTGAACTAAAATCATAACTCGCCAATTCCAGAAAACCTTTGCATAACTCATCGGCAATATTCAGCTTGTCGAAAAACTTATCGTAAGCAAACAAACCGCCGTTATACGCATTCACATTTAATAACAAACTGCCGCGATCCACCGCTTTAAACAAGCCTTTGAAATTCCGATAAATAGGGTGCGGGTCATAAACACAAACAAATTCATAGGCTTGCTTAATGCTGTTTTTCGGCAACAACCCACAATCTTCACAAAAAGCAATAAACAACACGCGGTCGAGCAATTTTTGTGCAGGTGCAATTAAATCCAGCGGGGCAATTTCAGGATTATCGGCAATTAGGCGCGTGATAATATTTTCGCGTAAGCTTTTGTAATCGTTATAAAATTTCTCGGTGATGTCGCGGCTTTCTTGTTCGCTGTCTTGCAAAAGCTGTTTAGTTGCGCCATTCAGCAAATTATCCGCCTGCAAACACAACATAAACCGCGCATATTCGGCGGGGTCAGTCAGTTTCGCTAATTCAAAAACTTCATAATTTTTCTTCGTAAATCCAAAGGCATACAAACGAATTTCTATATAATTCGACACTAAAACCCATTCGCAACCTTTTGCATTCACCGCATATTCCCACGCTTGCTCCACCGGCGTTTTAAAACGGTTGCTCATTATCGCATCAAGATTTTTGGTTTTCGCGCCTTTTAATTCAAACACCGCGTGAACGCTATCCCCTTGTTTATCATTGAAAAACTGCCCTAAAGCCAAATCCACCGCGCCGCTGGCAATCGGGTATTCTTTTGCCACCGTATAAGAGTCAGATTCACCAAAAGCCTGATAACCCAGAATTTCCACCAGCACGTTTTGCATAAACACGCCTTGCAACGCGACTTCGGTTTGTTTTTCTAAATCGTGGCTGAAAATACGTTGTTGCCAGTTCTGTAAAATCGTTAAATGCGCGGCGGGAATTTCAGCAACGTGAAGATTTTTTGCAATAATTTTTTTATTAAACAAAGGCATGATGCTGTTAGTTCCTAAGTTGTGTAGAACGCCGCGAGGTAGAGACGCAAAATGTTGCGTCTCTACGGATTTGAAAAAATTTTGAACGAATTAGATAGAAATTGCGGCTTTAATATGAGGATGTGGTTCATAGCCGACCAGTTCAAAATCCTCATAGCGGTAATCAAAAATAGAATCCGGTTTGCGGAGAATCTGTAAACGCGGCAAGGCTTTAGGTTCGCGCTGCAATTGCTGCTCGGCTTGTTCCAAGTGATTCAAATATAAATGTACATCGCCGCCAGTCCAAACGAAATCACCGAGCTGCAAATCGCATTGCTGCGCAATCATTTGTGTTAATAACGCATAACTCGCAATATTAAAAGGCACGCCCAAAAACGTATCACAACTGCGTTGATAGAGTTGGCAAGAAAGTTTGCCATCCGCAACATAAAATTGAAACAACGCATGACATGCCGCCAAAGCCATTTTGCCTTGCTTTACATTTTCCTGCGGGCTGATGCTTTCATCCGGCAAATCCGCCACATTCCATGCTGAAACAATCATCCGTCTACTATTAGGTGTTTTTTTAAGCTGTTGAATAACTTGTGAAATTTGGTCAATAACTTGCCCGTCAGCCGCTGTCCAAGAACGCCATTGTGCGCCATAAATCGCGCCTAAATCGCCATTTTCATCCGCCCATTCATCCCAAATTTTCACGCCATGCTGATGTAAATAAGCCAAATTGGTATCGCCTTGCAAAAACCACAGTAATTCGTGAATGATTGATTTTAAATGAGTTTTTTTCGTGGTCAGTAGCGGGAAACCGTCGGCTAAATTAAAGCGCATTTGATAGCCAAACACAGATTTGGTGCCGCTGCCGGTTCTGTCGCCTTTGGTCGCGCCTGTGCTGAGGATGTGTTCTAACAGTTGTAAATATTGTTTCATGCCAAAGTTTATAGAATTGAAGTGGAGCGCGGGGTGGCGGTTAGGCTTGTTTTATTGCCTAAACCTTTCAGGTCTTTGAGACCTGAAAGGTTTTTTGTACTTGAAAACGGATGTTCAATGACTTATTTATTTAAACCTGTTGAACCAAAACCACCTGCGCCGCGTTGGGTATCCGACAATTCATTTTGTTCTGCTATTTCAACATGCAACGTTGGTTTAATCACTAATTGCGCTATTTTTTGCCCTTTGCTGACATGATAAGTTTCTTTGCCGTGATTGATTAAAATCACGCCGATTTCGCCACGATAACCTTCATCAACTGTGCCGGGTGTGTTTAAAACGGTAATCGCATTTTTTAACGCTAAACCGCTTTTCGGGCGCACTTGCGCTTCGGTGTTTTCAGGTAATTGTATGGAAATACCTGTGCCAATCAATGCAACTTCGCTGGGGGGAATTTCTTTATCGCAAATCGCATGTAAATCCATGCCCGCATCGCCTGGATGCGCATAGGAAGGCAAAATTGCGTCGGGGTTTATTTTTTTAAAAATGACTTTCATGGTGATCTTGAGTTTAAACCTGTCAGATCTCAAAGACCTGACAGGTTTTAATAGAGTAGGGTGGGCACGCTGTTTTGCCCACCATTTTTAAAGCACAGTCTGGATTTGTGAATAAAATTTCAGATGTTTGAAAATACCAAAAGTGAACAAAATTAAGGCATCAAATCAAATTCGCTACCTTCTTTGGTTGGCGGAATTAAATCTTCTGGGCAAACGCCCAATAACAAAGCGACTGGACTGGCGATAAAAATAGAAGAATACGTTCCAAACACCACACCAAACAGCAAAACGATGGAGAAATTATGTAACGCTTCACCGCCTAAAAAGAATAACGACACTAACACCAAGAATACGGTCATTGAAGTCATAATGGTTCGGCTTAAGGTGATATTCACAGCAATATTCATCATTTCTTCAACCGTTTTATTGCGCATTTGCAAGAAATGTTCGCGAATTCGGTCATAAACCACAATCGTGTCGTTTAATGAATAACCAATCAAAGTCAAAACTGCTGCAAGCACGGTCAAATCAAATTCCAGCCCTAGCATAGAAAACACGCCGAGTGTGACGATTACGTCATGCACGGTAGCGATAATCGCGCCAGTGGAAAATTTCCATTCAAATCGCACTGCGATGTAAATTAAAATCCCAAAAGTGGAATAAAGCAGAGCTAAAAAGCCATCTTGCGCTAAATCATCACCCACTTGCGGCCCTACGAATTCAACACGGTGAATCGTGGCAGGTTCTTTGGTATTTTTATTAATTGCTTCCATCACTTGATGACTTAATTCCACATTGCTCAGTTCTTTATGCGGTTTTAAGTGAATCAAAACATCTTTGGCGTTGCCAAAGTTTTGTACGGTGGCATCGTCAAAACCTGAGGTGTCTAAGGTGTTGCGTAATACGGTTAAATCAGCAGCGTTTTCGTAGCCAATTTCAATCAGCGTGCCGCCAGTAAAATCAATGCCCATTTGCAAGCCGCGTGTGGCTAAGGACACAATCGAAACAAGCGTTAAAAGACAGGAAAATATCAGGGCGTATTTGCGATTACCAATAAAATTTATAGTTCTGGTCATAATGAATCTTCGTGAAAAGTTGGGGTTAGACCTTTCAGGTTTTAAAAATCTGAAAGGTCTGTCCTTGCGTTAAATTGACAATTTCTCAAGTTTACGACCGCCGTGAATCCAGTTGCTTATCATCCGTGTCACTGTAATTGCAGTAAACATTGACGATAAAATCCCGATAATCAGCGTGACCGCAAAGCCTTTTACTGTGCCTGTGCCGAAAGCAAATAACACTACGGCAACCACAAGGTTAGTAAAATGCGAGTCAAGAATGGTGGCAAATGCTTTGTCATAGCCTACGAAAATACTCGATTGCACGGGATGACCATTTTTCAACTCTTCTTTAATCCGCTCAAAAATCAACACGTTAGCATCCACCGACATCCCAACCGTTAAAATAATCCCTGCGATACCCGGCAAAGTCAGCGTTGCTTGCAACAGTGACAAAATAGCAATCACGATAAATACGTTAAACGTTAAAGCAACATTGGCAATGATGCCGGACAGTTTGTAATAAACTGCAATCAGCAATACAACCGCGCCGAAGCCCACTTCAAACGATAACATGCCTTTATTAATATTATCTTGTCCTAAGCTTGGCCCTACAGTACGTTCTTCAACGATTTCAACAGGTGCGGCTAATGCGCCAGCTCTTAATAATAGCGACAAATTCCGTGCTTCTTCTGGGCTGTCTAAACCTGTGGTTTGAAAACGTTTGCTAAATGAATCACGGATAGTGGCTATACTGATGACTTTTTCAACTTTTTCGCGGTGATGTACTTTTTTACCATCCACGACTTTGTTTTCAGATTTGTATTCAATGAACACAACCGCCATAGGTTTGCCGATATTTTTCTGGGTGAGATGCCCCATTTTTTTCGCGCCCAAACCATTTAAGGTAATGGACACCGCAGGACGGCCGTCTTGGTCTGGCACATAGCCCGCATCAACAATTTCCGCACCCGTTACAATCACATGGCGGTCTAATAGCACGGGCGCACCATTCACATCATGGTAAATACGGCTGCCAACTGGCACTTCACCTGCAATAGCTTTTTGCAGGTCATGTTCAACATCCACTAAGCGATATTCCAACGTAGCTGTTTTTCCCAAAATTTCTTTGGCACGGCTGGTGTCTTGAATACCAGGTAATTGCACAACGATTCGGTTAGTGCCTTGACGTTGAATAATAGGCTCAGCAACACCGATTTCATTCACACGATTATGCAGCGTGGTAATGTTTTGATCGACAGCATTTTTTTGCAATTCCAAACGTTCTTTTTCAGAAATTGTGACTAAGATTTCATTAGGATTGGTCACTGATTCTTTCACGTCTAAGCTATGAAAATCACGATCTAATACTTCAAATGTTTTTGCTTTGTCTTTTGCATCTTTTAACGTGATTTTAATCGCGCCTTCATCTTTGGCGACTGATTCGTAACGAATTTTTTCATTCCGCAACATTGAGCGCACATCAAGATTGTAACGCTCTTCGGCTTGCTTAATGGCTGCAACCATATCCACTTCTAATAAGAAATGCACCCCGCCACGCAAGTCCAAACCTAAATACATGGGGTTTGCGCCTAAGGAGCGTAACCATTTTGGCGTAGAGGAGGCTAGGTTTAACGCTACAGAAATGCTATCACCCATTTTGTCGCGTAGCACATCAGCCGCTTTTAATTGCACATCGGTGTTGTTAAAGCGAATCAGAATTTGATTATTGGCAAATTCAAATTCTTTGATAGCTAAGCCTGCATTCGATAAAGTTGATTTAATTAAATCGGCTTGCGGTTGTTCTAGTTTTGATTTTAGAACAGGGGCAATTTGTACAGAGGGATCACTGCCATAAATGTTTGGCAAGGAATAAACAACTGAGATTGCCAAAATCATCAAAATGAGTAAGTTTTTCCACAGAGGGTAATGGTTTTGCATTATGTTTTCCAACAAGTAAACACGCTAGTTTTTGGAGGGTGTTGGGTGGGGAAAAAGCTTGCCCACCGCAACGTTTAAAGTTTAGCGTTTTGTCAAAGAAGGTTTATTGACGGTTTTGTAAGTACCTTTAGGCATGATGCTGGCGATTGCATGGCGTTGAACTTGCAGAAAAGTGTTTTCGCTCACTTCAAGTTTAACAAAGTTGTCATCGACTTCAGCTACTTTACCTAAAATACCGCCGCTGGTGACAACTTCAGTACCTTTGTTTAAAGTCGATAACATCGCTTTGTGTTCTTTTGTTTTTTTGGATTGTGGCAAAATAAACAAAAAATAGAAAAATACTAAAATAGCGGCCGGGAATATCATCCCTTCAAGTCCGGGTTGTGCAGCAGTAGCAGGCGCAGCGGCAGCGACCGCATCAGAAATAAAAAAACTCATTATTGTCCTCAGTTGATGTAGTTATTATTTTGGAATAAAAGGTTACTTATTCAGTGATTTAAAAAAACCTGTCATTATGCCACATTCGGCACAGACATTCCGCGTTGTTGATAAAATTGCGCTACGAACTCGTTTAAGCGTCGCGCTTCAATCGCGTCACGCAATTGCTGCATGAGCGATAAATAATAGTAAAGGTTGTGAATGGTGTTGAGTCTTGACCCTAGCATTTCTTTACATTTATCCAGATGTTTAAGATAAGCCCGCGAATAATTTTTACAAGTATAACAAGCGCACAGTTCATCCAGCGGGCGAGTATCAAATTGATATTGCTGATTGCGGATTTTAATCACGCCCGTGCTGGTAAAAAGATGACCGTTTCGCGCATTGCGGGTTGGCATCACGCAATCAAACATATCAATGCCGCGCCGCACCGCTTCCACCAAATCTTCCGGCGTACCCACACCCATTAAATAGCGTGGTTTATCTTTGGGCATTTTAGGATGCACCACATCTAAAGTTGCCATCATTTCGTGTTTTGGTTCTCCGACAGACAAACCGCCAATCGCATAACCGTCAAAACCAATATTCAACAAACCATCAATCGACTCTTGGCGCAAATGCTCATACATCCCACCTTGCACAATTCCAAATAACGCCGCTGGATTATCACCATGCGCTTTTTTACTGCGTTCTGCCCAGCGCAAAGAAAGGCGCATTGAATCAGCCGCTTGTTGCACAGTGGCAGGGTAGGGCGTGCATTCGTCAAAAATCATCACAATATCCGAACCTAAATCACGCTGCACTTGCATAGATTCTTCAGGCCCCATAAAAATTTTGCTACCATTAATCGGTGATTTAAACGTGACACCGGCTTCAGTGATTTTTCGCAATGCACCTAAGCTAAAAACCTGAAAACCGCCCGAATCCGTTAAAATAGGTTTGTCCCAGTGCATAAAATCATGCAAATCACCGTGCGCTTTGACCACGTTAGTGCCGGGGCGGAGCATTAAATGAAACGTGTTGCCCAAAATAATTTGCGCACCCACGCCCGTGAGGTCTTCAGGCGTGAGAGATTTGACAGCACCATAAGTTCCAACGGGCATAAAAATCGGCGTTTCTATGATGCCGCGTGCAAACTTTAATCGTCCACGACGGGCATGACCATCGGTGTTGATTAAATCAAATTCCATAAACAATCCCTTAAAAGCAAGATACAAAAGAGCGAGCATTATATTTTCTTTGCTAAAACTAGCAACTCAAATTATCAATCACGTTTGTGTACAACTCAGGTTAGAATAAAGCCTTTCTCTTAAAAAAATAGCTTAAGTTAAAGCCATTCATTTTTTCAGCAATCAACAGCAGATTTATGTTTCCCGAAATTAAAGAAAAAATCGCACAATTTATTATTCCAATTATCTTCGTATTGCTTTGTATTATTTCAACGGCAATTGCTGTGACTAGCCTAAAAACATTTGATGAGCTTTCAGGATTAAAAAAAGCTTGGCTAAACTACGAGCAAGTTGCGGTCGCAAGTTCTGAGCAATTAGATGGAATAAACAGACAATTAGGTTATGGTGGCTTTATCCATCATTTTGAAATGCTAATGTTTAAATATAACAAAAGCCTTATTCCACAAATTTATCATCATTTAGACTTGTTTGAAGATGAAATAACAGCGTATATGCAGCTGGGGATTTCTTCAGACGAAAAAGCTTCATTGCAACAATTGAATCGCACCGTGCAGATTTATCGCGGTAAGTTTGAGTTGGCACAACATATATTAAGTCAGAGCAAAAAAATCGACAGCAAACAGCTAGAGTATGATTTAAAAGTGGATGACAGTTTAGCAATAACGGCGTTAAATCAATTGCATAAAGCCAATCAGCAGCGGCGTGAACAAATGAGGGGAGCGATTGAATTACGTTTACAGACCACTAAACAGTTATTAGTTTGGCTGACAATAGCAATTGTTTTGATGTTGTTATTTATCAGTATGCTAGTTCGATATATCCTGTGTTTGTCAAAAACAACCACTGAAAATGTGCAAGCGCAACAGGATTCCAATCAAGTAGCGCAATCTGAGCCAGATGTTGCAAAAGATGTTTCTGTTAAATCCATTTCCGCGCCAACACAGCAAGATTCTAATGGTGTTTTTGTTGAGTTTGCTAAAGAAGCGATGATTAGAACAGTGACACAAGATCAAGTGATCATAGGTGCAACCCCGCATTATGATGGGTTAAGAGTTTTATTAGTTGAGGATAATACGATTCATCAGCAAATAGAATTAAACCTGTTATCGAGTGTGGGCGCGGAGATTGATGTTGCAAATAATGGCGTAGAAGCAATACAAAAATTAGGTAAGCAACGTCTTTACGATATTATTTTAATGGATTTGCAAATGCCGGAAATGGATGGGTTTAAAACAACAGAATATATCCGTTTTAATTGCCCTTATTACAGTGAAGTGCCTATTATTGCTGTGACCGCTAATGCAATGGAAACAGATAAAGAAAAGTGTTTGCAAATAGGCATGAATGATTATATTTCTAAGCCAATTGAAGTGAATAGCTTATATAATATTCTTGAGAAATGGCTGGGTGTAAAGCTGTATGAGCAAAAACAAGTTGTAGAAAAAAATGCTAATGTTATTCAAGGTAATTCAGAGAATAGTTTTGAGTTTAATAAAAAATCAACTCAGGAAATGAATTATAAATTATTGCAATGGCAATTAGTGCAATTAAGAATACTACTATTGAATTGTGATTTACGCGCTGAGGATTTATTTAATAATATTTGTTCTCAGCTCAGTGATTTGCTGGATAAATCAATAACAGATCTGATTCTGTTAGATATTACTGATCGTAATTATAAGCCTGCGCAACAAAAAATTGACCAGCATATTATTCCTATATTAGCGAAGTTGAAAAAAAGAGAGTTGTTTAATGGGTGAGTCATTAAGGAACGTGTACAAATCAACTTAGGCAAGTTTATTCTTAAAATTGCTGAGCTTCACGACTAGCAGTCCTTGAAGGCGTAAGTATCTACACATCTTGGAATTATAAAATTCTTTTATATCAATATGATACATTAATATGTAGGCTGGGTTAGCTGCTTTTTTCGATAGAAAAAAGAGCGTAACCCAGCAGCGGCTGTTTTAAAACGCTGAATGCTGGGTTACGATTATTTCGCAGTCGCTCAATAATCTAACCCAGCCTACAAATAATTCTTTATTATCAATAAGTTTTAATAATATTGATGTTAAAAACTTGTGTAGATACCTATGCCTTGAAGGACTGCTAGTCGTGAAGTTGTCGAGTGTATTTCATGCGCAGTCCTAAGCAATGAAAGTTCTTATTTTTTCGCTACTAAATCCCACAGAAATAAAAAAAGCCGTTTAGAGTAACACCCTAAACGGCTTAGTTTTTTGTCCAGCTTGAAACTAATCTGACTGGACTTTTTTGCTACGACTTAAGCGATTAACGACCGACTGCTCTCATAATTGAGAAGAAAACGTCTGTGTTGTCGATAGTGCCTGCAAATAGACCTGATGAACGACCATAAGCTGACAAAGGAATATCAGCTGCTGTGTGAGTTGCACTTGTGCCTGGTACTTGACCTGTAATCAAATAGCCAGTTGCTGTGTCGCGAGCCAGTGGCAAAGTGTTAGGTTGAGCATCAGTACGCCAATCTTCATTGCGATCTGCGTTAGCACCAAAACCGACTAAGATACGTTTATCAACGTTTGTAGTTTCAGGATAACCATCCGCTGCAATGGTGTATTTTGGAAAGCTTGCAGCATCATACACGCCCACAACAGTGTCACGCATAGAGGCGGCTGTATTAGATTTGGCTTGTAAAGCAGCATCAGTGACGACTGATGCACCAATAATAGCCGCGCCCGCACATTCGTGGTCAGCAGTCACAATCACTAAGGTATCAGGATGGGCTTTTGCGTAAGCTTGAGCCACTTTAATCGCGCTATCAAACTCAATCGTATCCAGAATCATCCGTTCTGCATCCATATTGTGAGCTTGTTTGTCGATAGACGCGCCTTCTACCATTAATACGAAACCGTTTGGACTATTTGCATCCAGCACAGCTAGAGCTTTGTCAGTCATTTCATTGAGCATTGGTTGGTCTGGCAGACCTGAAGTGGCAACCACAGTAGAAGCCCCTCTGCGACCATCAATTTTATCTAAAGCAACGTTCATATTAGAAAACGCGAACAATCCTAATAATTTGGACGGTACACCTGCGCCAACCATTGCTGTTTTGTCTGCTGCATAAGTCCAACCTGCGGATTGGAAATCACTAATCAAGTTGCGTGTGCTGTCAAGTGCGCCGGCTGCAACACCCCAACCTGTTTTAATATCGTTAGGTAAGATGTAATCTGTGGTATCTGTACGTCCTGAACCTGCTGTTCCAGCAGGTAAAAACCATTTACGTCCGCCACCCATTAACACAGTTAAGCCAGTACGCGCTGAATCATCAAAAAACTGATCCACAATACCTGTACCTGCGCCACGATCTTGCGTGTGAACTGCCATAGAAGCTGGCGTTGCATCAAACACATCAGCAGTGGTAACGACACCTAATTTTTTACCTTTTTGACGGGCTAAATATTCTGACAAATATTCAAAACGTGGGTTATCAAATTTATCGGTTGTATCATCTGGCCACACGCCTTCTTGATTGTTTGCCGCTTTATTGCCTGTGACATAGTTTTGCATACCCGGTGCGGAGTCAGTCACAATCGAGTTCAAAGAGGCTGTCATCACCATTGCAGTGTTCGGGAAAGTATCCATCGCTAATTTAGCGTTGACTTTTCCTTGTGAATAACCTTTTAACATAATACGAGCCGCAGTACGTTGGCTTGCGCCCATGCCGTCACCTAACATGATGATGACGTTTTTAGCGGAGTTAGCACCTGATAATGGTGTAGCAACCACTTCAAAATTGCCTTTTGCCGCAACAGTTGCTTTGTCGCTTTGGATAGCTCTAGCTGTGAAAGTGTGTACACCAACTGTTAGGTTAGAATAACCACGCACTGAAGAAACCACAGCATTAGGAACTGTTGCAGTTAATGCCGTTGCAGGCACTAAGCTAGTTGTGCCAGCCACAGGTGTATACAGTTTGTTGTCGATATACCATTGTACTTTAGTAATGGTTTGTCCAGCATCAGGTCTTACTGTTGCTTGCAAGTCAAAACGTTGACCAGGAATAAAACGTGCAATCATGGGGGCTGATTGTGCGCCACCTGTTGCGAATAATTGACTTGGAGGAGTCAAGCGGCTAATCACAGGAGCGGCATTAACAGTGCTGATTGCTAACAGTGCAGAAACTGTAGCCGTGAGTAAGGTATTACGGTGTTTCATTGAGAATTCTCCGAATATAGAAAGGTAGTTTTAAACGTGCGGGGGTGAAATAAAAAGTTTTATCGTCTAAACCTTCCAGGTCTTGAAGACCTGGAAGGTTTTTATACTTAAGTTTGGTTAATCCAAAATCAGCCGTGCATAAGACATACGTCCGTTAGCTTCTTCTTGGTTGCCGAGTTCCAAAGTGCCAGTGAGTTCCCATAAACCTCTACGATAAGGAATAACGGTGTTTTTCTCGGCAGGTGGAATATGTACAAACAACGTGGCAGGTGGCATATCGTCAGCAGGGCCATCTTCTTTTTCAGCCATATTGACAGGCAGTGGCGCAATCATAAAAAGACCCGCAGTCGGTTCTTCTTCTTTCACCATATAACCTGAGATTTGCACGCGCTTGTTTTTCAGGCTTAATAATGTAGAGCTAGGTTCTAAACCTAATGTGCCTACAGGAAATTTGAAAAAATCTTTCAAATCTAATTTTATGGCAGCAATAGATTGAATTTCTTGAGTTTTGGCAGTTGCATTTTTGTTGATATTTTCAGTGCAACCGACAAACAACAAGGAAGTGAATAAACAACAGGCAAAACGATGGATGGGTAAAACGCGCACTCTGACAACCTCTGATAGCCAATAAATATCTTGAGATAGTATTGGTTTTATATTTCAGCAGTGTGACAACAATTCACAAGAGATGGGGAATTCTGCGTGATCGCAGTTCAAAAAATTTTCAAGACGACCAGTCGTCTTAAAAAATTTTCGTGGAACTTGAGAAGTTTTTTAAATAATACTGCCATCCTTGGCAAGGCGGGTTTCAGCAATCCAAGCTGAATCTAAATGATGTGCTTATGCAGCCAATAACGGATCTAATTTATTATTTTTATCCAGCGCGTATAAATCATCGCAGCCCCCGACATGATAATCACCAATATAAATCTGCGGCACAGTTCTGCGCTTGGTGCGAGTCATCATTTCTTGGCGTAAATCAGGCTTTGAATCCACGTTAATTTCAGTATATTTCACCCCTTTTCTATCAAATAAACGTTTTGCCATAGTGCAATACGGGCAAAGATTAGCGGTGTAAATCAAAATTTCAGGCATTATGTTTCTCTAAATATTTTCAGCTAGTTCAATAGGTTATTCGTAAAAGCAAAGCAGCGCGTTCCCTTGCCATCGCAAGGTAAGTAATTAAACAAAAGTTTTTCGGTATATCGGAGTGCAAGCTTTGCTTGCAATGTCAGGCAAAGCCTGACCTCCAGTATTTCGTAATGCCTTGAAACTTTTGCGCACCTATTTAAAAAGGTAGATTTAATCTTCCTTTCTAAATTCACCTTCAATTGCCGCTTTTTCTTGCGGAGCATGTGAAAAAGGCGAATTTTGCGCAGTCACCAAATAATGCTCAATCACATATTTTGCAATGGCTTTGCGCATCGGAGGAATCAAGCAAGCAAGCCCTAAAATATCGGTAAAAAATCCCGGCGCAATCAACAACGCGCCGCCAATCAACAAAATAGGCCCTTCTATCATTTCATAGGCAGGCACTTCACCGCGAGCAAGACTGTCTTGAAAACGTTTTAAAGTGGTAAAGCCTTGTTGCCGAAAGAACCATACGCCTAACACGCCCGTGCCAATAATCACGATAATGGTCGGGAAAATACCTAAAAAGCTTCCTACTTCTAACAACAGGTACAACTCTATAAAGGGTATTAGTAATAAAATCAAAAGGATAATCTGTAAAGCTCTCATGTAATTTCTCGTTGTGAATTGACCAAACGACAATATAAAGGCAAGTCGATTTAATTTCTAGGATAATATGCAGTTCTTCTTTAAATAGCCGCGTAAATGTCTACACATACCCAACTTATTCTCTGCACTTGTCCTGATGTTGAGACTGCCCAGCGAATTGCACGACATTTGGTGACAGAAAAATTGGCAGCCTGCATCAATATTTTGCCCAGTATTACCTCTATTTATGAATGGCAAGGTGAAATTGAAACCGCGCAAGAGCAATTATTATTGATTAAATCTGCTCAGTTTCATTACGCCAACATTGAGGCAGAAATTAAACGCCTACACCCTTATGAACTTCCCGAAGTGATTGCGATTGCGATTGAAAACGGTCTTCCTGATTATTTGAAATGGATTAACTCATGTCTTTTGCCAGAATAAATTTCTGTTATTTATTATTTATCCTGTTTAGCCCCGCGCTGTTTGCGATTGACGAGGCGCAATTATTACCTGTTGATGAAGCTTTTAAAGTTTCCGCCACCGGCGTATCTGGTGAAGAGGTGTTATTGTCTTGGCAAATCGCAGACGGTTATTTGTTGTATCAAAATAAATTTAAACTGCAATCGCAAACCGAGGGCATCGAATTAGGTAAAACTGATTTTCCAAAGGGAAAAATCAAACATGATGAGGTGTTTGGCGAGGTGGAAATTTATCGGCAAAGCGTGTCGATGCGTGTGCCGCTAGTGAATTTGACTAAAAAATCAGCCGTAAAATTATCGGTTAAATATCAAGGCTGTGCCGATATTGGCGTTTGTTATCCACCGCAAAATAAAGTTTTAGAGGTGAGTTTACCGATTGACCCGCAACCTAAAAGTGACCCATTAGCAGAATTAACCGGTGGCTTAAAAGGGCTGAAAGCTAGTTTATTTACCGATGAATTGTTACCCGCTGAACAGGCGTTTCAATTTTTTGCGCAAGTGAAAGATGCAAATACGCTGCATTTGAATTGGGATTTAGCCGATGGATATTATCTGTATCGGGAAAAAGTTAAACTCACCATAAAAGCAGGCGATGTTGAATTAGGCAATTACACTATTCCAAATGGCACGCCTAAACACGATGAATCCTTTGGTGATGTGGAGATTTTTCATCAAGAATTAAGTTTTGATGTGCCGTTGCTGCGCAAAAATACTGCTGCGCAAACAATAGAATTGGAAGTGGGTTATCAAGGTTGTGCGGATCGTGGCGTTTGTTATCCACCGATGCAAAAAACGGTATCGCTGGATTTGCCGGTTGCCACAGAAATCACTGGCAAAGACC
>CAKZJE010000092.1 GCA_936941155.1 uncultured Methylomonas sp. | reverse complement strand
GCTTATCTCGCTTCGCTCAATAATGCTAACCCAACCTACAAAAAATTCTTTATTATCAATGGTTTTGGTATAAAAACCATCAAACTATCTTGTGTATATACCGATGATTGAGTGTGAAATTTTTAGATTTTAGCGCGATTTTGGCTGGATTAGCTTTGTTTCTGCCAAAGAGCGAACCATTCAGTTAAATCGCGGCTGTCGCCTAGCGCGTTGAGTTGGCGGTCAATCACATCATGGTTGCCCCAAATCACCGTTGCCCAGTCGCCCTGCTCCACGCGCGATTCGATGTCTTTGCAATAAAGCCCTTTGTCGCGCTGCACATAAAAACCGTAAGTGCGACAAGCGACAGGGCGATAGGCGTAAACCGTACAAGCTCCTTGCGTTTGATTCAGCATTGGGCAGGTTATCGGGCGTGATTTTTGTTCCGTCAACGCGCTGATGCCTTTGCCAATTTCCACAAGTTGTTCTGACGGTAGCGCGGCGAGTCCTTCTTGCAATAAATTCCATTCCGCTGCGGTGAGTTTGGGGATTTCGGCAAGTCGTTTACAGCAATTATCGCAGCCCATCCGACAGAGCCAGTTTGCATTGTCAGCAATAATAGTTTGCACACGCGCATCAATATCGGCATGAATTTGGGAGAGTTTATTCATTTTTTTCGGGTGGGTTGGTGGCTTGTTATTTTGTTTGAGAGATTGAACTTTTTTAACATCTTATCAAGAAATCACTTACCAGCTTGCAAAAGCGCGGTTTTATCGCTGCAATTGGCATTTAAAAAAGTTGTGTTATTTTTTAATACGACCAGTCGTCTTGAAAGTTTTTTGAAAAAATTAAGTAACTGGGCAAAATTCCCAAAGAGGTAGAGAGGCGATTAATCACGTCTCTTAAGGGAATATGAATAGTTTTAAAACAATCTTAGAAAAATAACGTAAAATTTTAGCCATTGTATTTTTCTTTAACTTTGATTTTTTCTTATGAACCAACTGATTTTAGGCGATTGCCTTGAAGTGTTAAAAAAGCTTGAATCCGAAAGCGTGGATTTGATTTATCTTGACCCGCCATTTTTCAGTAATCGCAATTATGAAGTGATTTGGGGCGATAAAGGCGAAGTGCGCAGTTTTGAAGACCGTTGGTCGGGCGGTGTGGAGCATTATATTGGCTGGTTGAAAGAGCGCGTTGAACAAATGCACCGCGTGTTAAAACCAACGGGTTCAATTTTTTTGCATTGTGATTGGCACGCAGGGTCATATATTCAAGTATTTATTTTGGATAAAATTTTTGGTATTCAAAATTTTCGCAATCAAATTGTTTGGAAACGAACCACGACGCATAACGATGCTAAACAGGGAGCAAAACAATTTGGCAGAGTGTGCGACTTTATTTTTTTCTACAGCAAAAACGCCAAAATTGCGCAATTTAATACACTTTATGAAGAATACCGCCAAGAATACATTTTGCAAACTTACAATAAAAAAGATACAAAAGGCTTATTTAAAGCCTCTGACTTATCAGCAGCAAAACCTGGAGGAAACACTTCTTACGAATGGAAAGGCATTAAACCACCTAAAGGTCGTTATTGGGCATTTTCTATTGAAAACATGGAAGAATTTGAACGGCAGGACAAAATTTATTATTCCAGTACAGGTAAGCCATATTTAAAACATTATTTAGATGAAATGCCTGGAGTGACAGTTGATGACTTTTGGACAAATTGCATTTTTAAAAGTAAAGAGGAGCGCATTGGCTATCCTACTCAAAAACCAGAAGCTTTATTAGAACGAATTATCAAATGTGCTACAAATGAAGAAGATGTAGTTTTAGACCCTTTTAACGGTGGCGGCACAACTGTCGCGGTTGCTGATAAATTTAATCGGCAATGGATTGGGATTGACTCCTCAGTTGCTGCAATCAAAGTCACGCAATTTCGCCTTGATAAAAAACAAACCGATATTTTTGCCAAACCTTTCACCGTGCAACTGCACAAATACGACTACGACACCTTGCGCTACAAAGATGCGTTTGAATTTGAAAAATTTATCGTCCAGCAAATCGGCGGCACATCCAACACCAAACAACGCGGCGATTTAGGCTTAGACGGCAAAACCCAAGACGGTATTCCCATTCAAGTGAAACGCTCCGACAATATCGGGCGTAATGTGATTGATAATTTCTTTTCCGCAGTTCAACGTTTCGATAAAAATCTGTTCGAGAAAAACAAAGCCGAAAATAAAACCGCTGGCGTGATTATCGCTTTTAGTTTTGGCAAAGGTGCAATTGAAGAAGTGGCGCGGCTTAAAAATCAGGACGGCGTGATGATTCAATTGCTGAAAGTGGAAGACATTATCCCGATTGCAAAAAAACCAACTTTAACTTTAAAATTTAATGATTTAGGCGTTGATGCCAAAAAATTGCGCGAGATTGAATTTATCGCCACCGCAGAATCTGATGCAGGCATCGAGTTTTATGCGTGGGATTGGAATTATGAAAACAACGTTTTCAAATTTGATATTGTCAACGACAAAATTGGTAAACAAACCCAAAAATTTAAAGCCGGAACGCATTGCATTGCGGTGAAAGTGGTTGATAATGACGGTTTGGAAAGCATTGAAGTGATTACTTTAAAAATCAACGGTGACGTGTTTGCGATTTAACTGTTGAAAAAATAAAACTTATGAGGAACGATGATGTTTGAAATTGCAGAATTAGGCCACACCGTCAGCAAAGCCGATTATAACGAGCAAGTCCCAGAGCTTAGAACCCAGTTGCTTACGGTGCAGCAACAATTACGCAGCTGTGATTTTCCAGTGGTTATTTTAATTTCCGGTGTAGACGGCGGAGGCAAAGGCGAAGTGATTAACCTGCTGAACGAATGGATGGATCCGCGCTTTATTCGCACCTTTGCCTTTGGCACACCCAGCGACGAAGAAAAAGAACGCCCCAAGTTTTGGCGATTTTGGCGCACCTTACCGCCCAAAGGTTTGATAGGAATCAACGTCGGCTCATGGTACAGCGACCCGTTATCGCAACGAGTTTACGGCTTGATTGATGACAACGCCTTGCAAATTGAACTGATGCAAATTCGCCAACTTGAACAACAGTTGGTGGATGACGGCGCATTAATTATTAAATGCTGGCTGCATCTGAAAAAAGACGAACAGAAAAAACGCATCAAAGCGTTAGAAAAAGATCCCGAAAATAGCTGGCAAGTTACTGCGCGGGACAAAAAGCATTTGAAAATGTACGATGATTTTGTGCAGGTTGCAGAGCGCGTTTTAACCGATACCAGCACCGGAGAAGCTCCTTGGTTGATTGTTGATGGCTCAGATATTCGCTACAGCAGTTTAACGGTTGGACAACATATTTTTAATCGGATTCAACAACAAATTAAACGCCGCGCCGCTGAAAAAATGGCTCGTGCCGCGCTTGAGCCAACGCCCATTTTGCCGTTAGTGCAGCAAAATTTGCTCGATTCATTGGATTTGTCTTTAACACTGGATAAAAAAGATTACGCGCAAGAACTGGCGTTTTATCAAGGTAAACTAAATAAACTGGCGCGAGAAGCCCACCAACAAGGTCGTTCAACTATTGTGGTGTTTGAAGGGTGGGATGCAGCTGGCAAAGGCGGGGCGATTCGGCGTTTGACTCATGCAGTTGATGCGCGGGCGTATCAAATTATTCCGATTGCCGCGCCGACTGATGAAGAAAAACAGCATCATTATTTATGGCGGTTTTGGCGACATGTGCCACGTTCTGGGATTCTGACGATTTATGATAGAAGTTGGTATGGGCGCGTGTTAGTGGAGCGGGTGGAAGGTTTCGCCACCGAACAAGAATGGCAACGCGGCTATTCTGAAATTGTGAATTTTGAAGAGGCGTTAGCAGCGCATGGGATTTTAGTGTTGAAATTTTGGCTGCATATTGGCAAAGATGAACAATTGCGCCGTTTTCAAGAACGCGAACAAATTCCGTATAAACAATATAAAATCACCGAAGAAGATTATCGCAATCGGGAAAAGTGGGATGAGTATCAAATTGCGGTGAATGACATGGTGACACGCACGAGCACAAAATCCGCGCCTTGGATTTTGGTGGAGGCCAATGATAAAAAATACGGGCGGATTAAAATTTTAAAAACGTTTTGTGAAAAATTGGAAAAAGCGATGAATAAATAATCGGATTTCTGTAGAGACGCAAGATTTTGCGTCTCTACAGACTTTGAAATTTTATTTATCCTCCATTTCAGGATTCAACATACACTCACGCAACACCTGCAAAGGCACTTGGCAACGCTGCTCTGCTTTGTTTTTTTGCTCTTCTTTCCACTTGCGATGTATCAACATAAACTCCAAAACTTCCTGCGGATCGTCGGTTAATTTGATTAACTTTAAATCTTCTTCGCTAATCGTTTCATACTCAATCAACGTAGTTTTAATCCAATCCATTAATCCGCCCCAAAACTGCGTACCAAACAACACCAACGGCAGCGGATAAATTTTGTGGGTTTGCATCAAGGTCAAGGCTTCAAAAAATTCATCCAATGTGCCAAAACCACCCGGCATACAGACATAACCCATTGAATATCTTACAAACATGACTTTTCTGACAAAAAAGTAGCGAAAATCCAAGGAAATATCTTGATAACGATTTGGAGCTTGTTCCATCGGCAATTCAATATTTAAACCGATAGATAATTGGTCTTGCTGATACGCGCCTTTGTTTGCCGCCTCCATAATACCGGGGCCGCCGCCAGTGATAATCGCAAAGCCGTTTTGACTGAGCAGCGTGGATAATTCCACTGTTTTTAAATAGTACGGGTGATCGGGCTTAAGCCTTGCAGAACCAAAAATCGAAATCGCATCTTTAATAACGGAAAGTTCGCCAAATCCTTGGGTAAATTCACTAATAATTCTAAAAATTCGCCACGATTGGTCGCCTTTAAAATCGTCGATAATGCTGGCTGTGTGATTTTTTTTATTCTGCCAAGGCATGATTTAAGCTCCTAGTATGTTGTGTGGGGTGCGAGTGCGTAAATCACCCGTCCGGTTTGTAAGGTGTGTGTGACTCTGCCCTTGAAAGTTTTGCCCCAAAAAGGCGTATTCACGCCCGCACTATGCCAATTTTCGTGATTCACTTCCCATGTTAAATTTGGATCGAAAATACAAATATCAGCAGGATAACCAACCGTTAAAGCTCCGGTTTTTAAACCCAAAATCTGTGCAGGTTTTGTGGTGATAAACGAAATTGCCCGTATTAATGAAATGGCATTATTTTTTTCGGTTAAGCTTAATGTGAGTGGCAATAAGGTTTCTAGCGAAGCAATGCCCGGTTCAGTTTCTGGAAACGCGCCTAATTTGGCATCAATATCATGCGGTTGATGATCGGAACAAATCACATCTATCGTGCCGTTAGCCAAGCCTTCTTGCAGATATTTTTTATCCATATCCGTGCGAAACGGCGGCAGAACATGATACGCGCTATTAAACGGCTCAATATTGTCTTCGCAAATATGCAATTGATGCACAGCCACGTCCGCCGTGACTTTTAAGCCGTATTTTTTCGCTTGTTGAATTTTAATCACCGCGCGTTTGGAACTGATTTGACTAAAATGCACCCGACAACCGGTGAGTTCGGCTAGATCCAAACATTGCGCCACTGCAATAGATTCGGCGGCTTCTGGAATACCGGGCAAACCATAATGCGTGGCGAATAAACCTTCATGCGCACAACCGTTATTGCTGAGTGAAGTTTCATTGGGACGATACATCAGCAATAAATCATGGCTGGAGGCGTATTCCATTGCACGGCGTAACACGGCTAAATTCGCCACTGGAAATTGCGCATTACTTACGGCAATACAGCCTGCTTCTTTCAACGCGAACATGGAACTCAATTCCGTGCCTGCCAAACGCTGCGTTAATGCGCCAATCGGATAAATTTGCTCATAATGCACTTTTTCAGATTTATCATTAATTAATTCCGCAACCGCTGGTGTGTCTATGGACGGTTTGGTATCAGGCGGCAAACATAAACTTGTTACGCCAGCACAGGCGGCGGCTTTGGTTTCGCTGGCAAACGTGCCTTTAAAACTTTGCCCGGGTTCACGCAATCTGACGCTTAAATCCACAAAACCAGGACAGACGATTAAGTTTTCAGCATTAATAACTTGTTCAGCGACAAAACCTTCCGGCTGTTCACCCACTGCCAAAATTTTGCCATCCGCAAGATACACTGAGCAGATTTCGTCCATTTGATTTGCAGGGTCTATCACTCGTCCGCCGCGAATTTCAATATTACTCATGGGTATGCCCTCCGCTGGGTTGTATTTGCATCGCCATTGCCATAATCGCCATGCGCACTGCAATGCCGTTGCTCACTTGTTGCAAAATCACTGAATGTTTGCCGTCTGCCACGCTGGATTCAATTTCCACCCCGCGATTAATAGGCCCCGGGTGCATCACCATCACATCGGGTTTGGCAACGAGAAGTTTTTTCTCGGTTAAACCAAAACAGCGAAAATATTCACTTTCGCTGGGTAATAAGGCGGAATTCATCCGTTCTTTTTGCAAACGCAACATAATAATCACATCAATATCTTTTAAGCCTTGCTGCATATCATGGAAGGCAGTGACACCCAGTTTTTCCACATAAGCCGGTAATAAAGTTTTCGGTGCAATCACTCGCACTTCGTCAACACCTAACGTATTCAGGGCTTGAATTTGTGAACGCGCCACCCGCGAATGCAAAATATCGCCGACAATTGCCACTTTTAACGGCGAGAAATCTTTTTTGATTTGCCGAATGGTAAACATATCTAACATCGCTTGCGTTGGATGCGCATGTTGACCATCTCCGGCATTAATCACGCTAATATTCGGCGCAGTGTGTTCTGCAATAAAGTGTGCCGCGCCGCTAATGGCATGACGCACCACAAACATATCAACGTGCATGGCTTCTAAATTGCGAATCGTATCGAGCAGACTTTCCCCTTTAGACGTGGCAGACGTGGCAATATTCATGGTCACCACATCGGCAGATAACCGTTTTGCCGCCAGTTCAAACGTGGTGCGAGTGCGGGTGCTGTTTTCAAAAAACAAATTCACAATGGTTTTTCCGCGCAAAATCGGTACTTTTTGTACCTGATGCTGCGACATGCTCAAAAAAGAACCTGCTCTGTCCAAAACTTCGGTTAATAATTGCTTATCTAAACCCTCAATGGTTAAAAAATGTTTCAATCGTCCTTCAGAATTTAATTGGATTGTGCCTGCCACCATTACATCTCCGCATCAAAAGATTGAATATACACCCCTAAAGGTTCAGGGCCTGTGAGTTGAATTCTTGTTCCTTCAGGCAAGGGCAAATAAATGCCTCTGCAATCCGGTCGAAGAGGAATTTGTCGTCCATCACGTTCAATCAGGACTGCCAGCAGCACTTGATGTGGACGACCAAAATCAAAAATTTCATTTAACGCCGCGCGGCTGGTGCGTCCTGTGTAAAATACATCATCAACCAAAATAATATCGCGCCCTTCTAAACTGACGGGAATCAAGCTCGGTTGTACTTGTGGGTGCATTCCGATTTGGGAAAAGTCATCGCGATAAAACGAAATATCCATCACTCCTAACGGCTCTCTTATGGCTAAACGTTGGTGTAATTGTTGCGCCAGCCACACGCCACCGCTGTGAATACCAATCATCACGGGATTGTGAATTTTCCTTTCTGTGATTTGTTCTTTGATCGCGGCTTCGAGTTGGTCTAATAGATGTGAAATATCTAAATTATAATGGGTCATAGTGTGTTGTGAGTGGTTTTAAAGCGATCTGCACCGTTGCGGGCTAAGCCAGTGCCTGTAAGTCGCGTGATTATCACTGAAATAGTGTGGTGTGGCAAACGGAGTGTTTTTGTGTAAATCAGGATTAACAAGATTTAGGCTAACTTGTCCTCATCAGAATTGACAAAACTTTAGTCAATGAATCATCATAACTTTTAAGGTATAAAACTAGGTATTGCTATTGCTTGTAGAGATTTGTTTAATCGCATCAAGCCTACAGCGAAAAAAATATTAATTTTTAAAACAAATACTTAAATATATAGCTACATTTAAAACACAAACGCCGTTTTTCACTTCATAAGCCCAGACTATGGCACAGCCACCTAAATCTTTTAAATTAGCAAATACTTATAAAAACCCGATGATTGCCGCCTATCAAGGCAAAATCAGGCAGCAAACCGAGTTTTTGCAACTTATTAAAGCCACTTTGCCGGATTTTTTAGCAGAACATTTGCTGAATTGCGTTATTTCTGGCAAAAAATGTTTGCTGTATACCAACACAGAAGAATGGGCAGTTCCTTTGCGTCATCATTTACCGATTATTTTGCACACCGTGCAGGCGCGTCTTCCGACTATTGAATTGATACAAGTGCGACTTCTTTCAGAGCCACCCGCACAGGCTATTGAAAAGGCAAAGCCGCCTTCAAAAGAAAATATTGAATTAATTAAGGATAATTTGCAAAGTATGCAAGATGATGAGTTGAAGCAGGCGTTGCTGCGCTTAAGTCGAACTTTAGAATCTGTTTCAGTGCCTTCGTGAGATAAATAAACCGCGTTCATTTAGAGATTCTATTCAATCGTAGAGACGCAAAATTTTGCGTCTCTACAGAGAAATTTTTCAAGACGACTGGTCGTCTTACAAAATTTCGAAGCATTGAAGTTCATGTAAATTCAGATTTATCCGAACACGATGAGTTGAATTATTTAAGGGAAAAATACTGTGAGGTTACGACTGCCAGTCCTCAAAGGACTGGCAGTCGTGATGCAAGGCAGAAAAGCTTAGCCAGCTGCTTGATTTTGTGCAGAACGCATAAAAGAAATCGGCGCGGTTTCTTCATCATCAAAAGAGACAATTTCCCACGCCTCTTTATCATCCAATAAAGCTCGCAGTAATTTATTATTCAGCGAATGTCCTGATTTATAGCCATTAAACGTGCCAATCAAGCTATAACCTAATAAATACAAATCGCCAATCGCATCTAAAATTTTGTGTTTTACAAACTCATCGGCATAACGCAAACCGTCTTCATTCAGCACTTTATCATCGTCAACCACAATCGCGTTATCCAAACTGCCACCTAAAGCCAAATTGTTTTCTCGCAAAAATTCAATATCTTTCATAAAACCGAAAGTTCTGGCACGACTAACTTCTTTGACAAACGTAGTTGAAGAAAAATCCATCGTCGCGGTTTTTAAATGATCGGCAAACGCAGGGTGTTCAAAATCAATCGTGAACGTGACTTTAAAACCATCGAATGGTTCAAACGCCGCCCATTTATCATCTTCATCAACGCGAACTGTTTTTTTAATGCGCAGATATTGCTTAGGTGCATCTTGTTCAACAATTCCGGCAGACTGAATTAAGAACACAAATGGCCCAGCACTGCCATCCATAATAGGCACTTCCGCAGAGCTTACATCCACAATCGCATTATCAATGCCTAATCCAGCTAACGCAGACAGCAAATGCTCAACGGTAGAAATTTTGACTTCGCCTTGCACTAAGGTGGTAGAAAGCTTCGTTTCCCCAACATTCTCAGAGGTTGCACGAATCGTTACAGGCTCTGCCAAATCGACACGTCGAAAGCAAATACCCGTATTCACTTCTGCGGGGTGTAAAGTTAAATAAACTTTATCGCCTGTATGCAAACCCACACCAGTGGCGCGAATAGTATTTTTTAAGGTACGCTGTTTAATCATAAGGTCATGTCTATCAAGGGAAAAGTGGGAAATTCTATCATAAAGAATCATTTTTTTAATGTATAAACCGTTTTGTCACCGATTTAGCGATAGCTTTTATTCTTAATTTTTATGGGCAATTCCTTTTCGCCAAAAACAAAAACGCCCCAGTGAAGGGGCGTTCTTTGCAATTTAAAAAGGGTTTAAGTTTTTAATTACAAGCTGTAGTACATATCGAACTCAACTGGGTGTGTGCTCATACGCAAACGAGTCACTTCGCCCATTTTCAATTCAACATAGGCATCAATCATGTCTTCAGTGAATACGCCGCCTTTTGTTAAAAACTCACGGTCAGCATTCAATGCGTCAATTGCTTGATCCAATGAGCTACAAACTTGTGGAATTGCGTGTGCTTCTTCTGGCTCTAAATCATACAAATCTTTATCCGCAGCTTCGCCTGGATGAATTTTGTTTTGAATACCGTCTAAGCCTGCCATCAACATTGCTGCAAAAGCCAAATAGGGGTTTGCAGTTGAATCTGGGAAACGCACTTCAATACGACGACCTTTTGGATTTGCAATAAAAGGAATACGGATAGAAGCAGAACGGTTACGCGCAGAGTAAGCCAACATCACAGGAGCTTCAAAACCTGGTACTAAACGTTTGTAGCTGTTAGTTGATGCGTTGGTGAAAGCGTTTAATGCTTTTGCGTGTTTAATGATACCGCCGATGTAGAACAACGCAGTTTCAGACAAACCGCCGTACAAATCACCAGAGAACAAGTTTACGCCGTCTTTTGCCAAAGATTGGTGAACGTGCATACCGCTGCCGTTGTCGCCAACTAATGGTTTTGGCATGAAAGTCGCTGTTTTGCCATACGCATGAGCAATGTTTGCGATCACATATTTTAAACCTAAAACTTCGTCAGCTTTTTTCACTAATGTGTTGAATTTAACACCGATTTCGCACTGACCTGCGGTTGCTACTTCGTGGTGATGTACTTCAACAGTTTGACCCATTTCTTCTAAAGTCAAGCACATAGCTGAACGCATGTCTTGGAATGAATCAACGGGTGGCACTGGGAAATAACCGCCTTTTACACCAGGACGATGTCCCATATTGCCATCTGCGTAAACTTTTTCAGTGTTCCAGCCAGCTTCTTGAGAATCAATTTTGAAGAAAGAACCTTCCATTGATGTTGCCCAACGCACGTCGTCGAAAATGAAAAATTCATTTTCAGGGCCGAAAAATGCGGTGTCTGCAATGCCGGTTGATTTCAAATAAGCTTCAGCGCGTTTTGCAATAGAACGTGGGTCACGCTCATAACCTTGCATATCGTTTGGTTCAATGATGTCGCAACGCAAGATTAAAGTGTTGTCATCAAAGAAAGGATCCATCATTGCGGTAGAAGCATCAGGCATTAAAATCATGTCTGATTCGTTGATGCCTTTCCAGCCTGCAATTGAAGAGCCGTCAAACATTTTGCCTTCTTCAAACAAATCTTCATTCACAATGCTTGCTGGGAAAGTGACGTGTTGCTCTTTACCGCGCGTATCGCAAAAACGAAAATCAACGAATTTTACATCGTTTTCTTGAACCATTTTTAGAACGTTTTCTACTGACATATTAAGTGGTCTCCAGATGAATAAAGGAATTTTAATTATTTTTTACAAAAAACGATATAACATACCACTTTTTTAAATGACTTAGCCACTAAAAAAATATCCCCTTCTATTAGCGTGTTTATAGCATGGTTTTTTTCATTTTTAATTGCACCATTAATGAAAACTTAGTGCTTGTTTTGCACTTTAATAGTGCATTTTAAATTTGCAATCCTCAGCAAATCTGCTCGTAAATCTGCTGTTGTGCCGTTTCTGCCTCAACTTGTTGTAAAAATGTAACAGCTTTGTTTTTTCTGGCATGAACTCTGCTATAATGATTCGGGAAAACAAATTTTTATTGTGCGTCAGTTCAAAAAATTAAGACAGCGCACTCGTTATTTTTTCAAATGAGGTTTAGTTCATGAAAAACAATTTACGACACACTATCGCCAAATTGCTGGCAACAAGCACTGTCTTATCAGTTTCCTTAATTAGCAATGCTGTTTATGCAGATGCAGCAAAAGCTGAACCAGCTAAAGACTGGACAACGGCATCAGGTTTGTTGGATGCGGTTGGTATGAATCCTAATGAATCTTCATTGATGAAAAGTTTGGGTTTGACTACAGGCGGCTGGTTGCAAATGAGCGCGTCAGGTAATCTTAATAGCTCGCCAGACAAATTTAATGGCACGGTTACTTTCCAAGACCGCACAGGTGAATTTCAAGTCAATCAAGCCAATCTGTGGTTGCAAAAACCAATCACCGTCGGTGGTGACAAGTTTGACTGGGGTTTTCGTGCTGATGTGATGTATGGCACGGATTCTGTTTTTACCCAAGCTTATGGCGTACCAACGTTTGATCCAAGCAGTCCAACTGCAACACCTAGAAGAGATCGTGGCAATTGGGATTTGCATTTAGCAAACACGGGTAGATTCTACGGCGTTGCATTACCACAAGCTTACGCAGAATTTAACTTACCGTTTGGTAATGGCATTGATGTGAAAGTGGGGCATTTTTATACACCCATTGGGTATGAAGTTGTTACCGCACCAGACAACGTTTTTGTAACTCACGCTTACACCATGCAATATGGCGAACCGTTTACCCACACAGGGATTTTAGGTAACTACACCGTTAATCCTAATTGGAACGTGACATTGGGTGCAGTCACTGGCAGTGGCACAGGCGGCTGGGATGGCACATTCAACAAACAAATGGGCAATTGGTCATTTCTCGGTGGCGGCAAATGGACTAGCACTGATGCAGCATCAACGCTGACTATTTTGTCAACTTTGGGCAGTCAATCTGAACAAAATGGTGCGTTCTGGGGACTTTATAGCATTGTTGGTACGCACAACTTTACCGATAAACTGCATTATGTTTTTCAACACGATCATGGTTTTGCTAATAACGTGATGACTGGAAATACATTAGGAAGTGCTGTTGCAGGAACTATTGGCACAGGCAACAATGAAAATGCAAGTTGGTATGGTATTAACCAATATTTGATGTACGACGCAACGGATAAAGTGACCGTTGGAATGCGTGCAGAATGGTTTAGAGATGCCAATGGTTTCCGTGTTGCAGGCCCTGCACGTTGCGGCGCAAGCATCAATGTTTCACCAGCAGGTAGTTCATACGCTTGCCCTCCTCCAAATAGCCCTACTTATCCTTTTGCAGCAAGCAACTATTACGCAGTGACAGCAGGAGTTAATTACAAACCTGCAAAATGGTTGTTATTACGCTCTAATTTACGTTATGACAATGCTGATATTAGAGCATTTGATGCAGGAACTAGACACGACCAAGTTCTGTTCACAGGTGACGTGGTTGTCACATTCTAATCTGCAAGTATTCCTGTAAGTTCCCTCTCAAGCAGTTCTCCCTATAGCTGAAGTGTAAAGCCCTTTACACTTCAGTTTCTCAAAACTCAAATTATTGAGCTTTTCCAGCCTCAGCATTTTTAGGGTCATTATCCACCCGAAAAGCTTCACCATAAGTTGTTTCTGCATCAAAATCATCCCAAACATGATTTGGTTGCGTGATAGGCTTTGTTAAAATTGGAGCGGTAATCAAATCAGCAAGTCCCGCCATCATTCGACCTACGGTATTGAGAATTCCTTTTGCCAATCCGCCAGTAAATCCATAAGCAACATTGCTTTCATTCGTTGTGTTAATCACGTTTTTAGGAATTTCTAACAGCGCGGTATTCATATTAGTAAAACCGTTTAACGCTTTTTCGCCTACTTTATCAGCATAGCTTTTTTCTGCTACGTTTTGAGCTTTTGTTTCGTCAGCTTGGCTTAAAGGTGAAAATCCCATCAGAGAGCCGACAATCAGCAGGGATGCTAAGGCAAGGGAATATTTTTTCATGGCTTATCCTAAATCTTTAAAAAAGGGTTAATAAAGTGAGTATAGCAGAGCTTTAGTATTGTGCTAAGTTATGAACAACCTTTAAAAACATCAGCATAGCATTTTATTTTCTAGGGCTAAGAAGATTTTGTTATTTTGTTTTTCTAATCGCTCTTGTGAGTTGATTTCTGCCTTTTCACCTAGTGAGCCATTTTGCTTAAAATATGATGTTCGACTTAATGCGCCGCTTTAGATGGCGTGGCATTTGATTGATGAAAACTGTGTTCAATATCGCTTAAAAAATTAAACAGTTTTTGAAAAAGTTTTTTGATTTGTGCTTTCACTGAATAATTTGCCTTTTGCAAGGCACGTTGTTTTTCAACCTTTTCGGTGGTCAACCACACTAATAAATCATAATAATTGCGTATATTTTCGACATAAATTACCGGCTCATCGCCCCGCGCATAACCGTATTTAGTTTGCATATACCAATATTCATTTTCCAACAACGGCAGTGATTTTTTCACATCCAGCCATTTGTCAGGATTCAGCCCTTGTTGTTGGGTTAAAATTCTGGCATCTTCAAGATGTCCATAGCCGATATTATAAGCAGCTAAGGCAAACCAAGTTCGATCCGGCTCAGTAATTCTGGACGGCATTTTTTCCAATTGCTGCTGAAAATAAATCGCCCCGCCTTTAATACTTTGAATAGGATCAGTGCGATCTTGAATGCCCACTTGCAGCGCGGTATCGTTAGTCAACATCATAATTCCTTTTACGCCAGTCGGTGAAATCGCGCCGCGCTCCCAATGCGACTCTTGATAGCCAATGGCAGCCAACAATCGCCAATCTAAGCCTTCTTTAGTTGCAGCTCTCACAAAATACGGTCTGTACAAGGGTAAGCGGCTTTGTTCATGTTCATAAAATTTACAGCCATCGACATAATCCAAAGAGCCAACATGCCCATAATAACGCTCTAGTAATTGATCTAAGGTTTTGTTTTGTTTGATTTTATAAAAAAAACTATTCACAGCATCATACAAACTATCATCAGTCGATTTAGGCAATCCCCAAGCGATTTGCCGAGGCGGGCTAATATTAAAACCAATTTGCAGTTTTGGATAAAACCGTTGAATTAGAAAAACTTGCGTGGAGTCGGCAACCGTATAATCAATCAAGCCTTTATCTAGCATATCAATTAAATCATTGCTTTCTAATTCAGAATTAACCGTCCACGCTAATTGTGGAGCAACGGTTTTTTTCAGGTTTTGCAAGCTATCCAGCGTACTGCGGTCGTTAGGAACTTCCAAAATACCGGCATTTAAATCCATCACTGCTTTTGGCGCGGGCAAGTTACCTGATTGATACAGCACTTGTTTGACAACTTCATGGTAAGAAACGGAAAAACGGATGTTTTTTTCACGCGCACCAGATGCCACTAAACCAGCAGCGGCAAGATCAAATTCAGACCGCCCTGTTTTAGTTAAAGCCTCGTTTGCATTTTTGACCGTGTGAAATTGAACTTTAACACCTAATTGTTTGGCAAATAGCATTACCAAATCATATTCGAGACCGGCATAGCCTTTGGCAATCGGATAATAAGTGGTATTTGAAACGCGGGTAACAACATGCAGAACACCATCATGTTGAATTTGTTGAAGTTTAGAGAGTTTGACAGGTTTAGGCTTAGGCTCAACCGATTTCGTAGGGGGCGAAAATCTGTTGTCGCAAGCTGTCAGCAACAACAGATAAATCAGCCCAATCATCAATAGCGTGATATTTTTTAACAAGGGCTTAGCTTAGCGTAGCATTTTATACGCATTAATTAAGCCGTTAGTAGAACAATCATGGGAGTCGATGGATAAGTCGGTTTTAAGCTCCGGCAAAATCGCTTTTGCCAACGCTTTTCCTAGTTCCACGCCCATTTGATCGAAAGAATTAATATTCCAAATAACCCCTTGCGTAAAAATTTTGTGCTCATAAAAAGCAATCAATGTACCTAAGTTTTTCGGCGTTAATTTTTTAAATAAAAAGCTATTAGACGGTTTGTTGCCTGAGAAAATTTTGGAGGCAATTAATTTTTCATCCTGCTTATCATCTTCATTTAAATCTTTTTCAACTTCCGTGCGATTTTTGCCTTTCATTAACGCTTCGGGTTGCGCAAAGAAATTCGACAATAAAATTTCGTGATGCTCAGGGAGATTATAATGGCTTTGCGCAGCGGCAAGAAAATCACAGGGAATCAGTTTTTTACCTTGATGAATCAATTGATAAAACGCATGTTGCCCATTTGTGCCCGGTTGTCCCCACACAATAGGCCCGGTGCTGTAATCCACGATTTCACCGTTAATATCAACGTTTTTGCCATTGCTTTCCATATCGGCTTGTTGGAAATAGTCGGCAAAAAAACATAAGGATTGGTCGTAAGCCAAAATTGCTTGAGATTCTGCGCCAAAAAAGTTGTTATACCAAATCCCCAATAACGCCATAATCACCGGAATATTTTCGTGAAAAGGTGTGTGGCGAAAATGCAAATCCGCCTCGTGCGCACCTTGCAACAATTCTTCAAAACCTTCCATGCCAATATAGAGCGCAATCGACAAACCAATCGCAGACCATAAAGAATAGCGTCCACCGACCCAGTTCCAAAATTCAAACATATTTTTCGCATCAATACCAAAGGCGGTAACTTTTTCAGTATTGGTGGAAATCGCCACAAAATGTTTACTAATGGCAGATTTGTCAGCGGCGAAATTCAGTAGCCAATTTCTTGCAGAATTGGCATTCGTCATGGTTTCTTGGGTGGAAAATGTTTTTGAGGCGATTAAAAACAGCGTGGTTTCAGGATTAAGATGTTGCAGCGTTTCGACTAAATCGGTTTGATCGACATTCGACACATAATGGACTTTTAAGCCTTGATTTGCATAAGGCGTTAACGCGGTAGTGACCATTTTGGGACCTAAATCTGAACCGCCAATCCCAATATTCACCACATCAGTCATTATTTTGCCGCTGTAGCCTTTCCATTCACCGGAATGCACTTTGTCGCAAAACTCGCGCATTCTATCTAACACATCATTAATTTTTGGCATCACATCTTTGCCGTTAAAATAAACCGGCGTGTTGCTGCGATTACGCAAAGCGGTGTGTAATACCGCACGATGTTCTGTGCTATTGATGCGCTCGCCACGAAACATGGCTTCGGTTTTCTTTTTTAATTTTGCAGTTTCTGCCAAATCAATCAGCAGCGGCAGGGTTTCTTCGGTAATCAGGTTTTTTGAGTAATCAAAAAGAATGTCATTAAAATGTGAAGAAAATTTCTTAAAACGTTGGCTGTCAGCTGAAAAAGCAGCCCGCATGGATAAATTGTGAGTGTTTTCGTAATGTTTCTGAAGAGCTTTCCATGCGGGAGATTTACATAAGGTTGGCATTCTGGTTTCCAAAAAATAACAAAAATTAGTCTTAGTCTACGAGAAGGCGGCTAGGATAGCAATATCTAGGTTTGGTTATGCTTAATATAAGCTTTTTGTTTTAACACATTATCTTTATTTGTAAAAGGTGATGTGCTAGAGTTAGGGATATTTTTTAGGTATAAATCCTAAGGTTTAGTCATAAATTCTTAGGGGCGACAATAGATAACTACTAGAGTCAGTGACAGATTACCAAAAAAATAAAATAACAATGATAATCAAAACAGGAAGGTATTTATGAGCAAAAGAACAATGTTACGAAAAGGGTTCCTAGTCGGGCTAGGCTTGTTATTTTCTTCTGTACTATGGGCACATGGTGGAGCAGCAGGTACAGATACCGATCAGTGTAAATTTGAATTAGAACCCGGTCACTGGATTCATTACACCGCTTATCAACCTTCTGCGTTTCCAGCAGAAGAGTTTTGCGGCAAACTTCCTGCCGTAGATACTAAAACGCAACTTGTTTTTGACTATCAAGATGTGCGTTATAGAAACATGATGGTTGAGTTTGAAGTGACAAAAGAACCAGAAGGCACTCGTGTTTTCTTTCAAGATGCTAAAAAACATAAATCAGGCACTGTGGTTCTTGATTTACCACAAGGCGTAAAAGATGCAGGTAAACACTTAATTCATATCACTTTAATTCCAGACCAAGGTGATAGACTCGATGCTCACATGTCATTTACTGCGGGCGGCGGTCAATCTGCTAGCAAAGAAACAATAGGCTTGTACATTTTGTTTGCGTTGGCTGGTTTATATGGCGTGTATTTATCCAGTGAAGGCTTTAAACGTGCTGTAGATGGTATATTGGGAAAAGTTAAAGATTAATAAACGTATCTACAACATGCAAAAATATCGTTTAGATGTTTTTTTAAGGAGCTGCTGTGCTGATGTCTATAATGGCATTAGCACCAGTGGAATGACGCAAGAAATGGTTGCTGTGTCAGTCAATAAAATAGAGAGTTAAATATGACTAAATTATTATCCATTTTGGTATTAACCCTAGCTGTTTCCACCACTGTGTCAGCAAAAGAATTCCAAGACCATAATAAAATGATGGATCATGGCGATGGTCATCTGATGGACATGGATGGCGCAATGGTAATGGGACAAAATACCGACACTTTGCCTGGCGGTTGTGACAGTGTTGCAGCAGTAAAAGAAATCACTGTTCATGCAGGGCACAAATATGCCGAAAAATTTCCTGGCACAATGTTCGCTTTTGATACGCAAGAGTATCAATTTGAGCCTTGTACAAAACTTACCGTCCATTTTATTAATGACGATCAAATTCGCCATCAATGGATGATGCACGGATTACCCAAATATTTATATCCGAAAGGGATGTTTCACTTAGAAGTCAGTGGCCCCGGTGAAGTCACTGGCACATTGATTTTGCCTTCTGACGATAAAACGTACTTAGTCCATTGTGATATTGCTCAACACATGGAAAAGGGCATGAAAGGGCAGCTAAAAGTAGGCAAAGGCAGTGGTGATTTACCTAGCATTCCTGGGGTCACGGCAAACCTGATTGCAGACGATTATAGTGATGTCGATTCAGAAATCCCTGATCCTGTTACTAACACTGCACCTGTTGAAGGTGGCGTTGATGCTGCAACAACCATTCAATCTGCTGCCTCTGGTCAAACTAGCAATACTACTTCATCTGCATCAGCAGCAGAGATCACCGCAACTGAAAATGATAGTGTTGTCTCAGGAGTATTGGTCGTTGGTTTAGCGATTGGCTTTTTCTTAGCCCCTTGGTTAGGTAGAAAGTTAAAAGGCAAAAGTTTTGCAGAATCGGTGAGCTATCTTTTTGAACTGGTCGGCGATGCAATTGTCTTGGCAATAAAGCCAATTAAGGCTCTGATTAATTTGGTTTTTTCAAAAACTAAAAGTCTGCCGCCACAACAATAACCGATTTTCTATTGATTAAACCTGACTGGTTTTACAAAGCCTGTCAGGTTTTTTTATGCAAGAGAGATAATGACAGAATTATCCTTATGGGGACTTTTTTTAAGTGCCTTCATCTCATCAACGATAGCACCCGGTGGTTCAGAAGCGGTACTTGCTTACATGGTGAATGCCAGTAACTTCCAAGTAATTGATTTGATTGCGATCGCTGCTGTTGGCAATACTTTAGGTTCATTGACAACGTGGGGATTAGGCATCTTAGCTGCAAAAAAATATTCCCCTGATACCGTGTTATCCGCCAAACATCACAAAGCCATTCATTTAGTAAAAAAATGGGGATATTGGGCTTTATTATTCGCTTGGTTGCCTGTGGTCGGTGATGGTTTTTGCTTTGCGGGCGGTTGGTTAAAACTGCCATTTTTTCTATCGTGTATTGCCATATTTCTAGGTAAAACAATTCGTTACTGCGCGGTTGCTTATTTAGTCAATAACGCAAGTGTATTTTCATAAATTCATAAAAACATTCAAACAACGTTATGTTACGCCATTTTCCAGAACTCAATGTTCCTGTTAGTCACCGAAAAAGAGATTATTTTATTGCCGCTTTCACCTTTTTTTGCGTAGCTGTGTGTTTGCTTTCTGACGCAAATGCACCGATGGCAAAACAAAATGCGTTAGGTGTGTGCGGATGGGTTTTTTTAATCGGTTTGCTATTAGGTGAATGTAAATATGTGCGAATGCAGGTAATGATTGCAGTGGCATTTGCAACGGTCGGAGAGCATTTTGCTTCCGTTTATATGGGCGGATACACCTATCGGTTTGAAAATGTTCCCGCTTATGTGCCGCCCGGTCATGGCATGGTGTATTTAACCGCCGTAGCATTAGGACGTTCTGGATTATTTCAACGATACGCGCGTGAAATTGCAGGCTTAGTGGTGGTGGTTTGCGGTTTATGGTCTCTTTGGGGAATTAGCGGCATTCCAGAACAAGGTGATGCACTCGGCGCATTGTTGTTTTGCATCTTTTTAGGCTATTTATTTAAAGGTCGCTCGCCAATGGTGTATTTGGCGGCATTTTTTATTACCACATGGCTTGAACTCATCGGCACTGCGGTAGGCACTTGGAAATGGGCAGCAATAGACCCGGTGTTAGGCATGTCGCAAGGCAATCCACCGAGCGGAGTTGCGGCGTGGTATTGTTTAGTCGATGCCGTTGCCATGACATGGGCAGATCCGGTTTTACATGGATTTGCGCGTTTTTTTAGCTGGGTGCTGGTTAAATTAAAAAAAATCTCTTCAGAACAATTTGTTTTTGATGAAAGCGGAGCTGAATAACAAGTTTTATTGCCCAAATAAAGCCGCATGTTCTTCGCGGCTTGGCAAGCCAGTACGCGCCCCGACTTTAGTACAACACAACGCCCCTGCTGCACTGGCGTAACGCAATACATCTTGCCATTCCATTTCTGCGGCTAAGGCGGCAGCAAATGCACCATGAAACGCATCGCCTGCGCCTGTACTATCAATCGCTTTAACCGGAAACGCAGGCGATTCTCCGCGTCGTTTGCCTTTTTGCCAAATTAAGCCACGCTCCCCTAAGGTAATTACAACTGCTGGCGCAACTTTCGATAAACGAGCCAAGGTTTTTTCTACATCGCCGGTAAATTGTTGCGCAAACTTTTCAGAACACACCATATAGTCAATTTCACCAATCAGAGCCATTGTGCCATCGTGCACCGAGCCGGCATCCAGCACGGTTGGAACTCCTGCCGCGCGAGCTTCACTGGCTAACTTCATGGATAAATAAGGCTGGTGTCCGTCAAACAGCATCACTTTTGCTTTCAGTGGCGAAAAATCAACAGCATCTATTGGCAAGGCTTTGGTTTCGCCTTTGTAATTAATCAAAGCGCGATTGCCGTTAGGTTTAACTAAAACCATCGAAAGTGGCGTTGCTGATTTTCCGCGTACCACAAATTCAGTATTTACATCCTGTTCTTGCAATTCTTGATAATGTTTTTCGCCATATAAATCATCGCCTAAATAGCCTGCAAAAGCGGCTTTAAAACCTAAGCGCGAAATAGTCACGGCGGCATTCGTGGCAGGGCCTCCGCCACAACTCATAAAATCATTGGCAACTATTTTTTCATCCGCTGCGGGGTGTTCATAAACTGAGAAAACCAAATCATAGCAGGCGTAACCGACACACAATACATCCACATTCGTTGTAGTCATAATATTCAAGAGGCAGAACTTGTTTAACAAGTTGTTAGACTAGCATTTTTTTTCAGCAAATGGCATCGAGTTTTTGTTTTTCAGCAAGCGTTGCGTTCAAACAGTTAATTTTTATTGAATGACAAGTAAAGTAAATATTTGTTTTTTAATTGAATTATTTTTTATTCTATTATTGAAAACGTATTTTATAGCCATTTTTAAAGAAAAGTATTTTCAATTTAAGATAAAGTCCGTATAATGTCTTTCATTCGCTGGTGTAGCTCAGTTGGCAGAGCAGCTGATTTGTAATCAGCCGGTCGCGGGTTCGACTCCCATCACCAGCTCCATTATTATCAAAGGCTTAGGTTATTTTAACCTAAGCCTTTTTTATTGCCTGTCGTAAATTTGTAACAGCTTTTGCGTTTTCGGCATACTCTTTAAGATGGTCACTAGATAAATGTGCATACCTCATAACCATTGTTAAATCAGCCCAGCCGCCCAATTCTTTCAAAACATGCAAAGGCGTACGAGACTGTGAAAGTATCCTTCTTCAACAAGTTATAATAACAACATAAGTAGAAAGCACCACTCACACATGAACT
>CAKZJE010000091.1 GCA_936941155.1 uncultured Methylomonas sp. | reverse complement strand
ATTTTTGCATGACGCAACACGCCCTGCTCATCATATTGATAATCATGCTGCAACTCCACCTCACCATAAACCACTTTTTGACAACACAGCATTTTCTCCTGCTCATCAAAAAAGGCACGATAATAAGTATTGCGATTATTCAAGCCTTCCTCAGTTATTTCATTCACTAATTTTAATGGTAACTTCACGCCGCTATAACTCACAAAATAGCGACACAGTGTTTGTTGTTCGTGTGTCATAAATCTCACATTTAGAAAAAAAGATGACTCTGCAAAATGGCGATAATTTGCTCCAAATTTTGATTCTCGTTTTCGCCAATAATATTGTGCATTGCAATCGGATATTTCAAATCAATCCCATAATGCTGCGGCAATTGTGCAAACGTGTAGATATAGGCTGAAAGTTTAGGATGCTCCAACGCGATAATTTCAATCGCCTGAAAATTTTGTTCACACAAATTTAACCGCAAACTCTCTGCGCCATAACGGTGCTGCCACTCAATTAGCAACACTTTCAATGACATATCTTTTTGCATTGCCCAAACATTCAGCTTAGGGTTCATGCGCTGAGTTCTTCAACTCGTAAATCTTCTTCCCAGCAGCCAATCGGCTCGCTTAAATTAAGTTGCGCATCTTCAAATCGCACTAAAAACACAGTGAGTTCTGGATCTTCTTCCACATGACCAATCATGGTAATTACGCCGCGCGTGCCTGCTGCGGCTAATACCCTGCCTTCCTCACCGTTGGGAATCGAACCATCATCAATAATGCTATGAGCGGCGTAAACAGCATCGCCTATTTCTAAATCAGTTACTTTCATCTTTTGACTCCTAAAACGTGGGGGAAAACCGACAGTTTTTTCGCATCTGTCAGGTTTACGCGGGGGATTTTTGTCGCAAACCTTACAAAATCCTGTTTCGCCTGTTGTCTTTGTGTCGCTTTTCATTCTTGTCGGTCTGTAAAGTCTTATAACTAAAGACTTTTTTTAAAACTGGCATACAGGTTGCTATAGTTATTACAAAAATAATGCCAAATCCAAACGGAGATTTTTATGATTACCTTAACCGAAAAAGCCATCAGCGCAGTTGCCCGTTTTATTGCCAATTCAGAAAACCCAACAGCAGGTCTGCGAATTGAAGTCACCGACGGTGGCTGTTCCGGTTTGCAGTATGGTTTAAAGCTGGACTCAGCCGCGTTGGAAAATGATGAGGTGATGGATTACAGCCAATTTAAAGTGTTTGTGGATGCAAACAGCTCGCCAATCGTCAACGGCATGACGGTGGATTTTATCGACAGCATTGACGGCTCAGGCTTTAAGTTCACCAATCCGAATGCAGTGAAAAGCTGTGCCTGCGGAACATCGTTTAATACGACAGACGACGGCACTCCATCTAAAACTTGCGGCTAAACAGTAGGGTGGGCACACTTTTTTGCCCACCGAATTGACAACAACACCATACAAGGTGGGCAGAACAGCCCCACCCTACGAGAGGAATTAATCATGTGGGATTATTCAGAAAAAGTTCAAGAACATTTTTTTAACCCGAAAAATGCTGGCGCGGTGAAAGATGCGAATGCGATTGGCGAAGTGGGTTCAATTAGTTGCGGTGATGCGTTGCGTCTAACCTTAAAAGTGAATCCTGAATCAGAAATTATCGAAGAATCGGGTTTTCAAACTTTCGGCTGCGGTTCGGCGATTGCCTCTTCTTCGGTTTTAACAGAAATCATCAAAGGAATGACGTTAGACGAAGCGTTAAAAGTCACCAATCAAGATATTGCCGACCATTTAGACGGCTTGCCACCCGAAAAAATGCACTGTTCCGTGATGGGACGCGAAGCGTTGCAAGCGGCAGTGGCAAATTATCGCGGTGAAGAATGGAGCGACGACCACGAAGAAGGCGCGTTAGTCTGTAAATGTTTCGCGATTGATGCGGTGATGATTGAAGAAATGGTTTGGGCAAACAAACTGCGCACGGTTGAAGACGTGACGAATTTCACCAAAGCAGGCGGCGGTTGTGCGGCGTGTCACGAAGATATTGAAGCAATTCTGGAAAAAGTGTTGGCAGAAAAAGGCGAGAAATTTGACCCAGATGCAGCACCGATTGAAGTGGCAAAACCTAAAGCTGAGAAAAAACCGCTCACCAATTTACAACGCATTAAACGCATAGAAGAAGTGTTAGATTCTTTACGTCCACAATTGATGGCGGACGGCGG
>CAKZJE010000090.1 GCA_936941155.1 uncultured Methylomonas sp. | reverse complement strand
TAAACCTAGATGTGAGCTTCATCTTGGCTTATCTATTTATTCGGCTATTGAGTCTATATCTTTAGAAGATATAAATGGATATTTTAAATATGTTAATAACTTTTATATCTGTTAGAATTGAAATTGCTATATTGCCGCAACAGCGTTAAATTTTAATGACACAGTTTTAACCCGAAATGTTGAGGATTTTTTGGATATTTCGGGAATAAAAGTATTAAATCCCATTAAAATCGGCGACTAAAAAATGACCGATAAATCATTAGGCACATTTATAAATCCTTTTACGGATTCAAATTTGAGAAAAATATATGCTGAAGCCAATTTTAAACTCAATGAGCTTGCTGATAAAAGTTACGAAGACCGTCATGCGTATGAATTGAGCTTAAAATATTATCGCGATTTTATGAATGTCATGGATACGGCAAAAAAAGAAGCGAAAGAAGAAGGACTGGAAGAGGGAAAATGGCTAGAGCGAATAAATTTGGCTAAAGCGATGTTACAAGACGGACTTACAATTGAAAGAGTGATGAAAGTTACAGGTTTATCTCAAAAAGATATTTCAAAATAGAATGAATAAACTCCCCCAACTCCACGCCGAAATTGATGCGCGTGTCCAAACCATCATTGACGACAACTCAAATTGGCTTTGTCGAATGGGTTGCGATAACTGCTGTAAGCGACTTGCCGAAATCCCCAAACTCACCGCAGCGGAATGGAATTTATTGCAAGAAGGACTCGCCTCGCTACCCTCAGAACAACTTTCGGAAATTGGCAACGGCATCAGTGCATTGGCTGCGCAAACTTCACGTCCTATTACTTGCCCAATGCTGAATCAAGCGCAAGGAGCTTGCACGGTTTACGCTTACCGACCTGTCGCTTGCCGCACTTACGGTTTCTATGTGCAGCGCGACAAAGGACTTTATTGCAAAGACATCGAATCGCGCGTGGAGCAGGGCGACTGGGCAACGGTAATCTGGGGCAACCATGATGCGATTGACCGCCAACTCAACGCGCTAGGCGACAGCCGCGATTTAACTGAATGGTTCGCGCTTTGGCAGAAACAAAGTTAATCCGGCAAAATCGCACTTTCCAACTGCTGAATCTGCCTGTTCTGCTACTTAATCAAATTTAACGCAACAAAACTAGAATTAAAACAGGGGAGACTAGATCTATAATGTTGCATAAAGGGGATAAATTAAGGGGAGAGCAACCCCCGCTTGCTCTCCGATTAACAAGGATATGCGTGATGATTTAAACGTTTGAAAGGATTACTTTCTAAAAAAATCACCAGGTGAGTAATGCAGAACGAATAACCTCTCTGTACAGTTCATTACTGGCTTTAGCGTATGTAGCCTCGTACGCAGTAATATCAGGGCTAGTAAAACTGACGGTTGGAACGTCAGAAATCAATCTACCAAATACATAGGTACGATAATTAACGACACCCAATACTTTGATAGGAAAGCGAATAATGCCAGTTCCTGAACGAATCATGACAGTTTGACCGCACCCGCCCACAGAGTTAGGCAAGCAAGTTCCGTAGCTTCCTCCTTTTCCCCATGAACGTACTAGCGAACCGAACGTTGAAGCAATAGCTAATTTACCTTGAGCAGTCGCTTCTTCATTGATAATGGTTTGCAGGCTAGCACTTACGCCTGAACCAGGATTGGCAAAATTTAAATATCCGGTGCGTGCTGTGCCTGTCAAGGACACAGAATTCCAAACGCCTTCATAAATTCGAGCCAAATCTGCTGCGGTAGTGTCATTACGAAGACTGGTATCGTATCGACTGGTAGAGAAATTCCAGTAAGCACAGCCAATATTATGGCGCAATTGAGTACCAACCATCCCTGCTACTGAAGAGGCGGTGCTGTTGATGGGAGTAAAGCCGCCATAACGTAACACGACCCCTCGGGTTGTACGATTGTCTGAAATACGCATCATCTCAGTTAATCCTTTTCCCAAATTATAATCCGTTTTCATGTTAGCAAAGACTTCATCAGCTGGTTTAGGACAGGCATTTGAGGCAGGATTTGCACTGCTGCTTGGATAGTTGTAATAGGTAAAGCTGGAAGTTAAATTTTCACCAGCCTGCACCGACCGCATGGCATGTAACAAGTGCAAAGATTTCAATGAGCTGGCAGTTTCGGCGCGACGTGATGAATTCAAATCAACCAGCACGGATGAGCCTGCCTGTTTCAAATAAGCTTCAAAGATGCCGCGTAGATTGCCTGATGAGTCCATAAAGCTTTGTGTAAAGATACTGCGAATCCTTCGGGTTGCCGCTGTATTTGCATTGTCAATAAAAATAGCAGAATAACGACGCGCCCCATTTGTATCTAAATAGGTTTCAATGTCAACAGGTCGTGTCGCTAGTTGATTGGCGTAATTCAACACATCAGTGGCAGAAGCAAAACCTAATTTCCACCACCAGGAGAAAGTATCTGTCCTACTGTTTTTAACCATGACAACGTTGTAGTTGCCGCTGGGTAATCGTTCAATATCAACTAAACGACCGCCAAATGCGGATAATTTTGCACTCACATCAGCCGCCGTTTGGTTTAACCACCATTGCCATGCTTTCGCATCAGAACCGGTATTTGAGACAAAAACAGCACTGTAATATTGGGTTGCTCCTATAAAATAGCTATCCAGATCAATGATTCGGGCATTGTTACTGCTAATCAAAGCGGATAGAGTGCCAGAGCTGACTCCGGTTTGCCACCACCAAGTGCGTGCAGCTGTGCCGGTGTTCGATACCATAATCACGGCATAGCGAATATTACCCCCTCCAGCATCGTAAGGCTCTAGGTCAATGAGCCGACCGTTATTTTGAGTTAAATAAGTGCTAACTTGAGCAGAAGTCAAGCCGTAATACCACCACCATCCGGGCACTGCATAAGTGCCAGAGTTTTTGACCATTCGCACCGTAAAATAAGGTACGCCATTGACAACAGAATAGAGTTCTATATCGGTTAAACGTGCTGCATTTGTATTGATCAAACTACCGATAGTGCTGGCACTTGCTCCGGTGTATAGCCACCAAGCGGTAGGGACAGCGGTAGAGCGGTCATCTGTGTAAGCATTGCTATCAGCATTGGCTTTAAATGGAACTTGTATGAGTAAAATGCTTATCAGCAGTAAAACTTGAATCAAGCTGAATTGAGTTATTCTCTGATTAATAGAGTGTTTTTTTTGTAAAGTGTGCGTGTGTTTTGAAGGGCTATTGCAATCATCCATAGCGATTGCTTTAGTCATCCAAAACCCAATTTGATTGAGTGTGGATGTTGTTTTCATGTTAAGCCTCTTAAAGTGAATATACCAAAGTAGGTAGTCCTACAATAATACGAGTGGTGTTTTAAAAACCGGATACAAGTGACAAGCTCATTGTAGTAGTTAATAAAATAACCAACCGTATTGATATGATTTTCCAGTTTGTTAGAAAAAGAAAGTGTTTTTATAACTATGTGATAAAAACGTGAAATAACACACAATAAAATAGGTATCTTATTGAAAGTAAAAATGAAAGTGAACAATCCCAAAGCCCACAGGCTCAGCCTTCTGCTTTTTTTCCGAAAAAATCCGCTAAACATTATTTAGACTTGTTTCAACTCTATTCCATTGAAAAACGGGTAACTCCGATTGGCAGCAACGTAAGCGGAGGCATATTACGTTTCATTCTGCGCCGGCTTCGCTTCTTACCTTCTACCGATGCTTTTCTGCGTGAATTTTTTCAAGACGACTGGTCGTCTTGAAAATTTTTAGCATTATTGTGAGTAAAAAATCCTGTTCTGCAACTGTTGCGGATTGATAAAACGTTGGTAGATATAAAAGCAAATTCAATCGAGAGTTTATTCGCGTTTAAAAAATAAACTGAGCAGAATAACAAATACTCCCTATGAAAAGCAGTAAAATACGGAAATTACATCATGTAACCATTTTCCTTTTCTCCTACCGCGATTTTAAATCCAAAGGTTTTTATGAAATTCGTTAAAACGGCATTATTCTCAATGATATTGGCAACTTTATTAGGTTGTGTAAATGTCACAAATGACAATTTGAAAACAGCAGCTGATTCTTCCATTTCGCAAGAAATTATTGATGGAAAAACCACAAAAGCTGAAATTGAAAAACTGTTTAACGCGCCAAAATTCTCCTCTTTTACTTCAGGACTTGAAGTTTGGAAATATGAATTAGTGGAAGGCAATCCAAAAGCAAGCTCAAGCGCAGCTGCGGTAAGTTTTAGCGGTACACCGACTCGAAATGTCTCAATTTTGCCGGAAAAATCTCGAATAATAAAAGAATTGCTGATTGTTTTTGATGAAAAAGGTGTTGTGAAAAAGCATTCCTACTCAACAACTCCACTGTTTTAACCCTATTTCCAGCCACTTAAAAAATGTCAGAACTTTATATAGGCTTAATGTCCGGCACTAGCGTTGATGGAATTGACGCAGCACTCGTTGATTTTAGCGGTGAAAAATTAAAATTAATTGCGTTTGACTATCAACCGTTTACAGATGAACTGAAAAGCAAAATTCGCCACATCAGCTGCGCAAATCAATTGCTATTGCTCAGTGATTACGGCGCGTTAGATTGTAAATTAGGGCATTTGTTTGCAAATTCGGTCAATAATTTACTGAAAAAATCTGGACTACCTGCATCTGAAATCATTGCGGTTGGCAGTCACGGACAAACGGTTTATCACCAACCGAACACGCGCTTTCCCTTCTCGTTGCAAATTGGCGACCCGAATGTGATTGCCGAAAAAACCGGCATCAGCACGGTTGCAGATTTTCGTCGTCGTGATATGGCAGCAAGCGGACAAGGTGCACCACTCGCACCGGCATTTCATCAAGCGGTATTTGCCAACAGTGGCAAAAATGTCACGGTCGTGAATATCGGCGGCATTGCGAATATCACCGTGTTATCCGCAGATAACATCATTGCGTTTGACACCGGCACGGGTAATACCTTGATGGATTATTGGATTAAGAAAAATCGCAATGAAGATTATGATAAAAATGGCGATTGGGCGAACACAGGCAAGCTGATTCCGCAGTTATTGGCGCAATTTAAACAAGCGGATTATTTTGCCGCGCCGCCGCCGAAAAGCACTGGGAAGGAATATTTTTCTGTGGAATGGTTGGAAAATCATCTTGCTAAACTGGCGGAATACTCAGCGGAAGATGTGCAAGCAACCTTATGTTATTTGACAGCAGAGACGATTAAAGAAGCCATTGCAAACTACGCGCCCGCCACTGAACAAGTGTTAGTTTGTGGTGGCGGTGCGCATAATGCCTATTTAATGGCGTTGTTAGAAAGTCCACATTATGCAATCAGCTCGACAGAAGATTATGGTGTACACCCTGACCATGTGGAAGCGATTGCTTTTGCGTGGCTCGCTAGACAAACCATAAATCATCTAGCGGGGAATTTAATTCAGGTGACGGGGGCAACAACTCCGGTAATTTTAGGAGGAGTTTATTCAGTGTGAGAGGTTACGACTGGCAGTCCTTCAAGGACTGCCAGTCGTGAAAAACGCTTTGAAATTATGCAGAAAACGACGAACCACAACCACACGTTGTGGTGGCATTCGGATTCCGAATTACAAACTGAGACCCCGACACATCTTCTTTATAATCAATTTCCGCGCCGTTTAAATATTGAATACTCATCGAATCAATTAATACCGTCACGCCATTTTTTTCCACGCAAGTATCGTCTTCATTCACTTCTTCATCAAAAGTAAAGCCGTACTGAAAACCAGAACAGCCACCGCCGGACACATAAACGCGCAGTTTTAAATTGTCATTGCCTTCATCAGCAATTAACGCACTGACTTTGTTTGCCGCGCTTTCGGAAAAAATAATCGGATTACTCATTTTTTGTACCTTAATTTCATAAATTTTTTCAGAGTATGACTATACCTAGCGTTTTAGTCAAGATTCAAGATTTACACAAAACATCATCATCTCACGCCCCTATTTGGTGCGCAAGCTGAAAACCTCTCAGTCGCTTTAGATTATGGCAGCAATCACGGCGGATGCTTTGATTAGGGTTTCTTGCAACGTCACAATATTAATTGGCTTGGTCAAATAGTCAAAAAAACCTAACGCCAAACCTTGCTCTACATCCGATGGCAACACATTCGCGCTGATTGCGATTACCTGCATTTGTTTTGCAAACGAAAACCGCCGTTGAATTTCTGCAAACGCAACCAATCCATTCATGCCCGGCAAATCTATATCCATTAACACAATCGCAGGTTTTAATTGCTCAATCAATTCCAAACCCACTTCCGCATTCGGGGCATCAAGAAAACTAAACTGCGGCATTCGTTTGATAACTGCCGCCACCAAGCGCGTGTTATCTGGGTTGTCTTCAATATAGAGAACTTTATGCAAATCGGTGCTTAGCTTTTGTGTTTGCGCTGACATTTTCAGCTTTTCATTCAGGGCTGCACTTTCAGCTCTTAAAGATTCAACCATTGGGAAAGTCACCCAAAATCGACTACCGACACCTGCTTCAGAAATTACGCCAATTCGTCCATCCATTTTTTCCACCAAACTTTTGCTCATTGCCAAACTAATTCCAGCTCCTTCTATGCCGCTAGAATCAGCACTCAAACGATTGAAGGGTTTAAAAAGCTCGCTAATTTGACTTTCAGAAATCCCAGAGCCGCTATCAATCACATTTAAGGTTACATAATTATGCGAGGTGGTTTTCACATCTAAATTCACAGAACCATTTTTCACATTATATTTAAGCGCATTGGAAATTAAATGCAAAATCACTTGCTGCAAGCGCACGCGATCAACATAAATATAACAAGATTGGTCAGCGGCAAAGTTTTCAGCTAAGTGAATATTTTTTTGCGCAGCCACAGGTCGCATCAAATTTAACGTTTCATTAATAATGTCAGAAAAATTCACCACTTCCATGCTTAAGCTGACATCACCGAGTTCCAGCTTTGACAAATCCAGCATTTTTTCAATTAATTCCAATAAATGCTCACCGGCTTTATGAATATAATCAACGGATTGGTGTTGCTGTTCTGTTAATGGTTGCTGATTATCGGTTTCCAACAGTTGTGAAAAACCCAAAATTGCATTCAGCGGCGTTCTTAATTCATGGCTCATATTCGATAAAAACTTGGATTTGGCTTGATTTGCTTCCACCGCGATTTCCGTTGCTTTCATCAATTCGAGTTCAATTTTTTTTCGATGTGTGGTGCTTGAGCCGACTCCTTGATATTCAAGCAGTTTTCCTTGCTTGTCAAAAATCGCACGAGTTTTCCAACTCATCCATTCAATCGCGCCTTCGGCATTCGTATAGCTATCTTCGTGATGATGATAATGCGCAGTGGGAGTCAGGCAATTATGCGTTTCCAAAAACCACGTTTGCACGGTTTTGGATAAATCATTAATAAACACCGTGCCTAACAACTGTTCTTTGCTTTTTTTAAAGAAATCGCAATACGCTTTATTCACAAAAGTTAAACAAAACTGGCTGTCATAACGACAAATCAGCTCAGACTGATCTTCCACCACAGCGCGATATTGCTCTTCACTACGTTCCAAAGCCGATTTAGTTTGATTCTGCAAGGTCAAATCACCGACAAAAGCGATAAACTCATGCGTTGCATGGCTATGATCTTTGCATTTTTTTAACGCCAGCGGAAAAGTGGCTTGATTTTTTTTATGCCCAAATAATTCCAGATGATTTTGCGCCGCATCCACAGCGTGGTTTTCTGGTCGATAAGTATAAAACTCAGGAATTAACTCGGTAATTTTGCGCCCTAACACCTCGTTGCGGCTATATCCAAACATAATTTCTGCTGGGCGATTGAAAAAAGTAATCCGCGTGGCATTATCAATACTGATAATACCCTCTTGCGTGCTATGCAGAATCAACTCCAATAATTCTTTATGACTTTCGGTTTCAGAAAACAGCTGCTGAACCAGTTTTACCGCTTGATAAACCGCATATCGCCCAATGAAAACCATCACCAACAACATCGCAAACGCACTGGCAGAAGAAAGCGTACTTAAACGGTCAATATGCAGTTGTAGTTTATGTTCATACCACTGCACAACTTTATCCATCGTCGCCAAAAACAGCGCGTCATTATTCATATAATGTTGCAGGGCGGTATTAAATCTTTCTGGCTGCACCGCTCCTGTGTTGCTTATCTGTTTGATTTCAGACACCGCCACCTTCATTTTCTGCAACGATGGGGTTAATTGCGTGTAATACTCATCCAGCTCTGAAGTTCCTAAGTTAAATAGCGAAGGATTTTCTTTTAACTTTGTCTGATTTTCACTTAACAAAACCATATCTTTATCAATACTTTCAAGCACTTTACCGCGCTCTTGCACGGATTGAACTTGCGACAACCACAGCAAATTTTTACCAATCCGCTCACTCAACATACGTTGTCTGCCGGCGGTATTGATTTTTTCAGCATTACTGGTATTGCCACTATTCTCAATCAGCAAAATCGCTTGATAACTTACAATCACCGCAAACAACAACAAAAAGCTAATCGAATAAGCCTTAAAGATAATTTTTGTTGGATTAACCTGTGATAGATTTTGACTCTTCATAATTTTAAAACCAGAAAATAAGATAAACCTGCTCGCTAAATAACCCCACCAATCAAGCGTAATAAAGTGATGTTGACAGCTATCGTGATAAAAACCTCATTCAACTAAAGCAAAGAGAATGCCACTCAAAAAAATTTCCTTATAAATCAAATCTTTAATCTATTGAAAAAGATAATATTATTACGCGCCTGCACTAAGGGTGTGCAAAAGCTTTTCTCACTGTCAAAACATCACAAACACAAATGCACCAAACATGAGCGTTAATTGACGTGGAGCGTTGTTCATACTGCGAATAACGCTATCACAACTTTGTTTCAAAAGTTCGATTAAAAAACAATTCGATTAACCTTACGAATTAGCATGGCATAGTAACTGCTATAATTCACTTTAATTATGTAACGCATTATTTTTAGGTAAAAAACATGCTCGACAGAAATCCCGGCATCCTGATAAAAAAATACTCGATTCTCAGTTTTGTGATGCTGTGCTGCATAATTTCTGCCTATCAAAGCCTGATTTTTATTCACTCGTGGACACAAAATAATGACGCGCATAAAGTCAATCTCTCCGGGCGGCAACGAATGCTCAGCCAACGGATTGGCAAAAACTTATCGCGTTCTGCCAATGCGGAAACAGAACAAAAACGCCTTGAATTTCTCGCGCTTGCCGTAGCGGATTTGAATACGCTGGCGACCAATCACGCAAAGCTTGAAAACGAAGTCTTAACTTCGCGTTTGTTTAAAAATAATAGCAAAATTAAGCAGGACTTTTTAGCGATTAAACAACCGGTTACACAAATGGTTTTTGCAGTTAAAAACATTGCAGAATTGAATAAAAATCTCGAAAAAATAAATGAAATTAAACAGTATGATGAGATTTATTTTGCCAATGAAAAAGTTTTTATCGGTTTAATGGATGATATTGTTAAATGTTATGAAATTGGTTTAGAAAACTATGTTACACAATTAAAAAATCTTAGCTGGATTGGCGCAGGATTTATTTTAATTTCCATGTTTATTAATGGACGTTTTGTGGTTTTTAAAAGTATTCGTGAAGTTGAAGCGCAATTTACCCAAATCAAAAATCATAAAGAATTTCAAGATACTGTTTTATCTTGCTCATTAGAAGGGATTATTACGATTAATACTGCTGGAGAAATTACCCTCATTAATAAAACAGCAGAAGGATTTTTTTTAGGCACACAAAAGGATTTTTTACATAAAAAAATTACTACGCTTATTCCAGACTTTGACGCTGATTATTTAGAAGCGATGCAAGAACGCTATGAAATTGAATTAAATGGCTTAAAAAAAGAAAATATTTTATTTCCAGTTTTAGTTAATGTTTCTAAAATTGAAGCAGGCAATCGGCAAGGTTGGGTTATTTTTATTAAAGATTTGAGCTTAAAGAAAAAAATAGAGCAGGAATTAAGTTATGCGAAAAAAAGTGTGGTGGAAGCAGTAGAAGCAAACAATGCTAAATCAAAATTTGTGGCAAATATGAGTCACGAATTAAGAACGCCTTTGAATTCAATTATTGGATTTTCACAATTGCTGCAAACTGATACACAATCGCCTTTAACGCCTGAACATTCTGAATATATATCCTATATTAATCAAGCAGGTACGCATTTATTAAGCTTAATTAATGAAATTTTGGATTTAGCAAAACTGGAAAGTGGGCAATTGAGTTTGTCTTTAGAAATCGTGAATATTTCTGCGGTGATGAAAGAAGTATTGATTTTAATTTATACGTTAGCCAGCAAAAAACATATTGAAATTGTGAGTTTATTTGAAACCCTGCCTGATTATTATATTGTGGTTGATAGGGTGCGAATTAAGCAAGTGCTATTAAATTTACTTTCCAATGCTATTAAATATAATCAGACCAATGGTTCTGTGACGATTTATGCCGAAACGCAAGATAATCAATCTTTAAAAATCAGTATTACGGATACAGGGCACGGTATTCCAGCCCATAAAATTTCGAATTTATTTGATCCTTTCAATCGTTTGGGGGCTGAAAATAGTGGTATAGAGGGGACAGGCATTGGATTAACAATTACTAAAGGCTTAGTCGAGGATATGCAGGGCAAAATAGGGGTGTTGAGTGAGGAAAATAAAGGCTCAACATTTTGGGTGGAATTCCCTTTAGCGGAAAATCAAAGAAATTTTCTGGAAAATAATCCTAAAGCTTCGATTACACCTTGTCAATTGCCTGATAATTGCCAAATTGTTTATATTGAAGATAATCCAATTAATACGGAATTAATTAAATCTTTTGTTCAGAGAATTCCTTCTGCACAGTTGTATTCTGCTGAAAATGCTAAAACAGGTTTAGAGTTAATTGAAAAAATTAATCCAGATCTTATTTTAATAGATATTGATTTACCGGATTTAAATGGTTTTGAAATGTTGGAAATTATTAGAAAGCGTTTTTCGGATATGAAAAATACGCCAGTAATTGCGATTAGTGCGCATGGAATGAAAGAGGATATTAAAAATGGTTTGGATGCGGGATTTAATGCGTATATTACTAAGCCAGTGAAAATGGCGGAGTTTTATGAAACGATCAATTATGTAATGGCTGAAATAACGAACAAAACATAAGTTTCAAGGTATTGCTGTTTTTGTGTAGGTGCGGATTTATCCGCACAGTGCGAATGAATTCGCACCGACAGTTTCGGTAAAAAACGACTTCTAGTCTTTTGAGGAATGGAAGTCGTAGAGAGACGGATTGTTGTGTCTCTAACGGAATGTTAACTTATCAATATCGTTTAAATAAATACGCAAAAGTCTTAGAGTTACGACTGCCAGTCCTTAAAGGCATAGTTATCTACACATCTTTAGTTTAAAAAGTGTTTATATATCAATTGGATATTGAAATATGTAGGTTGGGT
>CAKZJE010000089.1 GCA_936941155.1 uncultured Methylomonas sp. | reverse complement strand
ACGTGTAGAGACGCAAAATATTGCGTCTCTACGGTTCAACAAAAAACTACGTTTCTCAAATTAGATGAGGTTTATCTCATTTCTACCAAAGCAATGAAAATAAGGATTCTCCCTTAAAATCCCTGAAATCACAAAGTTTACGCGATAAAGTGGCATTGATTTATATGCGTTGCCGGAGTCAAAAGTCGCGACTTTTGACTCCAAAATCGAATGCTTTCACTGCCTCCGTTGCAGTAAAACGCATTAAGCTTAAATGCTGTTAAAAAAGCTGATTCGACGCACTAGCAAATAAGTAATAATTCCTGTAAAAACAAGATTTAACACAAAAAACACCGCCGCTTCGATTGAAACTTGCAAATCGGGTTTAAACCAGTACGCATACCCAAGCAAACTGCCATAGCCCAAAATTGACAACAGTGTTTGGAATCCAATCATTTTTGGACGCGAAGAAATTAACGGTGTTCCCATAATCAAGTACATGTAAACGTTAATCGGTACACTTTGGGCAGCCGCATCAAAAATAAACACCGTCGTCAGCGCAAGCATAGTGAGACTCATAAAACTGTACTGCCCTAGATTTTGCCACTTTTCAGATTCCAACATTTTTTGAATCAAATATAGCAGTGCAAGAAAAACAGTCGCTGAAAACGTTAAAACGGTATGAAATGAACCTTGATGTCTGGCGAGATTTAAAACCAACATGGCAAACAAGTGCAAACTGTACAGACACAACACAATCAGGTAACTGCTTGCCAGTATTGGCTTATGTCTTGCCCATTTCAGCATTCGTTGGAGTCGGCTCAAAGGCTTGGCGCGTATTGGCTCATCTTGTAAAAACAAAGCTAAATCGTCTGCCAAATCCTGAGCTGAGGCATAGCGATCTGCTGGTTTTTTCATTAAACATTTTAAGCAAATCGTTTCTAAATCTGGCGGAATGCAAGGGATATGTTGTCTAGGTGCGATAGGGTCATCATCACGCAACATTTTTAAAACTTGCAGTATATTGCCAGAGACAAACGGTAATCGTCCTGTCAGCAATTGATACAACAACACGCCCAAAGCATAAATATCACTCGCAAAACTCACCTTTTCTGCACTATCAGGAATTTGCTCAGGTGACATATAGTGCGGTGTACCCAATATCACGCCTGTTTTAGTCATTTGGCTGTCGGTGCTTAAACATTTAGCTAAGCCAAAATCGGTAATTTTAACCACAGGCAAGGCATTTTTTAACGCTTTAAACTGAGCGATACTAGCGGAAGCATTGCTTAAGGGGTGACTGAATAAAATATTTTCAGGTTTTAAATCGCGGTGAATAATTCCGTTCTGATGAGAATATGCAATAATTTCAGCGAGTTGATGAATTAAAGCCGCCGACCATTTTGCAGGATGCGGCGCGTTATTCATCACCGTTTGCAAGCCTTGCGCATCCAGCAGTTCTAACGCAAGATACAAATGCCCTTGATGCTCCCCAATTTCATAAATCTGCACAATGCCCAGATGCTGTAGGGTGGCAATTGTTTCAGCTTCTTGGCGTAATCTTTCGCGCTGCTCACTGTTCGCATGTTCACCATTCAAAATAACTTTTAAAGCAACAGGGCGTTTCAATCGCAAATCTATCGCTTTATAAACCACGCCCATGCCGCCGCGTCCTAATTCACTGAGGATTTCATAACCTTCAATGTGAATGGCAGGATTGATAACAGGTTCGGTATTTTCAACATGCTGTTCGCGCACCAAGCAGGTGAAAGCATCCCCTATTTCCACTGAATTGAGCTTATGAATACAAGTATCACATTGATACAGATGTGTTTCGATGTCGTTAGAGTCCGCATCATTGAGTTTGCCAAGTACAAATTGATGTAGTTTTTCTGAGGAGGGATGTTTAAGAAGAAAAGAGGCGTGCATTTTTAAACAAGATGTAATTCATCTAACCAGCCTTCCGCATCTTGGCGGAGGCGACGTAACACGCGCGATTTTGCCACATGCACGGAAGCCACAGACACATTCATTTTTACGGCAGTATCGGCAGCAGACATTTCGTCTATCACATGCAGTTTAAAAATTTCGATGGTTTCTGCTTGAAAATGCTCGACGAGATTTTTCAACAAAATTTGCACAATCACGCGGTCGTGCGCTAAGTTAAATAAATAACTTTGATTACTCTGCGGGTCTTCCAATTGCTCTAAGAGCAAGGTCAAGTGGGTTAGATTTTCGTGAGTCTGGGGCTTGGTTTTTCGCAGATAATTTCGACAGATGTTGAATGTTACTGAACGCAACCAATTCCGAAACGCGCCAATGCGTCCGTTATGTTCAAATGAATCACCGTTTTCAAGCACAAATAGCATGATTTCTTGCGTTAGGTCTTCAATATCTGCCGCTTGCAACGGGTAAGATTTTAACCAATTAGAAATCATAGGCTTATACACTAAACTGAACTCTTGCCACGTTTGCGGGTGGTTGTCAGTTAACTTGGTTAGCAAGCTATAGTGAGTAGTGTGCATGATGTTGTTGCCTAAAGCTTGACTGCTTGTGAAATGACTTTTTTGTCATACCGCACAGAGGCAGAAATTTGTTAAAAAACAGCTATTTTATTAATCCACCGTTTCCAAAAGTTTCTCCTGCAATTCCTGTTTTTGCATATCCGCTAGCAATTTTCCAGATTTATCAGTGACATAAAAAATATCCTCGGCACGACTGCCAATGGTGGTAATTTTTGCATCATGCAATTGAATATCTAACGCCATCAACACCTCACCAATATCAGACAACAAGCCCGCTCTATCGGTGGTAATTAATTCCACAATCGTATGGCGTTGCAACGAATCAGGATGGAAAAACACGGTAGTTGGAATCGGAAAATGTTTTGCTTGCCGCGATTGTCTGTGGATATTTTTTTCCAGTTTCACATCATGCTTAATTAGATTAGTGCGCAACGCACTGCAAATATGTTGTTTCCTTTTAACATCATTAATCGCTTGCCCTGATTGCTCCAGAACTTGAAAGCTATTTAAGACATATTGATCGGCAGTTGTAATAATTCTTGCGTCTAAAATCGTTAAACCCAACTGGTCTAAAGTGGCTGTACTGATGGAAAAAATCGTTTCTTCATTTTTGGTGTAAACAAACACTTCCGCGCTGCCACGTTGTGAGTCTAAACGCAACAAAACCAGCGGTAATTGCTGTTCCGTGCATGAGGCAATCGCCAACGTATGCCAAACAATTTCATCGGCACTATAACGCAAAAAATAATCATCACTGGTATGCTGCCATGCCGCTCTAATCAAACATTCGGCAAGCCCTTGTTTTAAAAGCTCTTCTTGTGCTTCTTTTTTATTTTCACTGACTCGTTGCGAAACAGTGGCAGGATTTTGCAATCCACGTCGCAAAGCACGATGAGTGGCATTGTAAAGCTCTTGCAATAACGCATCTTTCCACGAATTCCATAAACTGGGACTGGTGGCGCGAATATCGGCAACCGTGAGCAAATAAATGTGATGCAAATATTCCAGACTATCCACTTGCGCGGCAAATTCATAAATAATATCAGGGTCACTAATATCTTTGCGCTGCGCTGTCATTGACATCAATAAATGATTGCGCACCAACCATGTGACCAGTTTTGTATCATGGCTGGACATTTCATGCGCCACGCAAAATTCCCGCGCTAATTCTTCCCCTAAACAGGAATGATCGCCGCCCATGCCTTTCGCAATATCATGGAATAACGCCGCAACGTAAAGCACTTCAGGTTTGGGAACCAGCACAAAAACATCGTAGCAAAACGGTTGTTCATAGCGATATTTTTCTTGCGAAAATCGCCGCAAATTGCCAATCACAAACAAAGTGTGTTCATCCACTGTGTAAACATGGAATAAATCATATTGCATTCTGGCAACAATATTGCCAAACGCGGGTAAATAAGTGGCGAGCAAGCCGTAACGATTCATGCGTCGCAATAAATGCGTAACTCCGATAGGTTGGCGCAAAATCTCCATAAATAAGCGATTGGCTTCTTTGTTATAGCGAAATGTGTCGTCAATCCGTGCCAAACTTTTGCGAATTAAACGAATGGTGGTGGCGCGAATTCCTTTTAATGCTGGATGATTTTGTTGCAGTAATAGAAAAATATTGAGCAATAGCAACGGTTTTTGTTCAAATATCTGTTCGTGAGCCACTTCCAAATACCCATTAATGGCAATAAAATCTTCGTTGATAATAACGGGCGTGCTGCGCTGATTGCTTAATAAGCGTTCATTAAACAGCTGCAACAACATTTCATTTAACCGCTCTAATCCAACAACCGTTTTAAAATAAAACTGCATAAATTCTTCAATATGCTGATTAGGCGTTTCTGTAATGGCAAAGCCAAATTGCACGGCTAAATCACGTTGATAATCAAATAGTAATCTATCTTCACAGCGATTGGTGAGCAGATGTAAGGCGTAGCGCACTCGCCATAAAATATCGCGGGCGGCAATCAGTTCGTTATATTCTGAGGCTAAAATAAAATCGTATTTAATCAACTCTTCAATGGAAGAGGAATGGTAATGGCGTTTAAAAACCCAGGAGATAACTTGCAAATCACGCAAACCGCCGGGGCCTTCTTTCGTATTCGGTTCTAAGTTGTATGCCGTTTCGTGATATTTGAAATAGCGCAGTTTTTGCTCTTCCATTTTGGCAGCAAAAAACTGTTCTGACGGCCACACTTGATTGGAATTAATAATATCCTGCAATTGCGTAAATAATTGCGAATTGCCTTGCACCAAACGCATTTCTAGCAAGCTAGTCATCACGGTTTGATCGTCTTTGAGCACCTCAACACATTCTGGAACGGTGCGCACGCTTAAGCCGGGTTTTAAGCCGATGTCCCAAATAAAACAGCAAAACGCCGAAAGTGCTTCCTGATTCACCGCGTTTTGTATGCCATCAAGCAAAATCAAAATATCAATATCGGAATAGGGAAATAATTCGCGCCTGCCATAACCGCCTACTGCAATCAAGCTAAGTCGAGCGGCATTGTTGCCTAAAAAACAATTCCAGCCCTCACTTAAAATTTGATCAATAAAATCAGCTTTATCAATCAATAATTGTGCAACCGATTGATGGGGATCAAACCGCGCTTTCAGTTTTTCATGGTGCTGTTTAATTAGGTTTTTAAGCGACTTTTCATTAAGCACAGGGAAGCCTCAGTTGGGTGCGAAAATAGTAGGCAAGAAAAAACCTGACAGACTTTTTTTAAAAACCTGTCAGGTTCGATTGTTTTTACAGCAAAAGTTTTTTAGCTTTAGTCAGGCGTTTTCTAATCGGCCCCATCACGGTGTTATCAGCTTCATTTTCATCTAAATCATCCAGCACCGACTCAATTAAATCAATAAAATCATCGTATTGGTCTTCTAACTCGTCTTCATCCTCTGCTTCGCTATCAATAAATTGCACTTCTAATTCATTGGCAGCAGCTGAGGCGATGTCCGCAATATCAGGATCTACATCGTGGTCTTCCGCAACTTGCATTAACACGTCATACATCAATTGAAATTCTTCAATAACTGCGTCTTGGTCAAGAGACATTTTTACACTCCTAAAAAGTTAATTAAAAAGATAAGCACGCGGCAGCGTTTAGGCGGTTAATCATATAATTAAAATTGCCTTAATGCTATGACTGCCCGCGCTTTCTGGACTGGCTATTGTTAAGTTGCGATTTTAACCTTGGTGAATACGCGCTGTGTTTCGCACCTTTTAGAGAATGCGTCTGGAATAATATGGACTTTTTTTCTAAAATCGTTTCTAGTAACGGCATCACAGCCCACAGTTAAGAAAAATATGTTTAACAATCAAAATGATAAATTGTAGGTCGGGTTAGCTTATTGAGCGCAAGCGAAATAACGTAAACCGACATTCGGTGACGAAATAGACGCTCATGTCGGGTTACGCTTTTTTGCTGTGCAAAAAACGCTAACCCGACCTACAAATATCTTATTGAAAATAAAGCATAAGTTATTAATTTAATGGCAAAGAGTAACTTTATGGAAAATTTTTAAACCTTGATTCGTTTGAGTTTAAAATCGCTTCTTCTTTTCAAAAAAACCTCCAAACTATTGGACTTGACCCTTTAATTTTAATCATGAGCGATATTATCAACCGCATCGTGCTCGGCATCGAATACGACGGCAGCCAATTTTTCGGCTGGCAATGGCAAACAGGCAAACGCACGGTGCAAAGTGTTTTAGAACACGCCCTTTCTCAAGTCGCCAATCAACCGATTACCGTCATTTGCGCAGGACGCACCGATTCTGGCGTTCATGCGTTTGAGCAAGTGGTGCATTTTGATACGCCTGTACAGCGCGATTTGCACGCATGGATGATGGGCGGCAATCGCAATTTGCCCGATGATGTGCGCATTATTTGGGCAAAACCTGCCTTGGCTGATTTTCACGCCCGCTACAGCGCGATTGCACGATTTTACCGCTACATTATTTTAAATCGCCCCATGAAATCGGCTTTATTGCGCGAGCAAGCGACTTGGTTTTCCATGCCGTTGGATGCCGAAAAAATGCACCTTGCCGCGCAAACATTATGTGGAAACCATGACTTTTCTTCATTTCGGGCGCAAGGTTGCCAATCAAAAAGCCCGCAACGCTTTATGTATTTTATTGATGTGTATCGACAAAATCAGTTGGTGACGATTGATATTTCTGCAAATGCTTTTTTGCATCACATGGTGCGCAATATTGCCGGCGTGTTAATGGAAATTGGTTCAGGCAAAAAACCGGTGGAGTGGACGCAAGAATTGCTGGAAATTAAAGATCGCAGTCAAGGCGGAGTGACCGCACCGCCTTATGGTTTACATTTGGCGGGGGTTTATTATCCAGAATGTTATGGAATTGAGAAACATCCGATTTTTGATAAGTTACCGGATGATGCGAAGCGGTTTGATTAAAAGGGTTTAGTTTAAACCTGGCAGGTTTTAAAAACCTGCCAGGTTTGGGTGCGTTATTTAATCAAGCTTAACAACACACCCGCAGCAACCGCAGAGCCAATTACGCCCGCAACATTCGGCCCCATTGCGTGCATGAGTAAAAAGTTATGCGGATCAGCTTCTAAGCCTAGTTTGTTTGAAACACGCGCCGCCATTGGCACAGCAGAAACCCCCGCTGAACCTATCAAAGGATTAATTGGCGTACTGCTATATTTATTCATAATTTTCGCCATAATCACGCCTGAAGCCGTGCCGATTGCAAACGCAACGGCGCCTAAGCCTAAAATCCCTAATGTTTCCAGTTTTAAAAATGCTGCCGCACTCAGTTTTGAACCGACTGATAAACCTAAGAAAATAGTCACGATATTGATTAATTCGTTTTGCGCAGTTTTGCTGAGTCGTTCAACCACACCACAGGCATTCATCAAATTGCCTAAACAAAACATTCCCACTAACGGTGCAGCTGACGGTAATAGCAAGGCAGTGAGCGTAATCAGCATCAACGGCAAAATAATTTTTTCAGTTTGGCTGACTTCACGCAATTGGTGCATTTCAATTTTGCGTTCTTCTTCTGTTGTTAAAGCCCGCATAATCGGCGGTTGAATCAACGGCACTAATGCCATGTAGGAATACGCAGCTACCGCAATCGCGCCTAATAAATCAGGGGCAAGTTTTGAAGCAACATAAATCGCAGTTGGGCCATCTGCACCACCGATAATGGCAATTGCCGCTGCATCTTTCAATGTAAAGGCAATTCCTGGCACGGCATTGAGTGCCAACGCGCCTAATAGAGTCGCAAAAATTCCAAATTGCGCTGCCGCGCCTAAAAATAAGGTTTTGGGATTGGCTATCATGGGGCCAAAATCAGTCATTGCCCCTACGCCCATAAAAATCAGCAGCGGCCAGATACCTAATTTAATTCCGTAATAGAGGTAATATAAAATCCCGCCTTCTTCTGCGATGCCGGCAACTGGAATATTACTTAAAATCGCACCAAAGCCGATGGGCAATAATAATAAGGGTTCAAAATCTTTTTTAATGGCTAAAAATAACAGCAAAAAGCCTACTAGCATCATCAGAGCTTGCCCTGCTGAAAAGTTATATATGCCTGTGCTTTGCCAAAGTAATTGGAGATTTTCCATAGAAGGTCTCTTTTTTTTATATTCTGAAAGGTAAAAACACGAAAAGCACAAAAGAACGCAAGTCATCAACGGCTAGGCTCTTTGTGCTTTTCGCTTGAATTTATAACACGATACGCGGTTACAAAGTGACTAACGTAGCTCCTACCACCACTGCCGCACCTTCTTTTGTATTCACAGCACTCACCGTGCCTGAGTATTTAGAACGCACTTCAGTTTCCATTTTCATGGCTTCCATCGTCAAAACAACATCGCCTTTGTTGACCGTGCTGCCTACACTGACCAGAACCTTAATGATATTGCCTGCCATTGGCGAGGTAATCACAGCTCCTGCATTTGACAGTGTTGCGACATTCGCTTTAATTTCGGTAGTCATTGCGGCAACAGGCTGAATAGCAAGTTCAGCCTCACCTGGTGCAACAGAAACGTTGTAGCTTTTGCCGTCAACATTCACCAAATAATTTTCTATGCGATTGGTTTTTTCTTCAACAGCAGCAGGTGCAGCTTGAACTGTGGCGGTTGGCAAGGGTTCAAATGCAGCAGGATTATTGCGATTGCTTAAAAACTTCCAACCCACTTGCGCAAATAATCCATAAATTAACGCATCTTCTTCAAGATTTTCAGCTAATTGCACACCTTCGGCTTTTGCTTTTTCGCTAACTTCCGCAATCAGCTTATCCATTTCTGGTGCAATTAAATCAGCTGGACGACAAGTAATCGCCTCACCACCCGCTAAGACTTGCGCTTGTAACTCTGCGTTGACAGGGGCTGGCGTTGCTCCGTATTCACCTTTTAAAACGCCCGCTGTTTCTTTCGCAATCGTTTTGTAACGTTGTTCAGATAAAACGTTTAATACCGCTTGCGTACCGACAATTTGTGACGTGGGAGTGACTAACGGAATAAAGCCTAAATCTTCGCGCACGCGCGGAATTTCTTTTAATACTTCAGCAAATTTATCAGACGCGCCTTGCTCTTTCAGTTGACTTTCCATATTTGTCAACATGCCGCCCGGCACTTGTGCTAATAAAATCCGTCCATCAACGCCTTTTAAACTGCCTTCAAATTGTGCATATTTTTTCCGCACATCTCTAAAATAAGTGGCGATTTCTTCCAGTAATTCTAAATTAAGTTTCGTATCTTGTTTTTGTCCAACAAAACTTGCCACAATCGCTTCAGTAGGACTGTGACCGTATGTCATACTCATTGATGAAATGCTGGTATCGACATTATCCACGCCTGCTTCAACGGCTTTTAACAACGTTGCAACGCTTAACCCCGTTGTTGCATGGCAATGTAGATGGATGGGAATTTTTACTGCATGTTTTAACACAAACACTAATTCAAACGCATCATAAGGTGTTAATAACCCCGCCATATCTTTGATACAAATAGAATGCGCACCCATATCCTCAATTCGTTTGGCTTGCTCTACCCATTTATCAGTCGTGTGCACAGGACTGGTGGTATAAGAGATAGTGCCTTGGGCATGAGCATCGGTATTTAATACGGCTTTAACGGCACGCTCAATATTGCGCATGTCATTCATGGCATCAAAAATGCGGAATACGTCGATACCATTTACTGCACAACGTTCAACAAATTTATCCACTACATCATCTGCATAATGCCGATAGCCTAAAATATTTTGTCCGCGAAATAACATTTGTTGCGGCGTATTAGGCATCGCTTTTTTCAACAAACGTAATCTTTCCCAAGGATCTTCTCCTAAATAACGGATACAAGCATCAAACGTTGCTCCGCCCCAGGATTCAATAGACCAATAACCAACGCTATCCAATTTTTCACAAATGGGCAGCATATCTTCAATCCGCAATCGAGTTGCCAGAATAGATTGATGTGCGTCACGCAGGACGACCTCGGTAATACCTAAAGGTTTCGTAACCTTTGTCATTGTTGCTTCTCCTGAGACCTTTTTGGGTCGAATATTTTTTCGCTTTTTGGGCTGGATTTTTAAGATTTTTTTTAAAATGCTATTTAACGTTAATCTGCAATCGCTTATTTTTGCTTACTGCGATATTGATGGACTGCGGCGGTAATAGCTGCAATAACCAAAGGCTCGGTTGTTTTGTTGGCAGGTACAATAAACTCTGCCGGAACTTCAGGAAAATAGCGCGTAACAATTGCGGTCATTATCTTGATTGCAACAACGAGCATGGCTAAAAACGCATAAACTATACCCATTCCTGTGAGCATCAATTCAATTCCTGAGGACATCATTTCGTTCATAATATTTAGACCACCATAAATTTAAACCTTTGTGCATTATGCCTAAAAGCCAGTTAATAAACAATAATGGATAATACATACTAGCTTTTAAACTGCTTATCATAAGGCATTACTTATAGTAATATCGTATTTTTTATGATACTTAAGTTGACCTCCCTTTCAAAAAAATAAAGCGAATCAAAGAAAATACGCTGCTAATCATTAGTTTTCCTCATGTTTTTCCGCAACAGGGGGCGTTTTAGCAAGAAAAAAACTATGAAAATTAGTTTTACAATTATTTGATTTATAATTGCTTTTTATAATGAGTCTTGTAACAGCACATGTCTTTGCTGATATAGTATGACAGTTACGTTACAATGTTGTTTTTGTGAGGAAATCTAATGCGTATTCTAAAACTTCAACACGATGACTTTGGTTTTAGGGGAGAGAAAGTGTCTTTAAATATTCATCAAAAAATTGCTCTCTCTTTCAGCGTTCTAACTTTTCTTTTGTTAATGTATGAAGAAATATTTCATTTATTAGCAGAGCTTTTTCATGTGGTGTTTGAGACTGTTGAAAATATTTTAGATATTCTCATTGAACACTTTCTTGAAACCAGCACTCACGAAACTCAAGTTATTGTTTTTTATATCCTTGTTCCTCTTATCTTCCTCATACTCTTCCAAGTCTATTGTTGGCTGCCTCGTTTATATCGCGTGCTAAAAAGACAGTTGCATCACCAAAAGATTGAAATGTTAGCGCAATGGCATGTGTTACCACTAACCGTAAAACTTGAATGGTGGTTATTTTTTATTTCCTTTTTCTCCTGCGTAATATTTTTTAGCTTTTAACCTCATTCCAGTTATACAGTTATTCGGTCTTTTCTTGTACACCTAAATAAAAATCCCAGTTAAAACAACACCTCGTTGATAAAACTTAAAAATAGTTATCTTTTAAATCAATACTATATCTTAGCTAGCTCTGTCTATTATTTGACAAGATAATGTTTTTTCAACAATTTCAACGAGGTACTTTTATCCCACACCGAATGATTGTGAAAAATAGCTTTTTATTCTGTCACCTTCTTTTCTTCCTGAAAAAAAGCTTCCACATCCTTTATGTCACGAGTTCTACGCATTGGTGGCACGCTGTCTAAAAACATCTGCCCGTAGCCTCTTTTCAGCAAACGCGGATCGCACACCATCAACACGCCTTTATCTTCCACATCACGGATTAACCGCCCCACGCCTTGTCGCAGCGCAATTGCGGCTGTGGGCAATTGATATTCAAAAAAAGGATTGCGCCCTTGGTTTTTCATGGCATCTAAACGGGCTTTTAAAACGGGATCACCGGGCGAGGCAAACGGCAATTTATCAATAATCACGCACGACAACGCCTCACCACGCACATCCACGCCTTCCCAAAAACTCGCTGTGCCCAATAAAATCGCATTGCCCTGCTTTTTAAATCGCTCCAATAAAACTGTTTTTGGATAACTGCCTTGCACCAACAACGGATAATCGAGTTTTTCTTTTAACAATTCTTCAGCGCGATTTAACGCTTTATAACTGGTAAACAAAAAAAACGCTCGCCCTTGGCTGGCTTTTAATACCGGCACCGCAAATTCAACAATTTTGTCAGTAAAATCAACATCAGTGGCTTGCGGCAAACCTTTTGGATGATAAAACAAAGCTTGCTGTGGGTAGTCAAACGGACTTTCCCAACGATAACTCACCACATTATTCAGCCCCAAATTTTGGCTAAAATAACTAAAATCTCCTGCCACACTTAAGGTTGCCGAGGTAAAAATCCATGCGGCTTGATGCTGCTGCATAAAAGCACTGAATGCTGCCGCAATATCCAACGGCGTGCTACTTAAGGTAAAACTGCTGCGGTGCGTTTCATACCATCGAATCGCTTTGTTCGTTTTATCCTCAATAATTGCCGCTAACTGCGCATCCATTTCTTCCGCGCGTTTAAAACATAATTCCAATCCCTTGCTTTTTTCCGCAGCGAGTTGCAATTGCTTGGTTAACGCCTGCAATTGCTGTTGCAAGCTAATTAAACTTGCCAAAAGCGGCGGCTTATTTTCAATCTCGTGCCAATCGCCTTTTCTAATCTCAGCTCCAAAAGCCAAACGTGCATTTTTTACCGCAAGATTTAATTTTTCACACAAGGTCGGAAAGTCTGGCATATCGCGATTGACTCTCAGATATTCTTCCAAACTGTCTGAACTTAAATCTACAAATTGTTTGGCACTGAGAGAAATGCCTAAGAAATTGGAAGCAACATTCGCCAATTGATGCGCTTCATCAATCACAATCACATCGGCATTTGGCAATAATTCACTAAAACCAATTTCTCGCAGCGACCAATCGGCACAAAGCAAATAGTGATTCACAATAATCACGTCCGCATCTTGCGCTTTGCGACGCGCTTTCATCAAAAAACATTCACTGTAATCGGGGCAATCTTGTCCTAAGCAGTTATCGCGCGTCGATGTGGCTTGATACCAAACCGGACTGGATTCAGACACCTCATCCATTTCAGCAATATCGCCGGTTTTCGTGCGTTTTGACCACAATTTAATTCGGTTCAGTGATTGTGCGTCTTGTTTGGTTAACGGTTGCGACGCGCTCATGGCCTGTTCCAAGCGGTAACTGCACAAATAATTGCTACGTCCTTTTAACAAAGTGGCGTTAAACGGCTCGGCTAAGGCTTTACGAATCGTGGGAATGTCATTGTTAAATAATTGTTCTTGCAGGTTTTTTGTGCCGGTTGACACAATAATTTTTTTCCCTGACATAATTGCAGGCACAAGATAAGCAAAGGTTTTGCCCGTACCTGTGCCGGCTTCAACAATCAAATGTTGATTATTGGTGACAGCCCATTCAATTGCTTGCGCCATTTCAATTTGCGCAGTACGCGGTTTATAGCCAGAAATGGCTTGGGCTAACGCACCAGTGGCACTAAAAAAAGAATTTATATCGGTCACAAAATTTTCAACCAAAGCAAAAAGAAAAGAAGTGTTAAATCAGCAACAAAAAAGCGATTATTTTTCGCGTTGAAAATTCAAGAAACGCGATTTAATTTAACGGGAGGAGAAATTGCGGAGAAAAAAGCAAAGGCGAGTGAGTTTGCGGATGTTTATTTCAAAACAAAAAACACTTAAAGCTGGTACAAAAAACCTTTCAGGTCTTAAAGACCTGAAAGGTTTAGGCAATGAAAGTTTTCCAGTTGTTATGACTCTGTTGAAGTGTCGGCGGCGCGTCCAATGCCAAAACTTTCTAATAGCATTAAAAACACACCCACGCAAATAGCAGAATCAGCAATATTAAACGCCGGCCAATGCCAATCTTGATAATAGACATCAAGAAAATCAATTACATAACCATACAGCACCCGATCAATTAGATTGCCGACTGCTCCGCCTAAAACGAGCGATAACGCCACCGCCAGCAAAACTTCCTGTTGTTTTAAGCGTGTTATCCATATCCCAATCGCGACACTGATAACCAACGCTAGTCCTGCAAACAACCAACGTTGCCAGCCACCGGCGTGTGCTAGAAAACTAAACGCCGCGCCTGTGTTGTGAACATAAGTCAGATTAAAAAACGGCATAATCGAGATAGATTCATACAAGTGCATCGAGCCATCCACCGCAATTTTACTGATTTGATCCAAAATCAAAGCCAATACCGAAACCCATAACCATTTAAGCATAATGTCGTACTTCACCGTTACCTGCCACATTTTCTACACAACGACCACAAAGCTCAGGATGCTCTGCATGAGTGCCCACATCGAGGCGTTGATGCCAACAACGCACACACTTTGTATGCTCTGAAGCTGTCACTTGAATTTTCAAGCGTTCTGCATCAACCACTAATTCAGGAATATCTTGTAATTCAAAAGGATAAGGCACAGTAATCACTTCCGCTTCAGACGTGATGAAAATAAAGCGTAATTCGTCACCGAGTTTTGCCAACGTTTTAGCTAATTCAGCACTGCAATAAATTTTCACTTTCGCATTTAATGATGAGCCAATCTGGTCAGCGGTGCGACTTTTTTCCAATTCTTTACTCACCGCCATCCGCACATTCATCAAAATTTGCCAATCGGCATGGTTAAATTCTGAGTTTTCAGCCAACGGAAATAAACCCTCATACCAGGTTTCTAAAAATACCGATTCCGCACGTTCTCCTGGAATAAACTGCCACAATTCATCGGCTGTGTAACTGGTAATCGGCGCAAGCCAACGAGTCAACGCCTCAATCACATGATACATTGCCGTTTGTGAAGAACGACGCGCTAAACTATCCGCTTTTGCCGTGTATTGGCGATCTTTGGTAATGTCTAAATAGAAACCACCTAAATCAATCGAGCAAAAATGCAGAATTTTTTGATAAATCGGCTGAAATTGATACGTTTCGTACAGCGCGATGACTTCCTGTTGCAATTGATAAGCTTTATCCACTACCCAACGATCCAGCGGCAATAAATCTGCTGCTGGGACTAAGTTTTCAGCGGGATTAAAATCATCTAAATTCGACAATAAAAACCGCGCGGTGTTGCGCAAACGCCGATAACCATCCGACGTGCGTTTCAGAATCTCATCCGAGACATTCATTTCTCCGCGATAATCCGTTGCCGCCACCCACAAGCGCAACACATCCGCGCCGAGTTCTTTCATCACCGATTGTGGCGCAACAACGTTGCCAGCGGATTTCGACATTTTTTTGCCGTGCGCATCCACCGTAAAACCATGCGTCAACACAGCTTTGTAAGGCGCAACATCATTCATCGCAGTTGAAGCTAATAATGACGATTGAAACCAGCCGCGATGTTGATCTGAGCCTTCTAAATATAAATCGGCTGGAAAGTGCAAATAATCACGCCGATTCAGAACTGCTTCGTGCGTCACGCCGGAATCAAACCAAACGTCTAAGGTGTCCGACATTTTCTCGTAATCTTTCGCTTCTTCACCGAGCAAATCTTCAGCTTTTAAGGCAAACCACGCTTCGATGCCTTCTTTTTCGATGAGTAACGCAACTTTTTCTACTAATTCATCGGTGTTGGGATGCAAAGCGCGAGTTTCTTTGTGAATGAAAAACGTAATCGGCACGCCCCAAGTGCGTTGGCGGGAAATACACCAGTCAGGGCGGTTGTCCATCATACTTTCGATGCGAGCTTGTCCCCAATCAGGAATCCATTGCACTTGTTTCACTTCATTCAACGCCGTTTCGCGCAGATTTTTCTGATCCATTGAAATGAACCATTGTGCAGTGGCGCGGAAAATAATCGGCGTTTTGTGTCGCCAGCAATGCGGATAGCTGTGGAAAATCGCTTCGTGATGCAACAATTTTCCACGTTGTTTTAATACATCCACCACTTTTGGGTTGGCATTGAAAACGTGCTCGCCAGCAAACAATTCGGTATTTGGTAAAAACACGCCGTTGCTGCCGACCGGATTATCCACCAATAAACCGTATTTTTGCCCGACCACATAGTCTTCTTGACCATGCCCTGGAGCAGTATGCACTGCACCAGTTCCGGCATCGGTGGTGACGTGATCGCCTAAAATAATCGGCACTTGTCGCTCATAAAATGGGTGATGCAACAGTTGACCTTCCAACGCCGCACCGTTGCAATAAGCGATAACATGGTAGTTTTCGATGTCATAACGCGCCATTGCATCTTTTAATAAGGCTTCGGCAATCAACAACCGCTCTTGATGACCGTCTTTTTCAACTTGCACCACCGCGTATTCCAATTTTGGATTTAACGCCACCGCCTGATTCGCAGGCAATGTCCAAGGCGTGGTCGTCCAAATCACTACATATAGTTTGCCGTGTCCTTCATGCTCAGGGGCGTGATGACATTTCGCCATAAATGCGTTGGTATCCACCACTTTAAAACGCACATCAATCGCCGGAGAGTGTTTGTTTTCGTATTCAACTTCCGCTTCTGCCAACGCTGAACCGCAATCGGTACACCAATGCACAGGTTTTGCGCCTTGACTGAGATGCCCATTCGCATGAATTTTCCCCAACGAGCGCACAATGTCGGCTTCAAATTTATAATCCATCGTCAGATATGGATTTTCCCAATCACCCAAAATCCCTAACCGGATGAAAGCTTCTTTTTGAATCGCGACTTGTTTGGCAGCATAACTGCGGCATTCTTTGCGGAACACTTCCGGTGTGACTTTTACGCCTGCTTTGCCGATTTTTTTCTCCACCTGCAATTCAATTGGCAAGCCGTGACAATCCCAGCCTGGCACATAAGGCGCGTCAAAGCCACTTAAAGCCTTTGATTTTAAAATAAAATCTTTTAACACCTTATTTACTGCATGACCGATATGAATTTCACCATTCGCATACGGAGGGCCATCATGTAAGACGAATTTTGGACGACCAGCGGCACAAACTCTGATTTTTTGATACAGCTGTTTTTGTGTCCATTGCTTGAGGCGTTCAGGCTCGGCTTGTGCCAAGTTTCCTTTCATTGGAAAGGCGGTTTTCGGTAAATTCAGTGTGTTTTTATAATCCATAATGGTTCATTCAGTGATAAGTTTTAAATCTAGTTTTATTCAGGTTAGGCAGTTTGTGCAACCATTGCTAATAAAATGCCGAGAATTTTATCGGGGTGTTCAATGAAATAATTATCTGCATCAACAGAAACAATTAAATTTTGCATTTTTAAAAACTTCCATGTTGACCCTGTGGTCACGACTCCATAAAGTGTTTGAATATTGCTATTATTTTCGGCTTCATTAAATATTTTAGCGGCAACCATTTCAGCAATACATTGTCCAATGCCGACAATAATATTTTCATTTTTTGCTTCAACAATAGCAATAATGGGACTTTCTAAAAATAATTGTTCTTGCGAAGAACTGATAATAAAATCACAAAATCCATTTAAGCCTTTTTCTTTATCGACATTAAATTCAATTCCTGAAAATAAGCTGATTTTATGTTTTAAAATTTTTCGTAATTCTACCAAAATGGGAGAAATAATTAATTCGGATCGCGCTTTTTCAGTGTTCATTGCATCCGCTAAAGGAACATTTTCGGCTAATATTTCTTTCAAAAGCGGCGATATTTCAATAGGCTGAATGTCAGAAAAAAGACGAGCATCTTCAGACAATTGAATGCCAATAAATTGTTTTACTTTTTTTAAATCAAAGTCGCTGTAGGACATGGGTAACTTAGTTTATAAATTAATTCGATGTACAAGCTCTATTCTTTCAACTGTAAGATTAAGAGAATCTCTATTAAAAGTATAAAATCCAGACCCTCTTGGATTTTTTGCGTATGCAATTACAGATTTATGTACATTCAAAACTTCTTCTTTGTATGGTTCAATAAGTTGATTAAATATATCTTTTTTTTCGCTATCAATACTAGCGGCTATTAGATAACCAATTATGCTGGCAGATATATAATCATGCTCTTTTAAAGGGAGATAACCTTGAAGTAAAAAGCTTATAACTTTATCTGTAATACTTGGAGAATTTATTGATTTTAAATATTCATCATAAAGCTCCTTATTTTTGTCTCTTAATATTAACAAAGAAGTGAGAAGCGGAGTATTAGGAAAATGATTATTAGGAATAGCATATAGGATTAACCTAATGCGCATCAATAAAATGTTAATATCACGAAGTTTTAAGTCAAATCGTTTAGAAAACAAATAAAAACAATCAGTCAAATCTCTAAGACCATCATTTTTATTTGGATTTCTATTTTGAAAATCTTGATTTATCCCTGATTTTTCAAATTGAATGCCAATATACTTTTCTTTTTCAGTCTCTTTAAGAGAATAATCCAAATCAATAAAACGCTGTAGATATTTTTTGGCATCAAAATCATTGCCATAAACAGCGCAAATACTGTGTGAAAGCTGAGTTGTGTCGGTGGATAAAACAAATACCAAGCGTTCAATACTGAATAAATGTTTAATCCGCTCTAATAATTCTATCGCGTAAGTTGGACGGCAGCGGTCTAATTCATCAATAAATATCACCAGATTTTTTTGTTCATCAGGCAATATTTTTAACACGTCTTCAACAATTTCTTTGAACTGTTCAATGGCTTTTGATTGTTTATTAAACTGCTCTAATAAATCACTCGCAATTCCACCGGATAAATCAGCAATAACGCCTTCTGCTTGTTTATCTAAATCTAATGCACCTAAAGTTGCTGCTTTTGTTCCCGCAACAGCCGCACGTTTTAAAATATTGGGTAGAGTTTTTCCAATATTCTCTGTCCATTTTTGCACAAGTGACGAGTTTTTTTTTGTTTTTACCCATTTATCTAATTCTGAAACTAAAACAATTAACGGGTCTTCGGCAAAATCAGTTTCCCACGCATTAAAATAAATAGCTTGCTTGCCTTCTTTTTTTAAGTGAGCTTGCCACAATTTTACGAATGTTGTTTTTCCTGTTCCCCAAGGCGAATCTAAAGCTAAAACTAGCGGGTCATTAAAATTTAAAACAATTGGTGTTAAATTTTCAATTTCACTTTTTCGGTCTAATAAATCGTTTTTGAAAATATTCTCTTCCAGAATTTCAATATCATGCGTTTTTTGCATATTTCACCGAAAAATAAAGTTAATCAGGATAAAACTCAGAATCTGTTATTTCTTGCAAATTCTCAAACATCATTTTAGCAACAGCCAGTTTTCAAGCTGCAATTGCGGAACTCGTTTAAACTCATCAACATTATCCGTTACCAAAATCACATCCAATGCTAACGCATGGGCAGCAATCAACATATCGTTGCTGCCGATAACCTGCCCTTGCCGTTCCAAAAAAGCTCTCAATCTTCCGTAATGCAAACTTATTGCAGGATGCTCCAAGGGTAAAACCTCTATTTGATTCAGCAATAACTCAACTTTTTCAGTCAATTTCAAAGAGCCTTTTTTCTCAATGCCATAACGCAATTCACAAGCAACAATCGCACTGGTACAAAAAATATCTTTCTCTAAATTGGACACTTTTTGCGCTACAACGCTCTGCGGTTGCTTAATCAAATGTGAAAGAATATTTGTATCCAACAAATAGCGGCGCATTAAAAAACATCCTCAGAATTGGGCGGAAAATCTACTATTTCGGGAAACTCTTCTTCCAAAGGAATCCAAGATGCAAATAATGCTTTTAAACTGTTTTCTTGGTTGTTGAACTGAAAGTTGCTTTTGGATGAAATTCTATTTTTTAAAAAATCTATAAAATCAATCACCTCAATCGCTTTTTCTGCTGGTAAATCAAGACTTTTTTGATAAATTGTTTCAGCCAAATTCATAATATCTACTCCAAAAAACGTATGCTAGCGGCTAATCAGGATAAAACTGAGAATCTGTTATTTCTTGCCAATTCCAAGGATAAAAAACAGAAAAGCTTGTTTATTTAACATCGCTTTTTTTGCAGTGATTCGTCGTTTTCGTAATTAAGACTCCAACTCATGCACAAGCTGAGTTGTGGATGCCAAATGATTCGCAAGCCCTGAACCAAATCCGCGTAATAACTTAATTGCAACGTTAGGCGATTCACGACTTAATTGCTCAAAAGCCGCTTCAGTGAGTTTAAAAACCGTCGTCGGTGTATCTGCAATAATATCCGCAGAACGCACACGCCCCGTGAACAAAGCAATTTCCCCAAACACAATACCCGCTTGCCAAGAAATTAACCGAAACACTTTACCTTTCACCGTTGAATAAACACTGGTGCGCCCACTTGCCAAGAAAAAAACATCTCGGTCGTTGCTGCCTGCTTTAATAATAACATCGTGCGAATTAAAACGATGCGTTTCCAAAGACATCGCCAGAATCTTTAATTCATCTGCACTCATTTCATTCAGCAATTCAAACTGATCTAACTGCAAATTTTCAGGAACAGTTCTGGCAAAACCAAGCTGCGTCAATAATTCAGACTCAGCATTTGCAAGAGCCGTATCGGTATCTTCAAAAACTCGCCCTTTCGCCTCTAATTCGCTAATTCCTAAGCCATATAAATCATGGCGAATTTGACTATCTTCTGGAATATAAGCCAACAGCAATTTTTTCTTGGCTTTATTCATATTCGCATTGATTCTTTTTAAGGTAATCGCGCCGCTGGCATCCACTAAACTATTGCGTTTAAAGTCTAAAATAATCCAATCAGCCTTGAGCATTTCTGCTTCAACCAGTTGATTTAACGTATCCGTTGCGCCAAAAAATAACGGGCCTTGCAACTCAATCACTGCAATTTTTTCCGCATTTGCCATCAACATGTTTTTTTCCACAACGGGACGATCAATGCGTGACATCACTTGGTTTAAATGCAGCACTTTGCGCACCACCGTATCTTTTGATTGATATAAAAATATCAGAAAAGACAATGACATACCAACTCCTAACGCGGGTAATGCGCCCGTTGTAACAACCAATACCGTGACTAAAATAATCATAAACAGATTGGTGTGCAATTCGCCACGATTGGAAAGCGGCTGGCGGCGTAATTCCACTTTTTTTAGCAATTGCTGCGTCCATTTATCCATTGCACCAGCGGTATTTAAAATCACCACACCCGCCATCACCGATAATGGAATATGCGCAATTAAATCGCTTAATCCAAACGATAACAGCAACAACACAACCGCGCTCACCAAATTGGCATAACGAGATCTGCCGCCGTTGGAATACATAGTGCGCGTCACATTGGGAGAGCCGCCATTCGGTGTGCCTCCAAAGAGTGCGGAAAGTAAATTTGCAGCCCCTTGCACCATCAACTCTTTATTGCTGTTATGGCGTGTGCCAAACAATTCATCAGCACTGGAAATACTGAGCAAAGATTGAATTGAAGAGATTAACGCTAAAGTAATCCCTGTGGTTAAAATCGCGAACCAATCTTCTAAAACCGAATAACTGCGAACAACATGGATAACAGATTCAAATTGCGGAATAAAAAAATTACCTGAGGGAAGCTGTCCTATCACTGCACCAAATGGAATTTGATGGTCGCTAAAATGCCCAATCCCAATATAAACCAGTGTTCCGCCTGTTAATCCCAACAATGCTTCAGGCACAAGTTTGCTAATTTTCGCGCTATAGATTGCCAAAATGCAGGAAAAAATGGCTAAGCACAACGGATAAGGATTAAACGCTTGTTTGCCTTGTATCACTTGCAAAATTTCTTGAAATGACGATAAACCTAATAGATTAGGAATTTGACCAACAATAATTTGCAAAGCAAAGCCATTGATAAAACCCGCGAGTACCGGATGCGGAATGAATTTTACAATCGAGCCGAGACCTGCTGCGCCTAAGGCTAATTGCGTTAATCCAGACACAAACAGCGCGATAATATAAATGGTGATTAATGCTTGCGGGGCTGCGTTTCCTGCAAAAGTATGGGTGAAAGCGTGATGCGTGGCAATTCCTGCAATCAGACTGGATAAAATTGCGGCGTGAGACGTTTTTGGACAGTTACCATGTAAAGGCGGATAGCCAAATAAGCCCGCTAGCAACGCGGCAAAAAAAGCAGAGACAAATGCTGCCACAATGCCTGTTGAAACAAACTCTGCTCCAAGGCTTTGAAACGACACAATGCCACAGCTTAAAATAATCGGCACAACCATCAGCGAGCCGACAATCCCGCCTGTGACATCACCCCAAAGTTGTTTTAAATTTGATACAGTCAAGAGAACTCCTTGTCTATTTTACTCAAGCAACTCTACTGCCTCAGAATCGACACCCACTTGGTCTTTCACGACAATGAAGGTATTAACGAGATTAGTATGCACCGTACACAAGGTGCGGAAGGGGTCGAGAATTGGGTCAACCACAATGAATAACACCAAGACGGCATCTAAAGGCAAACCCAACGGCTCTACGACTATAGAGAGCATGGTTAAGGTTAAAATTCCTGAAGTTCCTGCCGTTGCAATTCCTGCAAAAATTGAGCCTACCAGCATGATAACTAAACTATCAAGACTGAGAGCAATATGATACAGCTGTGCAATAAAAATGCCTGCAATCGCAAAATACAACACATTTCCGAATCTAAATGCGGTAAAACCTAACGGTATTAACAACCCAGAAACTTGTTTGTCTAAAGAAAAACCTTTTGCCATTGCCACAAGCCCTGAAGGAATACAAGCAATTGAAGTTTGCGTGGTTAAAGCAATCAGAATCGGTTTTTCCATAATCAAAATGCTTTCCCAAACGCCTTTGCCACTGCTATAGGCAATAGTGATATTGCCAATCATAAACAGCAGCAAATAAGAGCTAATCATCACCACAATAAAACTGGTCATTGCCATCAACGCATCCATGCCAACCGAAGCGACTTGCGCTGCCAAAAGCCCTGCTGTGCCAAATGGCAAAAAATACATTAAGGCTTTTACAATTTTAGAAACGGCTAAATAAGTCACTTCCACTATCTGAAAAAATGGCTTACTCAATTCTTTTTCTAAACAACCGACCGCAATTCCAAATAAAATAGAAAAAAATAAAATTTTGATATTCATTCCCTTCGTTAGTGCTTCAAACACGTTTTCAGGAATCATCAGCATAATAAACTTTAAAAAATGCGAAGGTTGTTCTTTGAGCGTGTAGGTTTTAGACAGTTCCACTTCAAGGTCTGGTGCATATTTGGAGTCATTAACAATCGCACCCAACTTTGCCAGCGTGTCTTGAGTTAAGTTTTGTCCGGGTTGAAAAACTTCAGCGGCAACAATCCCTGTTAAACTCACCGCTCCCAACATGCAGAGGGTAATAATAAAAATCTTTTTTAAATACGAACTGCCTAAATTTGACTGAATCAAGCGACCTATATTCAACGCAATTGCTGTTGATAAGATTGGGGCGATGCACATTTTTAAGGTGCTTAAATAAATATCGCCAACTGGAGCAACAAAAGGAACCCAATCAGGACGGGCAATTCCAATCAAAACACCCACAAGAACACCAATCAGCATACTGACGGGGGAAAGTAAAAAAGCAAACGATTTTGTGTTTTGTTTATCGGCGAGAGTTTTCATGCAAATAAAAAGTTGACCAATGAGTGAATTATTTTTTAAACAATAAGCTGCTGTACTTGTCGAGTATTTTATCAGCGTTAAGGTTTAACTTTTGATTTTCCAAATAAATGTTTAATAAAGCAACTAAGGTAGTGCTATCCCAAGCAACCGCAACGGCAAGATCATCCGAAGTATCGCTAATAACCGCCGTTTTAAAGGTCAGTGATGCCTCAGGACTACCTTTAATCACTTTTTTCACTTCCAATTCATCACGATACGCAGCGACCACTTCGCCTTTTGCAGTTGCAAATACAACCTTATCCCAGTTCTCATAACTAATCACTTTAGCATGGCGAAAATATTTACCAGCGTATTCCTCATAAGCCGATTTTGTAATCACACCGATATTGCCTTTTAGTTTTTGCACGGTTTCTTCAATCGGCACATCATTTCTGGTTTGTTTTGCTAACGCTAAGCGATTGATTAATAAAGCTTGTCTTAAGACAACATAAGGATTGCTATAACGCACCCGCATTGCCCGCTCAAAAGTACGACTGAGTTTGCACCACGCTAAATCGGTTTTTCGTTGTACCACCTCATCAACGGCTTCATTATACGAATCGGCATCACGCACAAAAACTAAACCGACCCCTAATTGCGCTGCAAAACCGCGTGCTAATTCCACATCTAAGCCCCAATATTGCCCTTTTTCATCCACTGCAAAAAAAGGTGGGTTATCTTTTTTCGGCATAGAAACTAATAAATTGCCACGATCGAGAATTCGTTGAATATCAGGCGGTAAAATAGGCACGGATGTTCTAAGCCGTTCTGTACTTGATTGTAAATTCTTTTGCTCAACAGATAAATTTTTACCCGTCACGCTAGCAGAAACAGGGGGTGTAATAGAAGTTGCAGGGGCTGCATGAGTTGCCGAAAATCCTAACATCGGCATTACTAAACTAAACCAAATAATGACGGAAAACTGCTTAATTTTGTTTTTGAATAACATATCTGCTAGTGATAGGAGGGTGATTAAAAATTAAAATTAAAATCTAAGCGGAAGCGATTGCCTCTTTCTTGATCGCTAATTCTTTCTACTAACATCACTCTGGAGGATAGCCAAAAATATTTGCTTATCATATAGTTTACGCGAATATCATGCCCTTTGACATCAGAACCCGACGGGTCAAATCGCGCCCAATCCGACTGGGCAAAATCACCATTCACCGCCAACGCTTCAATATAAGCATAGGCGTAAGATAACAGCCAATCACCGCTTTTTTGGTTGTTACCATATTTAACTGACAATGCCGCGCCTAATACCTCATTGTGATGAGCTGCGGTGTATTTATCAGAAGATTGCGCCGAATAAGGCTCAACATTGCAATAAGCATCTGCGCCAAATGTAATCGGTATGTCCCATAGCGAATTGACATACTGAAGGTTAGTCATCAAGATTTTGTAATCGCGACTACCATCGCCCTCATTATTCCGAAAGCCGCCTTTATGTCCATGAAATATAAACAAACCTAATGCCGCTGTGGTGGTGGAATCTTCATCCTTGATAACGTCCATCCCTTGAATTGAGGTAAATTGACCATTAAACCAATATTTGCCATCAGGGGTTGCAAAATGTCCTAAAAAAAGACTCAAATGATGCTGCTGATAGTCTGTAGAACCGCCAAATGCCAAACCTGCGGGTGCGGAAATAGCATCCCAAAAATAATCGTTTTGCATCCAAATCGGCACAACATTGCGGCCTGTCCACATCCACCAATGATCACCGTTGAATTTAACAAACCATCTGTCTAAATAAACGTCTCTGCCACCTTTGGGATTGTTTTGAAAATCCAACACGGTCACGTTGCCGTTGCTATTTCGATTGTCGTTAGCAATCGCAACACGCAGCCCTAAACTCCATTCTTTTGTAGGATAGTATTGTAGTTCAGTATTCGCTGCTATTCTGAGCCTATCTCTATCAGGGCGGACTTTGTTATTCGCACGATAAACTTGCCAATCGGTTTCAAATCGCATTCTTAACAGTGTTTTTAACTTCCATTTGCCGTCTTCTGTCAAATCAAACGCCTGCGCTAACGTTGGAAATACATAAAGACTTGATAAAAAAAGAAAAAAAGTCGCTTTGTGTTTAATCAACATTTCAAACCATGTTTATCATTAAAAAACGTCATAGATACGGTTTCAACTTAGCATGAGCAGCAAGTTGAATTAGCTTTCGCGCTAATACTTCAGTAGGATCAATCAAGGGGGTGGCATTGTAAGAACTTTCAGTGAGTGCCAGTGAAATTTCACTGCATCCTAACACAACAAGCTCTGCACTTAAATCAACAACATGCTCGCAAGCACCATGTAAAATTTGGCTCGTTTTGTCCAAGTTAGCAGAAAGATTCGATTTTATTCCGTACTCAGCATCGTAAATTGCTTGGTGAATTGCTTGCTGCATCAGGCTATCAGGCACAATAATTTCTAAACCAAACTGCTGAAAAATGTTTTGATAAGCCGCTTATTGATAAGTTCCTAAGGTCGCCAGCAAACCAATTTTTTTAGTTGTTGGAAAATGTTCCAGAATAAACTCGGCAACCGCCTCTATCATATTGACCAAAACCACACTGGAATGATTGGCGATTAATTGTTCAGAAATCACATTCATAATCGGTGCCGAATGTGAAGTATTGCAAGGAATGCCAATAATATGCGCACCCCATGATTCTAGTTCCCGAATCAGTTGATAAATGGTATAGGCAGGATTTTTATGATGTTTTCCTTGTAAAAAACCCGTGCGGTCTTCAATTTGATGTGGATAAGAAACCAGCAACATCGGAATATAATCTTGATCGGTATTGGCAACCGTGTTTTTGATTATTTTGTGAGCCAAATCAATGCCGGTTTTAGGGCCCATTCCTCCCACAATACCGATTCTCTTTGCGTGCATAGTGTTTTTGACCCTTCGTTTCTTTCCCTTCAGCTACTTGGGAATCTCGTCAAGGCGTATTGCGCCGTGTTCTTTTTTAAACCGCAGCGCGGCAACAGTCAGTGAAAACTACAACAATATCAATAACTAAAGTTGCCCGCCGGCTTCACGCAAATAAAATCCCATAATCGCGTTAGCACGAATGTTATTATTCCGCATTCTACCGACCAATGCTTCAAATAAAAACCGCATAATTGGATAACCTTTTTCAGGATTCGCGTCCATAAAATCCAATAAGCCTGGGCCATCAATAATCGCTATTTCACATTCATTTGCGGCAACCACGCTGGCACTGCGCAATTCGTCGCTAAATAAAGAAATTTCCCCAAAAAAATCGCCGGCATTGAGTTTAGCAATGCCTTTTTCTTCTTGGTGATTGGCGGTAATTTGCAAATTAGACATGATATGTACATTGCCTTTGCAAATTAAAAACAGTTCTGAGCCGGGTGAGCCTTCTTCGACAATGACATCACCTGCTTTATACGATTTTGTACTACAAGGAACGTTGCCTTTTATGCCCGCTTCTTTTAACAAATTTATCAATGACATTACTTTGTACTCCGTATGGAAAATTTTACCGTAAATAGATATTGACCCAAATTCTGTAGCGTATTATAAGACGTAATTCATTAACCAGTCAGTATAAGGCGCGATTATGACAAATAAGTACAGTTATTCATTCAACGAAGGTGATGGTAAAAATAAAGCATTATTAGGCGGAAAGGGTGCAAATCTTTGTGAAATGACGCAAATTGGACTAAATGTACCGCCCGGTTTTGTCATTACAACCGCCACTTGCTTGGCTTATCAGCAAAAACAACAATTACCCGATGATTTAATGGCAGAGGTAGCACTGCAAATTGCCTTGGTTGAACAAAGCAGCGGCAGAAAATTTGGTGATGCCAACAATCCACTGCTGGTTTCGGTGCGTTCTGGTTCTGCCATATCAATGCCCGGCATGATGGATACCATTTTAAATTTAGGACTCAATCAGCAAACCTTGGCAGGATTGATTGCGCAAACAGGCGACAGACGTTTCGCGTATGATGCGTATCGGCGATTTATTCAACTTTTCGGTAAAGTTGCTTTAGGGATTGCTGATGAAAAATTTGATGAACCTTTTGAAGCAGTAAAAGCGCAAGCGGGAATTAAAGCCGATATTGGTTTAGATGCCGATCATTTGGAAAAAATCAGTGTGCTGTTTTTAAATGTGGTGAAAGAAGAAACCGGACATGATTTTCCTGAAGATGTGTATCAGCAATTAGAAATCGCAATTAAAGCCGTGTTCAATTCATGGATGGGCAAACGCGCAGTAGATTATCGACGCGAATTTCATATTACACCTGATATTGCCAACGGCACGGCAGTGAATATTGTGATGATGGTGTTTGGCAATATGGGCAGTGATTGTGCAACCGGTGTGGGTTTTACTCGCAATCCTGCCACCGGCGCAAATGAAATGTATGGCGAATATCTCACCAATGCGCAAGGTGAAGATGTGGTAGCAGGAATTAGAACGCCCAAACCCGTCAGTGAATTAGCAAAGGAAATGCCTGATTTATATCAACAATTAGTTGATTTACGCAACAAACTGGAAACGCATTATCACGAAGTGCAAGATTACGAATACACGATTGAGCGCGGCGTGTTGTATTGCTTACAAACTCGCAACGGCAAAATGAATGCGCAAGCGATGGTGCGCACTTCAGTGGAAATGGTCAATGAAGATTTAATCAGCAAAGCACAGGCGTTATTGCGCATTAATCCTGAATTACTGGAACAATTATTACATCCGCATTTAGCTCCGCATCATGGACAAACGTCTTTAGTGCAAGGTTTGCCAGCGTCACCCGGGGCAGCATGTGGCGCATGTGTGTTTGATGCTGACACCGCCGAGCGTTTAGGCAAAGCAGGTAAAGCAGTGATTTTATTGCGAGAAGAAACCAAACCAGAAGATATACACGGCTTTTTTGCGGCGCAAGGAATTGTCACCAGTCGCGGCGGCAAAACGTCTCATGCCGCAGTAGTCGCGCGCGGAATGGGCAAAGCCTGTATTGCAGGGGCTGAGGATTTAAAAATTGATGTGAAATTGCGCGTGGCAAGTATTGGCGATATTCACTTGCGTGAAGGCGACATTATTACCATTGATGGCAGCAGCGGTGATATTTATTTAGGCAAAATTCCCACGATTGCGCCATCTTTTTCCAGCCAATTAAAAACATTATTATCGTGGGCTGATGATATTGCTGAACTTAAAGTGTTTGCGAATGTTGATACGCCAGAAAATGCCAAAATTGCAGCACAATATGGCGCAATGGGGATTGGTTTATGTCGTACTGAACGTATGTTTAACGCCAGTGAACGCTTGCCGATAGTGATTGAAATGATTTTGGCAGACACCCGCGAACAACGGCAATTGGCTCTTAATCAATTATTGCCGATTCAACGCGAAGATTTTAAACAATTATTTACCGCAATTTATCCACACCCTGTCACGATTCGCTTGCTAGACCCTCCAATGCACGAGTTTTTACCCACCGCACAAGAGTTGGAAGATGAAATTGACGCTCTCCATCAATATTTGATTATGGTAAAAGGACAACGTGCAACCTTAAGTGCGTTAAATTTATCATTAACGTTACCACCGCCATTTGAGCAATTAACCGAAGAAGCCATTAACTCTGCGATTGAGAAAAAACAATTAATGTTGAAAAAAGTTAATGAATTGTTTGAAGTCAATCCCATGTTAGGGCATCGTGGCGTGCGCTTAGGGATTAGTTATCCTGAGATTTATCGAATGCAAACGCGGGCAATTTTGGAAGCAACGGCATTGTGTATTGAAGCGGGCATGGAAATTCATCCTGAAATTATGGTGCCGCAAGTCATCACTGTTGAAGAATTGAAAAAAGTAAAAGCCATTGTGTTAGAAGAACAGCAAGTGGTGGAAGCTGAACACAAATTGAAACTGGATTTTAAATTAGGTTCAATGGTGGAAACAGTACGCGCCTGTTTACGCGCCGAGCATTTGTCAGAAGTGGCTGAATTTTTCTCCTTTGGCACGAATGATTTAACGCAAGCAACGTTTTCTTTTTCGCGTGAAGATGCTGAGAATAAATTTTTGCCCTTGTACAATGAATCTGGCATTTTGCAAGACAACCCCTTTGAAACTTTAGATGTGAAAGGCGTTGGACAACTTATGAAAATGACAGTGAATTTGGGGCGAAAAAATAATCCAGCGTTAAAAATCGGCATTTGCGGCGAGCAAGGTGGACATCCGCGTTCAATTCGCTTCTGTCATCATATTAAATTAAATTATGTATCGTGTTCTGCACCGCGTATTCCGATTGCTCGGCTTGCCGCAGCTCATGCAAAATTGTTAGAAAACTCGTTTGTTGAATAACACGATTATTTTTAAATCTGTAGAGACGTTTTCGCACAGCGTCTCTACTTTTTTTTGATTTTTGCGTGATACTTAAAAAAAGCAACAATCAAACTCGTGGTAAAGCGTTATTCCAGTTAAAATAATGACTTAATATTCCTAACGACTCGTGAAATTTAGATTTGTACCCCGTTATCAGGAAAAAACCACAACCTCCTAGGCAAAAGAAGGTGATTTATGAGTCCAAAATACTCTGTATTTAATCGCATCGCTGAGTTGAAAAAAAACGTTTCAACCTTTATGCCAGTTAAAAACTCACTTGGGCTATTCAGCGCAATGCTGTTTTTATCTGTGAATGTGAATGCTGAAAACACTTATTCTCATGCCACAGGTTTTATTCCAGAACAACCCGATGCTTATGCAGCAATGCCACAGACGGCACATTCGCAAACAAATCTTCCCGCATCGGTTGATTTTTCAGCCTCCTTTCCTACCCCAGAAAATCAAGGCAATCAAAGCTCTGATGTTGCATGGGCTACGACTTATGCAGCATATTCTTACTTAGAAGCCTTAAATAAAAATTGGAAAGCGGACAATCCTAGCCATCAATTCAGCCCTGCCTTTGTCTATAATCAAATCAAAACAGGGAGTTGCACTAGCGGCAGCACCATTTCTTCAGCACTTCATCTATTGAAAAATACGGGAGCAGTGCCATTAACTTTCTTTCCTTACGACTCACAAAATTGCTCAAAAACGCCCGATATTAAAATGCTGTTATTGGCAACGCAGTTTCGGATTAATCATTGGTTTAAAGTTGATGAAAGAAATCTCAACGACATTAAAGGGCAAATTTATGCTGGAAATCCTGTTATTGTGGGAATGAATATTTCAGATGAATTTCACCGCTTAAGCGGCAAGCAAATTTACAATGATCTTTCTGACTCAGCAAATAATCAAGGTCATGCAATGGTGATTGTCGGCTACGATGATAATAAAAAAGCTTTCAAACTAATCAATTCGTGGGGAACGGCTTGGGGAGATAATGGTTTCGGCTGGGTGTCTTATTCTGCTTTGCAAAAACGAATTCAAAATGCGTTTGTCATCAGCAAAAACAAAGCAACTAATCGCTCAGAAACAGCTCCGCCTTCTGTTTCAACTGAATCTAAAGCCAATTTACTTTCTCGCCCCGAATTAGAACGAAAACTTGCAGAGTTGCTTGGAAAAGTGCCTTGTGCAAAAGTCAGCAGCACTATTCTTGATGATAATGCCGTGAGCTTAAGCGGTTTTGCAGGAGAAACGGCGGAAATAACGCAATTAGTCAATAAACTGCAAAGCTTAGGCGTGAAAGTTTCTACAACGATTGAAACCAAGCCTTCGCCACAATGTGAAGTATTGCGCGATTTTTCTGAAATTTTTGCCGTATCCACTGACTTACAACTGACTGTGACAGGTAGCAGCAATGCCACGCTGCGTGAAGGTGATTTATTAACGATTGAAATTAGCACGCCTGCATATCCTAGTTATTTATACCTCACTTATGTGCAAACCAACGGAGACGCAGTGCATTTATTGCAACCCACTGCAAAAACACTGACAGCTTTTCTTGCAAATACTAAACTCGTGTTAGGTGATGGCAAAAATGGCAATCCGCAATTCAAAGTTCGGAAGCCGTTTGGCAATGAAATCATTGTGGCAATTTCATCAACCACACCTTTGTTTTCTGAACCACTGCCTAAAACGCAAACAAAGCAACAATATTTGCGGCAGTTTCAACGCATTTTTGCAGCACAAACCGCAGGACAAATTATTTCAGGCGATGTGGCTACTTTAGTGACCCAAGCAAAGCCGTAAAACTGCCTCGAGCTATTTTTATTCAAACCTGACGGGATTAAAATTTAACCTTTTCAATAGAGTTTATCATGCGATATTTGACCATCATTTATGCAAGTATTATCAGTGGCTTAGCCATAACTTCATTCAATATCAATGCAGAACCACCTAGCACAGATGAGCTACGCAAAGCTCTCACCCCTTCTCCAACTCCAGTACCTGAACATAAAACACGCGGTTTGCCTTTATCTGGCGTTAAAACGCGCGGTATTAATGTAATAGAAAGCACTGAAAAAGCAACGGCTCAGACTGAAGAACCTGCCGCTCCCCCGCCGCCACCCTCTGTGCAACTCCAGCAAATCAGTTTTGAATATAATTCTGATAAATTAACTCACGAAGCAAGGCAAACTTTGGATAATTTAGCGACTGTTCTCAAAGAGCCTGATTTAGAAAAGTCGCGCTTTAAAATCATTGGACATACGGATGCAATGGGCGGAGCAGAGTTTAATGTATCGCTGTCAATTCGCAGGGCGCAAAGTGTGATGAATTATTTAATCAATCATCACCATATTGATGCGAATCGACTCACCATTGAAGGGAAAGGTTTTTCAGAACTTGCAGACCCCGCGCATCCTGACAGTGCGGCAAATCGGCGCGTACAAGTAACTAATTTAGGTCAGTCCTAAAAAGGAAAGCACTAAAACAACGGCAAAATCTTCTGCCAAGCTTTTTCCCAGCAACATTGATGATCAAACTCTGGATAAACACGAAAATCTGCATTTTGCTGATCTGCGTAAGATTTGACAATATACGCTGGCACGACATCATCATCTGCCCCTGCTAAATGCAGTTGTTTGATGCGCTTTGGAAGTATCTTTTGTGCAATTGGATTCAGTGATTCGTTTAGCGTTGGATAACCGTGCGCTTTGCTCCACTCATCCACATCTAAATTTGCTGAAAAAGTTACCACTGTTTTGACTTGGGGAATTTTTTCAGCCATTAACACAGCAAGTGAACCGCCCCCGCTATAACCAATTAAGACAACTTTTTTAAAAGGATGCTTTTCCAACCAGCGATTTAATGCCACAGCCATACTATCGACAACTTCTTGCGCATAACGCTTAGATGTCCAAAAACTCTCCTCACAGGCGGCAATGGTGTTTAAACCATGATAACAAGGTCTGCCTAACAAAATACTCGCTGTTTTATCTTGCACCATCATATTTAAAATCAATGGGTTGCGTGAAGTTGGATCTTCCGCAGGCCAGCTTTCATGCTCCCAAGGTGTACCATCACCATCTATATAAACATGCAATGTTTGTTCATTTGGCATTTGTTCAGCTAAACGATTGCTATAAAAACGATGCTGAAAAAGCTGTCCTGCGATATTGTTGCCAATAAATCCATAGTCTGTTGCAACGGCTGCAAAGCGTTGTGCGGGTGTGGCACAGCCAGTCAAAAATAAAACTATCAGAACTAAGTAAATCTTGGGCATAGCAAGTGAGGTTGGTATTCAGGGACTTGATAAGTGCTTTGACAACTTTGCACTTGAAAGAATTGGGACTTCGAAAGGGAGGAGTGCAAAACAGGTTTGCACTCCAGATTATGCAGTTAATTTATGAGGCATCCGTATTATTTTGCTACGGCATCGAGTTTATTGATGCCATTTGCATCTAAAAACAAGTTGATTTTTAAATCGGCTGGATGCGCTAACGTAATAGACTGATTTGTAAGGCTTGTACCACTGATTAACGAATTAGCTAATGGCGATGCTACCTGAGATGTTTTCCCAGCAATTTCGTTATTATCATCTAATGGCAAAATAGGAATTAAACGAAATATTTTTTCCTGCTTTAGCGTGGCGTAGCCTAAAACAATGCCGATGTAACGAGTCCCTTCCAAGCGCGTTAAACTAAGCGACTGTCCCATACCAGGCAAAATAAACACTCTCTCCATGCCCAAAATAGCAGGATCAATTTGTTCTGTGATTAACAGATGTTTTAAACCGCTACTGGATTTTGCTGCGTGCAAAAATGCTTTTGCATCGCTTAATTGAAATACTTTCATTTGCAATGCTTTTGGCGCATTATCAAACGCATTCAATGCTTTAGGTGATTCAACCCGCAACAAAATCGAGTTTTCTTTTTGTTTCAATAATGAAGTGGGTAAATCACTAGGCTTAGGTACAAATAACGTACCGTTGTAAGCCCAGCCTTTTTGCTTATCATCCCAATGTAACTTATCCGAGTCCCGATTGAGTGAGCCTAGATTATCAACTTTTTCTAAACAACTGGTCGCTAGCACAGTTAATATGACTAACAACACGACTTTTATAATCTTTGGTAAGCCCATCTTCTTAATCTCTATAGCTAACTAAATACACTTCTAAATTTAATAGTAGCAAAATGACTGTGTTTTAAGCAAAAGGATGCTCTAGGATAATCGTTTCATTTCTATCAGGCCCTGTCGATAAAATACTAATTTTTACCCCAACCAGCTCTTCAATGCGGCGGATATAAGCCTTAGCATTTGCAGGTAGTTTTTCATAATCGGTAATGCCTAATGTTGATTCAGTCCAACCTGGCATTTCTTCAATCACCGCGCTGCATTGTGCATATTGTTCCGCACCTAAAGGCGCAATTTTAGTGACTTTACCGTTGATATTATAAGCAGTGCAGATACCAATGCTTTTTAATCCGTCTAATACATCTAATTTAGTCAAACAAATGCTGGTTAAACTATTCATCTGTGCAGATTTACGCATAGAAACGGCATCAAACCATCCACAGCGACGTTTGCGCCCTGTTGTTGCACCAAATTCGTGCCCTTTCACACCTAAATGTTCACCATTTTCATCAAACAATTCTGTTGGAAAAGGCCCATTACCAACACGAGTTGAATAGGCTTTGGTGATTCCTAGTACATAATCTAAGTATAAAGGCCCGATTCCTGTGCCAGTGGCTGCTCCGCCTGCGGTGGTGCTGGAAGAAGTCACATAAGGATAAGTGCCATGATCTACGTCTAGCAATGCGCCTTGCGCACCTTCAAACAAAATATTTTTGCCATCTTGTTGATAATCATATAAATCTTCGCCTACATCGCTGAGCATTGGAATCACTTGCTCCGCTAATTTTAACGTGTTATCCAACATTTGCTGATAATCCAAAGGCTCAGCTTGATAATAATTGATTAACATAAAATTATGAAAATCGAGCATTTCCTTAAGTTTTTCAGCAAACACAGGGGGATTTAATAAATCGCCTGCGCGTAATGCACGACGTGCTACTTTATCTTCATAAGCAGGACCTATGCCACGTCCAGTTGTGCCAATTGCTTTAGCACCTTTTGCCCTTTCCCGCGCTTGGTCTATCGCAATATGAATCGGTAGGATTAATGTGCAAGCTTCACTGATTTTTAACCGCGTTCTCACCGGAATGCCGATTTTTTCTAGCACTTCAATTTCTTCTAGCAAAGCTTCAAGTGATAACACCACGCCATTGCCAATCATACATTGCACGTTATCGCGTAAAATGCCTGATGGAATCAGATGTAAAACTGTTTTTACCCCGTCTAAAACCAAAGTATGTCCGGCATTGTGTCCGCCTTGAAAACGTACCACAGCGTGAGCTTGCTCGGTGAGCAAATCAACCAACTTACCTTTACCTTCGTCACCCCATTGTGTACCGATGACTACAACACTTTTTCCCATCATTATTCCACTTAAATTAACGGCAAAACTTGCCAGTTTTGATTATGTTTTTCTAACACTGCATTACAACTTAATTCGTGTGCACCGCCGACTTGTCCGGGTAATTGTTGAATCACTACCAATCCTTGCGCTCTTAAATCTCTGATTTTTTTAAATAACTCATAATCATCTGCATAAGGTGCAAAAATAACAGTCGTAGTTTCTGCTTGATTTGAAGTTTTGCCTAGCGAAGCTAATAGTTTTAAATCCGCACTAAAGCCTGTTGCAGGACGCGCTCTGCCAAAGGTTTTTCCGATATTATCATAACGACCACCTCGCGCAATTTCGCGTCCAACGCTAGGCACAAACGCAGCAAACACCACACCCGTGTGATAGTGATAGCCACGCAATTCTGCCAAATCAAAATTAATTGGCAAGGCAGGAAATAATACCGCTAGTGTATCAGCAATCGCTTGTAAGTCGGATAATGCTTGTTTGACTTTCTCATTAGCCGCTGCAAATACTTGTGACGCTTCGTTAAGCACCTGAGCTCCACCGTTTAATTCAATCAGTTTTAGCAACATTCGTTTAAATGGCTCGGCTATGTCATAGCTTTGCATTAACTCAACTAATTCTGTTTTAGCTTTACGCTGTAAAACTTCAAATAATTCAGACTCTTGGCATTTATTTAATCCTGCTTGCGCAGAAAGTTCACGATAAATTCCAACATGCCCTAAATCTAAATGCACATTTTGCAAGCCGGAAACCGCTAGCATTTCCAACATCAATTGAATCACTTCTAAATCGCTTGTTGAACCTGCATGTCCGTAAAGCTCAGCACCAATTTGACGCGGGCTGCGGCTTTTTTCCAATGGATTACCAACGGTATGCAGCACTGTGCCTTCATAGCACAGGCGAGTTGGGTGCTCAGAGCGTAAATTATGAGCATCAATCCGAGCGACTTGCGGAGTCATGTCAGCACGCACCCCCAACATTTCACCACTTAATTGATCTGTTAGTTTAAAGGTTTGTAATTCCAAATCATGCCCTGAGCCTGTGAGCAAAGAATCCAAATAATCAATAAACGGCGGGATGACAAGTTGATAACCCCACGTTGCAAACACATCTAATATTTTTCGACGTAAATCTTCCAAATATTTAGCATCATCAGGTAAAACTTCTTCAATGCCATCGGGCAATAACCAAGGGTCTTTCTGTAACATTTCTTATAGTCCATTCACACAAAACGCCCCGACAAAGCGGAGCGTTTTTGATGTTGCGATACATTTTAAAAGGGACGCGCCCTGTTAAGTTATCTGTTATTGCTGTTTCTTAAAATACTTAAAGAAGTCAGAATTAGGTTCTACAACTATCATCCTATTCGCATCTGAAAAAATATTTTTATAAGCATTCATACTTCGATAAAAGGAAAAGAATTCCACATCTGCACCGTAAGCGGTTGCATAAATTTCAGAGGATTTGGCATCGCCTTCACCGCGTAATTTTTCTGCATCTCGAAACGATTCTGCTAAAGCAACAACCCTTTGCCGGTCAGCATCAGAGCGAATTCCCTCTGCTTTTTCAACACCTTCTGAACGCAGTTTACGCGCTACCTTTGCTTGCTCTGCTTCCATACGCAAGAAGACTGAATTACTCACATCAGGCGGTAAATCAATCCGTTTGACTTGCACATCAATAATTTGCAAGCCTAAATCCGCAGAAATTTGTTTCGAGTTTTTAATTAAAATTTCCCGAATCACTTTTCTGTCAGTAGAGACTAATTGCTTAATGGTACGTTTGCTAAATTCGCTGCGAAACGCATCTTTAATAATTTGATCTAAACGTAAATTTGCCTGACTAGGATCGCCTGCTACAACAGTGTAAAACGTTTTGACATTGCCAATACGCCATTTTACATAAGAATCAACGATGACATTTTTCTTTTCTGCCGTCAAAAAACGTTCTGGCTGCGAATCCATCGTTTGAATCCGTGCATCAAATTTTTTAACGTTGTTAATAAATGGCCATTTAAAGTGAATTCCGGGCTCGTAATCATCTTTTACAATTTCGCCGAGTCGAAATTTAATCGCTTTTTCAGTTTCGCTAACAGTAAAGACACTCATCATACTAAGGAAAATAAGTGTGGCAACGGCTACGAATATCTTATTTTGAATCATTCCCGACCCCTTTCTTCACGTCCGCGTGACGATGTTCTGACTATCGGTTCAACCACCTTTTTTTCTACAACTGGCGGTGGCGTTGCAATCGCTGTTTCAGCCGTTTCATTCTCTGGCGTTGTCGCTGCTTTTTGAATCATTTTATCCAGCGGTAAAAACAGATTGTTGCTTTTTACATCAACCATCACTGTATTCGATTTGCTCAGTATGGATTCCATTGATTCAACATACATGCGTTGGCGAGTGACATCAGGTGCTTTTTTATATTCACTTAAGAGTTGCGAAAAACGACTGACTTCACCGGTTGCTTGTGCAATGACTTGTTCTTTATAGCCTTCTGCTTCTTGGATTTTTCGAGCTGCCGCGCCGCGTGCTTTAGGAACGACATCGTTAGAATAAGCTTCTGCTTCGTTGATTAAACGCTGTTTGTCTTCACGCGCTTTAATGGCATCTTCAAATGCACTTTGAACTTGTTCAGGCGGTTGCGCATCTTGCAAGTTTACACTGGTAATTTGAATACCCGATTGATAAGAATCCATCACTGTTTGGATTTCTTGTTTAATTTGCGACACGATTTCACTACGGCCTTCTGTTAATACAAAGTCCATTTTATTGCTACCGATCACGCCACGTTCAGCACTTTCAGTCACTTGTATTAAAGTTCCAGCAGGATCAACCAAATTAAATGAAAATTGTTTGGCATCTTTAACCTGATACTGCACTGCTAAGCGCACATCAATAATATTTTCATCTTGCGTTAGCATTAACGCTTCTTTAGGAATACCACCATCCGCGCTTTGTCTATCCCCAGCTGAGCGATAACCAATTTCGATAAATTGTTGTTTTTTAACATTAACAATATCCACTTGTTCAATGGGAGCTGGAAAATGCCAATTTAAACCCGCTTGTGTCGTGGCAACGTATTTCCCAAATCGAGTTTCCACACCATGATTACCCTCATCAACGATGTAAAAGCCGCTGGCTGCCCACAATACCACAGCACCTGCTGCGAGAATCCCCAAACTTTTTACTGGATCAGTAGAAGAGTTGTTGCTGTCGCCATTGTTAGAATCACCACCCTCTCCGCCATTATTAGAGCCAAAAATACTAGCTATTTTTTTTTGCAAAGAGCGAATTGCCTCATCCAAATCAGGAGGCGCATTCTGATCTTCTCGATCGCTCCAGGGATCCTTATCATCGCCACCGGGTTTATTCCAGGACATATACATACTCCAGTTGGGGTTCTTCAAAAATTTTACGCACTTTCAATATTAATAGGTTTGAAAGTGCGTTTTTGTTTAAACGGTATATTCTATCGTAAATCATGGCGTTTATGAGCAGTTAGGCAATATTTTTCTAAAAACAGCACAGCTAGGCATTTAAATTAATTCGCTTTTAATTTGCACAGTTTTTAATAAGCCTAAATGTTTTTTATCCATTTCAATAGTTAAATCTCGGCTACCGTCATCATTAACGTGTTCGGTTAAAATTTTGGTGAACACAAATAATTTGGCATACACATCACCTTGATGTGCCAATAATCGGCAATTAATCGTTGTTTTCGTATTGGCAAATAATTCTGCTAAGGCTTGATATAACAAATCAATGCCCGCTCCAGTTTGCGCTGAGATCCAAACTCTTTGTGGTTTGCCGTGCTCATCACGGTCGATATGAGGCTCTACGTTTTCTAAGCCATCAATTTTATTAAAAACTTGTAACTGCGGAATTTTATCGGCGGAGATTTCTTTTAAAACGTGATTAACTTGCGTGATTTTTTCGTCTCTATCTTCACTATTTGCGTCAATGACATGCAGAAGCAAATCTGCTTCACTGGCTTCTTGAAGCGTAGAGCGAAAAGCGGCAACTAATTCATGTGGTAAATGACGAATAAATCCGACAGTATCCGCCAAGACTAATTGCGTGCCATCGTGAAGAGCGCACAGACGTAAGGTGGGGTCTAACGTAGCAAATAATTGATCGGCAACATAAATATCCGCGCCTGTCAGACGATTAAACAACGTTGATTTGCCAGCATTGGTGTAACCAACGAGCGAAACGGTGGGAACTTCTGCTTTTTTACGTTTACTGCGACCTTGATGACGTTGCTTTTCGACTTTTTCCAAACGACGTTGGATTAAATCAATTCGCACGCCAATTAAGCGTCTATCGGTTTCTAATTGGGTTTCGCCAGGGCCGCGTAAACCAATACCGCCTTTTTGCCGTTCTAAATGCGTCCAGCCGCGAATTAAGCGCGTTGATAAATGTTTTAACTGGGCTAATTCAACTTGCAATTTGCCCTCAAAAGTTTGTGCCCGTTGCGCAAAAATATCTAAAATCAAGCCATTTCTATCCACCACGCGAACTTCTAACGCTTGTTCTAAATTGCGCTCTTGGCTAGGGGATAAAGGGTGATTAAACAGCACACAATCGGCTTCATAGCTGGCAACAGCCGCTTTAAGTTCATCAAGTTTGCCTGTGCCGATAAAATATTTAGGATCAGGGCTGCGTCTATTGCCTGTTAAAACAAAAACGGGCTCCGCACCTGCGGATTTAGCCAGCTCTTTGAGTTCAAACAAATCTTCGCTATCTGCTTGAAAGGTAAGATGAACAAGGACAGCTCGCTCACCCGCATCTGGACGCTCAAACAAAAATAATCTCCAAAGTGAACGATATTTTATTCATCGCCATCTTCGTCAGAATCTGACATTTTCACGGGTTTGCCGGGCACAATTGTAGAAATTGCGTGTTTATAGACCATTTGGCTGACAGTGTTTTTCAGCATGATGACATATTGGTCAAACGAATCGACTTTTCCTTGTAATTTAATTCCATTCACTAAGAATATTGATACAGGAATATGGTCTTTTCTGAGGTTATTTAAAAAAGTATCCTGCAAATTTTGGCTTTTCGACATCCTATTTCTCCTTGTTATTTAGCATTTGTGCGTACATTTATCCGCCATAACGATAGATTAAAAAATCTGTTTCCAACTTTAGCATTCAGAAGCTGAACCGCAGCTAGATGATTCAAGTGGGTAAACTGGGGGCTAATTCTCAATTTACAAGGTTATCACGCTCATTTCAATCCTCAATTGCGAAGTTTATTTTTTCTAACGCCTGAGTAGGTAAGTTTTCAGAGCCGGTTTGCAGCCAATGCGCCTGAGTTTCTCTTCTAAGCCATGTAAATTGGCGTTTAGCTAATTGCCGAGTCGCTATAATCGCTTTTTCGGTCATCGTCGGTAAATCATATTCACCTTCCAAATAAGACCATGCTTGACGATAACCAACCGCACGAATCGCGGGGAGTGCTGGCGTTAAATCACCACGTTGGTAAAGCGATTCAACCTCATCCATAAAATGATTTGCCAGCATTTGCTGAAACCGCAGCGCAATTTTTTTATGCAAAATCGCTCTATCTTCAGGAGCTATCACTAATTTAATCACGTTGTAGGGTAAATCATTGTCTGTTTCTTGAAAAAAATCTGTCAAAGGTCTACCACTGATTTCATAAACTTCTAAAGCGCGTTGAATCCGTTGTGGGTCGTTTGGGTGAATTCTTGCAGCAGCTTGTGGGTCAACTTGCAATAATCTTTCATATTGCGCTTGTTTGCCGTGCTCGGCTAATTCTTGTTCTAATTTTGCCCGAATTTCAGGGCTGGCTTCAGGCAGAGTGGCTAAGCCTTGAGATAAGGCATTGAAATACAACATTGTACCGCCCACTAACAACGGTATTTTTCCGCGAGCACTGATGTCCGCCATCAATGTCAACGTTTGATTTCTAAATTGTCCTGTGGAATACGATTCGCTAGGATCAAGAATATCAATCAAATAATGCGGAATGCCGCCGCGTTCTTCTAGCGTAGGTTTTGCCGTACCAATATCCATGCCTTTAAAAACTAACGCCGAATCCACGCTGATAATTTCAGCATTTAAAGCCTGAGCAAGTTGCACGGATAATTGAGTTTTTCCTGAGGCAGTAGGGCCCATTAAAAAAATGGCAGGAGGGAATGCGGGGGGATTCATTAATAAGTTATTGAAAAATGATAATGTTTTTAGCGGTTGCACATAAAAATATAAAACTAAAATGAGGCTTTTTATAGCAACTGTGTGTTATTTTTGCCAACATTCAGCGGTTGGTTGATTCTGATGATTAAAAGATTGTTTAGTTCCTACATTATCCAGCGTTAGCTTAGCGCAATTAATATCTTTAGCTTGTTGTTTATCCGCCATAGGTACTGCTTGTAATGTATAGGTTGTTGCTGTTGCTGAAACAACACTCAGTTGGTAATAACCTTTGGGTGAAATATTACTTGCCTTTAGCGTGAAATCACTCTCTTTCGTGCTACCTGTGACGCAGGTGGTGTTTGCAGCAATAATGGCAGCATAGCGACCACAAGTTTGTTGATAGACTTCTTGTTCATGCCAAAGATTAACCAAGGCTTTTTTAGCATCAACACGTTTAGTTCGCATTAAATATTTTTCATGCGCTGGCGAATGAAACAGCATATAGCCCCCAACAATAACCATGACTATGACCAACTCAAGTAGTGTAAAACCTGATATTTTAGAAGAAACCATTATGTTTTGCCGTATAGTGAAGTTTAATTATTTTTAATGAACAGCATTAGGATCACGAGATTTAAGAATAGCTTATATGATACATCAAGCAATGAATAAGAGACTGTTGAGATAGAAATCTTATCGAAAAAACACACTTTTTGCTTAGGAATAAGTTTTTAACCTCTGTTTTTTCTAAAACCCACACATTCAGTCGCCATTAATCCATACTCTACGCTACTATTTATGCTTATTTCAACATTGTAGTTAAACATATCATTTCAAGGTGACGCTATGGTCAAACATTACAGTCGTTTTGCTGACATTTCTATCAGTGAAAAAATTTTAAACACCGTTTTTTTATTAACCATCGGTTTAGGGTATTTAACTGCTCTAGCGAATTTGTATTACACCTATCAAGGTCGCGACGGCGTAGCAGGTTTGTCTGTAAATGACATAGTGGCAATGTATCATGGCTCAAACAGTCAAACTCGGCTAGGAGCTGCGATTAATGGCATTATGGAAGCAAACTTGAAATATAAATCGGATAAAGAAGTGATTTTAAAATGGGTTTATGAAGGCGCGGAGGAAGATGCTTATAAAGAAAAAATTGCGCCGATTTTAAACCGCGATTGTATTTTGTGTCACACGCCGAGCATCAACGCCTCTTTGCCTGATTTAACCAACTATGCCGGAGTTGCTGAAGTTGCGCATAGTGATGGAAAACCAATTCCCGCCTTAATTAGAGTCTCGCATATTCATTTATTTGGAATTGCCTTTATTTTGTTTTTTGTCGGCAAAATTTTTATTCTGTGTCACATGAATGTTTATGTAAAACGAATAGCGGTCGTTATTCCTTTTGTTGCGATGTTGTTGGACGTATTATCTTGGTTTATCACCAAAAGCATTCCAGAATTTGCTTATGTAGTGGTAGGTTGCGGTGCGTTAATGGGGTTTTCAATGGGAATGCAGATTGTTGTCAGCATTTATCAAATGTGGTTTTACAAGCAAAAGGACAAAGCGATAACTGATTAACTAATGTTAGGCATGAAACCCATTTTGCCACGAAAAACACAAAAATCACGAATAGGCAGTGCTGTATTTGACTTTTTCGACAGCCCCCCTAAATTTTAACCGCCTATTTTTCGTGTCTTTCGTGCTTTTCGTGGACAACTCAAGCAGTCTGCATAACATGAATGTTATGCACTTTACACAGAAAATATTAATCGTAGCGGCGCAAAAAATTCAGATGTAAGTTAAGCAAAAAATTTTTAAAGACGACCTCTCGTTTTGTAAATTTCAGAAGATTGTATCGACAACAATCACTTAATTTTGCATAACCTCAGTGATTAATCGGCTGTTTTGAACAACTGGCAGCCTTTAAAAAAACTGCCAGTTTTAACGGTTTTTACAATTTAGTAAAAATTGCCGTGCAGTTGTGATTTCCAAGTTTAGTATTAATTGAAATACTTTTATTTATCCCGACACAATCACCACTCCACCCCGTAAAACCGTAACCTATAGCCGGTTTTGCCACCAACTTTAATGTAGAACCTACGGTTTGAGAAAGTTGGCAGCTTGTTCCGCAATTTATTCCCACAGGCCAACTCGTCAGACTACCTGAGCCACTTAATCTCACTCTGGTTTTAGAAACAGTGGTATCCCAAACATCATTTGTGTAAACCGCATCTATGCTTACAAAATCAGTCGCATTCACAAAAGGCAGATCAGGAAAAGTGCTGCACGGCGTGGTTGTACTGCAACCTAAACTTAATTTGTTGCCTAATTTACCTAGCATGGTAAATGCTGTCGTTGGTGTCACAAAGGTTTCAATCCTTTTTACCAGTGGCATACCCACAACAACTTTTCCAAAAACGGCATAGCCTGGGCTGGTCGCGCTGGCGTAATCTAAACTTTTATTATCCACAAAGTTAATAAAAAACTGCGAAGTTGCAGAGTTAGGATCATTGGTGCGAGCCATTGTCACCGAGCCTGCCACATTGCTCAAACCTGTCAAATTGGTTGATTCCAAGGTAATTGGCGCAGCCAGAGCCGCTTTAAACACCCCATCAGCTTTATTCACGCCACCGCCCTGCATCATAAACCCTTTAATCATGCGATGAATAATCGTGTCTTTATAAAAACCAGCATTGACATAAGTTATAAAGTTATTAGCACTGATTGGCGCGTGCTGATAATCCAGTGAAATTGCTATTGTGCCTAGGTTTGTTTGCAATTCCACGACACTTGGCGTAGCCGCTGCCTGAATACTGCCAGCAGATAGCAGCAGCGAACTGCCTAAAAGTGAAAATAATAATTTACGCATGATTGACTCCAAAAATGAATGTGATGTAGGAATTAAAAACAAGAATTGTCGCTGACACGCACTGCATATTTCTATGATATACGCAGCATTTATCTGCTGACAGGTGGTGGCGGGGTATATTTATTATCTAAATCGTTGTCGATGTTGTCGGCAAAAGTTTCCACTGCTTTCAAGGTGAGTTTTTTGTCGCCCCCTTTGGTTTCTACGGTGTAATTGCCTAGCAACGTGCCGTTATGGGCATTCACTAAATGCCCGATGATGTAAGCGAATAAAAAACTGGGTTTATGCAATCTGCCGACTAACACATAATCTGCGCCGGATTTTTTAGCCAGAGCAGCAGCAACGTCATTGTGATCAAAAAGATAGCCAAAACCTGCATTCGCTTGCTGCTGTTTGCTTAAATCAATGGCGATTATTTTGTAATCGGCTTTTTTCAATTCCCCTTCTAACATGCCTTTAATACTGGCAGTTCTTTCAATTTCCGCAGGAATGCGTGGTGCAAGTGTCACATCATTTAATTCAAAATCCAAAATAGCAATTTTAGTTTCTGCGTGTAAATGCGTACTGATTAAGCAAAACACAATGCTAAGAAAGACCTGATAACGTGCTGTAATTTTCGTTTTTTTTGAAGATATGATTGGCATTTCAATACTTTTATAATTCACGACTGCATCCTTAATGCAAAGGTTTCACTTTATCCGGCTCTTGATTTAAGGAACATTTTTCCCAATTCTTAAGTAATTCTTTTTGACGCAATTCCGTCCATTCCAAAATTAAATTCAGTGCTCTGCGTGTTATTTTTCCTTTGATTATTTCAAGTGAGAGAATATTAACTGCCGCTATGTGTTCATTATATTGTGCGTAAAAATGCGGCGGCTCATTTTCTTCAAAAGACATGCTAATAGTAATTCCGTAAAATTGGCTAATTGTTTGCATTTTTTTTCCTATTTCTATTCAATAATTTCAATCACTCAGTAGCTAAGCAACGTGCATGAAATAAGATCGACAACTGTAGGTACGAACTCATTCGTACAGTGCGGATAAATCCGCACCTACACAAAATAAACTTGCATAAGTTGTTTCGTTCTCATTCCTAAGAAACGTTTTAATACAGGCTTTTCTCTCATTTTTTGCGACTAAAACAGGTTTCTCATAAAAAACGTGTCGGTTTTACTTAACCATTTCGATAATAAAAATGTGAGATTTTAATTAAATAACGGCGGATTTTTTCCGATACCGCTTGTCCGCCACCGTCAATAATCCACCCGCTGCAATCAAAATCCCTCCCAACCACAACCAGCGCACAAACGGTTTATACTGAATGCGCACTGCCCACGCGCCATTGTCCAAAGGCTCGCCCAACGCGACATATAAATCACGCCACAACCCCGGATCAATCGCTGCCTCCGTCATCATGGAGCGTTGCGCATTATAATTGCGCTTTTCAGGATTTAACGTTGTTACTTCCGTACCATTTTTTGATATTAATAAAGCCCCACGTTCTGCAACATAATTTTCACCTTCGACATGCGTTGAGCCTTTAAATTCAAAATGATAGCCTGCTAAATCCAAAGTATCACCCACTGCCATCCGAATATCACGCTCTTCACTGTAATGGGAAACCAGCGTAATTCCTATTGCCACCACCGCTACGCCGAAATGCGCAACCATCATTCCGTAATAGCTTAAGGATAATTTGCTTAATTTTTCTAAGATACTGTTAGCGTTATTGAATTTATGCAGAAAATCTTGTGTAACGGTAAAAATCACCCAAAAACTTAAAAACATGCCGATGAAAACGGCAAAATGAAATTCTTTGCCGTAGGTGAATGCAGAAACCAGTGCAAACAATACGCTGGCTGCGGCAGGTTTCCATAAAGTATTGATAAATAATGCCAGCGAAGTTTCCCGCCAGCGTGCGGCAGTGGCAATCCCTAATGCGACAGCCATTGTGCCCATAATCGGCACAAACAGCGCGTTAAAATACGGCGGCCCCACCGAAATTTTACCGCCGCCCATTGCATCTAATAACAACGGATACAGCGTACCTAATAACACCGTTGCTGCCATCACAGTTAACAACAAGTTATTGATGAGTAAAAAAGTTTCGCGCGAAGCCCAGGAAAATAACGCTTCGCTTTTCACATTCGGAGCTTTGAACGCATACAACGTTAGCGAGCCACCAATTGTAATTGCTAATAACACCAAAATAAATAAGCCGCGTTTGGGGTCTGAAGCAAACGCATGAACCGAAGTGAGCACACCGGAGCGCACTAAAAACGTACCGAGCAAGCTCAAAGAAAAGGCGAAAATCGCCAGCAACACTGTCCAACTTTTAAACACGCCGCGTTTTTCCGTTACTGCTAAAGAGTGAATCAACGCCGTGCCGACCAGCCAAGGCATTAACGAAGCATTTTCAACCGGATCCCAAAACCACCAACCGCCCCAACCGAGTTCGTAATACGCCCACCAACTGCCCAGCGTGATGCCCATCCCTAAAAACGCCCATGCCAAATTTGTCCAAGGACGTGACCAACGCGCCCACGCCGCATCTAAACGCCCTGACAGTAACGCGGCAATCGCAAACGCAAACGCAACGGAAAAGCCGACATAGCCCATATATAACATCGGTGGATGCACGATTAAGCCAAAATCTTGCAACAGCGGGTTTAAATCCGCGCCATCGGCAGGTGCTTCAGGTAATAGGCGTAAAAATGGGCTGGAGGTTTCCAATAAAAACAAGTCAAAACCGACGGCAATAATCCCCATCACCGCTAACACACGCGCCAGCATATCCAGCGGCAAAGCGCGGCTAAATAAGCTGACCGCTACCGTCCAACCGCTAAGAATAAACGCCCACAGTAATAACGAGCCTTCGTGTCCGCCCCACACCGCACTGAGTTTAAACTGCATCGGTAATTGACTGTTGGAATGCTCGGCGACATATTTCACCGTGAAATCATCTTGCGAAAACGCATAAGCGAGGCAAACAAAACTTATCGCCACAAACAAAAATTGTCCGCGTGCCAACGGTTTGGCAAAACTCATCCACACAGCATTGTTCACCGTCGCGCCGTAGAGCGGGATAGTGGCTAATAACACCGAAAAACAAAACGCTAAAATTAGCGCGAATTCACCCATTTCAGGAATCATTTGGCGACCTCGGCGGGTTTGTGTTTCAAACTGTCTTTAATTTCCGGTGGCATATAATTCTCATCATGTTTGGCTAGCACTTCATCGGCTTGAAAAATGCCGCTTGCGTCTAATTTACCTTGCGCAATAATCCCTTGTCCTTCGCGGAATAAATCCGGCAAAATTCCGGTGAAAACGACGGTGACATCGTGTTCATAATTAGTGATTTTAAATTCAACCCGCAACGAGTTGGGCGAGCGTTTCAAACTGCCTTTTATCACCATCCCGCCGACGCGAATCCGCGCATCTTGGGGAGCTTCGCCTTTCGCAACTTGAGTGGTGGAATAAAATAAATTGATGTTTTGTTTCAGTGCGTACAGCGTTAAGCCCACAGCAATGCTGCTGCCAAGCACGATCGCTAAGATAATCGTTAAGCGTTTTTTGCGTTTTGGAGTCATAGTTGTTGCTCACGTCTTAAGCGACGTTTGGCTTCGTTAAAAAATCGCCGTTTGTTTAAGATTACGGCAATGACATTGTATAGGATAATGACTAAGGCAATACCGTAACTTAACCAGACGTAGAGTCCGTGTTTGCCCATTTCTAAGAAATCGGCGAATGATGCAAATTGTCCCATTAAAGTTTTCCTTCTACATTTTTAAATCAAAAAGACTATTTTAGTTGTCTTCCAGTTCAATATAAGTTTTCACGACTGGCAGTCCTCAAAGGACTGCTAGTCGTTATGCAACGCTTAAGCTCGCAAAAAACCTAATTCAAACACTTGCGGTTGTAATTTGTCGCTCAAAATTTTGTAAGCCGTTTCAAAATCAGCAAAATCAACTGGCGTTTCAATGCGTTTTTTCAAAGCGTTGCGGATTTGATACCAGCCCACATCAGGGCGATTTAATTTCAATTCTTCCTGTGTTTTATAATCATCGGTTTGTGAGAAATAAGCCTTCCATAATTCCCGCCCTGCATCCAAAACGGCTATGGCTTCTTTAGAAATTTGTTTGTTTTTTAAATAGCACACCATAAAATCCGATTCAAAGCGTCCATTTGCATTAACTTCATTTTCTGTAAAGGGAATAAAGTGATTCACAATCGCCCACTTTTTGCCGTTCCATTCCAAATCGTTTGCGCTGGCGGCTCTATTTTTCCTGTTAAAAAGCATCATGACTAAACAATCATTTTTAAACTCATCATTAAGTTCTTTTGTCGGCTGTAAGAACTGGTCGCGGTCGTTTAACCAAGTGGGTTTAACAAGGCAGCGAACAGAAAAAACAACTGCCGATTGCCAAAGATTCTCAGGTGTTAAATAAAATCCATTACCTCCACCAAAAACAGATGAATAAATCGTTGTTCCTTGTTCAGCATGTTGCAAATCATTGACATCACAGTGCATATAACCAATTGCATTGTCAGCCCATGTTTTAACTCTTGGGCTTGCTGTTGATGGCGAAATTGCATTTTTTAATGGCAATACAAGCTCTTTGTTGGCTCTTGGGCGAACAGCAAAAACATTAAGAAAAGAGCTGCTGGGTAAGTTATAAAAAAGCTTTTCACCCATTGGCTGTACCCTTTTATCAAATACGTCAACACGCACTTCAGAAATTGTATTTTTAATGTTTTCGTTTGTTTTCCAACACAAAAAGCCAATCGGAAACTCCCCACTCATTCCATCAAAAGCTTGATTGTGAACTACGAAGCCACCTAAATATTGCGCATTCCAAGCCTGTCTAAATTTTTCAAAATTGGGCGCGTTGACATATTTCATGGTGCTAAACATGGCTAATGTTGCGTTAGGTATTTCTTGAGCAATTCGTGCTACAAATTGGGCAAAAAGTTCGTTACTTGCTTTGCCGTATGCTGTCATTATTTTAGAAACTTTAGTTTTAGAAACTCCCCCTTTTGTATCAGTATCATCTTCATCAACAGCAATATTTCCCCGATTTCCAGCCTCCACATACGGAGGATTAATCAAAACTAAAATCTTTTTCCCCTCAGCTATAGCCTTGCGCAAACTCTCAGGGATTTTGTTGGTCAGGCTGTAATCAATCTTGCCATTATCGCTAATATCATCGTTCAAATAATCGTATTGAAAACGATACGCAGAGGAACAAGTTTTAGTCGATTTCATCACATCAATATCCGCTTGGTCTAACGTGGACATATAAATATTGCGCGGATTGGAATGCTTCACTTCCAAATTACCGACACCGCAACACATATCCCAAATAATATAATCCTCTTGCCAGCTCTCGCCTAAAATTTCACTGAGTTTGTCGTAAGCTTTATCCACCACATTGAGTGGCGTATAAAACGCGCCTTTAAAACTGCGCTCGTTAATTGGAATTAACGTATCACGGCGTTCTAATAATTTATCGCGGTATTCTTGTTTGGGCGGTTTAACATAAATGCGCCAAAATTCACGATAAGTTTTTTGCTGATTTAACTCGTACAACTGACCCTGCAAAGCAAAAACGGGCTTGTAACAATCCTGCAATAATCGCGCGGTTAAATTATCATGCGTAGCGCATTTGCCATCGTGCATAATGTCGGCAAAAAACAGCGCGTTGTAATCTTTTTCTTCTGCGCCAACAAGGTTGCGCCCAATCATTGCAACCCATTTATCAAACACTTGTTTTAAATTATAGGGCGTAATTTGCCTGCCAATAATTTCACGCGACTCAATCGCCTCTCTAACGATGTTAATAAATTCGTCTTCATGCGCTTCCAGATAGAATGAAACAAAATACGCGCCGATGTGTGCCGAAACTTCGGTTAAGGCTTCGGGCGTAACGCGGCTGGCAGATTGTCCCCATTTGATTGTCTTTTTTTCTAAAAACGGCAATACATCCTCTGTTTTCATTAATGCTGCTTTTTCTGTGTCAATCACCGCTAATAACGGCGGTACAGTTTCGCCTTTGTTTAACGCATCTTGAACATAAGCCAGCAATTGCGTGAACATTTTATAAAAAGAATGTTTGCTGTTGTTTTTAGCTTCAAACCAAATTTCTTCGGTGCTGAGGTCAACATTGAAAACGCCTTTGTTATAGCTTTTGAGATTAAGAGCCTTGATGTAAATATCTTTTACATCTTCTTCGGTTTTGGCTTGTTTTAATTTGGTATAGAGATTAGTAGTGGTCATTATGTTGGGATTGTTTGTTAAATTTTTGGAATGAGATAGTTACCGTCAGTAAAAACTCGGTTTAATGATGAGCCACAAACCGCAAACATCGCCATTTTAATGGTTTTATCTTGAAGCCGTCATCTTTATCCGCACAGCGATTTCAGCGGAACTTTGCTACAATAACGCACTGGTCACAACTCAAAACAAAACTAAAAACATGGATAACTATACCGAAGTGCGCAGTCAATTAGTGGCATTATTAGCTGAATTAGAACAACGCTTCCATAAAATAACCGACAACATCACCCACGCTAATGAGCCGTTATCACATGATTTTGAAGAACAAGCAACCGAGCTTGAAAATAGTGAAGTCGTTGATTTTTTAGGAAATTTCACTCGCGATGAAATAGCGCAAGTTAGACAAGCCATTAAAAGAATTGATGAAGGCGACTATGGAATGTGTGTGGAATGTGGCGAGCCTGTAAACCCTGAACGCTTAAAAATTCTGCCATTTATCGGAACGTGTATTCATTGTGCTGAAAAAAACAAACGCTAAACGTAGTCGTATTTTTGCACAATTTTATTAAAAAAAACTCCCCAGAATTCGTTGGATAAACTATCCTTAACTGATACCTTTCTTTAACCACAGAGAATTTACAATGAAAATACCTTACTTTCTTCTTTTAACTGCGTGTGTTACTAATGTATATGCAGGACCTCCTGTATTAGACAGTTCAACGAATAGCAATTCAGTTCCGCCTGCGAATGTTCCTGCACAAACGATTCCTAGCTATGATCAAGTGACTAACTTGAACAAAGTGCAATCAGACGTTAATGATTTAAAAAATAAAGTTCAAGAACAAAGCAACGCAATTGATTATTTGCAACGTGTTAATGCAGATTTGCAAAAACGAGTTGCCGATTTAGGCGGTGGCAAAGTTGCTAATGCTGCGCCAGCGTTCATTGCCTCAGTACCCGCAGGTGCTCTTGCTGACGAAAAAACGCGTTATAACAATGCTTCTAATGCGTTAAAAGTAGGTGATTACACACAAGCACAACAAGGCTTTCAAAGTGTTATAACCACTTATCCTAACGGTGATTATGCGGATAATTCGCAATATTGGATAGGCGTAGCATTGCTGAATAAAGGCGATAAAACAGGGGCAGTGCGAGCATTTGACCTCGTCGCTCGCAATTACCCGAAAAGTGACAAAATTCCTGATGCGATGTTCAAAATGGGTGACACTTTGTTGGTTCTGAACAATAAACCGAAAGCGAAAGAATATTTTGATTATGTTATTCAAAATTATCCTAATACCAACGGTGCAAATTTAGCGGCTAAGAAAAAAATCGCAGCAAGACTTTAAAAACAATCTAAGGCTTTTCAGGTTTTTAAACCTGAAAAGCCAGTGTTAGTTCCACACATGAATTTATCCGATTTTATCTCTGTTATTAATCAGCATTATCTGAAAAATTATCACACCGTGTTAATTGGTGGTTTTTCTGAGCCTTTCTATCAACCCGCACAACTGGGCGAGCCTGCCCAAATTCAATTTACGCACGACTATTTTCGCAGTGCTTTGCATGAACTGGCGCATTGGTGTGTGGCAGGGGAAGAGCGGCGCAAATTGCCTGATTATGGCTATTGGTACGCGCCAGATGGCAGAACGCAAGCGCAACAAGAATTGTTTTTTAGTTGTGAAGTTGTGCCTCAGGCTTTTGAATGGGCATTGTCATTAGCCAGTGGCATTAAATTTGATGTTAGCGTTGATAATTTAAGCAACACGACATCGGGTGCAGATGAGTTTAAACAGGCCGTGCGTGAGAAATTACAAAGTTATTTGCACAATGGCTTTCCAGCGCGGACGGAGGCTTTGCTGCAAGTGGTTTATCAAGCGAGAACAGACCTGACAGGTCTCAACAAAGATGATTTATATCAATATTTGCGCTTAGAAAAACTAGATTAATTAACTGAGTTACGCAGTCCTTAAATTTTACAACTCCGCATAAGCCCAGCAATTCTCATTATGGCAACTCATTTAAAATCAAATAGATAAGACAATGGGATTTTTAATTTAGCCATTTTCAACCGCAATCAATGCTTAAATTATGTTTGCATTGATTAAGTTCTGAACAAAAAAGTCTCTTTATTCAAAAAATGAGTTATTTTGGCGAATATATTTCATTCTAAAAACTCACTTTAAAGGCTAAGATTAAAAAATAATTGTTTATTTTTCAATTAGTTACTTAACAGAAGTTCATAATGAGAATTGCTGGTTGAGAAGCTTTTTTCATCTGGTATTTTATAATCACTTTATAGTGCGTTAGCTATAGAGGCTGTGAAAGTATTGTCATTTTGGAGTGCAAAACCTAGGTTTTGCACTCCAGGATCATAGATAAATCAATAATTTAAAAATAACATTTTGATGTTTTTTTGAATACTTTCACAGCCTCTATAGCTCATTGATTTGCTGCACTCTGTATCTTCTTTCGCAAAAAGTCAGTATTTTGTCAGCTTTTCAATGAGTTATTTTTTGTCATGTAAAGAGATTTTCTATACACAAAGCACAACCTACTTTGTATAAAAAAAGCCCTCACTACTTTCGCAGCAAGGGCTTCTCAATCAAATCAGCACTCAAAAAGTTTCGCTAAACGAATTAACTTTCCATGCTTTTAAACAAACTCACCACTTCAATTGCAGAAAGAGCCGCTTCCGCGCCTTTATTCCCTGCTTTTGTGCCAGCTCGCTCAATCGCTTGCTCAATCGTATCAACAGTTAATACGCCAAACGTCACGGGCACATCATATTGCAAAGATACATGCGATAAACCTTTTACACATTCACCGGCTACATAATCAAAATGCGGTGTGCCGCCACGAATCACCGCGCCCACTGCAATAATTGCATCGTATTTTTTAGTGGCAGCCACACGTTGAATCACAATCGGCAATTCAAATGCGCCCGGAGCTCTCACCAACGTAATATCGTCTTTATTAGCTCCGTGCCGCACTAACGCATCAATTGCGCCGTTTTCCAACTGATCGACAATAAAGCTATTAAAGCGCGAAGCAACAATACAAAACTTACCGCCTTGCGCGGAAAAATGACCTTCAAAGGTTTTTATTTGTGACATAGTTTTTCTCTTAATCTAAATAGTATTACAAAATTTTTTAAACTGATAGTTTTGACGTTAGCCCACATGCTCGGCGACTTCCAAATCAAAACCCGACAAGCCGATATATTTTTTCTGCGTTCCCAGCACTTTCAATTTATGCACACCTAAATCAGCCAGAATTCGCGCTCCTGTGCCTGTGGTGCGCCAATCGGCGGTATCACTGGAATGATTTTGTGGCACGCCGTTATCTGCCAATTGGTAAGAATAAATTAATTCTGCCAAGTCTTTATTGTTCTCGTTTTGCCGAATCAGCACCAACACGCCGCGTCCTTCTTCAGCAATTTTTTGCATCGCCAACCGAATCGGCATACTGCAATCGCTGCGTTTTGAGGCAAACATATCATCGAGCCAATTCCGTGCATGAACGCGAACTAATACAGGCTCATCACCCGATACTTGCCCCATCACTAAAGCCAAATGCAAATTGTTGTCGTTGCGATCTTGATAAGCATACAAGCGAAACTCACCAAATTCAGTGGGATACGCACATTCGCTGACGCGCTCCAAGGTGTTTTCATGCGCAATGCGATAATGGATTAAATCCGCAATCGTGCCAATTTTCAGATTATGTTGCAGGGCAAAACGTTCCAAATCAGGACGACGCGCCATTGAGCCGTCTTCATTCAAAATTTCCACAATCACCGCCGCCGGTTCAACGCCTGCAAGACGTGCAAAATCACAGCCCGCTTCGGTGTGTCCAGCACGATTTAACACGCCACCGGCTTGCGCCATTAACGGGAAAATATGTCCCGGTTGCACTAAATCATCGGCTTTTGCATCCTTCGCCACCGCTGCTTGAATGGTTCGTGCGCGGTCGGCTGCTGAAATGCCAGTCGTTACGCCACTTGCCGCTTCAATGGAGACGGTGAAATTCGTGGAATACGGGGTTTTATTTTCGTCCACCATCAACGGCAATTTTAATTGCTGACAGCGTTCTTTGGTCAACGTCAAACAAATTAAACCGCGTCCGTATCGCGCCATAAAATTAACATCTTCAGGGCGGGTAAAAGATGCCGCCATCACTAAATCGCCTTCGTTTTCGCGGTCTTCATCATCCATAATAATGACCATTTTGCCTTGCTGAATATCAGCAATAATTTCTTCCGTTGTGTTCATAGTTTTTTAAAATCAATGAGATAGGTTTTAAACGCTTTTAGGCAATACGGTTAAATTAATCAGTTCTAACTATATTTATTGTTTCAATACTTTTGTAAAACCGATTATTAGGCGCAGATAATTCAATAAGTCACCTATTTAATAAATCCCGATTGTTGCAATAAATCTAACGTCACATTTGAGGTGGGATGCGCGGCTTTTTCGCCTTTCATTAAGCGTTCCATGTATCGCGCTAATAAATCGACTTCCAAATTCACCTGATTGCCCACTTCTGCTATGCCGAGCGTGGTTTCTTGCAAAGTGTGGGGCACAATATTAACACTAAATACCGCGCCGTTGATGCTGTTGACGGTTAAACTGATGCCGTTAATGCAGATTGAGCCTTTTTCGGCGATGTATTTTGCCAGCGTGTCGGGGGCTTTGAATGATAAGCGAATCGAGCGTCCGTCATTTTTTTTCTCAATCAGTGTGCCGATGCCGTCAACGTGTCCGCTGACGATGTGACCGCCTAAGCGGGTGGTGGGCGTTAAGGCGAGTTCTAAATTCACCGGTGTGCCGATGGTGGCGTGATTGAGCGTGGTGCAGGAGAGGGTTTCATTCGATACATCGGCGCAAAAGTGCTGGTTGCCGAGTTCGACTGCGGTTAAACATACGCCATTTACGGCAATGCTGTCGCCTAAGTTGGCATCGCGCAAAGAGAGTTTGCCTGTGTTGATGGTGAGGCGCACGTCGCCGCCTTTGGGTTGAATGGCGGCAATGCTGCCGATGGCTAAAATGATTCCGGTGAACATAAAAAACTCTGTTAGTTTTTGTGAAGGTTAAGATAACGTTATATTGTCATCATTATGGATATTCAAATCATCCCTATCAGGAACAAAAAGCGCGAACTTTCCTTTTACGGCTTGCGCTTTGTGAATCGTTACATTAATTCCAAGCTCTTTATTTACAGCATCAATTGTTTTTTTTAATATCTCAAAATTATCATCACTCATTCGCATACCAGCAATAACTGATTTTAGAATTTGTTCTCTGTTATAAAAATGTATTCCTGCTTTTCTTATATCATCAATAACTCTCTCTTCCTGTTCATATTTCCAATCCAATGACTTGGTTAGAAACTGTTTTTGAAATGCGTCTGGAGAATTAATTATCGGTTTATCTTGTTTATACACAACTTTTGAAGGTAAAAGTTTCTGAATACCATCAAAACGAAGTTTTCGAATATCATCAAGCCGCACTTCGTTCGATAAAATAACTTTAGTAATTGACTTTGCAAACTCAGTTAATTCGTTATCAGTTCTAACAGGAATGGAAAACTCTACAACGAATCCTTTATGTTCACTTGCATAATGTGCCCACATGAGTAAATTCAGTGGGTTTCTTGATAGACAGCAAATGCCAACATTATTAAATTTTTCAAAATACTCTTCTGAGGTATATTTGGGTTTATTTAGATACTTCTGACGTTCTAACAATTTTTTCGCAGGTGATAGCCTTCCTTTCTTCTGTTTAAGAATATTATCTACTTTACTTTTTTCATCTGCTGTTATTGTTTTCCTTACAAACTTCAAACTTGCTTTTATATCTAATTCTGGATAACAATCAAAAGGGTCATTAAAATCTTTTGGATTCGTAAATTTCATTGTTCCATCTTTGATAATTGCAAGCGAGCCTTCATTAAATGGAACATATTTATAACGAAATATTCTGATAGACATAAATCTCAGCCTGTTTATTTTTCAATATTTAATCAATCGTCTCAATCCAGCGACACCGCTGTTTCACAATATCCGCCGTATTTTCATTGCCAATCCCTTTCGCAATCAACCCCACCACCCGATCATCGGTATCATAACCAATATGCGCATCCAAAGGATTAGCCACCTCACCCAAACCAAACACATCAAACACCCGCGCCACATTAATATTGATATTCGTCACCTCAACACAAAGGCGCGAATCTAAATATTTTTCCGCAAAACTCTCAGGAATCGCATAACTCAACAAATCATTCGGATCGCTAAAGGCAATAATCGACGTTTTCGCCAACATCCGCTCCGCATAATGCGCCCCACTGCGCTGACAATATTCCACCGTTTTTCCATACAACTGCGGCAATTTTCGCCCCAATTGCAACATCGGCAACTGATTCGACAACATATAAATCGGAATATGCTTCTCTTTCAGCACCGCCGCCAACTGTTTTTGTTCCTCAGAATGACTTTGCTGTTGCGCAGAACCCAATTTTTCCGCAATAAATTGCAAGCCATCAATGGTAATCCGACTGCCTAAACTATGCGCCACAAACGCATAATGGTCATGCGCAATGGTTTGCACAGGCGCAAGCGAATTTAAACTGCAACTTTGCGCCCCCTCTTTCGGCAATTGCTCCCAACCGCCGCTAGTCATCCAGCAAAAAGCCTGTACAAATGCCGCTAAAATAGCGTTTTTACTATCGCCTAAATAAATAATCGGGTCGGGGCCGGTGTCATTGGAAAACTTCTTCATCAAATCATTGATTTTCGCCCGCCGAAACGAATATTCACCCGAATTATCATACGCCAGCACTTCCTTTTGCTTGGCAGTGATTTCTGACCACGTTAATTCATAAAATAACAGCTCTTTAGTTTGCGATTTATCCAAAAAACGCTCAATTCGCAAATTTCCCAGTTTTTTCGATTTATCCGCAGAATCCGTCAAAGCAATATTTTTATGCTGTTTCGACATCACGGTTAAATTCAGCACTTTCGCCAATTTTTCAGCAAATTCAGTGGCATAGCCGGGTAAATGCTCGCCCACGCCGTGAATCATCAGCACTTTCATTTTGCCATTATCTTTGTGCAGATAAGGCTCGATGCCGCTGAATTCCGTGCCCCAAACCTCACACAAGCGCGTATCGTTTTTGGTTTGGCTTTCTAAAAAAGCTTCGGTTACACCTTTGCCTAATCCGAAACAGCCGGACAACAGAAAAGCACAAGTGGAAATCAGAACCGCTTTTTTTAACATGGTGGCGTTTTTCTCAAAAGAAAAAACCTGACAGGCTTTAAAAACCTGTCAGGTCTGAAAGCGAACTTTATAACTTGTTTTTAACCAACTGATAAACTTCTTCAGTGGAAACATCTGCATTGTGAAGAATTTCAGCCAGTTGCGCTAACTTGGTTTCGGCAAACTCTCTGTCTTTTAAGCTACCTGCATTGATGTAAACATTCAAAGCTGCACTTTTTAAACCCGCATAACCTGCCATCACCGCCACGCCCGCATCGCTAATTACCGCCGTGTTGCCTTTATCTGCTGCAATCCGACTTAAGGTAATCGCCTCGGCACACGCTTTTGCACAGGCTAACGGCACTTCTGTGGCTTCTTTTAAAACACTTTGAATCGCGGCACTTCGCGCGGTTTTTTCCTCATCGGTTTCTTTTGCCATGCCATAACACGCCATTAAGCGGTCAAAAACATCGACATCGGCTTTAATCATGCCAATTAAAACCTGCCGTAAGTTTTCAGATTTTGCTAATAAATCCTGCATTTGCGTTTCAACTTCGGCGTATTTAGGCTTGCCGATGGTTAAGTTACACACCATGCTTGTTAGAGCTGCGGATTGTGCGCCCATCACGGCTGCCGCGCTGCCGCCGCCGGGTGTTGCTGATTTGCTGGCGAGTTCGTTTAAAAAAACGTCGATTGATTTGTCTTTGATTTCCATTGCTTATTCTATTCTGATTAAAAATTTGAGGTGTTCGTCAATGTCGTCATCTTTGACATCAACTTTTATAAATTGAAAGCTTACAGTTAAGTTGTTGTACCACATATTGCCGAAATGCTTTTACTGCTTTATTACGCTCTTCCGTTTTTGCTTTTTATAAATACTGCACTATTGACTCAAAATAGCAGCTGTATTCACCGCAATATCGTCAAGCTGTGACAAAATCAGTGTTTCACCATAATATAATGTTGATTTTTCTGCATAACTTTCTGCCAACGGTTGCCGATAAACTTCCAAGCTTTCATTATTTAAATTAATCAACCAATATTCAGGAATCCCAAACATGGCATAGAATCGTTGTTTTCGTTCACGGTCATAATTTAAAGAACTCTCTGCAACCTCTACCAGCAACAACACATCTTCGGCTTGCGGATGACGGGTAGTATAAAAATCTGCATCAGGACGTAGCAACATGAAATCGGGCTGGGGTTCAGATAAATCGCCCAGTTGTAGCGGGTCTTGTACGCTGATAATGGCTTTTTCCATGACTAAAGGAGCAAATAACCGCGTTAATCGTTTTACATGACCTGCATGATTAAATCCAATCGGGGGCATTTCTAAAATTTCTCCGTTAATTAATTCAATACGGCTTTTGGGTGAAAAAACGTTTGCCGCTACCATTTTTTGCCATTCGTTGACAGTAATAGAATGTTTTTGTGGAAATGCTGCTGCCATAATAATTTCTCTTTTAACAGTGAATCGTCAGGTAATGTGTTTAATATGTTTCTGCAATTGCATGTCGCGCTTTTAAATTTTCACAACCCGCTGTTGCATAGCACAATTTTGTCTTCAATTTATGAAAATATTTCGTTCACTTCAATCGCTAAAGTGGGAAATAGAAAAGGCACGGCAATATCGTCAGTGGTGTACATTTTTTTAAGTTGATACAAACCGTTTTCTAAAACAAATTGATGCACAGTTTGTTCATAAGGATAGACCAGCCAATATTCCATCACGCCTGTTTCCTGATAAAGTTCATATTTGGTTTGCAGTTCTCTTTTTGAGTTGCCTTTCGACAAAATTTCAATAATCCAATCCGGTGCGCCGTTACAGCCTTGCTCATCTAAAAATTCAGGATTACATATAACGCATAAGTCTGGTTGGACAACCGTGAAAATTTCTTTATTGGCTAAAATGGACTTTTTACGGTCATATAATCGCACATCAAACGGCGCGGCAAAAAACTGACATTTCTTAGTTTTAAAAAAATTATAAAACATGCCATTTATATCTGCCGAAATGCGTTGGTGTTTTAAATTGGGCGCAGGTGGCATCAGCATGATTTTACCTTTGATTAGTTCGACCATTTCATCAAGTTGCCAAGTTAAATAATCGGCGTAACTGTAGGTTTTGTTTAAATCAAGTTGGGAAAGTTGGGTAATCATAAGTTTTTCCTATTTCGCTGCAAGCGTGAGAATGCTCGTCTTATTTTCCAACAATGCGTTGATTTTGTGATTTGATGGTTTGCAGGGTGTTAATTCTTAAAAAAGCCAATTTATAAAGCTACACGCCGAGCAATTTCAATGTCTTTACGAATTAAATCATTCACCAACGTTTGTAGATTAATTTGCGTTAATTGGCATTTTTGACTTAAGAAGTCGAGTATATCTTTATCTAAATAAATCGGTAATTCAATTTCTTCAATTGGAGTATAGAACTTGCCTTGTTCTGCATTAGAAAAGTCGTATTCTTCTTTCATTTTCGTAATCTCTTTAAGTAAGTTGCTTTTTCGTTGGCAGTTGCTTTTCTGGCTGAAATGATTCTAATGACATCGCCGCAACGAAAAGTATGCACGACTAATAACACTTGTTCATTTAGATTTTGTCCCAATAGCAGCCAGCGTTCTTCATTGTTGGAATGTTCGTCATCGGGAATGTTTAACGCAAATGGGTCTGAAAATACATAGGCTGCATCACGAAAGTTGATTCCGTGTTTGCGAATGTTGAGTTGATTTTTGTTTTCATCCCATTCAAATTTCATGTCAGGTTATCTTATGCTGTTGATTTTATGGCTTGATGGCTTGCAAGATATTAATTGTCAAAAAAAGTGAATTTATATTGTCATGTGATTGAGTGGAGTTCGTTATGTATTGTAACGTATTAAACATTTGTAACTATTTACAAACACATAAAAAAACCATGTAATTAATCACCGCTGTGCATGTAAAACAGCGTTAATTTTTAATCAATAACGGAGAACTTTATGAAAAAACTAGCTCTTGCATTTGTATTATCAATGACTGCTTCTTGGGCTTTTGCAGCACCTGCGGCAGTTCCTACCGCCCCCGCTGCTGCTGACGCTAAGGCCGGTGTTCGTAAACCTACAGGTGATGTAGAAAAGTTCTGGAATGCTCAGGACTGGAATAAAATGTCCGCTGATGAACAAAAACTGTGGGCTGTGCTGGGTTGGGATGCTAAAAAATGGCACGGTGACAAAGCTCAAGAACCTGCATCAGAAAATAAAAACTGGGCGCAATTAAGTAAAGCTGAGCAAGATGCGGCAAGCGCATTAGGTTACGACCAAAAATCTTGGGATGCTAACTAATTTCCCTTTTCACGACTGGAAGTTCTTAAAAGATTTCCAGTCATTTGAGTTATTCCCGCCGCCAAGTGATTTTTCCATCAGCAATATTTTATAAAACGACACCTTGCTATTTCAAACTTTCTCTAATCCTATCAGCTTCCGTTTTTCTATCACTTTTTTTGTTTATAATTTTGTTTGCATCAAAAAATCGCTTACTGAAACAATCGCAGTTCCTGCATATTTTTTGATAAATAATAAATCCCGCTTATCGCCTGTCACCAAATAATCCGCCTGTCCACCTACTGCAATTGACAACAAATAATTGTCGTAAGGGTCAGGTGAAACATCAACCACAGGTAACTGTTTCACGATAACAGCTAAATCGCGTAACTGATTAATCAAACGTCCAGTTAGCGCAGGAGAAATGCGCTCTTTAATTTTAGGATAACGAGTCACTCGCATCATCTCTTCTATTTGCGGAAGAGCTGTTAAAAGACTAAATCGGTCATTTTGCCAGTGCGTAACAAGCTGCGCTGGCTGTGAGGTTGGAATCAACAAGGCACTGATAAGAATATTCGTATCCAATACCACCAACATTAGGCAACGCCTCCAACAAATTCACCGTGCATTTCATTGCGCACAACTTGACTGGCTTCATCAATCATAGCTTGCAAATCATCGCAAGGTATATCCGCAAGTTTTTCCCGCGTCTGCGCTAAAGTTTGCTCAAAAATCCTCTTTTTTACCGCTTCCTCAATAAACTTAGAAATATCGCCTTTTTTCATGCCGCGCTCAGTTAAAAAACCTCGCAAAGCTCTATCTGTTTCCTTTGAAACAGAAACTGTCCATCGGGTTTGATTGTTCAGCATAATAATACCTCTGAATTTTTAGACTTAACCTTCCCGCCGCCAACTGGTTTTATTGCACTATTTTTAACGCATGGCAATCCGAGCTGCTTCTGCTAAAAAACCGGAACGGGTAACATGTTTCAAGCGAGTATAATCATCAATCCGCTTTAACAACGACTTAGGCAAAGCGATAGCCACCTCTTCGATACCCTCCTCAAAAACAGCCGTATCCACTTCAACAATCGCCCAAATACCCTCAGCATAATCAGGATTAGCCTGATGCTGATAAATCGGACTGATTGACGGCATCGCCAGCTCTTCTTCCAGCAAACCTTCTAAATGCAGCTCAATCGCCTCTTTCACAGAATCCAATGCCTCTTCTATGCTATCGCCTGCTGAAAAACAACCGGCTAAATCAGGAACAGTGACACCATAATGTTGACCATCATCTGAGTGTAATACAACCGTAAATTTCATTTCCAACCTGCCTGTTTATAAATACTATGGAGTGTGCCTTTGGGAATATCACTATCGGGATGCTTGATTGTCACTAATCCTTTTTTAGTCTCATGCTTGAACTGATGATGCGAACCTTTAATTCGCACCAGTACCCAGCCATCTTGTTCCAACAATTTAATCAGCGTTTTGCTATTCATTAACTATTCGGCGGCGCGTTTGATTGTGCAACATAATAATACCTCTGAATTTTTAGACTTAACCTTCCCGCCGCCAACTGGTTTTATTGCCTGGCATATCTTCCAAAATCACGCCCTGCTGTTTCAAATTTTCACGGATTCTATCCGCTTCTGCCCAGTTTTTAGCCGCTTTCGCATCCAAACGCGCCTGAATTTGTTGTTCAACTTCTTCATTCGATAAGCCATTATTCGAAATTTCGCCACCTTTTAAAAAGTTTTCAGAATCATCTTGCAACAATCCCAAAATACTTGCCAGCGCAGTTAAAGTTTTTGCTAAAACAGCCGCTTGCGTAGCATCAGAATCTTTAACTTTATTCAATTCTCTTGCACAATCAAACAGAACCGCTAACGCAACTGGCGTATTAAAATCATCATTCATTGCATCTTCAAAACGAGTTTTATAATCCGTATCAATATCAGAATCAACGATTTCAACACCGCGCAATGCCGTGTAAAGCCGTGTTAAAGCGGCATGTGCTTCGTTTAATTGTTCATCGGAATAATTTAACGGACTGCGATAATGACTGGAGAGAATAAAAAATCGAATAATTTCAGGACGATATTGTTTCAACACTTCGCGCACGGTGAAAAAATTGCCCAGCGATTTCGACATTTTTTCTTCATTAATTCGCACAAAACCGTTGTGCATCCACAAATTGACAAACTTTTCACCGGTCGCGCCTTCGGATTGGGCAATTTCATTTTCATGATGCGGAAATTGCAAATCCATCCCGCCGCCGTGAATATCAAAATGATTGCCTAAGCAGCAAGTGGACATCGCCGAGCATTCAATATGCCAACCCGGACGACCGTTGCCCCAAGGCGATTCCCAAAACGGCTCGTTTTCTTTCGCCATTTTCCATAAGACAAAATCCAGTGGATTGTTTTTCGCCTCATCCACGTCAACGCGCTCACCGGCTTGCAATTCATCCAGTTTTTTACCGGATAATTGCCCATAATTCTCAAACTTAGTCACCGCATAAAACACGTCGCCATTTTTACCCACATAAGCAAAACCGTTCGCAATCAATTTTTCAATAATGGCAATAATTTCAGCGATATGCGTTGTGGCTTTGGGTTCAATATCAACTGGCAACACGTTTAATGCGCGTTCGTCTTCGTGCATTGCATCAATAAAACGCTCCGTTAAGGCGTTAAATTCTTCGCCGTTTTCATTGGCACGATAAATAATTTTATCGTCAATGTCGGTGATGTTGCGAACATACGTTAATTCATACCCTTGCTGGCGAAAATAACGTGCTACCGTGTCGAAAACCACCATCACCCGTGCATGTCCGACGTGACAATAATCGTAAACTGTCATGCCGCACACATACATGCCCACTTTCCCTGCGATTCTGGGGGTAAACGTCTCTTTTTTTCGGGTTAAGGTGTTATATATTTTTAACATTTTGATTAGATTATTGACCGATAAGCTACAAAACCATTCAATCTATCAAGTGTGCGCTTTTCTTTCAAGCTAAAAACACATAAAATCGTTTCCTTTGCATCATTAATGATAGGAAAAACATGCGACATATTATTCTTGCTCTGATGCTTTTTTCGTTTACCCCTTTTTTATTTGCCAAGGAACACAAAATGTCAGAGACAGCAACAAAAGTTAAATTAACCACTTCATTAGGCGCGATTGTCGTGCAATTGAACAGCGAGAAAGCTCCGATTTCTGCTGCAAACTTCTTAAGTTATGTAAAGGAAGGTTTTTACAGCGGCACAATTTTTCACCGTGTGATTCCAGGTTTTATGGCGCAAGGTGGTGGTTTTGACACTGATTTTGAGCAAAAAAGAACTCATGCGGAAATTCAAAATGAAGCGGATAACGGCTTGAAAAACAAACGCGGCACATTAGCAATGGCGCGAACCAATGCTCCACACTCTGCGAGTTCACAATTTTTTATCAACTATAAAGACAATAGCTTTTTAGACCACACTGGCAAAAATGCTAGCGGTTGGGGTTATGCTGTTTTTGCAGAAGTGGTTGAAGGGATGGACGTGGTCGATGCGATGGCAAAAGTGCCAACCGGTAATCGCGGTTATCATGGTGATGTGCCAAAAACAGACATCGTGATTGAAAAAGCAGAAGTTTTAGAATAAAAAATAGCGGCGCAGAATGTTGCGTCTTTAAGTTTGTATAAACCTGTCAGGTTTTTAAAATCTGACAGGTTTTTTTATGGGCTAGTGAATATGAACTTGCCGAGTTTTCACTGAATCGCTTCTGCGCAACGCATATTTTTCTGCCAAATCGCCCTGTTTTTTAGAGCCATCTTCATTCAACTGAATTAACGTCTCGTCATTTTCAATCTGATAACGATGTGGGACTGTTCCGCCCTTTTTGGGTGTTAACACCAAAACTTTGTTTAACTCATCCCATTGATACTTGCCTTTTTCATAAAACTCGCGCGAGGAATCTCTAGCTGGCTGAGTGACAAGCAGATAATTTTTATTTTGTTTTAAAGACAGCGTTGTTTTAATTCCCGCGCAGTCATTGCAGGGTACATAGCCATAAAAAACACCATGAAACTCTAAACTTTTATCAATGTGTTGGCCATGAGCCGAATGGTCTGCGCCCTGCTGCTGCATTTCACGCGCTTTGAGGAACATTTCTTGGTCTGATTCCGCCATTACAGCATTCGCTGAAAATAGACTGCTGAAAAGACACAAAGCCAGACTGTGTTTTAATTGTTTTTTTAATGCTTGCATATTGAGTTCCTTAAGAAAAGTAACGATGGCTGTGTTAAGGTTTAAATAACCAGTTTCCACCTATTTTAAATAACGATGTGGATTTTACACAGTAACCTGCAATCTGATAAAGACCTAGAAATGTTTATAAAGGCTTTTATTAGAGTTTAAAATGCAGATTCTCACTTAACATCGCTATTACAAAAGCGAGCCAATTTATGTTAATTATTGATATTAATCAATTAAAATTAGCTAATTCGCATATACAACATAAACTATAAGTAATTTAATATTGTGAAAACTGAAATCTTTTTTATCTCTGATTTACATTTAGCGTTAGAAAAACCTGAAATAACGACTAAATTCCTTTATTTTTTGCAACATCACGCCACAAATGCCAAAGCACTTTATATATTAGGGGATTTATTTGATGTTTGGGTAGGGGATGATGATTTTACTCCGCCGATTAATAAGCTAAAACAAGAACTTAAAAGACTTACATTAAACGGAACAGAGATTTTTTTACAGGCGGGAAATCGTGATTTTTTATTAGGCAGCAAATTCTGCACTGAAACAGGAATTACTTTATTAAGCGATTATGCGGTAATTGAATTAAATGGCGTAAAAACGTTGCTAACGCATGGTGATTTGCTCTGTACGGATGATTTGCCTTATCAAGCGTTTCGGCAAAAATCGCACACCGTTGAATGGCAAGAAAATGTGTTATCTAAACCTTTGTTGTTACGACTATTAGTTGCACGTTGGTATCGTATCCGCAGTTTTTTTCATAAGAAAAATAAATCCGCCAAAATTATGGATGTAAATCAACAAACTGTTGAATCCGTGATGCGTGAATATCACGTTTTACGCTTAATTCATGGACATACACATCGTCCTGCCATACATGATTTCAATTTAGATAATCAAGCCGTGCAGCGTTTTGTACTTACGGAATGGAAAAAACAGCCCGTACATTTATTAGGATGGAATAACAAGCATTTTTATACATTTGAACTGTAAAATATGGCGGCAAGCTTGCGCCTTAGCTGTAAAAATAAAAAATACTATCTATTTGATTTCAAAGAGAACTATAAAATAAAGCATGAAAATACGCTTTATTTTTTAAAAAGTGTTTGACAGATTTAGTGATTAGCTATATTATAGCTCCTTCTTTCAGGGAGTCATTAAAAGAAGTCAACTTAAGAAGGTCAGTCGGGGTATAGCGCAGTCTGGTAGCGCGCCTGCTTTGGGAGCAGGATGTCGGGGGTTCGAATCCCTCTTCCCCGACCACACTACGCGCTTGTAGCTCATCTGGATAGAGCATCGGCCTTCTAAGCCGAGGGTAGCAGGTTCGAGTCCTGCCAAGCGTACCACTTCAAAAAATTCCTCTTTACACCATACATTATGGTGAGCGTAGCTCAGTTGGTAGAGTACAGGATTGTGATTCCTGTTGTCGCGGGTTCGATCCCCGTCGTTCACCCCATTAAAAAATCCTCGTTTTACCTCTAAATTTCAAAAATCTACTTTGTTTCAAATTTTAAGTTATAAATCTATATTCGCTTTTGAGTGAAATTTTATTTTTTGCAATTGAAATGCAGACTTAACTTCTAAAAAAGCCTGCAAGTGATAATCATTTTTTCTACTTTCAATTATTTTACGAACATCCTAACGTTCATAAAAATCTAAAACTTGCGCCACATAATTTTGTGTTTCAGGATAAGGTGGAATCGAGTTTTTATATTTTTTCACTGCATTTTCCCCTGCGTTATATCCTGCAACGGCTAGTTTTACGTCAGAATTAAACATTTTCAGCAAATCGCGTAAATAACGTGCGCCCCCGCTAATGCTTTCAGCAGGGTCTGTGCGATCTTCAACTCTCACGCCATAACGCAATGCGGTATCAGGCATCAACTGCATTAATCCAACAGCTCCAACAGGCGATCTTGCTTCAGGGTTATAACCTGATTCTGCTTGAATCACTGCATGTAACAATTTTTCATCCACACCATAATCTAAAGCCGCTTGTGCAATCAAAGCACTGTACTTTTCTCTGTTCAATTTTGAACCGTGTGACGATTTATGACGTGTTGTACGAATATAATTTCTCTCCTCAGAAATATCACTCGCTTCTGCTAACTCATTATTTCGCGTCCGTACAATCACTTTTGTGCGAATAATCCGCGTATATTTTTGATTAGGTGGTTCATCCGTGTAATAAACACTGCCATCAGGCGCGGTATATTTATACACATCAGCCAAAGCAACATTAGAAACCACTAACGCACTTAAAAAACCGACTAGAATTCTTATCATTTCTTACCCATTCTCCTTCTAGTTTATTGAATTTCTACTAAACTGGCGGCTTTTACTGCCTTTGTTCGTGCTTCAGTAATCGTATCAGCGACACTTAATGCAACGCCCATCCGTCGAGACACAAAAGCTTCCGGTTTGGCAAATAAACGAATCTCCGTTTGTGGAATTGCTAACGCTTTATCCAGTCCTGTGTAAGTGACGGCTGCTTTATCAATTCCTCCTAAAATGACAGCACTTGCACCTAAGAATTGCATGGTTGTAGACACTGGTAAACCTAAAATAGCCCGAACATGCAAATCAAATTCCGTTTGCCGCTGCGTTACCATTGTCACCATTCCTGTATCGTGAGGTCTGGGGCTGACTTCACTAAACCACACTTGTTCACCTTTGACAAACAATTCTACCCCAAATAAGCCTAAGCCACCTATTTCAGTTGTTACTTTTTCTGCAATTTCTTCTGATAAGCGCAATGCAGTCTCTGTCATTGCTTGTGGTTGCCAACTTTCGCGGTAATCACCATTTTCCTGTCTGTGACCTATCGGTGCGCAAAAATGTGTTTCCACTTCGCCATTTTCATTTAAAGCACGCACTGTTAATAACGTGATTTCAAAATCAAAATCAATGCCTGCTTCAACGATGACTTTTCCGGTTGCCGCGCGTCCTGCTTCATTTGCATAATTCCATGCAGATTCCAATTGCTCTGGATTTTTCACCATTGATTGACCTTTGCCAGAAGAAGACATGGTCGGCTTTACAAAACAGGGATAGCCAATTCCACTATCAACCGCAGTTTTTAATTCTGCAAAATTGGTTGCAAACGCATATTTTGACGTAGGCAGACCCAATGTTTCTGCTACTAACGTTCTAATTCCTTCGCGATTCATAGTTAATTGAATAGCTCTGGCGTTTGGAACAATCGTGCATCCGCCAGCCGCTTCAATTTCTAACAAAGCCGCTGTTGCAATCGCTTCAATTTCAGGGATCACAAAATCAGGTTGTTCGGCGGCAATTAAGTTTTTTACCGCTGCTGCATCTGTCATATCAATCACATGACTACGGTGTGCAACTTGATGAGCCGGCGCATTTGGATAACGATCGACTGCAATCACTTCAACACCGTAGCGTTGTAGAGAAATTGCGACTTCTTTGCCTAATTCGCCACTCCCCAATAGTAAAGCTTTTGTTGCAGTGCTAGTTAGTGGTGTTCCTATTTTCATTTTGAATCTGTCCAATCGTTATTTTGCATCGTGATGTAAATTATAGTTGGTTTAAAAATAATTGCCGCTTCGTAGGGATATTGCAGATTAACGATTCTACGCTTTAATAAGCGCGGCTAGCAGAGTAACTTGAGCATCAGAATCATTCAGCGCGGGAATATAGCGATAAGACTCACCACCCGCCGCTATAAAAATCTCCTGATTTGTCATCGCAATTTCTTCCAATGTTTCCAAACAATCAACTGCAAAGCCCGGACAAACTACATCAATATCTTTAATGCCTTGTTGTGGTAAGTTTTCTAACGTTTCCACACAATAAGGTTGCAACCATTTTGCTCGTCCAAATCGTGATTGAAACACGAGCTGCCATTGCGCGGGTTGTAGTTGTAGTTCGTCTGCAATTAATTGTGCAGTTTTTTGACATTGATAAAAATAAGGATCGCCCCATTCTGTCAATTGTGCAGGTAAACCATGAAAAGACATCAGCAATAATTTGCCTTTGCCTTGCGATTGCCAAGCTGTTTTTATGGAATCTGCAATCGCTTTAATATACAAAGGATGCTGATGGTAATCGCTAATAAAACGCAGGTTGTGAATATGCCTCCAACTCATCATTTCTTGCGCACAGGCATCAAAAACCGAAGCGGTAGTGGTGGATGAATATTGCGGATACAACGGCACAATCACAATTTCATCAACTTGTTGCGCTTTAAAACTCGCTAATTTATCTGCAATGTGAGGATGCCCATAACTCATGGCGTAATCCACACTCACTTCGGTATTTGCAAAAACAGCGGCAACTTTTTCAGTTAAGGCTTTGGTGAACACAATGAGCGGAGAGCCGTCTTTGTGCCAAATTTTGTGATAAGCCTCAGCGGATTTGCGGGGTCTAAATGGCAGAACCACAAAATTTAAAATCAGCCACCACAAAGGTCTGGGTAAATTAACAACCCGTTTATCCCACAAAAACTCTCTTAAAAAAGCTCTTACCGCCGAGGTTTTGAGGGAGGCAGGTGAACCTAAATTAACAAATAACACGCCGGTCTTTTTTTGCATAACTCAACTCTAAGGTTTTAGCGATTAATTAAACTTAAAAACTCAGCGCGAGTGCTTAATTCTTTTCTAAAAATGCCGGTCATCACTGAAGTTGTCATCACCGAATTTTGCTTTTCCACGCCACGCATCATCATGCACATGTGTTTCGCTTCAATCACAACCGCCACACCTTTGGCATTCACTGCTGTTTCAACTGCATCGGCAATTTGTTTGGTGAGTTTTTCCTGAATTTGCAACCGCCGCGCATACATATCAACAATGCGGGCTAATTTTGACAAACCTAGCACTTTTCCTTGCGGCAAATACGCAATATGACATTTACCAACAAAAGGCAGCAAATGATGCTCGCACAAAGAATACAATTCGATATCTTTTACAATCACCATATCTTCAGTATCCGCCTCGAAAATTGCTCCATTTAGCACTTCTTCCAAGGTTTTTTCGTAGCCATTATTTAAAAACTTAAAGGCTTTCGCCGCACGTTTTGGCGTATCAATTAAACCTTCACGGGTTACATCTTCGCCAATGGCGGCAATAATTTTGGAAAAGTATTCTTCCATCGTTTCATCTCTTAAAAAAATAGTTGTGCAGTATACCACTATCGTTGCGTAAAACTTAAGGCTTGCAACAGCACACGTTCATCCGCGCCGTTTTTTGTGGCGTTTTCACTTAAATAACGTCGCCAACCTCTCGCGCCATTTTCGCCATGAAATAAGCCCAAAATATGGCGCGTGATACTATTAAAACGTACACCTTGCGCTAACTGTTGTTGAATATAAGGTATCAACGCCAGCACAATTTCTTCTCTGGTTTTAAGCGGTTGATTCTGCCCAAAAATCTGAATATCAACTTGCGCCAACAGATACGGATTTTGATAAGCCTCTCGACCTACCATCACCCCGTCAACCTGCTGCAAAATTTTCGCAGATTGTTCTAAACTGGTAACACCGCCGTTTAAAATAATTTCTAGCTGCGGAAAGTCTTGTTTTAATTGATAAACCACGTCGTAACGCAACGGCGGCACGTCGCGATTTTGTTTCGGCGACAAACCACTTAACCACGCTTTACGCGCATGAACAATAAACGTTTCACAACCCGCGCTGGCACAAAGCCCCATAAATTCAACTAATTCAGGATAAGAATCGCGCTCGTCCACGCCTATGCGTGATTTCACCGTCACTGGGATTTTCACCGCATTTTTCATGGCGGCAACACACTCGGCAACTCTCGCAGGCTCTAGCATTAAACACGCGCCAAATTGCCCATTTTGCACTCTATCGCTAGGGCAACCGACATTTAAATTCACTTCCGCATAGCCATAATCCTCCACCATTTTTGCACATTTCGCCAAATCAGCAGGATTTGAGCCGCCTAATTGAAAAGCGACTGGTTGTTCTTCAGAATTAAATTGCAAAAAACGGTGCGAATCAGCATAAATTAATGCTCCGGTTGTGACCATTTCAGTATATAAAACAGCATGTTGTGATAAAATGCGATGAAAATAACGGCAATGTTTATCCGTCCAATCTAGCATCGGGGCAATTGAAAATAAGCGATTGATTTTATTCATGTAAGAAATTTTTGTGGCGGGGGATTTGGTTTAAAGCGTTGATTTTTGCGGGTGATAGCTGTTTTTTTAGCGGCTAATTTAGATTTTTGACGTAAGCAAAAACAAGTTAGTGTTGATAAAAATCTCCTGATTCAATGAGTTGTAAACCTGTGGTTGCGCGATTAAACAGATAAATCCAAACCGACATGATTTCACCGGTTGTGAGTGTGACGTTTTGCTTGCAGCGAATATATTCAGTCGGCCGTGGAAAATGGCGACTGCATTCTTCATATTCATCCAATTGTGCAAAGAGTTTATCCGCATCAATCAGCTGATAAACTTCCCCTTGCACATGATCCTGCGGGCTATCCGATGGCACAACGCCCGGATAATAATCCACTTGATAAAGTTTCCCTTGATAGCTGCCATTTCCAACAAAATTCGCATAACGTCTTAAAAATTCAGACATTTTGTGATTGCTATTTTGTCGCAATGTGCCGTAAACAAATAGATAGTCGTTCTGTTGCTTCATTTTAAAAATCGACTAAATTATTTTTTCGTTCTGCAAATATCTTGAAATATTTGATTGTTCATATTTTTCCAACAGCTGACAAAAGATAATAGTGTGTCTTCAGGGATGTGGTCAATTTCTTCCTGTAATTTATGATTCAGTAATAGGGATGACATTTTGCGCTACTTTATGTGTACCGATGCACTTCTCTTCGTTCAGTACATCTTATTGGTGTTTATATTTTAATATTCGCTTGCACAAACGGTTACATAAATTTCTGTATTTCTAATGTCAGGTGAATTACTTTCAACTACATCACCTTCCAAAATACCGCCTTTCGATTTTATTTTAAGACATTCTTTCAAGTAATCCTTAAAATAGTTATCAAATACGAACTTTGCTCTCAATAGCGGAAGGTCTTTATTGCTGTAATTACCCGCATCTATAATTTTGCTTGAAGGAATTTTCGCTTTCAGTAAATTAGCGTTGTTGATTGAATAAACATTCTTTAAATAATTGTTTGCTTTATAATATTCTATTTCTTTATAAGGAAACTTAGAATCAAGTTTGCGTTCCCAAAAATCATCTTCTTTATCTGCATAGCCTTTTACATAGATATGAATTTCATCTGTATCTTCTTTTATTTGGGCTAAAACTTCATTAATAACGGTTACTGTATTAACAATATCTTTTTCACTTTCACCAAATTGATTGATTAAAATAGAAGATGGAACTCCCTGATTCAAATTATTGAAAGAATCGCAAAGTTTTCCCCAAGCAATACTGTCTGTTTTTTTATAATCCAGTAAATCTCTTGTGTACTTCATAGATTTAAATGGCTGTTTATATAAAAGCTTTGAATCTCTCAATACCAGCTTATAAGATGAACAAAATTTTGCCTCAACTGTAATGAAAGAATCTTTCATCTTATTTATTTCTATATAATCATTGCCAGCATCAGCTTTTGATATTTTCTTATCAATATCAATTAGTTTTGAAGAAATGTTATTTAATGATGTATTGTCTTTTTTCCATACAAATGTGTCTAAATATATCAAATAGTATGTAAGACAAACAACTATGACGCTTAATGTGACAAAGAAAAATAAAAAAATTTTTTTTATAGTTTTAAAAATAGCTAATAAAACTTCTTTAGCTTTTTTAGCTTTTTTAGCTTTTTTATAAGCTTTATCAAAACACTCCAAAGTAAAGTTTTTTGTTGTTTCATATAGCTCAACTATCTTTTCTTTTAACTTATCTCTGGATAACATAAACAATGCCGTAGAATTAAAACACTATAAGATATGCTTAATGGTTTGTTGACACCAGAGTTTTCGATCTTGCCAGTACAATAAGACTAGCCAAAAATTTTTATCAATTCCGTCACAGCCAATATCAACACATCCACTTCTGCTTTAGTGTTGTACATGCCAAACGAAACCCGCGCAGTAGCTGGAACGTTAAAAAAATCCATCACCGGCATTGCACAATGATGTCCGGCACGAATCGCAATCCCTTGACTATCCAACATCGTGCCAATATCGTGCGGATGAATGCGGTCGAGCGTAAATGACAAAATTCCGCCTTTTTCAGCCGCTTGCCCGATAATATTCAAGCCTTTAATTTGCATGGCTTTTTCAGTCGCATACACTAATAACTCATGCTCATGCGCGGCAATCGCCTCAATCCCAATCGCATTAATATAATCAATCGCCGCACCAAAACCGACCGTATCAGCAATACTCGGAGTTCCTGCCTCAAATTTATGCGGCAAGCCCGCGTAAGTGGATTTTTCAAACGTCACAGTACGAATCATATCGCCACCACCATGATACGGAGGCATGGCTTCTAAAAACGCCTGTTTACCATACAACGCACCAATGCCTGACGGCGCGTAAAGTTTATGCCCTGAAAACACATAAAAATCACAATCCAAATCTTGCACATCCACTTTGGTATGCGGAATCGCCTGTGCGCCATCAACTAACACCGGAATGTTTTTCGCATGAGCGGCGGCAATCATTTTCTTCACTGGATTAACCGAACCCAGCGCGTTAGACATGTGCGTGACTGCAACTAATTTGGTTTTATCGGTTAATAATTTTTCAAATTCGGCATAAATCAACTCGCCATTCAAATCCATCGGCGCAACTTTCAAAACCGCACCATTTTGTTGACACAACATTTGCCAAGGCACAATATTCGCGTGATGCTCCATTGCGGTGATTAAAATTTCATCACCGACTTTAATATTCGCCCGCCCGTAAGTTTGCGCAACCAAATTAATTGCCTCGGTTGCACCACGCACAAACACAATTTCTTTTTCGTTAGCGGCATTAATGAAACTTTTCAGCTTTTCGCGCACTGCTTCATATTTATCACTCGCGCGTTGGCTTAAAGTATGCACACCGCGATGCACATTCGCATAATCTTGCCGATAAAAATTACTGATACAATCAATCACCTGATTTGGTTTTTGGCAACTGGCGGCGTTATCAAAATAAATTAACGGTTTATTGCGAATTTTTTGTTCTAAAATTGGGAAATCGGCGCGGATTTTCTCTATTGGATAATTCATATTTTGAAATTAGTCATATTATCGTGAGCGGTTATTGTTCGCCGCTAGTCAGGTCAATTAAATCTATCAGGTTATACAATGTTTCTTCTTCTTTAACTGAAGTTAAAGCAATAGATACTTCTGAAATAAAAAACACCATGCCAATTAACATGGATAATACCGAAATCACAAATAAAATTACCGCAATGGTTAAGGCTTCATATACATAAAGACCTAAACCTAATAGCAAACAAGTAATCATTACGCCAATTGTGCCAAGCAGACTATAAAAAAAGGCGTTTTTAATTTTTCCAGATCGTAATTCGATAGATTCAATTTGTGATTGCAGAGTCAAAACTTCCTGCTTTTTTCCTGCCTGTGCCGCTAAATGTTTTTCTTTATGAAAAACGCGCAAACGTGAAACCATTGCCATTAACCGAGCATTCAGGGTTAAAACAAATAGTCCAGATGCCGAAATAAAAATCGCAGGGGCAACAAAAGCTTGGAATAATTCTAATTTTGTTAGCATAAAATATTAATTTATTTAGAATTCAATCGGTAATATATTTAAGAGTTGTTTTTGCAACAAAACTTTCAACGGTTCAAAACTGATTTTATCCACCATTTCATTCGCAAAAGCAAAAGTCAAAATATGTTTTGCTGTTTCTTCATCAATGCCGCGTGATTGCAAATAGAAAATAGATTTTTCTTCCAATTGTCCAATCGTCATGCCGTGCGCACATTTCACATCATCGGCATAAATTTCTAATTGCGGTTTCGTGTCAATTTCTGCATCCGCTGATAACAATAAATTGCGATTATTCATTTGCGAATCGGTTTTTTGGGCATCTTTTGCAACAACCACGCGCCCTTGAAATACACCTCGCGCTCTATCGTTTAAAATCCCTTTATAAAATTCGCGGCTAACCCCATTAGGTTTATTGTGATTAATGCGGGTATGATTATCCAAATGCTGACGATTTTTTCCTAAATACAAACCGTTTAATTCACATTCTGCGCCTGTTTCTAAATCACAATGAATTTCAGAACGCGCTAATAAACCGCCTAAAGCAAAATTATGATGAGTGAATTTTGATTTTTCAGCTTGTTGAATATACGCACCACCAAAATGAAAGGCTTTTTCGGATTCATTTTGTAATTTATATAACGTTAATTCAGCATTATTTTCAAGTGAACATTCTAATACTGAATTGGATAAATAACTTTGATTGCCATTATTAATAAACGTTTCAATAATAGTCGCTTGGGCATTTTCTTCTAAAATCACCGTGTGATAAGTATTCACCATCACTTCTTGCGTAGTTAAGTGAATAATTTGCAAAGGTTTATCTAAAACTTCATTTTCTTCTAAGTTTAAATATAAGCCATTATTGGAATGGAAAAAGTTTAAAATCAAAAAGCCATTTTTTTCATCTTCAAGCACAGACTCAAAATCATCATCTTCTTCTGATTCTGATTCCAAAGACAGAGCGCAAATATCAACGGCTGTTGGTAAATAAGAAGCTTCAGGATTAAAAAAACCATTCACTAAAACAAAGTGATAACAGTTTTCGAGTTTCCAGTCTGCCAATACATGAAGATTAATTTCTGATTCAGAGATCGCTAAAGGAAATTTCTTTTTTGCCAAAACAGAAACATTGGTGTATCGCCATTCTTCTTCCCGCACGGAATTAGCAACAAACGCATTAAATTTTTCTAAGGCTTGCGATTTTAAAGCAATTAAATTTTCGCTTGCCATGATTAAACTCCCTGTTCCAACCAGCTATAGCCTTTTTCTTCCAATTCCAAAGCCAGTTCCGCGCCGCCGGATTTCACAATTTTGCCGTCTGCCAATACATGCACGAAATCTGGTTTAATGTAATCGAGCAAGCGTTGATAATGGGTAATCATTACAAAGGCGCGATTTTCAGAACGCAGTGAATTAACGCCTTCAGCCACAATTTTTAACGCATCAATATCGAGTCCGGAATCAGTTTCATCCAAAATACACAGTTGCGGTTCGAGCATTGCCATTTGCAAAATTTCGTTACGTTTCTTTTCGCCGCCTGAAAAACCTTCATTCACTGCGCGATAAAGGAATTTTTCGTCCATATCCAAGGCTTTTACTTTGGCTTTTACCATCGTTAAAAAATCCATCGCATCTACTTCTGAAAGTCCGCGATGTTTGCGAATCGCATTTAACGCGGCTTTTAATAAGTAAATATTGCTGACCCCTGGAATTTCTACCGGATATTGAAAGGCTAAAAACACGCCTTCACGCGCACGCATTTCGGCAGGCATGTCGAGCAAGTCTTTGCCGTTATAACTGACTGTGCCACCTGTGACGGTGTAGCCAGCTTTGCCTGACAGAACGTGTGAGAGGGTGCTTTTCCCCGCGCCGTTTGGCCCCATAATGGCGTGAATTTCTCCCGCTTTGACTTCAAGATTTAAGCCTTTCAGGATGTGTTTGTTTTCAACGTTGACCGTTAAGTTTTGAATAGAGAGCATTGTTTTTTCCGATTCTTAAAAAGTAGTTTAAGGAGTGCAAGCTTTGCTTGCCACGCGATAAGTTATCAAGCAAGCAAAGCTTGCACTCCAGTTTGAATAGTAATAGCCGCTTATTCTGACATTTTATCCAGCAGCGGTTTTTTAGCTGAAAAAATAGCAAGTGCCGCTTGATAATCCGCATAGGCTTTAAAAAGGGACGTGGCGGCTTCGGCTATCTGCATTTTGGCATCGCCATTGGCAATTTCGCGCAAATTGACAAATAACAACGTGCTGTCTCCTAGTGCAAAGCGGGTACGTTCCCCTTCTTCTAATTGTTGTGCGACTTGTTGCTGTTGTTGACTGAGTGTTAAGCGTTTTTGACTGGCGGTTAAAGCCGATAACACATCTTTAACTTCTGCGGCAACGCGGTTTTCCAGCAAATTACGTTCCCATGTCAAACGTTGTTTATTGGCATTTGCCACTTGCGCCCGCCCTGTTGCTACCCGTCTTTGTAATGGGATGTCAATATTTACCCCCACATACAGTTCATTGCGGTTCGGTTTGTCTTTTTTATTGCTATTGTCACCTATGTCGTTAGCGGCTGAAACTGACAGGTCAATACCAGGGGCTGCCTGATTTTGCTGAAGTTCTTGCTCGGTTTGCAGTTGTTCAATTTGCAAGGCTAGACGTTTAAGCTCAGGGCGTTCCTGTTTGGCAGCTTCCAATGCCGCCGCAGCGGGTAAAAGTTTAGGTTCTTGCAAGGGAAAATTAGCGGGCAACTGCTCTTTTCGAGGCAGCAACGGCTCACCTTGGGCACTACGCCAGAATAACGAAAGCTGAATCGCGGTTTGTTCCAAAAAACGCAGCGCGGCAATTTGCCGCTCTTTACGTTCAATAATAGCGCGTTGGTTATCCATGATTTCAATTTTGGGAATATCGCCCGCCGCAGCCCGTTGACGGACTCCGTTATCGCGTTGTTCGGCAATGGACAGCAATTGTTCGGCAATTTTTAAACGTTGTCCTGCCAACACCCAATCCCAATAACGGTGTGAAGCTTGCCGTTGCACATCCAACAGCATCTGGTCATAGTCATGTTGGCTAATATTTTGTCCTAGTTCTGCTTGTTTTAAAGTGGCGCGGCGGCGGTCAATCTCACGGTTACGCCACAGGGGAATATTAACCCCAACTCTGACTTCGCCATCACTGGCGGTGAGATTTTTGCCGTCATAAACAGGATAATCTCCCACGCCACGCCGCCAGCCACCAAAAAAAGTCGTCCCACCCAACGCAGTAGGCTGTTCTAAGCTAACATCATTATTTTGATTTTCATATAATCCGGCAATTGACCAGCGATTTTGCGATTTTAAAACCGTATCAAAACCGCCTTCTGCACTCAGATATTCACCTTGCGCGGCAGCAATGCGCTGTTCACTTGCTAATAAGGTGGGAAAAGCCTGCACTGCGGAATTGACCACTTTTTCCAGCGTTAAAGGCTGATTTTCCTGTGCCGAAACTGTCGAAATAAGGTTAAGCGTGATTGCAAAAAAACAAATAAGTTTAGTATTTTTCATCGCCCTTTTTATCCTCGTCTTTTTTCTTATCGGCATCATAACCGCCGTCTTTGTCTTTATCTTTGCCTTCTTTATCGAGCGAATGTTCCGGTAACACCAATGGCGGGAAGTTGTTAAAAATTCGCCATAGCTCGTAACCTAAAGTCACTCGCCCTAACAACACCCAGCCATTAGTGCGCACACCTTGGCGCAAAAAGCGTTCCGATGGCCAAGGCAAATCTTTCGCATCAGGGGTAACAAGCAAGCGAAAATGACCTTTGCCATCATCGGTTGCATCAATTAATGCGACTTTGCCAGCAAATGAACCCATTGAAAACTCCGGCCAGCCACCAAACTGAATGGCAGGATAACCTTCAAACTGCAAGCGCACCGGACTGCCGTTAATCACCAATGGTAAATCGTTGCCATCCACCCACAATTCCACAGCGCGTTCATTAGTGTGTGGAATTAAAATTGCGATGGCTTGCCCACCTTTAACCATTTCAGCATTCGGATTGACTAACAAGCGTAAAACTGTGCCATCACGCGGGGCAACAATGGTCAGATTTTGTTGCCTCGCTAACTTTGATTGCAATTTTAATAAATCCGCTTTCACATAATTTTGATCTTCAATGGCTTTATTCAATTCAGCGCGGGCTTTTTGCACCGAAGCGGCAGTATCGGCGGTTAATTTCTGAAAATCCGCTTTCAACGCGGCAATTTCACTGCTAGCCGATTCTAAACCCGCTTGAGAGCGCATCACCTCAGCCTGACGCTGGGCGGCATCAAGTTGACTAAGTTCTAAAGTTCTATCGGATGACAAACCTTTGCTTTGCAACTGGCTATGTCGCGCTAAATTCAGTTTTGCAGTTTTTGCGGCAGCCTCACTTGCTAATAAAGATTGTCGAGCCGCTTGTTCACGCTGTTTTGCCATCATAATCCGGGATTGCGCAGCGGATAAAGCTTGCGGACGCGCCATTTCGCTCATCCGTAATTGTTCTTTAAACGTTTCTACCCGACTATTGACCGCTGTTTGCCGCTCCAATAACGCGGTTTGTTCACTCTGCAAGCGTTCCAGAATCAGCGGGTCATTATCCAGCAAACGGGCGATGATTTGTCCTTTCTTAACCACCGTACCTTCTTTCACCAGCCATTGCGCAATCCGCCCTTCCACTGGCGCACTCACCGCCTGTTGCCTTTCGGCGGGTAAATAAGCCACTACCCGTCCGACACCACGAATATTCTGTTGCCAAGGAGTCAGCGTTAAAAACAGCATCAACAACAAAAACAGCCACACCAGTGACCGTGCCAGTTTGCCTGCTAACGGTGCAGTCACGGCATGAGGTAAGGTGATTAAGGTTGATGCAGAAAAATAATGAGGCTCAGAATCAGAATTTGTGTTGTGCATAATCAATCTCTAGCTTAACTTTCAACCAATACGCCGTTTTTAATACGGATAGGCTGTTTACAATGGGCAATGATTTCAGGATCTTGACTGGTGATGAGCAAAGTCCAAGGGGCTTTTTCATCAAACAAATCATCCAACAAAGTGGGTAATACCCGCGCATCAATTTTATCCAATGTACCGTCCAGCAACAGCAGACGTGGTTTTGCCACGATTGCACGAGCCAAAGACAAACGCAAACACTGCTCCGGTGTCAGCGGTGCGCCGTTAGCCGATAAAACGTGATTTAAGCCTTGACTGAGTGCAGCAACGGTTTCACGCAGTCCGACTTTTTCCAAACTATCCCAAATTTGCGATAACTCAATCTCACGATTAAAACGTAAATTATCCAAGACGCTGCCCTCCAGAATTTCCGCATCGCGCACCAAACAAACGCTGTCGCGCAAAGTATGCAGATTTAAGTCGCGTAAATCATGGCTCTCAATTCGCACATAACCCGAACTAGGCAGGCGCAAACCGAACAACATATCCAGCACACTGCCTCTTTCCACATCGCCAATCAAAACCCGTTTTTCACCCGCAGATAAGCGTAAGCTAAAGCCTTGTAGCACATCTAAATTGGGACTTTTCGGTAAAAAAACGTTATTAATTTCAATCTGATAAGGATTTTTTTCTGATTCAACCAGATGTCCTTGCACGGTTTCCAGTGGAATATGCAATAAATGCTCAAGCTTGTCACCGCTGACAATCAGGGCATAGAAACTGCTCAAGGTTTTACCCAAACGAGTCAAGCCATACATCATATTACTGACAATCAATTCCGCCGCGATAAGTTGCCCTAAACTAAGCTGCCGCTCAATCACCATCCAGCCGCCCATGCCCAATAACAAGGTATTCGCCACGGTGTGCAACACCAGACCGCCCGTGTTTTGCCGCGCCAAAATAGTAAAATGTTTGTCGCAGGCATTGAGATAATTTTGCGACACCTGTTCGGTTTTGCGCTCTAAAAAAGTTTGCGCCATTGCCGATTTGTTAATGATTTGCGTTGCGGCAATATTTTCCAGCCAGGCTAATACTTCGTATTTAGCTTTTGATTGGGCGATAGCGGTTTTAATACCGTTTTTGCCTAAGCCGAACAAAATAATACTGACAAAAATCAACAAAAAGAAATCAAAAGCCAGTAATAACGGATGATAAAACGCCAGTAAAATCATGCCGATAAAGGTTTGCAGCACATAGCCTAAGGTTTCTAGCAAAATGGTGGCGGCTGATTTATTCAGATTCACCACATCCAAAAAGCGGTTGACCAGTTCGGGCAAATGATGATGATCGCTGTTTTCAATATGGGCTTTTTGCAGGCGGGAAGCTGTTTCACCCAAAATTCTAACAAACAAGCGGCGTTGCAAAATATCCATCACATAAAACTGTAACGCGGATAGAGCATTGCTAAAACCGACCAGCACCAACAGAATCAAAGAAAGAACAATCAAAGGTTGAAATAAAGCACCAAATGCAACTGTACTCACTAAGGTTTGTACTGCAATCGGCGTTGCCAGCGACATCAAACCAATGCCTAAACCATAGGCAATCAGCGTAATGACATCCTCTTTTTCCAAGATGATAAGTTGTTTAATTAATTGCAACGAAGACTGATTAGAAGAATTCATAAAATTGATGTATCGGTGAAACGTTTGGATAATTTGACAAACAATAACCGCTAAAGCTTTCTGATGGCTTTCAAAATTCAAACCTGCAAAAAATTATTTTTATGCGCCGCGTAGAAAGTTATTTGATTCTTCTTTATTGGTATGTTTATGAAGTGTTTGCATTTTTTACAGAGAGAAGGGTGGACTTAATAAACTTAACTCATCTAAATATCTGAAATCTTTTTGATTGTGAGTGCATAAAGGTAAATCATATACCATGCAAGTTGCGGCAATAATTGCATCATAAATAGCCATATTATGGGATAAAGCATAATTGTTAATCAGCAAAGAGGCTAAATCCAAAATATCTTGGTCTACACGGACAGATGCGAAATTCGATAATTTTTTATTAATGGTATTTAATTCTCTTTTATTCCGTGCGCCTACACAAACTTCCATATCAACAATAGAATTAAAGCAATAATCTTTCTTTGCCAATTCGTCTATATCTAATTTGCCATTGATATAGTCAATAACAATACAACTATCTAAAAATATCATTCTATTGAGCTTTGTCTTCTCAGGTTATAAATATAATCTGCACTGTTTTGAATATGCGTTAATGCTATGTCATCACACAAGTTTTCATCAAAATCTTTTTTAATGACCTGCATATTTTTTGTGACATCTTTTTTGGCATAAATAGGCTTGTATTTTTTCTTAGAAGTTTCTATGAAAATTTTTATTGCTTCAATGGCGATTTCTTCCATTGTTTTTTTTTGTTTTAGAGAAAACTCTTGCAATGTATCTGTTAGTTCTTGATTTTCTATATTTAAAACTAATTGAGTCATTATTATTCTCCAGTAAAAGCGATGTTTAACTTTTTTGCCAGCTCTGAAAAAGTATCGTTAGGCAATTTGGAACGCTCAACAGGGATAGAGCTTGTCCAGTTTTGTTCACCGAGTGAACGAAATTTTTCAATCATGGTTTCAATTACCTCAGCGTTGATGTATGGCACGTCTATAACCGCATGGAGTCCAATTCCATATTGATAACCTTTATCTATGCTAAAGGACTCAAAAACAGGTGCTGTTTCACCTATGTCTGCGCGAATAAGCTTTGAACTGTACTCTTCCACGAATTGATGAAAGGTTTGATTGCCTAATTCTGCCTTGATTTCCGGTTCTCGCATCACATAATGGAGTTTTTTTCCTGTGATTTTGTCGTACACTGGAATAAGCCAGTCTTTAATATTAAAGTCATCGTGATTTTTAGGGCAGAGTCTGTCTGCTTCTGTAAATGCCAAATCGCGGATAGCGTCCCAATAGGCTTGGTTTGCCGTGCATAATGCGGCGTTCCATATCGTTACGCCGTCCAGTCCTAGAAAATAAAAATCGAACCATTGGTTAAATAAGGCAGGTCGGTCTGGTTCGTTGAGCAGCAAGCAGCTGGTAAAATTTTGTCCATATTGTGATGCGGTGTTTTTAATTTTTGCTCTTAACCGCACATATAAATCCCGTTGTTTGTGGCGGGAGAGTTTTGAAAACGGAAGGAATTTTTTATGGCGTGGCATGGTTTTAAACTAAAAAATTAGTTGGACTATTAATCAATTAGACGTAAAAATTAAAAAAGCTCTTTAATTAGTTAATTTTGGTAAAGCTTGATATTAGGCATGAATTTAAAATCTTTAACGTTATAAGTATAAAGCGGAATTTCATAAATAATTGCAGTTGCGCCAATAATCGCATCAGGAATTTGCAAGCCGTGACTTAAATTAAATTTTTCGATTAATTCAATCGCCATTTTTGAAATATCGTTGTCAATTTGTACCACATCATAATAGCGCATTGCTTTTTTCATTCGTGCCAATTCTGATTTATTACCCATGCCTTGATAAAGTTCCATTAGCGTAATTGCAGAAATAGCTATATTTTTGATGCCTATTAAATTGAGTTGTGCAATTGTCGTTTGGTTTTCATTAAAAGCATGAATAAAAACATTGGTATCGCACAAAATCATTGATTAAACCCTGAGCGATGCCATGCTTTTTTTCTAATATCCGCTAAGTTTTTAGGCTGTTCTTTCCACATTCCAAAAAATTCAGTAGGGTCAATGGTTTTATCGCCTTTTGTAATAGTGGGTTGGCGTTTAGTTTCTTTCCAATTTTCACTTTTTTGTATTGTGGATAATTTAGATTTTTTTAGGTTTTTTCTGAAATCTTTTATTGCTGTTTCTATAGCGACTACTAAATCAACGACAGGAGAAGTCATAACTAAAGAAGACGTGGCAACACCAGAAGCCATACCACCTGCCAAAAAACATCCCACACCTGTTACTGCTGCTAAAGATGACAAGTTTGTTTTTTTATCCTGTGATTCAGTATTAGATAAATCTTTATTCATTGAATTACATAACTCATCAATTAATAATAGCTTATCATCTATACTGAGATGATTAATTTCTTGTTTAATTTCTGTAACAGTTAGCATTTTTATTCTCCTTGCACTAATTGATAGAATATTTAGAAATAGCCATTTAACTTACCTCGTAAATTTTTAATTTCAGATTCTAAATTATTTCTATTATTAATTAACTCTTTTATTCTATTTTCTAATTCTAACTTTGTACTATTGAAGTCATGAGGGTTTACAAACTGACAGGTATGTAAATCTGCTTCTGTTTTTTTTGTTATTTGAATTTCATTGTTTAAATAGTCAAATAAAGAATGGTCTGTATTAAGAAGAGCTGTAAGAGCTGCTATTTCTACTTGCTTCTTTGATTCTCCTTTTTGTAAATTATATGTTTTTACTACCCAATACAAAGCACAAAAAGCAATAATAGGATTAAGAACTCCTCCAATATAATCACCAAAAGTTCCCCAATCATCATTCTTTGTTGAAAAATTAAGATGGCAAAAACTAAAATTGGAAAAATTAATTACATAGGAAGACATGACAGTGAGAGCTATTAAAGTGATAGCAATTATTATATTTTCTTCCATCCAAATTAATATTTTTTTAAACATACAACAACCGTCCTTTAGGTTCAGGAATGTCACGCCCTAATTCTTTTGCAAAATAAACATTTATTGATAATGGTTACTTACCGCGATAATTTCCGCTTCGCCATTAACCACAATAAAAACAGCTCGATATTTTTTATCCAAACGAAAAGAATAAATTTTCAAATGCTTTGGCTCTAAAACCTCAACATTTAACGAAGGATGTTGTGTATCTTCTTTAAATAACGCTTTGGCTTTTTCAAACTTTTTAACTAATTGATGCTTTTTCAGGTAATCTTCAACATCGACTTTAAGTGGTTTAATGTTCATTTTCGGCATACACACTCGAACCTTTTAAACCTTTTTCAATATCTTGCAAAAAAGCCGCGTTATGTCCTTGTGCAGATAAAGCCTGCATAACATCATCCACTGATTTTGTTGCATCAAATTCTTCCAAATGCACCGCAGACTGAATCAAAATCTCACTATTTTGCAACAATAACTGCCTAATCGTTTGCAACAGCATTTCGTTAATATCGTGTTGATTAATTTGTAAAATCGCGCGCATTTTTTGACCTTTACTGTCAGTTATTTGATATTAAACATGATGCGCTTCAATGTATTCAATCAAAGCCTCATCTACCCGCGTTTGCCAATCTTTGCCTGTGTTTTTAAAAAACTCCACAACACGCGGCGATAAGGTTAATGTCACTTGCACTTTTGCCAATTCACACTCTTTCATGCTGCGGCTAGTGCCAATCACTTTACCCTGATGCTCAATTCGAGAACCTTCCCAAAAATTTTCTACTGAATCAAGGTCATCAGGATTATAAATCATACTATTTACCCAACCGACCCTTCCAAACTCAACCCCAACAACGCCTGCGCTTCCACTGCAAACTCCATCGGCAATTCCTTAAACACCTGCTTACAAAAACCATTCACAATCATTGACACCGCATCTTCGGCAGAAAGCCCGCGCTGCTGACAGAAAAACAACTGATCTTCACTGATTTTTGAAGTGGTTGCCTCATGCTCAACCTGTGCGCTGGGCTGCTTTACTTCGACATAAGGAAACGTATGCGCTCCGCATTTATCACCGACTAACAACGAATCGCACTGGGTATAATTCCGCGCATTTTCGGCACTTTTCAACACTTTCACCAAGCCGCGATAAGTATTTTGCGCCCGACCTGCGGAAATACCTTTCGACACAATCGTGCTTTTGGTGTTTTTGCCGATATGAATCATTTTTGTGCCGGTGTCGGCTTGTTGCAGATTATTCGTTAATGCAACGGAATAAAACTCACCCACCGAATTATCGCCTGTCAACACGCAGCTTGGATATTTCCACGTTATCGCCGAGCCAGTTTCCACTTGCGTCCATGACACTTTAGAATTTTCACCACGACAATCGGCACGTTTCGTTACGAAATTGTAAATCCCACCTTTGCCGTCTTTATCGCCTGGATACCAATTTTGCACGGTAGAGTATTTGATTTGTGCATCTTTTAATGTCACCAATTCAACAACCGCCGCATGGAGTTGATTTTCATCACGTTGTGGCGCACTGCACCCTTCTAAATAAGACACATACGAGCCTTCATCGGCAATAATCAAGGTGCGTTCAAACTGTCCGGTATTGCTGGCATTGATTCTGAAATAGGTTGATAACTCCATCGGGCAACGCACACCTTTGGGAATATAAACAAATGAGCCATCAGTAAACACGGCTGAATTCAGTGCGGCGAAAAAGTTATCGCCCACTGGCACAACGGAGCTGAGATATTGTTTCACCAATTCAGGATGCTCGCGAATCGCCTCAGAAATCGGACAGAAAATCACGCCCGCATCTTTTAATTTGCCTTTAAAAGTAGTCGCCACAGAAACGCTATCGAAAACTGCATCTACTGCCACACCCGCTAACCGCTCTTGCTCATCTAAGGGAATACCGAGTTTTTTATACGCTTCCAAAATTTGCGGATCAATTTCATCCAAACTTTTTGGCTTATCTTTGTTACCTTTCGGTGCGGAATAATAACTAATGGATTGATAATCAATCGGATCAATTTTGAGCTGTTGCCAGTTCGGTTCGGTCATGGTTTTCCAATGCGCAAACGCTTTCAGGCGATACTCTAGCATCCATTCAGGTTCATTTTTGACGATAGATAATTTAGCAATAACTTCTTCATTCAAGCCCGCCGCGAAAGTATCCGCATCAACATCGGTAATAAAGCCTTGTTTGTATTCCTGACCAATCAGGTTTTTAATTTCTTCTGCACTTGTTGACATAAAACTCTACACTCGTCGATATAAACTGGAAAGGGGAATACTAATTTCTTGCGGCGTATGTGCCGGAAAAACCATATCTGCCAAGGTAATCGCTTCCAACGCATTGAAAACAGTTTGATTAATGCGTCCCCACACGCCGCCAATTTCACAACCGGACACTTGTCCGCAATCTTGATGGGAAATGCTGCATTCGGTGAGGGCAATTGGGCCTTCTAAAGCACTAATCACAGTGGCAATGGTGATTTTTTCGGCAGTTCTGGCGAGTCGATAACCGCCTTTTGCACCGCGCATGGAAACTAATACATTGGCTTTTAATAAAGCTTTTAAAATTTTACTGACGGTCGGCAACGCGACACCTGTGGCTTTGGCAATATCAACAGCTGTGTGCAAATTGTCTTGGTTTTTTGCCATGCAGGTCAAAATCACCATTGCATAATCTGTTAATTTACTCAGCCGTAACATAAAGTCTCCTACTATTTAGGACTATTCTAGTGCTGTTTATTTACCAAGTAAAGTAGTAGGTTATTTTTCAGCTTATTCATTGCGGATAAATTGCTTTAATAATTGCAATAACGCGGCGGCTTTATCAAAACTTTCTTGATATTCATCCAGCATCACCGAATCATTCACAATGCCGCCGCCAGCCCAAAATCGAATCGTGCCATGCGAATGCACAAGAGTACGAATCGCGATATTGGTGTCCATATTGCCGTCAAATCCGATATAACCGATTGAACCACAATAAATACCACGCCGATTCGGTTCGAGTTCTTCAATAATTTCCATTGAGCGAATTTTCGGCGCACCGGTAATTGAACCACCGGGAAAACAACTGCGTAGCAAATCCAGCGCGTGTTGATTTTTTCCCAATTTGCCTGTCACCGTACTCACCAAATGATGCACGGTGGTGTAGGTTTCAATATCAAACAATTTTGGCACGCGCACCGAGCCATCTTCGCAGCTTTTGCTGATGTCATTGCGCAATAAATCAACAATCATCACATTTTCGGCGCGGTCTTTGCTGCTGGTGCGGAGGTCGTGAATTTGCGCGGAGTCTTCAGCAAGTTCTGCTCGGCGGCGGCGTGTACCTTTAATTGGTTTAGTTTCAACAATGCGATTATGCAGTTTTAAAAAACGTTCAGGGGAAGAACTTAAAATCTGCACTTCTGGCAAATTCAAATAGGCACTAAAAGGCGCGGCGTTGATTTTGCGCAACGCTTGATAGGCTGTCCAAGGATTACCAACACAAGGACTGGAAAAGCGTTGCGTGAGATTCACCTGATAACAATCGCCTTCTTTTAAATAATATTTAATTTTATCAAAGGCTTGTGCATAACGTTGTTGCGTCATATTGGACTGCGGTTCTGCTAAAACTTCAAACTTAGAGTAGGACTGCCAGTCCTCTAAAGGACTGGCAGTCCTGAAATTACTAAACTGCGCGATTAAACTTTGCCAACGTTGTTCTGAAACAGAATCCACGCCGACTAAATAACTGAGTTGTTTTTCGTGATCAACAATCACCGCCCATTCATAAATCCCCACTGCCATTTCTGCAATCTGTTCTGCATCTGTCGCAAGATTGGGTAGTTTTTCTAAGCGTCTCGCTAAATCGTAAGAAAAATAACCTAACGTACCACCGTTAAAGGGTAAATCCGTGATTGCAGGTAATTGCGTTAAAGCAAGTTCTTGTTTTAACAATAAAAATGGATCTGCTTCTGAAATTGTGACCGCACCATTTTTGCTTATCGTAGTTTTTTGTCCATGCGTGACTAACGTGCAAATCGGTTCAGCGGCAAAAATATCGTAACGACCTTGTTGGCTATGCGGATAACCACTATCTAAAAAAACCGCCCAAGGTTGTTCTGCAAGGGCGGCAAATACAGGTGCACTATCCGAAAAATAGGGCAAAGCGTGTTGAAGTTGTGTGGGTGATGACATTACAAAGTAGGTTTAATAAAGTTTTCGACTCAAATAAGCCACCGCGACTGCGGGAGCGCAATCTGCAATAGACAACGAGGAGTCTGATAATAAAGGGCTAAAAAAATCCTCAAAATCTTGATAAGCACAGCCTAAATCAGTCGCAATTTGTTGCACTAAAAATCGCCCAATCCCTGCGCCAACAAAACAAGGGGAATTCGCGCGGTGTTGACGAGAAAGTTGCCGCAAACAGGCAAGTTGAATCTGTTGTTTTTGCTGTTGTTTCAATTGAAAAGCGACAAAACGCCATTGATTTAAATCGTCGTTTTCAAATTCGTAACCTATCATCCGAGATAATCGTTTCGCGCTGGCAAGCACAGATTTTTCTGTACCATCGGCGGTGTCAGTTTGATCGTGCGCCTCATTTAAATCGCCCGTGAGCCGATAAATATCTGCCGTTGTCGCAAAATATTCTGCCATTAAGCCGACAGCGTGCCCTTTGAAAAACACGGATTGACTCAATGCCATCACTGCGGTGCGCACAATGCCGGTATAAATCAACTCTTGTGATTGCAAACGTTGATAATCGGTTAGTCCCATCGCTTGTACTGCGCCATTTTCACACCACAAAATATCTGTGGTGGTGCTGCCAATATCCACAAATAGAGCGGCTTCCGTTTTTTGCGCCACTAATGAAGCACTTGCCAACCAATTCGCTGATGCAATGGCTGCATAATGTTCTGCTTGAATCTTTTCAACTTGAATAAAGCCAGAAATGCCTGCGTAAATCCATAGCGATTGATTTGCAAGATGACGCTGCACAGTGGCAATAATTTCTGCAACGCCTTCATCTCGCGAGCTAAAAAAATCGACCAATTCGCCTGTCATCGTAATGGCGTGTTTTTTTTCACCCTCAGGCAACGCGGCTAAGATAAATTCTAACGCGGTTTCTAATTCCAATAAGCCTTTCCAAAGCGGACAAGGTTGTTGATAAACTTGGATAATTTCGCCTTCAGTATTCAACAATGCCGCTTTTAAATGTGCGCCGCCGATGTCCCAACCCACGATATTAAACGTCATTGTTTGCATCCTGTGTTAAATCCACGCAAATCGTTTGATTGCGTGATGGTGCGATTAAGGCTGTGCCGGTGTGTGATTGTAAAACGCAATCAGCAATATTTATGCCTAATGCTGGATAAATGCCCGTGTATGAGCTGGTTAAACGCGGATTAATTTCCACAACATAAATTTTATCAGAAACAATCACATCAATTCCGACATAGCCGAATAAGTCTGGAAATGCAGCGGCAATTTCATTGAGTACGTTTTGAAAATCGCATGACTGCCAGTTCTCTAAAGGACTGGCAGTCATAAGTTGCTTGATATTTACCTCACAAGCAAGTAATTGAAATTGTTTATTTTTTACTTTTAAATTTTGCCGATTCACGCAAATCAATTGCGCCTGTCCATGCTTAAAGATTGCAGAAACACTTAACGCATCGCCAGCAATAAACGGTTGAATAATATACCGTTGCGGTGCGGTGATTTTTTCGAGAATTTGAGTGAATTCTGTTTGATTTTCAATGAAAAAACTATTTTCGCAGCCCACGCCGTCAATCGGTTTAATTACATGCGTAAGACTTTTCAGTTTTTTAAAACCTGAAAGGTCTGATAAACGTTGCGTTGAAATTGTTGGAATATTATTTTTATCAAGTATTTGAAAAGTTTGTAGTTTATCTGCTGTTTTTGTAATCGCAGAACTGGGGCTTGATAATAATAACTTACGCGCTGTTTCGACTCGTTGAGTGAAATCAAACAAAATATTGTCTGTTTCTGGGGCAATAATCCAAGCCGCTTCGCAATCTTGCAACGCATTTTCAAACACGGCAAACACATCATCGTCTGCTGTCACTGAAATCATCTTGATATTCGGAATCTGTGCAAAATTTTCTGCCCACCGCGCATTGGTTGATAAACGCTCATCCACCATCACCGTAATAGCGTGCGCTGGCAATTTGGAAAAATCATTCAGCAAGGCATTCAACATCAAACCGCCTTCACGCGTTAAGGAAACGGGCAAGTCACCGCCAGAAAATCCGCCACCAGTAATGTATTCAAAAATCAGAATTTTCACTTAACTTAAATAACACGCGCTGTTAAAAAGCAAAGTATTGTATCATTTCATAGTTTTATTCCCTTGCTTTTCTTATGCACTTAATTCCGGTTATTGACCTCAAAGATGGCGTGGCAGTTCATGCAAAATTGGGACTACGCGCTCATTATTCCCCCATTCAAACTCCGTTGTGTCACAGCCCTGTTGTTGCGGAAGTGATTGCCGCATTTTTAAGCATTCATCCTTTTAAAATCATTTACTTAGCAGATTTGAATGCGATTACTGAAAACAGTGATAATGATTTTTTGATTAGCGCGTTATTAACGCAATATCCTGAGATTACCTTTTGGGTGGACAGCGGTTATCAAGCTGCACCTAGCAAATTTTCTGGCTTTACTAATTATCAAGCCGTGCTAGGGAGCGAATGTTATGAGGATGACACACTGGACGCGCTGAATTTTTTTAAGAAAAATTTTATTTTGTCGCTGGATTTTTCTGCACATCAACAACCTTTAGGTTCAAAAGAATTATTTAGCAATACTCGTTTGTGGCCTGAAAAAGTGATTTTGATGACGCTGGCGCGGGTCGGTAGTCATGCAGGTGTGGATGTGGAAAAACTATTAAGCTATCAAAAAATCAGCCAAAATCACACTCTGATTGCTGCGGGTGGCATTAAGGATAAAGCGGATTTAGTCAGCTTGCAGAATATCGGTATTAAGTACGCGCTGTGTGCAAGTGCGCTGCATTCGGGTGTAATTGGTGCGGAGGATTTACGACTGCCAGTCCTTTGAGGCATAGGTATCTACACAAGATAGTTTGATGGTTTTTATAACAAAAGCATTGATAATAAAGAATTTTTTGTAGGTTGGGTTAGCATTATTGAGCGAAGCGAGATAAGCGTAACCCAACATTCAGCGTTAAAATAGACGCACTTTGTTGGGTTACGCTCTTTTTTCTGACGAAAAAAGCAGCTAACCCAACCTACATATTTCAATATCCAATTGATATATAAACACTTTTTTAAACTAAAGATGTGTAGATAACTATGCCTTTGAGGACTGGCAGTCGTGGGGATGATTCATGCAAGTGATTAAATTAGGCGGCAGCTTGAGTAAGTCTCAGAGTTTATCTGACTGTTTAAAAAAAATTGCTGACAATGCAACAGAAACAACCGTGATTGTGCCGGGTGGCGGCGATTTTGCCGATCAAGTTCGTCTCGCCCAACAACAATGGCAATTTAATGATGTGATTGCGCATGAAATGGCGATTTTAGCGATGCAGCAAATGGCGTTAGTTTTCAAAGGCTTGCAACCGCAGTTTATTCTTAGCCATACGCTTGCAGAAATAAAGCAAAATTTGCCTCATGCAACACCAATTATCTGGTCGCCAACTATTGCTGAATTAAATCAAGCCGGAGTTTGCGCAAGTTGGGAAATTACTTCTGACAGCCTTGCCGCATGGTTAGCCACACAGCTTGCCGCGAACAAATTAACCTTGGTGAAAGCCGCTCCCGTTGCCACCTGCAATCTTGCACAGTTAAGCCAACAAGGTATTATTGATAGCGCGTTTGCCGGATTTGTTGCGCACGCCACTTTTTCTATTCACATTCTCAACCAAGAGCGTTTTTATGAGCAATCAGAGTTTAACCGCGAAATTGTTTGAAGTTCTCAGTGAGTTTTTCAAGCAAAAATTCAAATCCGCTTATTACAACACCAAAGAATCAATGGGGCAGCACAAGCGCGATTTAGTGGTGCTGCATGTGGAGCAAGCCTGTTCAAGTTTAGAACGCAGCCGCGACCAGTTTGAAGATACGTTGGATAAATTTAAAACCGTGATTTGTGTGCCGGAAACATCGTTGGAGCATAAATATAAATTATTAAAGCGGCATTATGATTTTTGCGAATTACGCGCGGAGGAAGTCGGGCATCGGATTGTGGCGATTACCACCGTGAGCGAGGCGTTGTTTGCGGAGTGGGAAGCGGAATTAAAACTCTATGAAAGCCGCGCTTTGCGGAGTCGCAGCAGTCAACAATTGAAAGCTTCGCGTCAACATTATGCGCGATTGATTAAAAGTTTATCGAAAGCGGAGGCGAAAATTTCGCCTGTGTTGGCGGCGTTTCGCGATCAAGTGTTATTTTTAAAACATAATCTGAATGCGCAAGCGATTGCGGCGTTGCAGCATGAGTTTGTAGAAATTAGTTTAGATATTTCTCAACTAATTGAATTTATGGAAAAAACGATTGGCGAGGCGAATCAATTTGTGTCAGTTTTAGCAGAACAAAAAACGTTGGCAAAACTGTGATTTTTTTGCCACGAAACCTTTCAGGTTTTAAAAACCTGAAAGGTTTTTTTTATAAAAATTCGTTTATTTAATAGATGGAGTATTTAACATATTTTGCACAATCTGCAACGCTGCCAGTAGTTGCTGCGATTGCTTTGGCTTGCCAGGTTACGCTACCAGTATTAATGGCGACAATAGGCTGTACTTGAAAAGTGCAACCGCCAAGTGTTTCATTACCAACCATTTGAATAGCAGCTGTTAGTGGCACTATCGAGACCGAATAATTTTCCCATTTAGATACAGTTGCAATAGCATCAGCTGTAATACCATACTTTTCTAACTCTGATGGGGATGTTGAATCACAAGGTGCGACATCACCTGCGGTATCGTTTATACATTCACTAATAGCCAATTTAATTGCAGAAACAGAGGCGATAGCCCTTGACCATTCAGCAGCAAATTGCAGGGAGTAACTCGGCTCAAAACGCAGCCCAGCAACACCTAAATTTTCAGTGCTGCTCAGTGCATTGCTGGCAACAGTTACATAACCTTTGCCGCCAATAAAATCCCATGCCGTGTCTGGATTGTTATTGACTTTTAATTGCACCCACATGTTTTGATTTAAGGCTTGATTAACAGCCACTTCATGGCAAGGATAATTAAAATCGGTTGTTGTACACTCAGTGCTGTGCGGTCTTTTGCCTTTTGGATAAACGTGATACAAAGCATTCGCAGTTGTGGCATGACGAGGAACAAGAACAAAGACTTTGTAATATTGATTTGTTGGCGCACGCCAAACTGCATTAACATGACTGCCACCTGGAATATTCAGGCTAGGAGCTGTAATCGGTGTTGATTGGACACTATTTGCACTAAAAGCCAGTGCAATAGCAAAAATGGATTGTTTGATTTTCATTGTATTCTCCTGATTTAAGAAACTAGCATTCTAACAGCGAAACATAGGAAAAAAATACTAACTTTGAACTGTTTAACTCAAAAAATCGCAGAAACAATTTTAATATGACCCCAGAAACACAGATGAACAAACAATTTAAAATTCTAAATCAGCAGACGGTTTACAATGTTTTTTTTAAACTAGAAAGCTATCAACTGACACATACTTTATTTGAGGGCGGCTGGAGTGAACCCATACAGCGCGAACTATTCCGACGCAATAATTGTGTAGGTGTTTTGCTCTATGATCCTAATCGTGACGAAATCGTGATATTAGAACAATTTCGGGTCGGCGCAATCTTACACGCCACCGCTGAACAAGCATGGCTACTAGAAATTGTGGCAGGCGGCATTGAAGAAGGCGAAACCGCCGAACAAGTCGCTTATCGTGAAGCAGAAGAAGAAGCCGGCTGCAAAATTGAAAAGTTAATGTTAATCAATGAGTTTTACACCTCGCCCGGCGGCGCGTCAGAGCGATTGAGCTTGTTTTGCGGCAAAGTGGATAGCTCGAATGTCAATGGCGTTTATGGATTAGCGGAAGAAAATGAAGATATTTTAGTCACCGCTATTAGTTTTTCTGAAGCATTTAATTTACTAGAACAAGGACGGATTGAATCCGCCATTCCAATCATTGCAATTCAATGGTTGGCATTAAACCGAGATAAACTCAGAGCAAAATGGTTAAATAATTAATCCATCTTATCTAGGGTGGGCACGCTGTTTTGCCCACCTTTTCAATTTCAAACGTGAGATAGTTTTCTCAACAGCTAACGTTGAATTCTGTGGTGGGCAAAAAAGCGTGCCCACCCTACGGTTCTAAACGGCGAATAGCAGTATTTTAGGAGCAAAAAATGTGTGGAATCGTCGGCGGTATCGCCCAACGTAATGTAGTCCCTATTTTAATTGAAGGTTTAAAACGCCTTGAATATCGAGGTTATGATTCAGCCGGATTAGCGGTGGTTTCAGAAAGCCAAATCCAACGGCATCGTGAATTAGGCAAAGTCAGTGGTTTAGAAACCTTAATTCATAACGAACCGATTTCTGGAATGCTCGGCATTGCGCACACACGCTGGGCAACGCATGGCAAACCTAGCCGCGAAAATGCGCATCCGCATGTGAGTGATAATAAAGTTGCAGTGGTGCATAACGGCATTATTGAAAATTATCAACAATTAAAAGCGGCGCATATTCAAGATGGTTATCAATTCAGTTCTGAAACCGACACCGAAGTGATTGCCCATGAAATTCACTTTCAATTACAACACAGAGATAGTTTATTAGCTGCCGTTAAAAACACGTTAAACAAACTTGAAGGTGCGTATGCTTTAGGGATTATTTGTAAAGAATATCCTGATACCTTAATTGCTTGTCGGCAAGGCAGCCCGCTAGTGATTGGCGTGGGAATTGGCGAATATTTTATTGCCTCCGATGTCGCCGCATTATTGCCTGTCACGCAACGGTTTATTTTCTTGGAAGAAGGCGATATTGCCGAAATCAAATGTAATCAATTACATATTTATGACCAAAATCAGCAATTAGTCAGCCGCCCGATTAAAGAAAGCCTGTTAAAAGCCGAATCCATTGATAAAGGCGAATATCGGCACTATATGCTGAAAGAAATTTATCAACAGCCTGCTGCCATTGCTGAAACTTTAGAAGGTCGCTTTATTGAACATCGCTTACAAGACAATGCGTTTGGACATAATGCCGCTGAAATTTTTGACAATATTAAAGCGATTCAAATTATTGCCTGTGGCACAAGTTATCATGCAGGATTAGTGGCGCGGTATTGGTTTGAACGCTTAGCGCGAGTGCCTTGTTATATTGATGTCGCCAGCGAATTTAGATACAGAAGCCCTGTGATTGCTGCCGATACTTTGATTGTAACGATTTCGCAATCCGGTGAAACAGCTGATACGTTAGCCGCATTAAAAGAAGCAAAAAGATTAGGCGTTAGCTATTCCTTAGCGATTTGCAATGTGCCGGAAAGTTCCTTAGTGCGCGAATCCGATTTAGTGTTAATGACACGCGCCGGTGCAGAAATTGGCGTGGCTTCCACAAAAGCCTTTACCACGCAATTAGTCGCTTTATTATTGCTAGTGATTGCAATTGGTAGACGTTTTTCATTAGATGCTGAATTAGAGAAAAAAATCTCGCACGATTTATTCACCTTGCCTGCAAAAATTAATGAGGTTTTAAAATTAGATACTCAAATTGAAACATTAGCCGAACAATTTGCCGATAAACATCATGCGTTATTTTTAGGGCGTGGTTCACATTATCCGGTGGCAATGGAAGGGGCGTTGAAATTAAAAGAAATTTCATATATTCATGCCGAAGCCTATCCTGCGGGAGAATTAAAACACGGGCCGCTGGCTTTAATTGATGCTGATATGCCGGTTGTTACCGTTGCCCCGAATAATTCCTTATTGGAAAAGTTAAAATCCAATATGCAGGAAGTAAGTGCGCGTGGTGGGCAACTGATTGTTTTTATGGATGAAACTTTGCAAGCGCATGATGATGAAAATGTACAAATTATGAGTGTGCCTACTGTAGAAAATGAAATTTCACCGATTATTTATACGATTCCATTGCAATTGTTGGCGTATCACGTTGCGGTATTAAAAGGCACGGATGTCGATCAACCGCGTAATTTGGCAAAATCTGTAACTGTTGAATAAAATGCTTGAATTTAACCAAGAAACCTTTAATGATTTTATGCAAATCCTGTATCAAAAACAGGATTTAAAATATAAAGAATTTAACGATAAAGTTGTCAATGGCGTAGGTGAAAGTATTGGCGTGCGTGTGCCTGATTTAAGAAATATTGCCAAACAAATTAGTCAATCAGAAAATGATTTAGAAATGCTCAACATCATTGCGCAGCAGAATTTATATGAGCTAAGAATGATTGAAGGCATGTTAATTGGTCTTATTAAAGTCGATAACAATCAATTAACCGCTTTTATTGAAAACTTTGTCGAAAATAGAATTAATAATTGGGCGTTATGTGATTGTTTTGTCAGCAGTTTAAAAACCAAGGTCAAACACAATAAAGCATGGTTTTATGAAAAAGCAAAGTTTTACGCAATTTCTGAAAACCCTTGGGAAATTCGTTTTGGTTTAGTGATATTTCTTAGCTATTTCAAAGAACGTGATTATTTTGCGCAAATACAAGACATTATTTTAAATCTCACCAGTCAAGAATATTATGTCCGAATGGCAGCAGCGTGGTTAATTAGTGTGCTTTATGTAGAAATGCCAATAGAAACGTTAGATTTATTAAAAAATAATCGCTTAGATAATTGGACGCGCAATAAAGCCATTCAAAAAATCAAAGAATCTTTTCGCGTTTCAGCAGAGGAAAAAGCAGAGGCGGAAAGTATTAAAAAGCTTTTTTCACAAAAAAATTAAGCGCGTATCATTTTTAGAATTACTCAAACATTTCAAACCTTCCAAACCTTTCAGGTCTTTAAGACCTGAAAGGTTTAAAAACATCACTTCTCATTTTTAAGTTTTATTAATGCACATTATCAGAGGATTAGCCCACTTAGAACGGTTGGAACAAGGTTGCGTTTTAACCATTGGCAATTTTGACGGCTTGCATTTGGGGCATAAAGCCGTGATTGAAAAAGTCGCACAGCAGGGAAAGTTATTTGGTTTGCCTGTAGTGGTGATTGTTTTTGAACCCCAGCCGCTAGAATATTTTTTGGGCACAAACTCGCCCTCACGCTTGACGCGGTTGCGAGAAAAAGTGATTCAATTCGCCACCTTGCCTGTGGATGAATTGTTGATTTTGCGTTTTAACCGCTATTTTGCCAATGTGAATGCGGAAGATTTTATTGAGCAAATTTTGGTGAAAAAACTGAATGTGAAACATTTGGTGATTGGCGATGATTTTCATTTTGGCAAAGCGCGGCGCGGCAATTTTGCAATGTTGCGTGAAAAAGGCAAAGTCTTTGGTTTTAAAGTGGAAAATACCCAATCTTTTCAGGTGCAAGGGCTGCGGGTGAGTAGTACTTTGATTCGTGACGCGCTGGGCGAGGGGGATTTAAAGCTTGCGAAAAAATTGTTAGGGCGTTCTTATTCTATTTGTGGGCGGGTTGCGCATGGCAATAAATTGGGGCGGACGCTGGGTTTTCCGACGGCGAATATTCAGTTATTGCGAAAAAATACGCCGGTGAATGGTGTGTTTGCGGTGACGATGACGGGAGTGAGCAATCGTGAGCTGCATGGCGTGGCAAATGTGGGCACTCGTCCGACGGTGGATGGCAATCACAAAGCGGTTTTAGAAGTGCATTTGTTTGATTTTAATAAAGAAATTTACGGGCGTTATGTTGAGGTGCATTTTAAGGAAAAAATCAGGGATGAGGTTCGGTTTGATTCAATCGAGCTGCTTAAAAATCAGATTGAGCAGGATGCAGTGGCGGCTAAACGGTTTTTTGCTCTTTGAATTTAGTGTGTTGAGTCGATTGCAGCAATCACTTTGAAAAACAAAACCGCTGTTAGAATTTGCCTAACGGCGGTTTTTTTTGCTTGTTTTTCTGCTGAAATTTTTCAAGACGACTGGTCGTCTTGACAAGTTTCTGACAATGGAATTAAGAAAAAATAAATATTTTGCAGGTTTGATTAACTAAAAATATAATTCGCTTTGAGTTCTAACGATAAAATCAAGGTGAAAATAATGATGCAAAAAAGTGATTTTTTCCTGACAGTTGCGTTAGGTTTTTTTCAAACAACAAAACCCGCTGGTGCTTAAAGCTTCGGTGGGTTTTTTATTGCCTAAAATTTACAGAAGGAATTAATGATGAAACAAGTGGCATCACTACAATATGGCGTTATTTTTAAAAAAGCTTTCTCACAGCCGGATATATTTACAGCTTTTGTAAAAGCTGTTTTAGGAATTCAATTTTCCTGCGATAAAGTTGAAACCGAGAAATCCTTTCGACCTTCTATCGGCAATGTTGACTCGCGGTTTGATTTATTTGCGCAAGATGAAAAAAATCGCGTGATTGTGGATATTCAACATCGAAAAAAAGACAGTCATTACGACCGTTTTTTGCATTATCACTGTGCAGCCATTTTGGAACAAATGCCACGCGGTGAGCAAAGTTATCGCCCACCTTTGGCTGTTTATACGATTGTGGTATTAACCTCAATGGATAAATACGAAAAAGATGTTTTAACCATTGATTTTGACCCGAAAGATTTACAAGGCAAAGGGATTAATGAAATTCCACATAAGGTGATTTATTTGTGTCCGAAATGTGTGAATGAGAATACACCTATCGCTTATCGGGAATGGATGACCGCGATTGCGGATACGCTAGATAAAGCAGTTGAGGAAACTGATTACCATAATGTGATGATTCAAAAAGTATTTGAGGCAATTGAGGAAGATGGGCTTACGCCTAGAGACCGCTATAATATGATTGAGGAATATGAAGATCAATTATTTGTGGAGACAGAAAGGCAAGACAGTAAAAAAGAAGTTGCCAAAAATCTACTAATAATGGGTTTAGAAATTGAAGCAATTGTGAAAGCAACCGGCTTGTCAATTTCCGAAATTGAGAAATTAGGTGTGCCACTTTTAAATGATGAGGAGAAATAAACATGAATAGATTTTTAAAAACCATCGTAGAGACGTTGCATTGCAACGTCTCTACAGCGTTGATGTTGCTAATGCTCTGTTGTTTTCAACCCGCCTTTGCCACGCCCACCACCCCCACCAGCGATTTTATTGACAATGGCGATGGCACGGTAATACATAAGTTGGTAGGAGTTTTATCATGAAACAAGTCGCATCACTACAGTATGATGTGATTTTTAAAAAAGCTTTTTCTAAACCTGAAATATTTAAAGCGTTTGTAAAAGCAGTGTTAGGCATTGAGTTAGAAATAACCAATGTAGATATGGAAAAAAAATTTGACTCAAAAATAGGTCGAGTGAAATCGCGTTTTGATTTGTTTGCAGAAGATATTAAAAAGCGTGTGATTGTTG
>CAKZJE010000088.1 GCA_936941155.1 uncultured Methylomonas sp. | reverse complement strand
TTCATGTGTGAGTGGTGCTTTCTACTTATGTTGTTATTATAACTTGTTGAAGAAGGATACTTTCACAGTCTCTAAAGCTAAGGCAGAAAATTCAAGTGGATTCAGTTTATCCGATTAATAACGGACTGAGTTTTTCGGCAATTGCTAACACAGGAGTAGCAATTTCACCAACGGCTAATGCGGCTTCTTTAATTCCTTCTAAGCTCGCTTCATACCATCTTTTGCGTGGTTGTTCGCGGCTGCTTTCTGCAATTAAAGTTTCTGTTTCTTCTGCGATGCTTTGAACTTTAGCCGCTTGAGCTGCGGGCACTTTTTCATTCAAGACTTTGATTTCATTTAGCAACTCTTTCAACAAATCTTGCGTTTGATTGTCTGCTTTGGATTCTTGCAAACTGTTAAAGCTGTTTTCGATTTTGCTATCGACATTAAATGAACCACTCCCAATTTTTGCACCTGCGCCGATTTCTATTTTTTGTTTGCTCATATTTATATCGCCTACATTACCATTAAAAATTTGAGTTATACCTTGTTTCGCTTGTTCAGTTTCAGACAGGATAAAGCCTAAAACTTTGTTCACATCATATCGTAAACCCGATTCAGAATAGCAAGTACGCTCTTTATTTCGCGCAAGTGATAAAAACTGTAGATAGGCGATTTTTTCAACTTTGTTATCAAATCTCAATTTTTCCTGCCCAAGACAAGCGGAGAGTGGCAAATAAATTTTTTCGGTTTTATCCAAATTCAGCTCACCAAAAACCGTCAACATCGCATCATACAAAATGGTGAGATATTCTTTCGCATCTCTGCCAACCACCTGCATGATGATTAAGCGGCGATGATAATCGGCTTCCACTAACGCTTCTGCTTGCAAACTGCGGCTTTTAAACACCGCCCCGCGCTGGCTTTGCAGATTGTTTTTGATTTCTTCATAGCGACTGACCATAAATTCGCCAATCAGATTGCGCGGTAAAAAGCCGCTAAAGGCAAATTCAAACTGGAGCGTGTCATTCAGACCTTCCAGGTTTTTAAAACTTGAAATATTTGCGCTGGGTAATTCATCCGATAATAACGCCGGAATCAGCATTGCATTTTCACCATTGCGCAACGGATAACACAGCTTAAAACGTTGCATGGCTTTACTGATAAACAGGCATTTATCTGCCGGATAATTTAATAAATGCTGATATTCGTCTTCCACTTTGCTGTTTTTCAAAATGCTGACAATATCGCCCTCGTTTAACCGTGCTTGTTTGGCATTCATCAAGGTATAAACGCCATGCGTCAGCCAGCGCGGATTTAGCATATAGGCATTGTGAAAGGTTTTTAATTCCTTAAAGTGCAGCATTACGCCGAGTTTGTCGAAAATATCCACCAACCAATCACGATTTAATTCTCCTTCGTTACTAATGCCGTATTTACCGCAAATGTGGTTAAAGTCAGTTTCGCTTAAAAAAGCATCTTCCAGAGAGTTTTGCCGCAATTCGTCTAACACTTTGCCTTGGGCTGGCGTGAATAGCATTTGATGAATGCCGACGGCTTGTAACTCATGAGTTAAGGCTTGTTTGAAAATCTCGAATTGCGATTGATAGCGGTTTTTTGCTTCGGTACAGGAAACCGGATAATAGCCTTTCAGGTTGGGATATTTTTGGCTTAAGGTTTGCATTTGCAGATGGATTTGCGCTTCATCAGCTTTGTTGCCAACCAACAAAACTGGCGCAGAACCACCGAACACTTTAACGTGGTCTAACCAATACTCAGCCTGTTCGCTGTTGTTAATGTCAGCGCGGGCGTTGATGACGATGATATAGACACAGGAGGAGCGCAAAAAGAATTTGTGGGTGGAGTGAAACACGACTTGACCGCCGAAATCCCAAAAATGCGCTTGAATGTCGGTATTTGGCACTTGCCAGTCGCGGATTTCAATACCGCAGGTCATGGCTTCTTTGCCTTTGGTGACTTCTTCGCCGTGTAAAGCGCGGATTAAGGAGGTTTTCCCCGCTTCGCCATAGCCGATGAAAATGGCGCGGACGCGGTTTAGAGGGTGAGTAAGATTTCCTTGTACAAGATTTTGAAGATAAGCATTAATTGCTGCTACGCCTTGTGCTTCAATTTCTTTGGGAATGTTATTCCATTGCTTGAGTAACTCAACACTTATTGGTTTACCGTATAACCTGTCGTTATACCAATCTAACCATATTTCAAAACTTAGGTTCAGGCTTACAATATCTTTTTTTAAATTACTCAATCGTTTTTTCCAATATTTAGGAACAATGTTTTTTGACCATAATGGAAAACACAATAACTCTGCTGCCGTTGTTTCTTTTAGTATTGCTAAATCTTGTTTTAGTGCTTTTGAGATAGAGTAAAAGTCGGTATCAATAGCAGCTATAATATCTGAGGCATCAGCATCACAGGCATCGGCAGCAGCATAGATGGCATAGGTTGCAAACGCATAGTTAGCAACATCAGTATCACCTCTAAAATCAGCAGCATCGGTCGAATCACTAGCAGTAGCGTAAGCTTTGTAGGCAATGCTAGTGTCTGGGCGTTTTTTTGTTAAAACAAACTCAATAACAGAGGTATAAGCTGTAAATACAGCTAGCAAATACTTGCTTTTATCCTTTGTTTTCCAAAAACCAAATATTTCTTTTTTCTGCTGTAATCGTGCTAGTAACGGTAGTACCCGCATAGCTGAACGCACCGCAAAAGCGACTTGTTTATCACGCGGCACATCTTTTAACTGCGCTGTAATTTCTTTTCTAAACTGTTCTCTATCAAACATTTATCCCCCTTGCCTTTGTTTGAACAGGATTAAACGGATTTTTTGATTAACAGGATTAATCTTGTGCATCCTAAAATCGTGGGAATCGTGTTCAAAAAGTGATTTGAACAAAATCCAAAACCTAAGAATACCAGAAAAATTATTTCCCTCACTTTAGTATTTAGATCTTATGCAAATCAAATGAATTGCTGCGGTGAATTGTTTAAATGCTCTGAAAATTTGTAAAACGACCAGTCATCTTGAAAAATTTTGCTTAACTTACTCCTAAATCGCTTTCCTAGTTAGGATTAGTATTTTCTGTGTAAAGTGCGTACTATTCTTTCTTAAATGATGCTACGCGGACAGCTTTTCGTGAAGAAAATGAGTCTGATGCGTCACGTCAGATCAATAAATTTCAGAAAATAAAAATCTGTCTGGTTTTACCACCAAACAGGTTTAGACGATAAAACTTTTGCTAAATTGACAGCTCAGCATAGGAATAAAACCGCAATGAAGACACATCCAAATCTTTTAGACAGCAACAACAGCGTATTAGTAGTAATTGATTTACAAACAAAATTATCCTCTGTGATGTCGCCTGAAATGGCAAGCGTAACCACAACCAATACTATCCGCCTGATTGATGCGGCCAATAAACTCGATATTCCAATGCTGGTGACAGAGCAATATCCGCAAGGTTTAGGCGCGACTGAGGAGCGAATCAGCAATAGTTTTTCACTAAGCACGCCGATTTTTGATAAAACCGGATTTTCTTGCTGCGCCTCAGAGGATTTTTGTTATGCTTTGCAAACCAGCGAGCGCAAACAAATTATTTTAGTGGGGCAAGAAACCCATGTTTGTGTATTGCAAACGGCGTTAGAACTTTTACAGCGTGGGCATCAAGTGTTTGTGGTGGCGGATGCGGTGAGTTCGCGCAATCCTGAGCATAAAAACAATGCGTTACAAAGAATGCAGCAGCAAGGTGTGACTGTGACGAATTATGAATCGGTGCTGTTTGAATGGCTTAGAAATGCAAGTCATCCGCAATTTAAAGCAATTTCGGCATTGTTACGTTAAACCACGCAAAAATCGTGGCGGGCATCAATGAAAAACCTGTTTCTGACCTTAGTTAAAGGCATTATTTTGCTAATGGGTATGGCGATGCTGGCTGGCGGAGGAATATGTTCTATTTCTCTTCCGTTTGTGGCTTTTTCCCAAAAAGTGATTGTAATGAAAGAGATGGAGCAGTTATTAATACTATTTTTTATCGCTATTGCCATTGCTTCTGCTGGCTATGCTTTAATACGCTTGGTGAATCCAACTAAAAACAATAAAACTATGAATTTAAAAAATTTTTTAGAAAAAATACAAAATCAACAAACCGTTAGTTTTGATGAAACAATGGCAATTATCGAAGCGCATTATGATTATCAACCGACCGAATTTAGCAATGGCTTAGGCGAAGATAAATTAATCAGTCCAGCTGGCGTAAATCAAGGTTCATGCAAGATTTTTGCGTTTGCGCAATTGCATAGTTTAACGCCTGAGCAAACATTAAGTTTATTCGGTGATTATTATCATGTTGATGTTTTGCAAAATCCCGATGCGACTGATCATCAAAATATTCGCAATTTTATGAAATATGGCTGGGAGGGAATTTCTTTTCAAACTCAGCCTTTGCTTGAAAAGACATGTTGAGATAAATCCTGTTCAGGTAGAGACGCAAAATTTTGCGTCTCTATGTTTGCAAATTGGCAAGATGAAATAGCTCGCTGGCTTGTTTAAAAAACGTTTTGCTAAGCTGACTTTCTCGACTGTGATTCACAATTGGCGCAGGATAATCACAAGCGACATGTTTTTTATCCCACTGATGCAAAGCTTTCGCGCTAATCCCGCGTAACTCTGGCAACCAACGATAAATATATGCACAATCGGCATCAAACTTTTGTTGTTGCAACCAAGGATTAAAAATTCTGAAATACGGCTGCGCATCACAGCCTGTAGAAGCCGCCCATTGCCAATTGCCGTTATTCACACACGGGTCGTAATCAAGCAAATGCTGGGCAAAATAACGTTCTCCCCATCGCCAATCAATGTGCAAATCTTTCACCAAAAACGATGCCACAATCATCCGCACTCGATTGTGCATTAAGCCTGAGGCATTCAATTCGCGCATTCCCGCATCCACAATCGGAAAACCGGTTTTCCCCGCCGTCCATGCTTGAAAAAAATCAGGATTATTTTCCCACGTTAATGTTGCAAATTGCGGTAAAAACGCGCGTTCAAACACAAATGGAAAATAAAAGCTAAGATGGTGAAAAAAATCGCGCCAATACAATTGCCGCAACAGCGGATGCTCACTGCCCAATTGCGAAATGATGCTGTAATAAGCTTCGCGAACTGAGCAAGTGCCAAATTTTAAATGCGCTGATAATTGGCTGCATTTATTCAATGCGGGAATATCACGCTCAATTTCATAATCACGGAATTGATGTAATTGCTTTAGGGTGGCTAATGCGCAATCACGTCCACCGCGCACCGCCGCTGCTGCTAAAGGTTGCGTATTCGCACGGAATTGTTCCAACGAAATACTGGTTTTCAGATTGCAAAATTGTCCGGCTGTCAAAGCTTGCGGTACGGGGATGGGAATTTGTTTGGCATTATTGTAAAACGCGGTAAACACTTTATACGCGCTGCCATCGGCTTTAACGCATTGTTCCGGTTCATGCAGTAGCACGTCTGGAATGCTATATAAATCAATACTTAAGCTATGACAAACTTGAATAATTTTCTCATCGCGCTGCCTGCTAAACGGCGTGTAATCGCGATTAAGATAAACCGCTTCAATGTTTTGCTCAGTGAATAATTGAGCAATCACTTGTTCAGGCGCGGCATAAAACAACGCAAGATTTGCATTAAGCTGGGCGAATTCATCTTGTAAACTTGCCAAAGATTCCAGCATAAAAACCAACGCAGGTTGGCTTTGATACGGATGCGGTTGAATTTGTTGTGGATCAAAAATAAAGCTGGCAATCACTTGTTGCGATTGGCTTAAGGCTTGATTGAGCGCGGTATTGTCTTGCAGACGTAAATCGCGGCGAAAAATAAACAGCGTTTTTTGATAGCGCGGCATTATTCGATGATGTTTTGTTGTTGTAATTGACTGCGTAATTGCTCAACACGTTTGCGATTAACTCCAAAATCACCATAGCCTACGCGTGAGGCTGAGCGAATGTGAATGAGTTTATGGTCGCGGTCGAGAATGATTTTAACGTCATCGACAAAACGAAAAATCAGGCTGGTTGCTTCTGCATCCAAATTATCCGCGCTTTCTTGCGTGATGATGGTGCGAGGTTGGGTTATCAAAGTTTGTTTGACAGCCGACCAAGCGTGATCCATGTCTGCAATGATTTTAAAAGGCGCAATAAAATGGCTGTCATTTTGTACCGCTTGGCTTGAGACACAATTTGGGCTGTTTGGGCAGAGCGGGAGTTTTTGAGTTTCAGCGGTGCTGGGTGTGCTTGAAGTCATTATGAGTAAACCTATAAAACAAAGAAATTTAGCCGACATATTTTTCCAGAGAGTGCGTATTTATTTTTGAAGATAGTAGCACAGGCAGAAATGCTTGAAACAACGTTTTGCTTAAAATGACCATTTTACTTTGCCGAAAACACTGCGCTGAATTTCGGTTCGTGGCAAAGTGGATGTGCTGTTGCCGAACTCAAGATGATGATTATCAAATAGATTTTGCCCGACGACCGAAAACTCGACATTTCTGTGTAAGTCTGGACTCCATGCCAAACGCATGTCAACCGCAGTATAGGCTGGCACTAAATAACGTTGTGCAGTGTCTACATAACGTAAAGTGCCATCTAATTCAAAACCATAAGCTAAATTGAGTGAGGCTTTAAAATGAACTTGCTGCTGTGGCGAATTTTTCTCAATAGATTCACCATCTGCAAACGTTTGTCCTTTCGGTGTATGCAAACTGGTTTTTAAAAACCAATACGAGGCTTGCATTTTTAACCAGTCTGTCGCTTGCCATTGTGTAGTGAGTTCAACCCCTAAGCTTTCACCTTTCATTTTATCGGTAATCAGCAATGGTATTTCAATATGCGGCGGGATTGAGGTAAAAATTGCGCGTGGCGTTAAAACTTGAAAAGCTTGTAAGTGGTTGTATTGGCTATAAAATGCGGTCACATCAAACGAAATTTTTTCGGTAGGTTGAATTCGATAACCGATTTCATAATCTAATACTGTTTCTGAAACAACGTCGCTATTGCCGCTGAGTAATGTTTGGGTTGGCAAACCTGCAATATTGGTTGAATAAGGATTGCTGAGATTTTTTAAGTTCTGACTAACTTCGCTCGGTGTGCGCACCGCACGAGAAACAGCCGCCCAGACGCTTTGTTGTTTGTCGGGAGTCCACATCAGGCGAGCATTCGGTTGTATTTCAAAACCGGTAAAATCGTTATGTTCTAAGCGCGATCCTAAGGTTAATTTCAAGGTATTATCGAACAAAGTAATTTCATCTTGCACAAAACCACTAAATAGTTGCAGATTGCGATGTCCGGGGCTAAAACCTAGCTTCGCGCTGTCGTTGACAGAAAAATGATAATAGCGATAACCCAATCCCCATACAATTTCATGTTGCTTTAACCAATTGAAATTATGTTGAAAATACACATCTAAAGTTTGTTCGCGCGGCGTAAAAGGTGTTACAAACTGCCAGTTAGCGGTATCTCTTTTATAATAAAACTGTAAAGTTGTTTCGGATGTATCTGAAAATTTATGCTTCCAGCGTGTTTGCAGATTGCCACCTTGATGATTCGCTGGAGAATCTTGATTTGGCAATAAAAAAGGCGGAAAGGGCGGCGCAAAATCTTCTTTGTTACCCGTGCGTGAATAATAAAGATCCCCTTGTGTAGTTAGGTTATCTTTCAAAGTGAGTTGCCAGTCGGTTTTAAAACCACCTTGATAGTTTTCCCAATCATCTTGCGCATTTTGATGATTTAGCGTCGTATTATTATTGCGTTTGAAGCCTTTGCCATAGACGCGATAAGAAAAATCCTCCGACAATTTGCCACCGTAACGGGCACTACCAAAACCTTGTTCTTGATTGCCGCCGCCTGCGGTGAGCAGTGCGCCTTGCGTGGTTTTGGCGTTTTTGGTAATGATATTTATCACACCATTCACTGCATTTGCACCCCACATGGATGCACCGGGGCCGCGTATGACTTCAATTCGCTCTACATCTTCTAACGGAGTGTCTTCACGATGCCAAAACACGCCTGAAAAAATCGGTGTGTAAACGGTACGACCATCAATCATCACTAATAATTTGGTTGAGAAGCGATCATTAAAGCCACGCGCACTGATAGCCCATTTATTGGCATCAATGTGTGCCACTTGCAAGCCGGGAGCCATCCGTAACGCTTCGGGAATATTGGTGACTCCTGAGCGACGAATATCTTCTTGTGAAATCACAAAAACAGCGGCGGCTGAGTCTTTGACGCTTTGTTCTTTTTTGGTGACAGCGGTGTTGATGCTTAATGCCATCAGTTCTTCAAATGGCATTGCTAATAAATTATCCATCACTTTCTCGGTGTCTGGATTGTTATCTGCGGCTTGGGAATGGGAAACAAAGACACTTAAGGCGAGAATTATTGTTTTTTGTAGAGACTTTTTTTTCATGCTCAATAACTCACTCTCAAGTGATACAGAAAAGCTATTAACAGTCAAAATAGGGGAGCAATGGCTGAATAGTTACAATGTTGCTTAATAAGTAAAACTATCTTTTTAGGTGTTCTAAATGTTAGTTTTGAGTGCAAAAGGTACTTTTTACACTTGGAAAATATGCCGAACAGCCTATATTCGGAGGTTTATACAATGGAAAAGAAATTAAAGTTTTCACTGCAACTGGCAGTTTAAAAAACTGCCAGTTTTCTTCATTTTTAGCTAGACGCTAAACCATGTTTTTGAATACGGTATAACAATGTATCTCTGGAAATCCCTAAAAGACGTGCGGATTTGCTGCGATTGCCGTTGGTTCTAGTTAGTGCTTGATAAATCAGGTCTGCTTCTAAATCATCCAACTGAACGCCAAGTGTTGGCAAGGTAAAGTTAGATTTTTCCGCGCCATTGCTTGGGCTGCTAAACTCGTATGGCAAGTTTTCAGGCTCAATCACGCGACCGGCTAATAAAATACTGAGTCTTTCACACAAATTGCGTAATTCGCGAATATTGCCCGGCCATTTATAAGCGCGTAAGGTTTTTAAAGCTTGTCTGCTGAACGTGGGGGCAACAATATTGTGTTCTTTGGAAAAGTGCCTTAGAAAATGTTTAATCAGTGCATCAATATCTTCGGCTCTATCTTGCAATGCCGGCAAATCAATCGGCACAACACTTAGGCGGTAAAATAAATCTTGTCTAAATTCACCCCGTTTGATTTGTTCTTGTAAGTTTGAATTGGTTGCCGCAATCACTCTAACGTTGACTTTATGCGGTTTGGTATCGCCTACAGCCAAGCATTCCCCGCTTTCTAAAAAACGCAGCAATTTTCCTTGTATCGCTAAAGGCAATGAGTTGATTTCGTCTAAAAACAATGTGCCGCCATCAGCTGCTTGAAATAAGCCTTCTTTGTTTGCAGTTGCCCCTGTAAAAGAGCCTTTTCTATGTCCAAATAATTCAGATTCCACCAAGCTTTCTGGCAATACAGCACAGTTTAAAGTGATGAAAGGTTTATTTGCGCGTGAGCTGCTTTTTTGAATGGCATTGGCTAAAACTTCTTTGCCTGTGCCAGTTTCGCCTGTAATAAGAACAGTTACATCGGTTGAAGCCACTATTCTCGCGCTGCGAATCAATGATTCCAAAGCCGGCGACTCTCCAATAATCGTATTAAAATAATCCATAAGTGCCTCTTATAATTGTAATAAATGGTGTAAGCGCATGGGGTTTAACCAAGGCATTGCAGAAAATAAAGCTAGTGTAATCATAAATAGACCCACCAACACTCTAAAATGCTTCATTCGCGACAGCTTGGTTAAAAAAGCAGTCATTATACCGACACCAATAACAGCTGGTAAAGTGCCTAATCCAAACGCAAACATGGTTAAACTGCTTTTTACGCTATCGCCAGTTGTTGCTGCCAAAGCAAGAGCTGCATAGACTAACCCACAGGGTAGCCAGCCCCAAACCATGCCAAATAAAAATGCGTGAAAGCGTGTTTTCACAGGAATCAGTTTGCGTCCAAAAGGCTCTATTTTTTTCCAAAATTTTGAGCCGATTCTTTCTATATAAGCAAAGCGAGGAAACCAACCCGCAATATATAAACCCGCTCCCGTCATCACAGTGGCAGAGAGTAATTGCAAAACTCTATGCCCATGTCCTTGCGCAAAAGGCAAACTCAGCAACATTTCCAAAAAGCCAATCAGTGCGCCGGCTAATGCGTAACTGCTGATGCGTCCAATATTGTAGTTAAGCACAAAGAAAAATAACGTTGTTTTGTTTTGCCTCACTTCAGGGGATAAACTTAACGTTAATGTGCCAATAATTGAACCACACATGCCAATGCAATGCAGGCTGCTGATTAACCCCATTGCAAAGGCAACTAGATATGAGGCGTTAAAATCGAGACTAAATTCCATGACTTGTCTCGAATTAACGCATTAAAATGCAGGAGCGCAGTATTTTGAGCAATGTATTAGGCATTAAACACCGCTTGAATTTGTTGTTGCACTTTTTCTGCCATCGCTTTGCGGTCAGCGGCATCACGAATCGGACGACCCACCACAATATAATCCGCACCATTTTCAAACGCTTGCTCTACGCTGACAACTCGTTTTTGGTCATCATCCACACGATTTTCCACAGGACGAATTCCCGGTGTAATCACCAATAAACGATGATCTAATTCTGCACGCAACATTTCCACTTCTAAACCGGATGAGACAATGCCATCGCAACCGATTTGCAACGCGCGTTTTGCTCGCGATAACACCAAATCTTTCACATCACACTGAAAGCCTAAATCATCTAAATCACCGCGATCTAAACTGGTTAATGCAGTCACTGCCAACACTTTCAAATCGCCTTTATTCGCTGCTGCCGCCTGCATAATCGCATCGTTACCGTGAATAGTTGCCAAGTCCACCCCTTTCAAGCTCAAAGCTTTAATCGCACGCCCTACGGTTTCCGGCACATCAAAAAACTTTAAATCTACAAAAACTTTTTTGCCGCGTTGTTTTAGCCATTCAATAAAGCCAAAATAATCACCGGACATAAAAAGCTCCATTCCGACTTTATAAAAAATTACGCTGTCGCCTAATTCTTCCACTAAAGCTTGCGCTTCTGGAATGCTAGGCACATCTAACGCCATGATTAAACGTTCACGAACTGGAATGGATTTTGTAGAAATAAAAGACATAGTTGCGGATAAAAGATTTAAGGTAAAAAATTTCTGCCATTCTACCGGAATTTGCATGAATCCTAAATCTAAAAATCCCCTTAAAAATAAGCAATGACAAGGTAATCGCCATATTTACCCTGTAGTTACTATTGAATTATTGCGGTTGTACTGACTTCGCTATTCACTGATAATAGCTTATTGCTCTTATTAACCAGACTCAATCTCATGGATCAATCACTCAAATTCGACCTCGACCTGATTAACCGCTACGACAAAGCAGGGCCGCGCTACACCTCTTACCCTACCGCGCTAGAGTTGCATGAAGGCTTTGGCGATGTCGAGTATCGCCAACATATCGCTAAATCGAATGCCGCAGGTGGGCCGTTATCCTTATATTTTCACTTGCCATTTTGCGACACCGTGTGTTTTTTCTGTGCTTGCAACAAAATTATCACCAAAAATCGCGCTCATGCTGAACCGTATTTGAATAATTTGGTAAAAGAAATTGAGATGGTCGCGCAGCTGTTTGACCACAACCGCAAAGTCAATCAACTGCATTGGGGCGGCGGTACGCCAACGTTTTTGAGCTATGAACAAATGAAACGGCTGATGGACACCACGCGGCAGTTTTTTAATCTGCATGATGATGACACGGGCGAATATTCGATTGAAGTTGACCCGCGCGAAACCGACGACAACACCATTGCACAATTGCGTGAACTTGGATTCAATCGCGTCAGTTTAGGGTTGCAAGATTTTAATCCGCAAGTGCAACAAGCCGTCAATCGGATTCAAACGGAAGAACAAACTTTTGCAGTGTTGGATGCCGCGCGTAAACACGGCTTTCGCTCGACTAATGTGGATTTGATTTACGGCTTGCCGCTGCAAACAATGACCAGTTTTTCTGAAACGTTGGATAAAGTCTTAGCAAAATCACCGGATAGATTTTCTATTTTCAATTACGCACACATGCCTTCTAAATTCAAAACTCAGCGGCAAATTAATGATGCAGATTTGCCTGCGCCAGCGGTGAAACTGGAAATTTTGCAAATGATTGGGCAACGCTTGATTGATGCTGGCTATGTTTATATTGGCATGGATCATTTTGCCAAACCGGATGATGAGCTGGCGATTGCACAACGCGAAGGCAAGCTCTATCGCAACTTTCAAGGCTATTCCACTCATTCCGATTGCGATTTAGTGGGAATGGGAATTACCTCGATTGGTCGGGTTGGCGATGCTTATATGCAGAATGTGAAAGATTTAATTCAATATGATGAATTAATTAGTCAAGGAAAACTGCCGACTTTTAAAGGTGTGGATTTAACAGAAGATGATAAATTGCGCCGCGCGGTGATTACGCAATTGATTTGCCATTTTGATTTAACATTTGCCACGATTGAAAAAGAATTTGGCATTGTATTTAGCGATTATTTTGCGAATGAATTAAAAAATCTTATCCCAATGCAGGAAGATGGTTTATTAACCTTATCCGCTGAAAAAATTGATGTTTTGCAAGCAGGACGCTTATTAATTCGCAATATTTGTATGGTGTTTGATAAATATCTGGCACAAAAACAACAGCAGTTTTCAAAGGTCATTTAAAAAGTTAAGCTTAGAAAAAAACGATTCTAAACTTCTCTAACAAACTAATTTGCAGGCACATTATGTTAAGTAATTTAAAAATCGCTAATAAATTATCGTTAATTGTAATTTCTTTTGTGATTCCAATTTTAATATTACTGTGTTTGCTGATTGAAACGCATCAATGGCGGGTAAATTTTGCCAGCAAAGAAATCGCAGGCAATATGTATCTGCGCCAGTTTAGAAAGTTGCAAGAAAACATACAGCAATATCACCTTGATTTTGCAACTTCTGAGCAAACTCTGTCTAAACAAACAGAAGCCATTGATACTGCGATAAAGCAATTATTAGATGTTCCAAAACAAACGGATGAATTGAGTGTTGAAAATCAGCTGCAATTGCTGAACAAACAGTGGGAAGCTTTGAGATCGCAGCCTAAATCGAGTCAAACTTCGTTAAAAAATTTGGACGCGCTGGAAAAAGAACTGAGAGCATCTGTTACTTTGGTTGGGGATGAATCGAATTTAATTCTTGATCCAGACTTGGATACTTATTATTTGATGGATGCAACGTTGACGCAAATTCCTAAACAAGTGGATTTGCTGACGGAAACAATGTTGTTTTCACAGCAGATTTTGAGTAATCCGCACCCGCTATCATTGGATGAAAAAGTGCGGCTGATTTCGTTACTGGGAAACTTGGATACCACTTTAAAAAATATCTCGAATAGTTTGCAATTGGCGGTCAAGCACAATAAAAGCAAATATAATCGCAAGCGTTTGATAGAAACAGTGTTGAGCACGCCTTTACAAAATAGCCTGCAACAAACGCAAGTTTTTATCAATCTGATGCAAACAGAGGTTGTGCAAGCAAGCTATATCACGATTAATTACGCTAAATTGAAAAATGCAGGACAGCTGGCTCTTTCGGCGCAATATGCGTTGTGGGATGTGAGCAGTGTTGAGCTTGATGGCTTGTTAAAAGAGCGCATCAGCAATTTGAATACCATTAAATATTTGCAATTAATCGCCGTTATTTTGGTACTCGCTTTATCGTTTTTGCTGTGCATGAAAATTGTACATTCCATTACTCAACCTTTGTGGAATGCGCAAAAAATCATGGCGGAATTGGCAACTGGCAATCTTGAATTGAAAGTGGAAAATATTTCTGAAGATGAAACCGGACAAGTTTTAACGGGAATTAGCTTCTTATTGGACAGTTTGAAAAATATTGTGCTGCGGATTTTGGATGCCACACAAAAATTGATTGCAACCTTTAAAGAATTAAACAAACGCTCAGAATTGATTTTAAGCGATAGCGAACAGATTCAGTTGAATACCGCAACGATGGTTTTGGAATCTAATGCGATTAATCAAAGCGTGAATGAGAATGTGCAAGAGTTGCAGAGAATTTCGGAAAAAATAACTTCGTTGGCAGCGGCTACGGAAGAGTTAAGCACCAATATTAATACCATTTCCCATAACTCCGAAAATTCATCGCGCAATATGGGAGCGGTAACTAAAAATATTGAGCAAGTTTCGATGAATATTCATTTGTTATCGGCTTCGGCACAACAAATGTCGGCGGCGTTATCGGTGATTTCTGAAAGTGCTAACGAAACTAATCAAATTTCCTCAAAAGCCAATCAAAATGCGCAAGAATTGTTGTTTACCATGAATGAACTGAATCAAAGTTCAAAAAGGATTGGTACAATTGTGAAGTTGATTAGCAATATTGCTGGAAAAACCAATATGTTAGCATTGAATGCCACCATAGAAGCGGCGACAGCTGGCGAGGCAGGGCGTGGTTTTGCAGTGGTCGCTTCAGAGATTAAAAATCTCGCGCAACAAACGGTTAAAGCGAATAATGAAATAGAAGAACAAATTTTTCAGGTGCAAAGACATATTCAAAAAGCCTTAACCAATACTGAAACGGTTGGCAGCGTGATTTCCAGAGTGGCTGAAATCAATCAAAAAGTAGGCATGTCACTGGTTGAAGAACATCAATGTGCCGACGAAATTGCCAAATCAGTGTGTGTATTGGCAGATGCCAGCAAAAATGCTTCTTTTAATACACAACAGGCAGAACAAGGCTTGTGGGAAATCAGTCGGGCAGTGAGCGAGGCTTTTATGGCTTCCAAAGAAGTGGTTATCAATATAGATGATGGCAATCGCGAACTGCAATCGGTGACTAAACGCAGTATTGCTTCATTGGAACAGTTGAAAAATGTGAATGTGCATATTGCCAGTATTCAAGAATCTATCAAAAGTATTCATGGCGGAAATCAACATCTGCATAGCATGAGTCAACAAGTTGCAACGCATGTGGACGCATTAAAAAATTCCGTTTCTATTTTCCACATCAATATTCCAGCAGAAACATTGAATCCTAGATTGGAATATGAAGGCGGTTTTCCGAAACGGTTTTAATTGATAAACGCTATTTATTTTGATAGCTGTTTAAAAATTTACCAACTGCATTTTAGAGCTAAGTACGTTGCGAATTTAGAATATAATCGTCGATAACTTGCCGCGAAACAGCTTAAATAACGAATCGCAAAAACAATTTAGGCTTGAAAAAAGCCAGTATAAAAGCCATGATAGCTAATTCAGTCACTCATAACTGATGCGTTATCGCAGTTAAATCGCAATACAAAGAACCGCTTCTTTGCATTATCTTGCATGAAAAACTAACCCTTTCAAATGATAAAATTATTTACCCAATTGGGTGCGAACACCCGCAAAAGCTTTGCGAAACTAGGTCGTAGCACTTTTTTCTTAGGACTCACGCTACTGGGCTTTTTAGATGTATTACTCAGACCAAGATTGCTTAGCAAGCAACTGTATTCAGTGGGCGTGTTATCATTTTTAATCATCAGCATTTCCGGTTTATTTGTTGGAATGGTTTTAGCCCTGCAAGGCTATTATGTTTTGACTGATTTTGGCGCGGAAGAAGCATTAGGCGTGATGGTTGCAACCTCTTTAGTGCGTGAATTGGGACCTGTGGTTTCTGCCTTATTATTCGCAGGTCGCGCGGGTTCTGCTTTGACTGCTGAAATTGGTTTAATGAAAGCCACTGAACAATTATCCGGCATGGAAATGATGGCAATTGACCCGCTGAAACGGATTATTTCACCGCGTTTTTTAGCCGGCTGGCTCTCTATGCCTTTATTAGCCGCTATTTTTAGCACAATAGGCGTGCTGGGTGGACATCTGGTTGGGGTTGGCATGTTGGGTGTCGATGACGGCGCGTATTGGGCGCAAATGCAAACCAATATTGATTTTTATGACGACATTATTAACGGAATTATCAAAAGTGTTGTGTTTGGTTTTGTGGTGACATGGATTGCTTTGTTTGAAGGTTACGACGCGATTCCAACTTCTGAAGGCGTAAGCCGCGCCACCACTCGCACAGTGGTTAATTCTGCTTTTAGCATTTTAGGTCTGGACTTTGTTTTGACCGCTCTTATGTTTGGAGACATTTAATATTATGCAGCATTCAAATACTCAAGATACTTTGGTAGGACTTTTTGTAGCCAGTGGCATTGCCGCACTATTTTTTATGTCCATGCAAATTAGTAACTTAGGTACATTTAACGAAAAAGATAATTACACAATTACCGCCGATTTTGAAAACTCGGGTGGCTTGAAAGTTAAATCTGCGGTTGTGATTGGTGGGGTGCGGATTGGTCGCGTCACTGCAATTACATTAGATCAAAAAAGATTTCGTTCAGTCGTCAAAATGAGTATTGAACCGCAATACAATAATTTACCCGACGACACCAGTGCGAGTGTTTTTACCGCAGGATTATTAGGCGAGCAATATATCAGTCTTGAACCAGGTGGTTCAGATACACCCTTGAAAAATAACGGTAAAATAGAAATCACCCAATCGGCTGTCGTGTTGGAAGAGCTGATAGGACAATTTTTATTTAAAGACAAAGACGCTGAAAAAAAATGACAGCTCTCACCGTAACAATGCAAGCAGATGGCTTAGTGATTCTGGACGGGGATTTGACTTTTGCCACGATTAATAAAAAAACAGTAAAACTCATTGATTTTAAAGCAGTAGGTCAAGAGGTTATTATTGATTTTTCTAAAATTAATCAAAGTGATAGCGCGGGATTGGCGTTGATTATTGAGTGGCTGAAAAATGCGAAAACAGCTCAAAAAATATGTAAGCTGCATCATTTGCCAACTCAGCTATTAACGTTAGCGCAACTGAGTGGTTTTGATATGGCACTGTATTTTCCAGCCCATGCTTAACTAAATCATACTCGTGGCGCAAAAAGATATTGTCAGCAAACAGCTTATCCAACGGATTGCGGTCGATTTAGCGGTTTATTTGCTCAAACTTGATATTAAAAGTGAAGATTTAGAACTTTTAGCAACAGAGCAGCAACGAGTTGAAGATCGCCGTGCCGATTTAGTCGCTAAGGTCAAGCAACGCAGCAAGGAATTTATTCTGCACGTTGAAATTCAAAATAATAATGATGCAACGATGCCGTTGCGGATGTTGCGTTATTACACGGATATTTGCTTTGCTCACCCTAATCTCCCCATCCACCAATATTTGATTTATATCGGTAGTCAAAAGCTCACCATGTCGGCACAAAAATGCGATGCGGGTTTAGATTATCGTTATACCATTGTCGATATGCACAATGTTGATTATCGAGATTTGCTCAAGCAAGATACTCCAGATGCAATAGTGCTGGCGATTTTAGGTGATTTTAAACAGCACTCAGATCTGCAAGTTGTACACGAAATCGTATCGCAACTGCATCAAAAACTAAGCTCACAACCGAAACGGTTTAGAGAATATCTTTATATGTTGGAAACGTTGTCAGAAAACCGCGATTTAAAAACTCAGATTAAAGAGGCTGAAAACATGATCACGCAATTTAGTATCGAAAAAATGCCTTCTTACGAATTAGGCATGGAAAAAGGGATAATAACAGGGCTAGAAAAAGGGATAGTAGAAGGCTGGAAAAAAGGCATGGAGAAAGGCCTTGAAAAAGGAATTGAGCAAGGGCTAGAAAAAGGAATGGAACAAGGGATTGAGAAAGGTATAAAAAAAGGGATGAAAAAAATCATCCAACAATTATTAACGACACAATCGCCAGAACAAGTTGCTTTGCTGACAAATTTCCCTGTTGAAAAAATTATAAAAATTAAAAACAAAATGCAGCATTAAACTTTTAGCGTTTTCGTGTTTTATTATTTTCATGTTCTGACATGATGAGTTCTGAACTCACCTCACTTTAAACTTATAGGTCACTTATTCCAAATGGATAAATTAAAAATTACTGGCGGTACTCAACTTGCAGGCGAATTACGCATTTCTGGTGCAAAAAATGCTGCGTTACCCATTTTAGCTGCCACTTTACTTTCAGATGTGCCGGTGAGTATCGGTAACATTCCGCATTTGCGCGACATTACTACCACAATGGAATTGTTGGGACAAATGGGAGCGCAGTTGGTGCTAGATGAAAAAATGAATGTCGAAATCGACACCAGTTCATTGGATAAATTGGACGCGCCATACGAATTAGTCAGAACTATGCGTGCTTCTATTTTAGTGCTAGGGCCTTTGTTAGCGCGTTTCGGTGAAGCCCATGTTTCCTTACCCGGCGGATGTGCAATCGGTTCACGACCTGTGAATATCCATTTGGACTCATTAGTGAAAATGGGCGCGGATATTCAAGTGGAAGGCGGTTATATTCACGCTAAAGCTAAACGCTTAAAAGGTTGCCGCTTGGTGTTGGATTTAATTACGGTGACTGGCACAGAAAATATTTTAATGGCAGCTACTTTAGCGGAAGGAGTAACCATTATTGAAAATGCTGCAAAAGAACCTGAAGTGACTGACTTAGCACATTTTTTAAACAAAATGGGTGCGAAAATCACAGGTATCGGCACAGATGTTTTGACAGTCGAAGGTGTTGAACGTTTAGGCGTGGAAGGCTTGCATTATGACATTCTGCCCGACCGGATTGAAACAGGTACTTATCTAGTCGCAGCGGCAATCACTGGCGGCAGTATTAAAGTTAAAAATACTGACCCGACCACTTTAGATGCTGTGTTAGAAAAATTACGCGAAGCTGGTGCAGAAATCACCACTGGTGACGATTGGATTGAGCTGAATATGCACGGCAAAACACCGAAAGCGGTGTCGATTCGTACAGCACCGTATCCTGCTTTCCCAACTGATATGCAGGCGCAGTTTGTGGCGTTAAACGCAGTGGCCGATGGCGTGGGTATTATTACGGAAACTATTTTTGAAAACCGTTTTATGCACGTTCAAGAATTGCAAAGAATGGGCGCAAATTTACACATTGAAGGCAATACTGTGATTTGCACAGGCGTGAAAAAACTCACCGGTGCACCTGTGATGGCAACGGATTTACGCGCCTCAGCGAGTTTGGTGATTGCTGCACTGGTTGCACAAGGCGATACAATAGTCGACCGGATTTATCACATTGATCGTGGCTACGACCATATTGAAGAAAAGCTCTCACAATTGGGCGCAACAATTCGCCGTGTTCCTGCTTAAGGTGTTGATATGTTGACTATTGCTGTTTCAAAAGGTCGAATTTATGAAGATGCTTTGCCGTTGTTGGCGCAAGCAGGTATTAGCCCGACAGATAACCCGGATACCAGTCGCAAACTGATTTTGCAAACCACGCGCCCTGATGTGCAGTTGGTGATTATTCGCGCAACTGACGTGCCTACGTTTGTGGAATATGGTGCGGCAGATTTGGGGATTACCGGCAAAGATGTGATTATCGAACACGGCGCAGAAGGTTTGTATGAGCCGTTGGATTTGGGCATTGCTAAATGTCGGATGATGACGGCAGCGCGAGTGGATGCGCCACCGATTGGTCGCCGTGTTCGTGTTGCGACTAAATATGTCACGATTGCTCGCAATTATTTTGCTAGTTTAGGGATTCAAGCCGAAATTATTAAGCTGTATGGTTCAATGGAACTCGCGCCAATTGTCGGTTTAGCGGATTATATTGTTGATTTGGTTGATACCGGCAATACTTTACGCGCGAATGGGCTTGAGCCGAAAGAGCTGATTATGCCAATTAGTTCACGGTTGATTGTGAATAAAGCCGCAATGAAAATGAAACATCAAGCCATTCAGAGTTTGATTAATCAATTAGAGCTGACTTTGAATAATCAAGCGGCTTAGTCTTTAACAACCTTTCTTTGTTTTTTGTTGTCGGGTTAGCTTTTAAAATTAAGAGTGTAACCCGATAACACCTGTCTTTATTTTTTAAGATTCCTAGTTAAAGTGAGAAGCAGCCATGTCATCTGAAGCCATTGCAACTGTTGTTAAAATGATGGGAGCTTTACCAAACGCAACTCAATATCAGGTTCTTGAGCATTTACAGGCTTATATTGCTGATTTGCAAGATGAGTTGCGTTGGGATACGACTTTTGCAAAAACGCAGGTGAGTCTAGTTCAAAAGGCTCGATTGGCAAAACAGCAGATTGCTGAGGGCAAAGCTAAGTCATTAAATGTGGATGATTTATAAAGTCGTTGACCTTGCCTAGTTTTTGGAAAAACTATCGGTGTTTGGATGATGCAATACGCCGAAAGACGCGGAAAACGTATTTACTTTGGTCACAAAACCCTTTTCATCCTTCATTGCATTTTAAGTGTATTAATCAGGCTGAGGATGTGTGGTCAGTGAGAATTACACGCGGGTTTAGAGCGTTGGGTATTATGGACGGCGATACAGTGACTTGGTTTTGGATTGGAAACCATGATGATTATGAGCGGTTTTTTTAGTAAATGTAATGGGTTTTGTTCTCACTCTACCCATCTTGCGAGTTATTAACTTAAAAAAGATATTCAAATGAAAATAGTGACTTTAAAAATAGACAATAGTATTTATGAAAAGTTTTTTTGGTTATTAGCGCATTTTTCAAAAAACGAAATTCAAATTTTAGAACAATCCGACTATGTAAGTGATGATGTTTATTTGAGGTCTCAACAAGGCATGGTAGAAAGTATTAAGCAGGCGAGAGCAGAGCCTGAGCATTTACGCGTGACGTTAGAAAATTTGGATTGGTAATGTAATTTATATCGTAGGCTTAGGGACTTTTTTATCAAGCTTGTGAGCGAGTGTTTTATATAACAGCAGATGGACGCTATATAAAAAAGCAGCAATAGGCGCAAATGGAATAAAATGTTAATTTGGAGTGATGGGGTTCGCTTATCGAGACTGTGAAAGTATTCTGAAATTAGACAAAAACGCCACTTTCGGCAACAAAGAATCAATGACTTACAACATATTTTTTGCTGTTTCTTAGTGAGTTTTGATAATACTTTCACAGCCTCTTATCGCTCTACCCATCCTATAATCAACGCTAAACTTAGAAAACAATTGGAAGGAAAATTAATATGCAAGACAATAAACCAATAAAGAAACATCCAACAATATTCCCTCTAGGTTTTTCTGTAGGTAGGACGGAGAGCGATATTATAATTATCGAATTTATAGACTATAACTCGGGCGAGTTAACTGTAATTAATTCTTTTGCACTTCCTGCTAAAAAAGCTAAGGAGCTTTCAGAAGCATTGATTGGAGCTTGCGAAGATATATCAGAGACATTAAAAGAAAAGGAGTGAGTGTGTCACATATACTTTTTTATTCTCAAGGCTTATTCCCTGAAAAATTGGAAAAAACCTATACTGTTCTCAGTAGTTACGGCAAATCAGAGGGTTGCGATACACTTCCAGCTACTGAAACCTACAAATCAAATATTTCTCTCACATCTCCAGTCATTCAAAAAAAGTATATTTATCACCAATATAAAGTGGAAAATAAGGAGTACCAAAATAAATGGCTAGATTCTATCACTTCGTTAACTATTGATTTTTCTCGGGAAGAAGCCGTAAGTAGCTTTATTGTCTTATCTAAAGAAGAGTATTGCATAGAGAAATGGGCAGGTATTCTTCGACAATTTGATAAGGCTATAGCTACTTATATTGAGACTTTAAAAGAAGTTAAGCACATCAAAAAAATTTCAAATACATCTGCAAAGCACTTTCTTTATTTGGTTCCAACAATTTCAAAGTATGATCCTAGTATTTCCATTGATGCGGACACTGGCTATTTCAATTTAACATTTAAATCAAAAGATCATGGAATAATGACAGTGTTAATTACTGAACGTGGCGATATACATTATTCCTTGGCGGAAAGAGGAAGAAAATTAGTCAAATTCTCAGGCACAGCAAAAATAAAAGACCCTCATGATTTTGCTAAGTTTAACAAAGTACTTTCCATGCTATGAATATCGAAGATTACAATAAGAAAATTACTAATGGCTCTGCATCTCGTTTTATTAAGGAAGACTGGCTTAACAGCAATTGTGACATTGATGCTACCGCATTTGATTTAAGAGATATAACTCCGCCTGAAACCTATGTTTCCTTTTTTATAGTCACTGGAAGTGATAAAGAATCAAAGTTCAATGCTGCACACAAGAAATTACCTAAGAAATTACTATCTGAAGGTGGTGCAATAGTTATTTTGGAAATTCGGGAATGTCTTGAGGAAATCAATGACGAATTAGATGATTTGATTTGTTTCCAAAAGGAAAAGCGTTCTCATTGCGGGTTGTATTACCTAACAGAGGAGCTTTCAAAAATAGTAGAAATAAAAAACACATTATGTTTTTTAGCCAAAGAAAATTTTTTGAAGGTTGCGATACAAGAGAAAATCTCACTTGTGCCGTAAGAATAACTTGTAAGATGAGTAGAGTGACAACGAAAACCATTTCGCACAAACCACCGTTTCAAATAAAAACTGAATGAGCTAAATCATGCTAAATCAAATCAACATCCAATATCAGTCCAGTTTATTAGATGTTATTCAACAAAGCCGCGTTGAATTTGAGCAAGAAGCCAAACTTGCAATGGCAGTTAAATTATTTGAAATGAAAAAACTCTCCTCCGGCATGGCAGCGCAATTAATCGGTATGGATAGAGTCAGTTTTTTATTAAATCTGCATCACTTTGGCGTTGCCATGATAAATCTTGAAGAAGATGAATTATTAGCCGATATAGAAAATGCCTGATTCCAAACTCATAAGATGCGTAGAATGACAACGCAACCCATCACAAACTTAAACAACTTTAAACACTTTCGCGTTTTGTTTTTCCTTAACTGCATTCAACCTAAATAGAGAAAAATCATGGAAGCCATAGAAATTGAAAACTCCCTTAACTTATCCCTATTACCGCATCAAGCACAAGTTGAACTTTATGACTTTTACCTTTTTCTACAACAACGCTATGCCAATAAAAACGTCCAAATAACACCCACAAAAGAGGAAGAAAACGCATTAAAAAATTTTCTTAGCCATAATAAAAAACGCAATATAAAAATCACTCCAGATATTGACTTGACTGCTTTGGCGGATGAAGTCAATGATATGGAAATCTAAAGATGATTTATTTCGACACTGATATTTGGATTCATAGCCTTGTTAATCAGGATGCAGAAAAACACGAACAAGCTAATGAAATTATTGAAAATTATTCTAAACAAGGTTATTTAATCTCAACCTTGAATTATCAAGAAATTCTTTTTGTGTTGGGGAAACTAAATGTTTCTGAAAATGAGATTGAGTTAATTGCTAATGATTTATTTCAACTTAATGCCGTGAGTTATTCACTAAAACAAATTAAACGCGCCAGCCATATTGCCAAACAAATTGGTTTTAGACACATCAATGATTGCATTCATACTGCAATCGCAGAAAAATATTGCACTGAACTTATCACTTACAATAAAAAAGACTTTAGCAAAATTGCAAAGCTGACTTCAATAACAATTAGAATACTGTAAAAAAATGGCAGAGCTGAATTATTATCGCCAAAACTCTTAAGATGGGTAGCGTGACAACGAACCCCATCACACCCAAATAACCGTTTCCCTGCATTCTACTAGTCATAACACAACAAATAAAAGTCATACTTTAACGTTTTATGATAAAAAGCTTCGTTCACAAAGGATTAGAGAAATTTTTTACCAGCGGCAATATGACAGGCATTCAAGCCAAACACGCTAATAAACTTCATCTGATTCTCGCTCAGTTAAATCAGTCCACTAGAGTTGAAGATATGGATATTCCAAGTCCGCCTTACATAAACTACAAGGTAAGAAAAAAGACATTTGGTCGGTTACAGTGCAAGCAAACTGGCGCATCACTTTTCGTTTTGAAAACGGCGATGCTTACATCGTTAATTATGAAGATTATCATTGAGAGAAGGCGAAAATATGAATATGTACAATCCACCACACCCTGGCAAAATTATTAAAGGCTTATGGTTAGAACCCATGAATAAAAGCATCACAGAAGTAGCTGCTGCAATGGGAATTAGCCGTAACACACTCTCAAACATTATTAACGGCAAAGCTTCTATTACGCCAGAAATTGCGGTGCGCCTTTCTATTACCTTAGGAAGTAGCGCGGAAAGTTGGATGGGACATCAAGTGGCATTCGATTTGTGGCAAGTTGAGCAACGTAAAACAGAACTTCATGCTAACCCTTTGTTTAGTAAAAAAAGTCATACTAACTCATTGAGTTTAGCCAGATAACATTACAACTGCTAATAACTGTTTCCACTGCTTTCTACTCCCCCTAGTAAAATAAACACCTTAAATTTCTTTGAGCAAACATAATGACTGATTTAAACATAACCCGTCTTAACGCAACCGATGCAGAATTTTCTGCACAACTGCAAAACCTGTTAGCGTGGGACGAAAGTTCAGATTTTGAAATTCATAAACGGGTGTTAGAAATCATTGCGCAAGTACGCAGCAAAGGCGATGCAGCAGTGATTGATTACACCAATCAATTTGACCATAGCACCATTCAACACGCGGATGAGTTGCAAATTCCTAACGCAGTATTGAAACAAGCGTGGGAAGCGTTGCCAACTGAGCAAGCCCAAGCCTTGCAAACCGCCGCTGATCGCGTTTTTGCCTATGCAGAACATCAAAAACTGCAAAGTTGGCAATTTATTGAAGCCGATGGCACGTTATTGGGGCAAAAAGTCACACCTTTAGACAAAGCAGGGCTATATGTACCTGGCGGTAAAGCGGCTTATCCATCGTCAGTGTTAATGAATGCGATTCCCGCGAAAGTGGCTGGCGTGGGCGAACTGATTATGGTTGTGCCAACTCCAAAGGGAGAAACTAATCAATTAGTATTAGCAGCGGCGTATTTAGCTGGCGTGGATAGAGTATTCAGAATTGGCGGCGCACAAGCCGTTGCCGCATTAGCGTATGGCACAGAAACGATTCCAGCAGTGGATAAAATTGTCGGCCCCGGCAATATTTATGTTGCGACTGCAAAAAAACTGGTTTTCGGCAAAGTCGGCATCGACATGATTGCCGGCCCTTCTGAAATTTTGATTATTTGCGATGGCAAAACCAATCCAGATTGGATTGCAATGGATTTATTCTCGCAAGCGGAACACGACGAAAATGCGCAAGCGATTTTAATTTCGGATGATGCTGATTTTCTTGCACAAGTTGCGAAAAGTATTGATAAATTGTTGCCAACGATGGAACGGCAAGAGATTATTCGCGCTTCGTTATCCGGTCGTGGGGCGTTGATTCAAGTGGCTGATTTAGCACAAGCGGCAGAAGTGGCAAATAAAATCGCGCCGGAACATTTGGAGCTGTCCGTTGAAAATCCAGACGCGCTGTGTGCGCAAATTCGCAATGCGGGGGCGATTTTTATGGGGCGTTACACTGCTGAGGCGTTAGGTGATTATTGTGCGGGGCCAAATCACGTTTTGCCCACTTCTAGCACGGCACGTTATTCATCGCCTTTGGGGGTGTATGATTTCCAAAAACGTTCTAGCTTGATTAATTGTTCTGCGCAAGGTGCGAGTGCGTTGGGAAAAACAGCTTCTATTTTGGCACGCGGTGAGAGTTTGACAGCTCATGCGCGGTCGGCGGAATATCGAATTTAAATTTTTACCAAGAAAATCAAGCAGCTGGTTAAGTTGCTTGATTTTTCAGCGTTTTTTTCATCACAATTCTTTCCTCATGGTTGCCAAAATAATTGGCATCTCGATAAAACTCCACAAATCCTAATTTCTGATAAAGCGTTTGCGCACCCACGTTAGGTGGATCAACAGTCAATAGCACTTGCGTGATCTGCTGATGTTGGAAAATATCGAGTACGGTATTGATAAGTTGTTCTGCAATGCGCTGGCGGCGGGAGTTTTCGTCGACAATTACGGACAAAATCCATGCGTCAGTCTGATTTGCTTGCAACGCGCCTAAAATATAGCCGACTATTTTATTTTCGCTGTTTTCAGCAACTTTAAATAATTCTCCAAATACATCAAAGGCTTGGCGAAAGAAAAAGCTGGGGTAGCAGTCGATGTGAAAGGCTTGTTGGTCGAGTTTTGCAATGGCTTCTAAGTCGTCTGTTTTAAAAGTTCTGATGTTGATTGAGGTGTTTTTTTGCTTAGTGTGCATATTGAATATAATCTTGGTTTGATTAACTATCAGGTTTCACAAGGCTAATCATGGAGTAGTTTGTCCAGTTCCATTTCTGTTAAGCCGTTGTCGCTGGCTTGTTGTTGAATTGTCGCAAGTGATTGTTTAAATTCTTTTTTTCTTTTGTTTTCTGCTAAGGCTTTTTGAATGGCTTGAATGATAAACTCGTTAGCGTTGGCTAAGGTTTTGAGTTCAAATCCCATTGTTTCGGGGATTTCAATTGCAAATTGCATGATTTTCTCCTGTTTTTTTAATGCGTTTATTTTTGATGTTTCAAAGTTTTAATCAGAAAATTGATGAAATCATCAAAGTTATCGTGATCAGACAAAGGGGATATTTTTGGGTTTAGTAGATTTGCCATAAACCTAATTGTAATACGCCCAATGCTTCTTGAATAATCAAAGCCCATTCTTTACAAACACCTAAATTAATTGTTATTTGGTTGTTTTTAGGTTTCCCACAAAAATATATTGAGTGTTCACAAATTTCTAAGGCTGCTAATTTTTCAGCATTATCATTCATTATCGTTTTTAACTCGCTGATGATGTCATCTGCGGCTGATATATTTTCCGCTAAACTTTCTTGAAATGTTGATAAATACTCGCTTAATACTTTTTCACCTGTTAAGTTTAACCTTGGTACAACTTCAATAAAATTAGAAAAGTGAACTGTAATTTCATAAATTTTAGCTAACTTTTCTTTAAGTAATTGTAACTTTTCAAAATGTTCGGTTTGAGCTTGTTCAAATTGAAAATAATTTATTGCATCTTCTGATAATTGTTGCGGTATAAGAAACCAAGGTTTATCTGCATTTAAAACGGGTTCATTACCTACAAAAAGGCTAGTTAATAATTGCCAAGCAATATTATTTAAAGTTTTATTTTCTATCATTGGCACAATAATAATTTTCTGCCAATGATTACTCATTACAAAATATTTTAAATCTTTATATTCAACTGGACGAATAGCATCAGTCAATATTTCAACTATTTCACTATAGGCTGTGTCTAATGCAAATAAGTTTTCTAGCTGTAAACCTATCCATAAAGCTGGTTCTTGTTCAAAACAATAACTTTCACTTAATAATTTAGCTTGCCAAGTTAAAGCTGTATTTAAACTAAGTGCTTTTTTTATAGAGTTGAGTAAGTCTGTAAATGTTTTGCGTGTAATTGCTGCCGCTTTTACATCGGCAGATTCTTTCCATTGCCTTTCAGGGTGATAGGCAAATTGATACCAAAGATTCCAAGATTTTTCAATTTTACTTGTTTCTTGTTCTTCAAGCTTTTTTAAAGCGTTTAAATCAATTATTTCTTTAAATTTATCACGAAATTCAAGCTGAAATTTTACTAAATTACATTTAGCATCATTTAGATTAATTACAGTTAAATGAACAGTATGTGCAGTATATGGTCTTCCCAATTCTTCTGATTTTTTAAAAAATGCTTCGTGTTGCGATTGTGGTAAGCGTCCTATAAACCCATTGACAGCTAGAATTAAGTCCGATTGATTAAAAAAATTAATCATGCTCATTAAATAATCAGACCAAGATTTTTTATAATTTTTATATTGTAATAATGTTACTGAAGCACTAACAGATTTAGGTATTTTTGATTTTTCATCTTTTGAGTTATCTTTTGCTCCTTCACTAGTATATCCCCAAGCATCAACCGTTACTTTTGGAAACATCGAAAATCCTATATTATTAAATTTTGATAATTGCCCCCAATAATAACTATCTATTTGTCCGCCTATAATTGATTGAGATTTTTTATTTTTAAAGTAAGAAATCAAGGATTTATTAAGACAACTTAAACCGTCTATAATTTTTTTTCTAGTTAAAATTATTTCATCAGTATATGTTTTCCAGTCATTAGGACGATGAGTGTAATCTGCTAAGTTGACATAAGTTGAATTAATATTTACTAATCGTTTAATAAAAAGAGAAGATTTTAAAATACTTGGTTTATTTGACTCATCAAAAGGCAACTCTATAAATGGAACTTGATGTCCATAACCTTTAGCACCAAAATATTCATGATCTGGAAATAATTTTCTAAGAGTTTCTGCACAATAAACAGTTTTCTCATTTAAGCTTTCAGAAAAACTATTGTTTTCTCTGTGATTAGTCACAATATAATGTGCAATTGGATTATTTTGCTTATATTCTAACCATAATGTATTGGTTTTTAATTGAAATAATAATTCAATTTCTACTTTATTTTTTGAGATAAATTTTTGATATGTATTATTATCATAATAATACATTGCTAGAGTAAATTCAGACAACACATCAATACTTTCTATTTTAGAAAAAATATTTTCTTGAAGTACCCAACTAATATCATATTTTGAATTAATCCTTAACCATCCCATCCAAAATAAAACTTCACTTATGCTCAACCAGTCAACTTCATTGTCTGACTTTCTCGCTGTTATTGTTTTATTGTTTAGCCAATATCTTAGTCCTTGATAAATGATTTCAGATGAAGAAACTTGGCTTGTAAGTTGTAATAATTTATCAACCACATCTGGATTTGTATCTTCGAGATATTTATAATTTTCTAATATTGATTTATTCGTATGGTCGTTAAAAAGAGTGGCAGGATAGGGTAATAGTAAGCCCCAAGCATCACCCACAATTGAACGAACTTTTTCTATAATGTCAGAATTATTTGCTACATAAGTATAAACACCATACCAAATTAATGCTCTACTAATACCCGCATAACCTCGCCAGCTATTAAACTTTAATTCTGATAATTTTTGATAAATCGCATCGTATTCTTGCGGATTTTCAACAAAGGCATAAAGTAAAAAGTTTTCTAAATCGGACTCGACTATACAAGGCAATATTGTTGTTGCGGCATTTATCCAAGGATTGAAATCTGAATCAGTTAAAATTTCAACTAATAATTTTGAACGCAAAGGATGTAATGGTTCAATATATCGCTCATCCATTGAACAACGTATTAAATATTCTTTCTCAAATAATTCAAAAGTACCTTTGGCATCGAATAAGTTAATAGATTTAATTATTTCTATTATTTGTATCCGCGATTCATAAGCGGTTGCAACAGCACAGCAAAATAAGAGTTTTAATGCGCCAGCTTCTAGTTTTTGCTGTCTTATCTCTTCTCGAAGGCGTTTAATTTGAAAAGCTAATTTATCTTTAAGTGACTCTGTTTGTGTAAGAAAATAAATATATTCTAGCAGTGCGCCATTGCCACCAAATCGAGTCCAAGCATCTGTAAAAGAAGGATAAGGATTAGCGACTTTTTTATTAATCAAATTTTGATAAATTATTTTTGCCTCTGATTTATGGAACTGCAATGGCACGGTTACAGGAAAATTCAATTCGGCATTAGAAATATTTTGCCGTGCTAAGTCTTCTTCTCGAATTGTAATAAGAATTTTAACATTATGCTTTTGCAATAAAGATTTTACTAATGCAGTCCATTCTAAATCGCGTGGCGAAACATCAATATAAAGGTATAAATCAGCTTTAAATACAGATAAATGGTCAGCGATTGCTAAAGCAATTTTTTCAGCGTGACTTCTATTTTCAATAAAATTAATTTGAAATCGCCAATCTTCCGGTACAAAATCATGTAAATAACGATACGCTAATGTCGTTTTACCTTGACCTGATGCACCATGAACAATAACAGTTTTTTGTCCATTCTTAAAAGCAAGATCAATTTTATTAATTTGTTCAGTACGATATATATCTAAACCTGCTTGAATATGACTGAAACGAGCAGAAACACCTTTATAAAATTCTTCTGCAAGATTACTGTATTGTATATTTTTGTTTTCTTCGATTAATGGATTTATTGAATTAAACCATTCTTGATGATGTGCTGCTCTTTCGGATAAATATTTTCCAACAGCATAAATTTTGTTGATTAACTCCTGTTTGCTAATTTTGGTTCTATGTTCAGCCGCATGATAAAGCCAAGCCATTAATAAAGAAAAAGCATTCTCAGAGTTTCCCGCAACTATTGTTTTTTCTAAATGCTCGTATAATCTATCTTGTAACTCTTTCTCAGAAACGATTGTCCATTTTATTTTATCAAAAAAATCTTCAATTCTTTTTTGATCAATGCCATGACTTATTAACTTTTTACTAATTGAATTACGATTACTAATATCTTTATCAATCCAAGCCTTTTCTATTTCATTGCCAACTTTTCCAAAGCTAACAACTTCAATAGATAATTGAGGATAACTGTTTAATAGTTGAGAAACTCTGTGAAAAAATGAATCTTTTTTATCAGGACTAAAACTAGATAAGGTTAAGTTTTCAGATTTAGCTTTTACTTGAATAACTCGAATTAACTGGTCGTTATTATGAATGGCTAAATCCTCTTCACCTTCTGGCTGAAAAATGTTATCGGCATTATCAGAATTGAGTATTTCAACCAATGTGTATAAAGTTTGGAGACGGTAGCCTTTTAGTGCGGCTTTTGCACCTGAATTACTCACTTTTCACCAAAGTAGTCAAATCATCCAACGGCAAAATCCCCTGCTCAAACTTTGCAAGCAACAACTCACTCTCCATAACGCCCACCCAATCAGCAATTAAACAAAGGTAATTATACAGCCTACTGCAAAATCATTTCTTCCGTTAGCCCTGTCATTTTTACAATCAATTTTATATCAAGCCCCTCTGCCAACATTGCTTTTGCCGTTTCCAACTTTCCCTTCTCAATTCCTTGCTCAATGCCCTGTTCAATTCCTTTTTTAAAACCAATTTCCTCGCCTTCCTTTAATTTAGTATCCAATGAATTTTTTAAATCCCTGTAATATTTCATACTATCTTCATACGCCATCAACTGCTCACGATTAAATTTAGCAATTTCAGCAACATCGAACAACTTTTTAAAAATTCGCTCAGTTAATTTAGCGGGGATTTTTTCCAACTCGTTTAAATGCCGTAACACATAAAGCCATTTCTCAAAATGCGTTTCAATTTCTTCTAAAGGCTTTTTAAACTTAGGCATTTCCAAATACACAAAAGTTAATTTATCGTAAAAAACTTTATTGGTTTCAATATCGCTTAACTTAACAAAATATTTGTATTTTTCAACATCTTGCTTATCTTCATCAAATACAAAATCCAAAATAGCGACTGTATAAACGGCTTTTAACTCAAAATTCCACAATGTGCCTTTTTTAGCCTGCTCCTGAATTGGAAAGGTAGAATAATACAATGCCCTATCTTTAAAAAAATTCTGCTTGGTTTTTTGCAACTCAACAATAAATTTTTCGCCTTTGTCGTTTTCGCAATACAAATCAAAAATAGCTTTTCTATCTAACTCAGTCGAACCCAAATTTTCATTTTTTAAAAACGTAATGCTTTTAATTTCGCCTTGTTCTTCACGCAACAATTCACTTAAAAAATCCATTAACAAATCTTTGTTCGCTTCTTCACCAAATAAACGTTTAAATCCGTAATCGGTAAAAGGATTGATATATTTTTCGATAAAATCTGTTGCCATGTTTTTATCCTCTGTGTGTTTTGTTTGTTGTTTGGGTAGTGTGTGGGTAGAGACGTAAAATATTGCATCTCTACTGCAAAATCATTTCTTCTGTTAGTCCAGTCATTTTTACAATCAATTTTATATCAAGCCCCTCTGCCAACATCGCTTTTGCCGTTTCCAACTTTCCTTGTTCAATTCCTTTTTTAAAACCAATTTCCTCGCCTTCCTTTAATTTAGTATCCAATGAATTTTTTAAATCCCTGTAATATTTCATACTATCTTCATACGCCATCAACTGCTCACGATTAAATTTAGCAATTTCAGCAACATCGAACAACTTTTTAAAAATTCGCTCAGTTAATTTAGCGGGGATTTTTTCCAACTCGTTTAAATGCCGTAACACATAAAGCCATTTCTCAAAATGCGTTTCAATTTCTTCTAAAGGCTTTTTAAACTTAGGCATTTCCAAATAAACAAACGTCAACTTATTATAAAAAACCTTATTCGTTTCAATATCGCTTAACTTAACAAAATATTTGTATTTTTCTACATCTTGTTTATCTTCTTCAAACACAAAATCCAAAATGGCAACTGTATAAACGGCTTTTAACTCAAAATTCCACTCCGAACCTTTTTTAGCCTGTTCCTGAATTGGAAAGGTAGAATAATACAATGACCTATCTTTAAAAAAATTCTGCTTGGTTTTTTGCAACTCAACAATAAATTTTTCGCCTTTGTCGTTTTCGCAATACAAATCAAAAATAGCTTTTCTATCTAACTCAGTCGAACCCAAATTTTCATTTTTTAAAAACGTAATGCTTTTAATTTCGCCTTGTTCTTCACGCAACAATTCACTTAAAAAATCCATTAACAAATCTTTGTTCGCTTCTTCACCAAATAAACGTTTAAATCCGTAATCGGTAAAAGGATTGATATATTTTTCGATAAAATCTGTTGCCATGTTTTTATCCTCTGTGTGTTTTGTTTGTTGTTTGGGTAGTGTGTGGGTAGAGACGTAAAATATTGCATCTCTACTGCAAAATCATTTCTTCTGTTAGTCCAGTCATTTTTACAATCAATTTTATATCAAGCCCCTCTGCCAACATCGCTTTTGCCGTTTCCAACTTTCCCTTCTCAATTCCTTGTTCAATGCCCTCCCTAATCCCTTCCTTAATCCCATCCATCTTGCCAACCACATACGTTGACTCATACATACTCGCTTGATAATGCAACGATTCTTTAAAATTTTCATACTCGCGTTTTTCGGCATCAGAGCATTTTAA
>CAKZJE010000087.1 GCA_936941155.1 uncultured Methylomonas sp. | reverse complement strand
TATATCTTTAGATGATATAAATGGTTATTTTAGTCATGTTAATAATTGCTATATCTAATAGAATTGAAATAACTATAAGAAGTTGTAATTGTTAAGCTGTTTTTATTTTCGCCTTAATTAAATTATCCAAAATATCAGGCACAAGCCGCTCAGCAAATCCAGACAGAAAACATGCTAACAATAACTTTGCAGTATCGGCTTTATTATTCGGCGGCATAATTAACAGAGCGTCATTTTCAGTCGTTGATTTCATACTATCGGGCGAAGGCAAAATATCAAGTACATTTACCAATTGTGAAACTGCAATCAAATAAATCAACAACGCAAACACCGCACCACTGACTAACAATGAAGCCACATACCAATTCGACATATTATGCGTAATTTGCGTGGCATCATGCACAGTGTCGGTAATCAACGGCGGAATATTCGTTGCTTTTTCAATACGTTGCAGCAAACTTACAGTTGTTCCTGTTATTCCAGAACCAATAATCAGCAATAAAAACTTTAAGCTAACTCTGTTACTTTCAGGTTCTATGGGAATCACGCCAAGTTTTAACAACCAAAAGATTGAAAAACCAATTAAACCAATAATCAGCGCGGTTTGAATCACAAAACGTTTTCTTTCATTAATACTTTCAGAGCGGCAAATTCGCACATACACCAAACGCTGCATTTGCCGCACAATGCTGAGAATATCATCTCGCAACAGGGTTAATTGTTCTGGTTGCAACTCAGCATTAGCCGTTAAAGACTGATCTTGTATTGAGACGGGCGAGTTGTCATGGTAATTTTTATAAACCTCATCACCACAAAGAGATCTAAACTTTTGCCGAATCAGCCAAACCCGCCGAACCAAGCTGTTACTGTCTAATTTGCTTAAGATTAATAACTCGGTAGTCCAAAGCTGCGGAATCGTAATATTAGCTAATAATGTAACAATATCTGAAGAGTTAAGATGATCTAAAACTTCTTTTTGTCCTGATTTTTCTAGCAATAAAAAGTCAGCTTCTATCGAATCTTTCTGGTTATCAAGGTAACGCTTGATGTTTCTGTCTTTAACTGAATGAATGACTTTCTCGATTACAGAACTCATGTTTCACCTCTAAACTCGTCAAAGCGTTGCTTATATTTTCAGTTAAAAAACATCAAGGTTTTAAATTTTGCCGCTTAAGTTTTGCAAAAATGCTTAATGCAGCACAGCTAAAGCCGCCGCATAATTCGGTTCATCAGCCAGTTCTTTCACCAATTCGGTATAAATCACTTCGTCATTATCATCCAAAATAATCACGGCGCGAGCAGTTAAGCCTTTTAAAATGCTATCAACCAATTCCACCCCATAATCTTGCGCAAAACTGGAACGGAAAGTTGACAATGGATAAACATCTTTCAAGCCTTCCGATTCACAAAAACGCCCTTGTGCAAACGGCAAATCCGCTGAAATCACTAATACCACTGTATTTTCTAAATCGGAAGCTTTTTGATTAAACATGCGTGCAGAAGCCGCGCAGGTTGGCGTATCTAAACTCGGCACAATGTTTAACACTTTGCGTTTGCCTGCGTAAGTGGCTAAATTTACATCTTTTAATTTGCCGTTCACCAATGAAAAATCTGGTGCAGTGCTGCCAACAGCCGGTAAATCGCCGCTTGTGTGTAAAGTTTTGCCTTGGAAAAAAATTTGCGTCATTTTTATGTCCTATCAAAAGGTAGAGACGCAAAATTTTGCGTCTCTACACAGGGTTATGAATTTTTATTATCAGAGTCTGTTTGTTTGCGATGTTTATGAAAACGAATCACTTGTTGTCTGCGAATTTCTTTGGTGCGTCCTGACAATTTTTCCGGTGCTTCATCATAAGGATTATTCGGTGATTTGAATTTCAAGCGAATTGGTGTGCCTTCCAATTTTAATTTATCGCGATAAAAATTAATCAGATACCGTTTATACGCTTCTGGTAACTCATCAGTTTGTGAACCGTGAATAATAATAGTGGGCGGATTTTTCGCGCCTTGATGTGCATATTTCAATTTAATTCTGCGTCCATTCACCAACGGCGGCTGATGCACGGTGATAGCTTCGGTCAAAATGCGCGTTAAAACAGGTGTGGACATATCGGTCATCGCTGCCGCGTATAATTTATGTACGACCTGAAATAATTTGCCTACACCACTGCCATGTAGCGCGGAAATCGGGTGTTTTTCAGCGAAATCCAAAAACGGTAATTTCACCTCAAGTTGGCGTTTAATGGTTTCTTTTTGATCGCCGCCTAAACCGTCCCATTTGTTCAAACCGATAATTAACGCACGTCCGGCTTCCAATACCATACCGAGCAAATGACAATCTTGATCGGTAATGCCTTCTCTGGCATCAATCATATAAATCACCACATGCGCTTTTTCAATCGCTTGTAACGACTTGATAATACTAAACTTTTCAACAGCTAATGAAACTTTTGCACGGCGACGCATTCCAGCGGTGTCAATCAGGGTATAGATTTGCCCCTCGCGCTCAAATGGAATGTAAATACTGTCGCGCGTTGTGCCCGGTTCATCAAACACAATCACTCGCTCTTCACCAAGCAAGCGATTCACTAAGGTGGATTTGCCAACATTTGGACGACCCACCACTGCAATGGCAATGCCTTGATCTTCTTCAACCACTTCTTCATCAGTGGGCGGCAATATTTCATCAACTAAAGCTAAAAGTTCAAAAACACCGCGTCCGTGTGCTGCCGAAATTTTTACTGGTTCGCCTAAAGCTAAAGAATAAAAATCGAGCGTTGCTGTTTGAGCGTCAATGCCATCAGTTTTATTGGTGACTAATACAACAGGTTTATTAAGTTTGCGTAAGCTATCGGCAATCACATAATCGGAAGAATTAATCCCTTCCCGCGCATCTACCAAAAAAAATACGATGTCTGCTTCTTCCAAAGCGATATGAACTTGTTTTCGCGCAAAACTTTCCACGCCTTCGCTATCGTCAGTAATACCGCCAGTGTCAACCACTAAGCAGTCACGATGTCCGCGCTTGATGCGCCCGTATTGGCGGTCGCGGGTTAAACCTGGAAAATCAGCCACCAGTGCTTCGCGGCTTTTGGTTAAATAATTAAAAAGAGTTGATTTGCCCACATTCGGGCGACCCACAAGGGCAATTACAGGTAACATTTAGAGAGCCTTAGCTTTTAAAGCGGCGAGAGTGCCGTCTTTTGCGTAAATATAAATAATATCATTAGCAACAACGGGCATAGAGTCTATCGCGCCTTTGCTAATTTGAATTCGACCAAGTTGTCTGCCGTCACTGCGCGAAAGCCAATGAACAAAGCCTTCATAATCGCCGACAACTAAATATTCTTCGTAAACTTGCGGTGTAGACAACCCGCGATAATGCAATTCTTTTTGTTGCCATAAAGTTGCGCCATTATGCGGGTCGATTTGCCAAACATCGCTGTTGTTATCGCTGATGTAGAGATAACGCCAATCTGAACTCATCCCTGAGGCTGATGACAGTTGTTCATTGCGCCAAAGCATATTGCCATCGGAAGCTGTCACCGCTGATGTGCCACCTTGATAACTGGAAATATAAATGATGCCGTCTTTTTCCAGCGGGTCAGAGGCTAAATCGACTAAGCGTTCTACTTCTGAGCGACCGCTAGGCATGGCAACCGTGGTTTCCCAAAGATTTTTGCCAGTATTTAGCTGTAAAGCGACTAATTTACCATTAGCAAACCCGACAATTGCATGATCTTTCAGCACAATCGCTTTGCCAGTTCCGCGTAACGTCAAGGCAGGTAATGATTCTTCAAACGTCCATAACTTTTTCCCTGTTTTTTCGTCAAGACCAATCACCGCGCTGTCTGTCGTGCGAATAATCACAACACCATTTGCAATAACAGGAACGGTGAGCACCTCGCTGGAAACTGCGGTACTCCATAATTGCTCGCCATTATTGCTATCTAAAGCAGTGACTTTGGCATCGCTGCTGCCTAAAACTAAAGTGTTGTTGCCTACGCCAACCCCTGCGGAAAAGTGTTGATCCGTATCCACTTCCCATATTAATTTTCCATTGCTACTGCTACGCGCTTGCACTAAGCCTTCTCGGTCAGCAACAAAAATTTTATCGCTACTAAGAGCTAATTCGAGTCGCAAATTTTGATCATCTTTGCCAACACCAATTTGCTCTTTCCACAACTCAGTAATTTCCACTTCTGGCTTATATTCCGTTAAAGCAGCAGGCGGTGCAGAATTCGTGTCGGTGCCCATAACAGAGCTTATCAAACTTTGCGTACCTTCTTTTAAGCCATCCAATGCTGCACAGCCTGTTAGACTAAGGCTAATTAATACGGCAAGTGGCAAAATGTGTTGTTTGCTATGTCTTAACATTGGTTTTTTAATCTGTAGCAGGGAGAGGAAGACCTGACAGTTTTTAAAATCTGTCAGGTTTTTAAAGTGCAGAATTAACGAGCAGGTGTTTGAATAGTTTCGGGCGCGGCAATGTCATCAAGTTTAAATTGCAACAGCGGTGAAGTTGCGCCTTCGCGGATGGCGTTTTGATAAGCAGTACGCGCTTCGCCTAAACGATCTAACGCGACATACAAATCGCCAGTGAGTTCTTCATAACTTGCGCTAAAGCTTTTTGTAGAAACTGGATCTGCCTCAGCAATCAGTTGTAAACCTTTTTCGTATTCTTTGCTCGCTAGCATGAGACGAATTAATTCAATACGAGCCACGTTTTGCAAAGCTTTATCATCGCCTTTTTTCATTTGCGCTTCTAAAATTTTCTTTGCGCCCGCTAAATCTCCCGCAGAGACTTTCACTTTTGCTTGCATTAACGGTGCATAAGTTGCGTAAGCGGTTGCATCGTATTTGCTGACAATTTGTTCACTGACTTTTTCAGCAGATTCTTTGTTATCTTTAGCCACAAATTTTAATAGTTCGCTATATAAAGCCGAGGCTTCCTCAGATTGCTTTAATTTGTAACTTTGCCAGTAATCCCAGCCGACTATCAGCGAAACGCCAAGCACAGCTCCGATGATGACTGAGTTTTTATTTTCTTTCCACCACGCTTTGAGCGCGGCGACTTGTTCTTCTTCTGTATCGTAAATTTCCACTGTGGTTCTCTCGAATTTATTACAAATAACGTTTGTAGTCTTAAAGGGTAAAAATTAAATTGTTATCTCTGCCTGATTATTTTTTACGGTGAGCTTTGCGTTTATTTTTTTATTATTTTTCATCATAGCTGTTAATTGCTGAACACTTGTTGTTAGTTTTGGTACTTTTGAAGAAACAATGTAACATTCTTTTTCACAACCATGGTGTACATTTAAATATCTTTCTATCGTTGCAACTAACTGATCATAGGCATGTTTTACGCCTTCACCTTTTAGTTCCAGATAGATTACTTTAGCAATGATGTTAGTTTTAGGTTCATCGACTTCAAACATGTAATCACAACGTAAACTCGAATCAGTTTTTGCTATTAAACAATCATCAACTTTAATTTTTCTAATGACTTTTCCGTGTTCATTATAAATTATTAGTTTTCTTTTATTTTCTTCTGCTGTGACAATTTTATGAGTTGATTGTGTTGCACATTGTCCGTAATCCATTAATCATCACCGTATAGAATGTCAATTGCAACACTGAATGCGGCTTCAAAATCATCCGAAACAGAATCCAGCAGATTTGCACCAATCAAGCGATTTTCTATATCAATAATAGATTCCAGCTTTCCTTTATTCAGTGTGTAAGCTGAGACATCCTCTAAACTAATTAATTCATCAAAGGCAAAAACCTTTTCTAATCGATTTAGTTTTTCAATATCGCCATTTGCCTTATCATAGGCATCTTTTCCCGCGACTAAATTATTAATTGCAGTCAATATGTAAGGGCTGTGTGTTGTAATGAAAAAGGAATGTCCAAAAGTGTTATAAATTGTAGCAATTAAGCTGATAATTTGTTTTTGCGATGTAGGGAATAAATGTGCTTCGGGTTCTTCTATAAAAAAAGTTGAACTTCTTTCTTTTCCATAAATAAAAGGCCAAATTTTTAGAATTAGAAGCATTGGTAAAGATTCTTGTTGACCAGATGACGCATTAGCTAAGTTTGTTTTTTTTCCGTTATTTGAAATCCAATCTTGATCATCAGCATAGACATATTCTCCAACAACTATATCGCTAACAAGTTTATCTACTTTTTTTCTAATAACCTCTTCTGAATCACCACCACGATGAATCCCTATCTGGTGAAATCTTTTAGATTGTTCATAACGAGAACCAAACTCTTTAATAAAAGGGTCTATATCAATGTTACTTGCTAAAAAAGAAAAAATATTTTTTTGTAAATTCGCAAAAAAAGATCGACTTGCAGGAATAAAGACAGGTTTTCTGAATACATTGCTAAATATAGAATCGTGTATTTTTTCAGAGATGATAGCTTCATAAAAAACTCTATCCCTTTTCAATACCTTTTTTCCATTTTCTTGTTCTAATGCTGTATCGAAGTCACTCAGGGCTAGTTTGTAACAAGTTTTTAGTTTTTTATGGAAATCAGCTAAACACTTGCAATAATCAAACTTTAGTGTGTATTTATTGCCTACTTTATTTCTAATCACTGATAGTTCATAGTCTTCATATTTATAAAGAATTGAAAACTCTTGATTTACCCATGAATAGCGAGGGAAAACTTGCTCAAATTCAGTTAAGCATTTTTTGTCAATTTCTCTTTTTGTTTCAAACTTCTCAATTGAAGGTATAAAAACATCTGAAAAAAAGTTCTTAAAAAAATAAACCAACTTTGCAATAACACTTTTCCCTTGAGCTTGCGCACCAATTAAGATATTGATTTTTTTAATTTCAAAATGTGCGTAATCTATGGTTAAAAAACCTTTGATTTCGATACTTTCCATTCAATATCCTAATAGGTGTTATTAACTGGCTAATTAACGCAATGACTAGATAAAAAGCTAATCGCATCTGTGTATGACAAACTTTGCTGCTCTTGCTCCACACGCAAATTCTTAATTGCCACTTCGCCACGTTTAACTTCATCATCACCGAGAATAATCGCAAACACCGCATCACTTTTATCAGCTTTTTTAAACTGGCTTTTAAAACTACCGCCGCCGCAATTGAGTTGCAATTTTAACTTCGGTAACTTATCGCGAATTTGTTCCGCAAAAATCAATCCTTGTTTTTCAGCTTCCGCTCCCACGCGAATCATATATACATCAACCGTGCGAGCAACCGGAACATCTTCCAATAATTCCACTAAAGCCAACAACCGCTCCATGCCCAGCGCGAAACCAATCGCATAATTTTCTTTGCCGCCGAGTTGCTCAATCAAACCGTCATAACGCCCACCTGCGCAAATTGTGCCTTGCGAACCTAATTCAGTTGTTACCCATTCAAACACGGTTTTGCCGTAATAATCCAAACCACGCACTAAACGCGGATTAATTTGATAGGCAATTCCTAAACTATCTAAACTCGCGGTTAAAGTTTGAAAATGTTCGCGACTTTCTTCGCCTAAATAAGCCATCAATTCCGGTGCATTTTCTACCAAATTTTGCATCGCTGGGTTTTTAGTGTCCAAAATGCGCAATGGATTGGTTTCCAAACGCCGCACACTATCTTCGTCTAATTGCTCAAAATGGGCTTTAAAATATTCAACCAATTTTTCCCGATACACCGCGCGTTCTGCAACCGTGCCTAAAGAATTGAGTTGCAACTCAACTTTAGCGCGAATACCTAAGCGTTGCCACAAACGATGGCTGAGTAAAATAATTTCCGCATCAATATCAGCACCTGCCATGCCGTATGTTTCCACACCTAGCTGATAAAACTGCCGATAGCGTCCTTTTTGCGGTCTTTCATGGCGAAACATCGCCCCGTAATACCAAAGTCTGTGCGTTTGCCCATGCAATAAACCATGCTCCAAACAAGCACGCAGACATCCCGCTGTGCCTTCAGGACGCAAAGTCAATGAATCACCGTTGCGATCATCAAACGTGTACATTTCTTTTTCCACAATATCGGTGACTTCCCCGATAGAGCGTTTGAATAATTCGGTTTTTTCGACAATCGGCAGGCGGATTTCTTGATAGCCGTAATTGCCTAAAACTTCGCGGATGACGGTTTCCACATATTGCCAGCGTGGAGTTTGCTCAGGCAGAATGTCGTGCATTCCTCTTATGGCTGCAATCGCTTGATTTGGTTTTGCCATGTTTTTTGTTATCTTTGGTAGTTAAAGTTTAGAAAAGGGTAGAACGGGTATCTTAAAGGCTATTCGCCTTAAAAAATATTTTTCAGATACTTTTTATCAATCGTTAATCGAGGTTTTTACTCGCATGGCTTCTTCAGAAGCAGGAAATTCATTTAATAACGCATTTTTATATTGCTGCGCTAAGTTCTTATGTTCTAAAGCAGTTTCGATTTGCATTGCGTACCACAAAAAATCAGGAGAGGGTTGTGCTACGGCTTGATAACGTTGTAAAAAAGCTTTTGCAGACAAATATTTAGCATCGTTATAGCTGATTTTCATCATTTCTAAAAGTGCTGGGCTGTAATCTGGCTGTAGTTGCAAGGCTTCACGAAAATAAGCTTCCGCGCGGGGTTTTTGAGCTTGTTTTAATAAACAACGCCCTGCATTTGTGAGTGCAAACCAGCGGCGGTTATTCAAAGGCATATTTAAAGCTAAGTTTAAATGTTCCAAACCCTCAGCAAGCGCACCTTGCTCACACAAAAAACGTCCATAATTATTTTGTGATTGCGGATTATCCGAATCGAGTCGTAAAGAAGTTTGATAATGATTGCTGGCGTTTTCCGGTTCGCGAATTTTCTCATACAGTGCCGCCGCTGCGTTGTGAATATTCGGATTGTTTGAGTCCATATCGAGAGCTTTCTCAAAATTCTCTTTGGCAAACCTGAGTTCGCCCATATCCATATAACGAATCCCCATATCCAAATAAGTTGTGGCCTTTTCTTCGGAAGTTACACTTTTAGATGGGCTGTCATCAACACAAGCAGTTAAGAAAAAGGATACGAAACAAAAAAACAGGGCTTGACGTTGCATAATTTACGCGTCCGTAGGTTGTGCGAGTTGAAGTTTTAAATGTCTGCGACTTTTATCTTGAACTTTGCCAACTAATTGACCACAGGCAGCATCAATATCATCTCCGCGTGTGCGGCGGATGGTTGTGACCATGCTGGCGTTGTGCAAAATATCTCTAAATCTGTCTATTCGTTCCGCTGTGGAGCATTCGTAATTGGAATTAGGAAATGGATTGAACGGAATTAAATTAATTTTTGAAGGTACATTTTTGAGTAATTTAATCAAAGAACGCGCATCTTGGTCTGTGTCATTAATATCTTTTAACATCACATATTCAAACGTAATTTTGCGGCGCGGGGCAAGTTTTACATTGTCACGACACGCAGCTAAGAGTTCATGTAATGGATATTTTTGATTAATCGGCACTAATTTGTCACGCAACGCATCGTTTGCAGCGTGTAAGGAGACAGCTAAACTGACATCACACACTTCGGTTAAGCGATACATAGCAGGGACAACGCCCGATGTGCTGATGGTGACACGCCGTTTTGATAGACCATAACTAAAATCGTCCATCATTAAATTCATAGCAGTGACAACATTATCAAAATTCAGCAACGGCTCGCCCATGCCCATCATCACCACATTGGTGATTTTTTTCTCACTTCCTAAGCGTTTTTGTGCCACATAAAGTTGCCCAATAATTTCCGCGCTGGATAAATTCCGGTTAAAGCCTTGTTGTGCTGTGGAACAAAAAGTACAAGCTAAAGCGCAACCGACTTGTGAAGAGACGCATAAAGTTCCGCGCTTTTCTTCAGGAATAAAAACGGTTTCCACGCGATTGCCGCAGCTCATTTGCAACAACCATTTGCGCGTACCATCGGAGGCGATTTGCTCGACCACAATTTCTGGCGCAATAATGCCGCAATGTTCTATTAAATAAGTGCGTAGCGATTTGCTTAAGTTTGTCATCAGATTAAAATCATCGACATCTTCCTGATAAATCCATTTCAGCAATTGCGTAGCACGGAAAGGTTTTTCGCCAATTTCAATAAAAAAGGCTTCCATGCCTTTTCGATCAAAATTTAACAGATTGATCTTATCCAATTTAGCGGATACGTTCACAAAGCTGCTCATCTGAGAAGAAGTAAGCAATTTCACGCGCTGCGGTTGCTACTGCATCTGAACCATGCACTGCATTTTCATCAATGCTCGTTGCAAAATCAGCACGGATAGTGCCAGCCGCTGCATCTTTTGGATTGGTTGCGCCCATTAAATCGCGATTTTTCAGAACAGCGTTTTCGCCTTCTAAAACTTGCATCATCACAGGGCCTGAAATCATAAATGCGATTAAGTCATTGAAAAAACCACGTTCTTTATGTTCTGCATAAAAACCTTCTGCATCTTCTTTGCTCAGTTGCACCATTTTTGCTGCCACAATGCGCAAGCCATTTTCTTCAAAACGGCTGTAAATTTGACCGATAACATTTTTAGCGACTGCATCAGGCTTTATGATAGAAAAAGTACGTTCAATTGCCATGTTTTTAAAACTCCTATTGAGGTTTGATTGTGAAAAATTTGGTTATTATAACTGATTTTGGAGTGCAATAAGAAATCAACGCCAGATTAACAATGCAGAACCGCTATAAGTCTCGGTACAAATTTTATTAATGGGGGTTACGCATGAATCTCTTGTCTTTGATTGAATAATATTCTTTGCCTGTGTTTGTAAAAATTAATCCAAAAATTTTCAAGACGACCAGTCGTCTTAAAAAAATTCGGGATTTATTTCTGAGAGGTTTTCGTAAAATGATGAGTTATTTCGTATTACAAATTGTGGGAGCAAAAGTGCATGAAACTAAGATTTTGCCGTGATTTCATGCACTTTTAAACGAATAAACGAAATTAAAATATGAAACTGGTAGCCTCTAACGCTTGATGCACACCTGTTAATTTAATGGTTTCGTGAGCGTCATAAGTAATCACTAAACCTGCGGCGGTGTTCGTTTGAGAAATGCTCGCAAACGATGCGCCCACAATATTGATATGGTCTTGATTTGCATTAAAGTCAACAATCACATCGCCAGACACACTGTCACCTTTATTGAAAACAAACGTATCAAGTCCCAAACCACCGGTTAAAAAATCCACACCTGTGCCGCCAATCAGTTTGTCATTGCCTGATGCGCCTGAGATTTTATCATTGCCAGCACCACCTGCTAATGAGTCATTACCCGCCCCACCCAGTATCGAATCATTACCAGCTCCGCCATTGATTGAATCATTGCCTGCAAAGCCCGCTAAAATATCTTTGCCAGAGCTGCCTGTAATCACATCATTACCCACCATCACGGTGTTCGTTACAAAGTTGACTGGGCTGAGGATAATAGATTGCAGAGCTTTGAGAATATTTAAATTTAAACCACTAATGCTTGCAAATGGCGTGTTCTGATCCAGTGAAAAATCTATGCCTTTAATGCTGCCAACAATGCCGATAGGCGATAAAGCGGAAGGCAGAAAAGAGCCATGAATGGTAATGTTATGAGCAATATTATTAAGTAAGGATGAAAGATGTACACGAGGCCCCTCTGTTTCAGAATGTTCTTCGTGAGGCTTGCTTGACCATGCTGGAAAATGCTCCAGATGCTCTAGTTCTAAATGATTCAATGGAGAGACGTTAAATATTAATGTTGCCATGATTGATAGTCCTATCTAAATAAACAGTTAAAAGAGGTACAAATCTAACGCAAATTCTATGTGAACTAGCACTAAATGGTTCAATTATTACACTATTTTTGCTAAACCAACATCCCAAACAACTCACTAACTCCCTCATTTTTAAAGAACTGTTGTATATAACACACTCTTTATCGTGGGTTATTAATCAGGCATATTTTGCCAGCAATTCTCATTATGACAACTCATTTAAAATCAAACAGATAAGACAATGGGATTTTTAATTTAGCCATTTTCAACCGCAATCAATGCTTAAATTATGTTTGCATTGATTAAGTTCTGAACAAAAAAGTCTCTTTATTCAAAAAATGAGTTATTTTGGCGAATATATTTAATTCTATAAACTCACTTTAAAGGCTAAGATTAAAAAATAATTATTTTTTTTCAATTAAACCTCATCTAATTTGAGAAACGTAGTTTTTTGTTGAACCGTAGAGACGCAAGATTTTGCGTCTCTACACGTTTACATAGCCTCTAACCATTTTAAAAAACTATCTGTTTCTGAATGGATGCGGTTTAGTTACTTAACAAAAGTCAGCAATTCTCATTATGATAACTCATTTAAAATCAAATAGATAAGACAATGGGATTTTTAATTTAGTCATTTTCAACCGCAATCAATGCTTAAATTATGTTTGCATTGATTAAGTTCTGAACAAAAAAGTCTCTTTATTCAAAAAATGAGTTATTTTGGCGAATATATTTAATTCTATAAACTCACTTTAAAGGCTAAGATTAAAAAATAATTGTTTTTTTTCAATTAGTTACTTAACAGAAGTTCATAATGAGAATTGCTGCACATTTTGTGCTAAAATTCTGTGTTCTTAATTTACAAGAGGATAATTTAACTTAATTAAGATACATATTTTCAATACTAAGAAAAAGCTAAAATTAACAATGATAGAGGCCAAACCTATCGTGAGGTAGGGACGGAAAGCTACAGAACTTTTAAATACTAAAAGTTGGCTGAGTTGCAAATTATTCAATTTGCAAAAAAAATCATAGATTTCAACCATTAATGATTACGGTTTTAAAATGCAAATTACTTATAAATTTTATACGCTGTTAGTTATTATTTTATTCGCGCCTTACAACACACTTCAGGCGAAAAATAATGCAATCGTACATTCCTATTCACAACAGTCTTTAAATACTGCTTTTTTATCTGCTAAAAACGATACATCGCGAACAGATGATGTCGTAAAAGCCATTGTTGATGAAGTCACCACCTATTCGGGATTGCGCCGTAACTTTACGGTGAGCACGTCGGACACAACCGAAAACGCTTCGGCTATCATCATGTCATCCGGTGAACGCTATCTCTTATATAACCCAAATTTTGTGCGCTCTATCGAGCAAAAAACCCAAACCTATTGGAGTGCTATCAGTATTATGGCGCATGAAATTGGGCATCATTTACAAGGGCATACGTTAAATAGAGATGGTTCATCTCGTCCTGAAATAGAAATTGAAGCCGATGAATATTCAGGATTTGTGTTACAAAAAATGGGCGCGTCCTTAGCAGAAGCTCAAGCCGCTATGAATGCCGCTGCGCCTGAGATTGCAACAGATAGGTATCCTGCCAAAAAAACGCGATTGTTAGCAATTCGGACAGGCTGGGTGAAAGCCTCCGAATTGAAGCCATTACCGCGTGAAATGCTTCCTAACGCCGCTCTTCAACCAGAAGTGGCTAAAAATCAAGTGGAGTTAAGTCACGAAATCAATCGCTACGAGGTGAATGAGGGAGTGGTGAAAGACGCTAAAACTGGCTTAATTTGGACACGTTGTAGTTTAGGTCAAACATGGACTGGATCAACTTGTCATGGAGAGGCGGCAAAATTTTCATGGGATGAGATCATCACCAAGCATTTTTCGTATGCGGGCTATAATGATTGGCGCATTCCTTCAATTGCAGAATTAAAAACGCTTCTGTATTGCAATGGTAAACAAAAAGACTCAAATTCAAATCGTCGCTACGCAAAAGATGCGATTATGAATCAAATATTTCCTAACGTAGCCCATAACGCTGTATTTTGGTCGTCTTCGCGGAATGAATCTATTACGAGTAATGTTTGGGTAACAGATTTTTTGGCAAAGACTCATCGTCAGGATAACCGCAGCAATTATTTTGCTATACGACTTGTGCGTAATTGAGCCTTTTTTGATGCGTGGAGACGCGATTAAACGTGTCTCCACAACCTGCGTTTTGAGTGGGCATGAAAAACATGCCTACCTTACATTTCAATCAATTTAATTTCTTCCGCCGTTACATTAAACACAGCGTAAACCGCGTTGTTTAATTGCATTTCTAATTCGGCAATTTTCAAATCAAACGCTTGATATTCAATTGTTGCCTCGTGCAAAAAATCCTGCTATTCGGTGGTTTTTATGCTTTTTTTTCAGCTGAAATGAGGCAGGGATTATAAAATAACCTTGTAAGCCTTTATTTATAAGGGTTATGTGGGTATTATTTTTAAATATACCCCATTTTATACCCCCAACACTATCAAAGCCACGCCATTTTTTAGCCAAAAAACAACCAAAATTTTAACTGCAAAAGCCGCCTACAAATTGACAGTTTTCTGAACCAGCCGCGCCAGTGAAGAACATCACCGCGCTAAACTTCACACGCTAGGAATTAGCTATAATGCCCCTTAATTTTTTTAGGAGAATAACCATGTGCTTTAAATGCAAAACGTGTGGCACAAAATTAAGAATTAGAGGCTCAAATGATGTAACCGAAAATACTCGCTCGGTCTACTATGAATGCACTAATTCAGATTGCCGTGAAGAATATAATGGCACCCATTCACTCGGTGGAATTGTTAGACCATCAAAAACTAAATTCTCTCAAATATCGCTCGATTTCTTTTTAAATTCAGTACCAGAACACAAGCGGCAAGCCGTTTTAAAAATCATTAACGAGTAACAGATAAAAAGCAACTCATAAATATTTGTTAGCCTTGATTGTCTGGCGAAAAAAAAATTTACCACAAAAAACACTCCCTCCTTAATCTCCCGCGCTGCTTTTGCACAAAAACAGTGTAAATTTTCAACAAATGCAAAAGGGAGCTGTAAGCCTTGCAGCTGTAGGGCTGCACAGCGGTATTTTTTGCACATTAAAGGTGTAATTCTTGCTGAAAATTGCAGTTTTTTGAAGAAAAAACAGACTATAAAATACTGTTTTTAAAAGGTAAGTTATTGTAATTAATGATTTTTATTTTTCAAATATAATCAGCAGGCACAAAAAAACCGCGTCTAAGCGCGGCTTTTTATGTTTAAACGTGGCTGCAATTTGCGACTAAACCCAAAGTTCATTTATCGCAACTGGCTGATAATGCCCCGCCATTTCGCTTAAATTTTGGCTATGAAAATCAAGCTCCACTTTGACTAACGCAATTTTTTTTGCGTGTTCATTAAGTTTCTGTCCTAAGCTGTTAAATTCTGTTTGGAATTTTTCAGCATCACGGCTAAATTGCTGCATTTCTTGAAAGTTCATTGTTTAAACCTCTGATTCTGTTAAAAGTTTTTCAGCCATTTCAGCAGAAAATGCTGCGCATTCGCTGCTATTAGGCAACCCAATACCGCCAGCGATAAACCGCCCTAACGCATCATAAAAATAATTCTGATCTTGCTTGAAGAAAGCAAAAGCCTTTTCGTTAGTGTTTGCAAAAGCTTTTATCAGGTTTTTAATCGCTTCTTTGTGGCTGGGTTCTAAATCATCCATTAAGCGTTTAGGTAATTCTTGAAGCATTGCCCGCTTTTGATTTTCCAAAGAATTGATAATTCGATTCACTTCATTTTTAAACGGCACTAACGATTGATCTTGAATCACTCGTGCTTCATTGAAAGAAACGAGCGATTCTTTCAGTATTGCCAATTCTGATTTTAATTTTAAAAAATCTTCTGTAGTCAATTCGCCTTTAGCTAGTTTTTTTGGCGCATTTTCTAATTGAGCCTCTAACAATTTGATTTGTGAATTTACCGCTTTAATAGATTTATGAAGCGGCTCGAATTCGTCTTGTTTATCTGATAATATTTTTTCAGCGTTTTTAAGATGTTCTTGCATTTGTAAATATCTATTCATTTTTTATCGCTTGGGTAATTTGAATTAATGGCGTTTATATTATCACTATACTCATAAAACAAACACTTTTTTAATTAATTTAAAACAACTTTCATTTGTATTTTTCAATTATACAAAAATACGTTTTTATTTTTAATTTAATTAACTATTAGGCATAAAAAAAGCCCGTAAAAACAGGCTTTTAATTGCGATAAACTCACGAAAAACATAAGCGGATTATTTAAGATTTAATCTAATTTATTTGAAAACTCATTATTATTTAAATCACAAAAAAAGGCTGTATATTTTGCTTAACCTGCTGCTGTTTTCTTGCCATACCATTTTTTGCCGGTTCTTTGTTCATAAGCTAACGAGACTGTGAAAGTATCCTTCTTCAACAAGTTATAATAACAACATAAGTAGAAAGCACCACTCACACATGAAC
>CAKZJE010000086.1 GCA_936941155.1 uncultured Methylomonas sp. | reverse complement strand
TTTCAGCATTTTTCTAATTTTTCAGTGTTTTTTTTCTCTAAGATACCGCTGGTTTTGAATACTTTCACTGTCTCTTACCCTTAGTACGAATAAACTGAAATTTTTTAAGACGACCAGTCGTCTTAAAAAAATTTGTCACAAATGATATCCGAGCAGCTTTCGTAAGGAATGCGAAGTGTTTTTCGTGTACACTGCATAATATAAGCAATTAACAGAAACTAACCATTACAAAACTATGCAAAATAACGATATTTTACGCCGTCTGCGCTACGCTTTAGACCTTAATGATGCAACGATGATCGCCATTTTTAAACTGGCAGAGCATGAAATAACCAAAGATGAGTTGTTGAACTTTTTGAAAAAAGACGAGCAAGAAGGATTTGTGGAATTAAACCATCAGACGATGGCGTTATTTTTAGAAGGGCTGATTACACATAAAAGGGGCAAACCGACAACACCAATTGTTCAGGCAGCACCTATGACTTTTTTAAGCAATAATGATGTATTGAAAAAAATCAGAGTGGCTTTAGAATTTAAAGAAGACGATATGCTAAACACCTTAAAACTTGCTGACTTTGCGTTATCAAAATCGGAATTGAGTGCTTTTTTCAGAAAAAAAGGGCAAAAAAACTACCGCGATTGTGGCGACCAAGTGTTGCGCAATTTTTTGCAGGGTTTAGCCATTCATAAAACAGGCGCGAAAGACCCTGAGGCTTTACACTAACAATAGAGCTATTCTGTAGAGACAAGGTGAATGGTGTCTCTACAGAAAAACATTTTCGGTTAATTTACCAGCGAGTATCAGGCGAATAGCCAAATTTTGCATAATCGGCTTGATAAAAACGTTTAACATCTTCAAATGTATCGTCGCTTAAAATAATTTTATTAATATCATCACCGTAGTCTTTTTCCGCATTCCTTTTTCTAGGAAGTGTTAAAAACTCAAGCTTAATCCCTGCTTTAGATTCCAACTTTTGCGCCCACGCTTCGTGGTAGCCCTCTTCTTGTTTAAAAACATCAACACCCTCAATATAAAACTCAGATTGTGGGCGAATATGATTGTCGTTGGCAAAAGCATTATTTTTAAACTTTTTTCTAACAACTTTCCACCAAGCATTAATATCTTTGTGACCTCTGCTAAACAGACCGCGCTTTTCTTCATTAAAATGCCTATTTCGCATAATAAATTCGCTTCTAAGTCGAAAAATAGGATTGCGCACTGTCATAAAAGCATAATCAAATTTTTTGATGTGATAAATACTATTGATTTGTTCTGCGTGCATGTGCTGGGGCGAACAATAACGAAGTTTATTAAGCTGTGGTGACGCGCTTAATTCTAAAATAGAAAAACCATTTTTTTTAAAGAATTGTTCGATATAAGTTCCACCTGTTTTAGGAACGTGAATATAAAATATATTGATATCGTCTCGAGTAAATATTGGCATTGTTATAGTAATTAAAAAAATATATTTAAACAGTTATTTAAGTGTAAGTTAATTCGGATTAGGTTTTGGTATAGATTAAGTTTTTAAAACCTTTGTTGAGTATTTTATGGAGAAATAGTGATAATTTTATCCAATTCTTTTTGTATAAACTCAATATCGGCTTCCCACGCACCTGCTGTTTGAACGCCTGATTGGTTTTTTCGTGCATTGATATAATGTGTTGTCGTATTCCCTAACGCACTCATTATCAGTTGATTTCTGACAAGTCCTCGATTGGTTAATATAATAATTTTAGCATTTTTTGGCAAAAATATCCCCATGTGTAGTGCAGAGCCATCACACCCTGCAATCATTTCTGCGCCACTAATCAGCTGCACTTGTTTTTGTAAAGAAAGTTGTTCAGGATAAACAATATCAAATCCGTAAGCAGAAAAGAGTTTTTCAATCAATTCTTCATTATTAGCTTTGCGATTGCCAATCGCTTTTTTTAATAAACGGCGTGACAAATAGATTTTCTTGACTAATTGAGAGGCTGGATTTATAGAATGAGTTGTTTTTTTATCGTCTAGCAAATAGTTTTTTACATGCTGATAAATTTTAAATTGTGTAGGGTCGGCTAATTGATTTAAAAAAAACTGCGATGAGGGAATAATCAATTCTTCAACGTATAAATCTTGCTCTGCAAGCACAATTTGTTCTTTAGAAATACCAAAGCTTTCTAATAATGTTTGTGTCCATTCATCTTGGAAAACATTTTTGCGTCCTATATATTCAAAACTTGATTTTTCTCCAAGTGTTTTTTGTAAAAAATGTTTCGGTATTTCTGTGTAATTATCGCGATAATGCAAAGGGTGAAATATAAAACGGCTATTGGCAACATCAATTTCGTTGATAATCCAAAATCTTGCTGGAGATTCCAGCAATAAATGTCCAAAGCTGTGTAATAACCAGCCCATATAAACACAAGAGCCTTTAATGACACGCGCTTGTTTGATGCGCTCTGCATTGATGGTAGGTGGGTCAATTGGCAACGCGCTGCCGGGCCCTCGGTAGCTTGCTCCTTCGATAAGCTGTCCATTTTCGTACAATGCGCCTAACAATCCCTTCGCATTTTTATCGGCATTGAGTGCAACTTCTGAAATAAAGCCGTTTTTCACCTTCATAAAGTGGCGCGGCAATGTGGATAGCAAGGCTGTTTTAATGGGAATATGTTTAGGAAAACCATGATAAAAAAACAGTTCAGGGTTTTTAATAGGATTTGAGAGCGTTGCAAGGTTTAAAACATAAGGCAGCCGCTGTTCGTGAGGATTATTGACACCCAGGTTTTTTTTAAGAGCTTGATCGAATTTCAGCAAGGTCTCTGCAATGGCAGACTCGTTTGTGATTGCAAGTGCTAATTTTCGCCCTTGTTCGCCAATGCTTTTAGCTTTCTGATCATTTTTGATTAAATATTGAATGGTTTCTTCCAAATCAGATAAGTCAGATTTTATGGGAACATAGTTTTCCCAAGGGATTAACTTATCGTAATACCATTGTTGATAGCCTTTTGTAGATTCAACTTTTAAAACAACTGAGCCAGAAAGTAAGCGTTTAAATAAGCCAGAATAAGCATTGGAAAAACCATCAATATCAATTAAATATTTGTAGTGAAGTCCTTGTTCGGGTTCTTCGCGTTTGTTTAACAAACCGCTGGCTTTTATTTCTTCAGCAAACGGTGTGTTTTTAAATCCTATGGTTAATGCACCTATTTTGGCATCAATCACATCAGAGTCAGCCGCCAATTGACATAATTGAAATCTAGGCATGTTTCGCCATTCTTGTTTATTGCCATTGCCTGTAGACGAACCACGCCAATAGGCGACCGGAGTGCGCTTTTCCCAATCAATCCAATTTTGAGTGATTGTTTGTCGGTATGCTTCATAGCCGCTGCTACGCGTAAAATAAGAATCAGGTATTAATGCGTGAGTTTTTTGATTGCTGCAAAAAGCCAAAATAGCTGCATCGGCTTTAGGTTCATCAGCTAAGGAAAGATGTAAAACGCCAGCCGCGTTAGGAAATTTTTTATAGAAAAGTTCTGCATATCGGCATAAAGGCAATAAGCGCATTAATATTTCTGAAAGTCTGGGGGTGTTTTGCACAGTCACTTCATAACCGCTGTGTGGCAAAAATTGAATTGCCGCAATCGTACCTTCTTTTGAAAACGGTGGCTCTAATTCACCTAACGTGATGATTTTTAGGCTACTTAATAAATTTTTTAAGATTGGCTGATGCTGCTTAACATCAATCGTTTTGTGTTGTAATAAATGCTCTGAAAATTGTTTGCAGATTTGAAAATTAAGGCAGTCTTCTATCCAAAAACTATTTTGCAGATTCGTTGCAGCTGTTTTTGTTTTTTTTGAAAACAACAGTTTCGACAGCCTATTTCTTTTCTGTTTATAAGATTTATAACCACTTTTAAAAAGACTGGAAACAGAAAGTTTTTCAGATAAACGCTTTGATTGCTGCCAGTTTTCGACAAGCGACAAAATAGCAATATCTTCTAAAGAAGGTGGGGGAGTATTTTCTTTTTCAGTTGCTTGAATCGCACTCAGCTGAAAGCATTTTGGTATTTCTTTTTTGTTAAATTCAGAAAAAAGTTGTGCGTTGCTTTGTGAATAATTGCGAATAACGGCTAACCGATCTTGAGTGGAAAGGAGTGCGGCGTTGTTAAACAGCGTTAATTTATTTAAATACATCACAAAACTTTGCTGTTCTTCTCTTGGAATTAAGCCTTTTGCGTTGGTTTTTTGCAAGATTCGGATAAGTCCAGTCGGTAAGGCAAGATTGGTTAAGTTGGGTTTAGTTAAAACTGAAAGAGCGTGTTTTTCGTCAATAGCGCAAGTATTTAAAAAGTCGGCTATTAAATCGTGCTCAACCCATTCACTTTTATCGAATACTTTGACTTTTATAGCATCCATGCTAAAAACGTTTGCCCAAGGTTTAAGCATCCGATAATAATTGGCGTGCACCTCGTTTAAGTATTTTTCATGGGTATGGCGTTGCAAAAAGTCAGCAAAAGCCATTTTCATTGCGCCTACTTTAATTTGCTGTTTCCATGCCGATTCCATGTATTGGTCTTGGCGGCGCACATAACAAATAATTTCTACCGAATAATCTTTAAACACAGAGCCTAGATAAGCAATGCTTTCGGTTTGAAGATGATGATAGAAATTTTCACATGAAATAATGGCTGTTTCGCAAGCGGATGAATTGATGCTGTGAATTAATTTATCAAGACTCTCTGTTTCTCGATTGTTTAACCAAGAGACAATCGGATAGTGAGCGTGAATTTCTTCTCCAAAATGGTCAATTTTAGAGAGTCCTTGTTCTGGATAAAAAATACTGAATTTTGCTGCTAGTTTTTTTTGATTAGCAAAAAGAAAATTCTGAATCGTGCTTGTTCCTGTTTTTCCTGTGCCAATATGTATTAATAAACGTTTCATAAAACTTTAAAAGTCTCTAGGGAAAAGAATGAATAAGAAATCAGGCAGAAAAATAACCAGATTTGATTAAATTGAGCAGTTGGTTATATTAGACCACTACATTTACAATAATGACAGTGCATTAGGCGGCTTTTACTAAATTTGAAAATTGAACTTTTAACGTAAACGCCCTTGCATTTCAGAACAGCTTATTTACCTAATCGCGATAATTGCTGAAATAGATGGCAAGTTATTTTTTACTCCGCAACCTTTTTTACTAAATCAAATGCTTGAGTTATTTAATCAAACACCACTTGATACCCCGCGTTTAGAGCAACTTGCATCCATGCCAGAGCCGCGCAGTCGTTATATTATTGCAATTACTCCGCGTTCAGGAAGTAGTTATCTATCGAATATGTTGGCAAAAACAGGGCGTTTTGGCAGTCCTCCTGAACCTTTAGGTGAAAAAGCAGTGGCGCGATTAATCCGTCAGATTCCGGCTCGTACTCCTGATGAGTATGTTAAAAATATTATTCAGATTAAAAAATCAAAAAATGGAGTATCGGGTTTAAAAGCAAGTTGGTTTCAATTTAGAAATTTTATGGATGCCATGACGGATGCGAGTTATTTTGATAACTTTAAATTTATTTATTTAACGCGGCAAAACTTAGATGAGCAGGCGGTTTCTTTATATAAAGCCACTGCTAGTTCGGTATTTCACACGGATAAATCACATAGTGAAGATGCTTTAAAGAAGTTGGCAAATTTGGATTACGATTTTGCCGAAATAGATTATTGGCAGCGACATATTGTGGCGCAGGAGCAGGGGTGGCAACAGTATTTTGCTGAAAAAAATATCAACGCATTAGCTATTACATACGAAGAAATTGAACAAGATATTCTTCAGGTGATGAGGCGTATTGCGGTGCATGTTCATGTGACCCCTCATGCTGTGATGTTGCCTGAGACTACTTCTGCGTTTAGAAAAATCAGCGATAATCGTAATAGCGAATGGGCGGCTCGCTTTGCCTTGGAAAAATCTTACGAAGCTTCGCTGAGTATTTGTGATTCTAATATTACCTCTTGAGAAATATTTTTTTGTTTTTGGCAGTTTTGTAAATAACTGACAAAGCGGTCATTTATCATTTGAGGAAAATCAAGCAGTTCAAAAGGCATTAATGTTTGCTCTTGTCCTACTAGACGCAACCTCTCTGCGATTGCACCAATATCAAAAGCAAAGGTAGGATATCCGCCTGTTAGAGCTAACGATAAAGTATAGCTATATGTTTCTGGCCAAGTAGAAGGCAGCCACACAACATGCGGCTCTAGGTCTTGCAATTTTGCCATCGCTTCAATTTCTAAGTAACGCCCTGTGATTTTTACACCGTTTTTTTCTAAATCAGCGTCTTTTAAACTATAGCCTAACACTACGAATTCCAGCGGTAATTTCCGTTTTTTAGCATCGGCTGCACAGGCGTTTAAAACATCGAACCCTTTAACTCTGCCAATTGCTCCGATGACGACAATGCGTAGAGCACTATGCGTTGTCAGTGTGTGGGGGGTAATGACTAAATTTTGCGGGTCAAATTCTTCGTGTGGTGACAGCGACAAACTAATATCTCTAAAATAACGCTGCATACGTTTTTCCATATCAACACTTGGCACCCATATTTTATCGGCTTGTTGCAAAACCTGATGGTTCATGCGCCGCCACTCTCTGATATTAGTTACGCCAAAATCATTAGGCTCAACTTCACAACATCTATTGCAGGCTTCTTCGCTGTGCTCGCCACAATAACGCCCTATGTGATTTGTTAAATTAATGCGTGGACAAATCACGGTGTAATCATGCAAATCAACCCAAAACTCGCTTTTCAAACGCTTAACGAGTTTTAGAATATTTTCTGTGGCGTTAATAGAAAAATCAACCAAGCTATGCGTATGAATGCGTTTAATACCCAATTCTGTTAAAGCCAAAGCTAACGTGTCAATGTCTGCTAAATCATACGATTTGAGATTAAATAACTGTGGGCATTTGGGATGGCTTAATCTGACCTGAGAGGGGTTTCTTGGTACAGGTCGCAAATAAAATACACCGATGCCATCTTGTAATAGCCGCTCGGTATCTTCTTGAATATGACGTTCACAGCCTCCGCCACGATTATGTCCAACAATCAAAATATTGCGAGCTTTTACATGTTTTAATAATCTAGCCCAATCCAGTTGTTCGCGTGCTTGTGCTAAGGGGTCTTGTCTAATAAAATCACTGACTTGAAAGCGATAGTCAGGGTGCAAAAAGTCTAACGCTTTCATTGCGGCATTAACCCGTTCAGCTTTTTCATTTTGAAACGAGGCAGCTCCCCAATGCCGCACAAAAGTGTTGGCGGCTATTATGTTGCGCCAACCTTTAATGATAACTCGTTGGCAAAAGTCATTTTCCTCGCCGTAGCCTGTCCCAAAAGTTTCTTCATCAAATAAGCCAACCGCAGTAAGACAATCACGGCGGATATACATGCAAAAACCTACGCCGGTGGGTGCTTCAACTTCAATATTTTGATTAACGCTTGCTGCTAATTGGTCTAGCTCTTCATATCCTAACTCTAATAAATAAGGGTTATCTTCTAAAAAGCGTGGGTAGCTGCAAATGGTGGCGTTATTAGAAAGCGGGGTTACTGTGCCAGTTGTTGTTTGTCGATGCGCTGTCTCGTGTAGTCTATCGAGCCATTGCGCAAATACTTCAGTATCGGCATTCAATAAAACCACGTCGCGTTCAGGATGCAATTGGATGCCGCGATTAACCGTGTATACAAAACCACGATTTTCGCTGTTATGCAGTAGTGTAATGAGTTTTTTATGATGAAGATTTTCCAAAGCAGCGACTAGCTCTGGTTCTGGGCTGCAATCATTAATCACAATTAGTTCAAAACATAGATTGACTTGTGCCACTAAGACACTGTGAATTGTGCGTAAAGTCAGTTCTTGGTCTTTGTATACAGGCACAATTACATCAATTTTTGCATCACTAACAGCTTGTCTTTGTGCCACTAAATGTAACTTATGTAAGTTGAGAGGCTCGCTGTTTTTTTGAGCTTGTTCTACTACGGATGGTTGATATAAAGCGGTGGGTCTGCCTTCAAAACGACCAATCCGCAAATAATGTAGTAGTGGATTTCCTCGTACTTCAGCAACATCAGGGTTATTACGCAGATAATATGATCCATCAAATTGTGGTGTAGGAGAACGTCCTTCAGATCCACCCCACTTTAGGTAGTGCAACATCGGCTCAACACCAGAACGTAACACATCTTTATTTTCTTTTAAGTAATAAGGTAGATCAAACCAAGGACTGGGAGATACGTTAAGGTAACGCCCGATATAGCTGTAATGGAGTAAGCTGTTAATGTGTTCAGAATGCAAACTAATTTGGCTACGATAATAGCTAGGGTCAAAAAACGGCATGGGGCAACGACTTTCTTTATCGCCGTGTGCAACATAATGATTAAGCGGATTAACATGCCGTTCAAACACATCAGAATTTATTTCTAAATAATAGCCAGAATCAAAAAGTTGAGTTTTACTGACTAAACAACGCAAGTGCTTTTGATAGAGCTTTTTTCCGCCTAATACATGTGCTAGTCCTTTCTCCAATAGTAACAAGGATAATAAAGAGTATCCTCTAATTAGGTGAGGAATAGAGCTAATGCTAACTACTTTCAATCTTTTTAAAGTCCCTATTTGATTATTAATGATTAGCCCTTGGCTAGATTGATTAAGTGAGGGGCGGTGTCGTTTTTTGTGGACATCTGCTGCGAGTAACATAATATCCTTCCATTATATGAAAAATAGCACAGGAGTAGATGATAGAGCATTCTCTAATACTCTAACTGTGAGATATGTGGCAATAATGTTAATGATTAGAAGAGGGAGTGGTTAGAGCTTTTGGCAGTATTTTAGATAACTAACGAATCTGTCGTTGATTATATGGGGTGATTCTAACAATTGCAAAGGCATCAGCGTATCTTCTTGACCAATTTCGCGTAAACGCACTGCAATAGCTCCAATATCAAAAGCAAAAGTAGGGTATCCGCCACTGATTGCCAAAGATAGAGTATAACTGTAAGTCTCAGGCCAAGTCGATGGTAACCAAACAATATGCGGAGAAAGCTCTTTTAATTTTGCCTGTGCTTCGTGCTCTAAATAGCGTCCAGTAATTTTTACATGACTACGTTCCAACTCATTATCTTTTAAGCTATAACCAAGCAGTGCAAACTCTAGGGGTAATTTGCGTTTTTTAGCATCTTTTGCGCAGGCATTTAAAATATCAAAGCCTTTTGCTTTGCCAATTGAGCCTATCACTACAATTCGTAATGTGCTATCAGAACTTAATTGAGGTGTTGTAATAGTGATTTTGTTGATTTCAATCTCTTCATGGGGCGATAGTGAAAAAGAAATATCATCAAAATATCGCAATAAGCGTAATTTAATATCTATATTAGGTACCCATACTTTATCTGCTCGTTGCAACAGGCGGTGATGAGATCTGCGCCAAAATTCAATATTCGTCGCTCCAAAGTCATTGCGCTCGCTTTCACAGCACAGATTACAAAACATTTCATTGGGTTCGCCGCAATAACGTCCGGCACGGTTAGTTAAATTGATGCGGGGACAAATCATTTCATAATCGTGCAAATCTAACCAAAGTTCTGTTTGTAACACATCAACTAATTGCAAAATATAATCAGGCGCGTTAATAGTGTAATCAACCAAACCATGCACATGAATTCGCGTGATACCAAGCTCGGTTAAAGCTGATGCTAGGTGTTTAATATCAGCGAAAAAATAAGATTTAAGATTAAGCAGCTGAGAACATTTTGGATGCGCCAATCTAACATACTTAGGCTTACCTGGAACGGGTTTTAAATAAAAGACTCCCGCTCCCTCTTGTAAAAGACGCGCGGTATCTTCGTGAACATGGCGTTCAGAACCACCACCACGATGATGACACACAATTAGTACGTTTTGCTGCTTGACTTGTTTTAGCAATCTTGCCCAGTCTAAACGCTCACGCGCTGCGGCAAGAGGGTCTTGTCTAATAAAGTCATCAACTTGTAAAAGATAACTAGGATGCAGATGGTTAACAACTTTTAGAGCAGCATTGACACGTTCCGCCTTCTCTCTTTTAAATGATGTACTTCCCCAATGACGAACAAAAGTATCTGCGGTAAGAATATTTTGCCAGCCCTTAGAAATAGCACGTTGGCAAAAGTCGTTTTCTTCACCGTATCCCCAACCAAAAGAGTTTTCGTTAAACAGTCCTACGCTACTAATACAATCACGGCGAATATATAAGCAAAAAGCCACTCCTGTTGGTGCTTTAATGTCAACACCACTATTAACTTCGGCCGCTATATTGTTCAACTCTTCATAGGAAAGCTCTAACGGATAAGGATTGTCATGTAGAAAACAAGGATAGCTGCAAATTGTGGCATTGTTAGATAAAGGTGTGACTGTTCCGGTTCGCAAATGCCGATAAGCCGCTGTATGAAGTTTATCTAACCAATGAGAAAATACTTCAGTATCTGCATTTAGTAACACGACATCGCGATTGCTATGTATCTGCATACCACGATTGGCAGTATGAACAAAACCTCTGTTTTCAACATTGTGCACTAAAGTGATCAGCTTTTCATTTTTAAGCTTTTCTAGTGCAACAAGTAATCCGGGCTCTGGAGTACAGTCATTAATAACAATTAACTCAAAGCTTACATCAACTTCTGCCATTAATATGCTGTAAAGAGTTCGTAAAGTCAGCTCTTGATCTTTATAGACTGGGACAATCACATCAATTTTTGCATCAGATACACCTTGTCGTTTCGGTAATATTTTTTGTTGATCATATTGTCGATTGCGCGGCGCATTTTTGTAAGTGTAAGCTTGATAACTTTCACCATTTAGTTGTTGATTGAAAGCTGTAGGGCGACCTTCAAATCGACCTATGCGTAAGTAATGCAATAAAGGATTAACACGCGCCTCCCTCACATCGGCATTTTTTCGCAAATAATACGAACCATCAAACTGAACCGTAGGAGAGCGTCCCTCCAATCCTCCCCATTTTAGATAATGCAATATAGGATCGATTTCTGCCCTCAACACATCTTTGTTTTCTTTCAGATAATAATTAACATCAAACCAAGGACTTGGCGATAAACGCAGATAACGACCAATATAAGCATAATGCAGCAAGGCATTGACGGTTTTAAGATTGCTTTTAATTTGACTGCGATAATACTGAGGATCAAAAAATGGCATCGGCCAACGACCTTTACGATCGCCATTAGCCACATAATCTGCAATCGCTGATTTTCCTTGCTCAGCAAGAGAAGGTTTCATTTCCAAATAATACGCTGTGTCAAAAAGTTTAGTTTTGTTGACTAAAAAACGCAGATGTTTTTCATAAAGGTTTTTTCCACCAAAAATCCCTGTCAGCCATTTCTCTAGCAATAAGCTAATGATTAAAGCATAACCTTTAATCAATCTGAAAACGATGCTAACAGTGATAATGTTCAATTCCCTTGAGTTCCTAGAAATATTTATGACAGGCGAATGGATATTTTGAAGCTCCCTACTATACCCTAAAAAATTAGACAGCAGCTTAACGAGGGTTAAGCATCTTAAACGAACACATAACGCCTAACAAGGTAGAAACAGATTCTTTTCCTGAGGATGTTAGATTTTAATGACAACTAAAAAGCATTCAGACAGTGAAATATTACAAATTGATGACTTTATTTAGGAATCAAAACTAATCTGGCTGGCTACTTTTGCCGATATGACACTTAATTAAATCAAGATTGACTTTTTATAATAAGCTATTTAATAACAATGAGTTATGCTTTAAATAAGATATTAAAAAAAACATTTTTTGGTATTAACAGCCATATTCAATCCCTTTTATTTATTTTGTGGGCATTACAGTGTAGAATTGACCTCAATACAGCTAGGTAAGAAAAAAGTTGTTTGCCAGTGTTGCCTTAACCGTGATGTTGACAGCAAAGATCGAAAAAAAGTACATCGTTTTCCAGTGCCCGCTTTATTAATACATGTAATATCCATAACGTCAGTGAAAACTGACACATTAAAGTAAGAGAAAGAAGAATATGCCAAATTTAGTTGAAGGTACTGTTAAGTGGTTTAATGACGAAAAAGGTTTCGGTTTCGTTGAGCAAGAAGGCGGTAAAGATGTTTTTGTTCACCACAGTGCAATTAATGGTTCAGGCCGTAAAACCTTACAAGAAGGTCAAAGAGTTACTATGGAAGTGACTCAAGGTCAAAAAGGCCCACAAGCAGAAAACGTTACAGCAATTTAATCGTTACTGCTAAATGCTTTAAGAATGCCGCACTGTTGAAAAACAGTGCGGCATTTTCATTTCTAGGGTTTTGCTTTTTAGATTAAGCGTCCCCACAAATCATATTCATCCGCTTCTTCAAGCTGAACTTGTACAAAATCGCCGACTTGCAAATGAGTTGCGCCATCAATAAACACTTGCCCATCAATTTCAGGTGCATCTGCTTTACTACGCGCTACCGCACCTTCTTCAACAACCTCATCAATTAATACTGTTTCAATTCTGCCAACGCGCTGTTGCAAACGTGCCGCGCTAATTTTCGCTTGATGCTCCATAAAGCGTGCTAAACGCTCTTGTTTCACTTCTTCAGGAATCGGATCTGGCAAATTATTTGCCACCGCGCCTTTGACTGGCGAATACGCAAAACAACCGACTCTATCCATTTGTGCTTCGGTTAAAAAATCTAATAATTCTTCAAACTCTTGTTCGGTTTCACCGGGAAATCCCACGATAAAGGTGCTACGCAAGGTTAAATCTGGACAAATTTCTCGCCACGCTTTAATCCGCTCTAAATTGTTTTCTGCCGCCGCTGGGCGTTTCATGAGTTTTAAAATACGACTGCTGGCGTGTTGAAATGGAATATCCAAATACGGCAAAATTTTTCCCTCTGCCATTAACGGAATCACATGATCCACATGCGGATAAGGATAAACATAGTGCATACGCACCCAAATCCCTAAATCGCCTAAAGCCTCTGCTAAATCATAAAACTGAGTTTTAATTTCGCGCCCATTCCAGTGACGCGATTGATATTTCAAATCTAAACCATACGCACTGGTATCTTGCGAAACGACCAATAATTCTTTTACGCCGGCATCAGCTAAGCGTTGCGCTTCTAACAACACATCATCCACCGGACGACTGACTAAATGGCCGCGCATTGAGGGAATAATACAAAACGTGCAACGATGATTGCAGCCTTCGGAAATTTTTAAATACGCATAATGCTTAGGCGTTAATTTAATCCCTTGTGGCGGTACTAAATCTAAAAATGGATTGTGCGGAGCGGGTAAATATTCATGTACAGCACTCACCACTTCTTCCAAAGCATGTGCGCCTGTGACTTTTAAGACTTGTGGATGCTTAGCGCGGATTTCCGCTTCACGCGAGCCTAAACAGCCTGTGACAATCACTTTGCCATTTTTCGCTAAAGCTTCACCGATGCTATCTAAAGACTCTTCAACCGCAGCATCAATAAAACCGCAGGTATTTACAATGACTAAATCGGCATCTTGATAGGTTGGCGAGACTTGATAACCTTCAGAACGTAAGCGGGTTAAGATTTGTTCACTATCAACCAAGGCTTTTGGACAACCTAAGCTGATAAAACCAACGCGGGGATCATTCATTTTCAACTCTAAAAATAAAAATAGGGCGGGCAGTTTAGCCCAGTTACCACTTAAACGTATCACAGCCGTTAAGTTAAGAGCTTATTTCTTTATACTCAATAAGATATGTAGGTTGGGTTAGCATTTTTTGCGTAAGCAAAAAAGCGTAACCCAACAAGAGCGTTTATTTCACCGCTGAATGTTGGGTTACGTTATCTCGCTTTCGCTCAATAAGCTAACCCAACCTACACCCTATCAATTAAGCTGTTTCGATTAACTTAATGGAAGTGACTTAAACGTGTGGAGAGAAAGTAGTCTGGCAGAAACCTTTCAGGTTTTAAAAACCTGAAAGGTTTAACAACTGCTTAGTGAGAAGTTTCGACTTTCGCGCCTTTGGTTTGACCAATTGCCGCTAAAGTTTCATTAAACCAAGGTGTGTCAATGTCAAACGGTTTGCCGCCTTTAATGCGTGGGAACTCAATCGCGCGTAAGATGTTGTTATTGTCTTCGTCGTGACCAATTACGCCTGATTCACGTTTGAAAGCACATTCCACCGCTAAATCTGCGCATGATTTAATCAAACGAATATCTTCCACATTCGCTGCCGCAGCACGCGCGAAATAACCCGATTTTTGAATCAAGGTTTTTTCCGCGCCAATCATTTGTGCAAATTGCTCACCGAACCATTTGCCAGGATTCACCGCATCCAATTTCACATGACCAAACGCATCGCGTGGCACTTCTTGTCCTTTCGCTTGCATTTCTGCCACGATAGACTCAACGCCCGCACCTTCAGAAACGAAAATATTCACGCAATCGACTGTATCCATTACCGCGCGTAAACGTGCAGCTTCGGCTTCTAAATCAATTGCCATTTCAGGAACGAAAACGCCATGCACTTCAAACGCAGCGCGGTCTAAACCGATTTCTGGCAACCATTGTGAACGGTCTAACAATTTGCGATATTCCACAGCCGTTGCAGCAGTCAACCAACCGCAGCTACGTCCCATCACTTCATGCACAATCAACATGCGTGGATTTGAGTTATTTTCTGCAACCACGTTTGCAAAATAATTTGCACCGTGTTCTGCTGCTGTCCACGCGCCTAATGATTGTTTAATCGGGAAAACGTCGTTATCAACAGTTTTTGGCAAACCGATAACAGTTAAACCGTAGTTGTTTCTTGCCAAAAATGCCGCCAAATCAGCAGCTGCGGTGTTAGTATCATCACCACCAATTGTGTGCAGAATATCCACACCATCTTTCACTAATTGATCAGCCGCCACTTTTTGTGGATCTTGTCCTTCTTGTACTAAGCCACGTTTCACGCAATCTTTCACGTTGGTTAATTTAACCCGACTGTTGCCAATGGTTGAGCCGCCGAATTTGTGCAATAAACCTGCGTTAGCGCGGACTTCAGGAGTTACTGTGTAAAAATCACCCAACAATAAACCTTTGTAACCGCTGCGGTAACAGATGATTTCGATGCTTGGATCAATTTCAGTGTAACGCTCAATTAAACTGCCGATAGCAGAGTTAAGACAAGGAGCTAAACCGCCCGCCGTAAGAATTGCAACTTTTTTAGGTTTATTCATAATGAGTTGTACGATTGTTAAGTTAAAAACGCAGGTGAAAATAATCACCTATCAGCCAGATTCAAAAATCAGCATTCATCTTAAACTGCACTGAATCTGTGCAAATTAAGCCAAAATGTCCAAATCTGATGAAAAAATTTTATCACATTCGCTACATAAGTATTTTCTATTTTTAGTCGTTAAGATTGCCAATTGGATGATTTTGATAAGAATTGTGGCTAGAGAAGCACGTTTTTAAGCCTATATAACTGCGATTAGCACGGCGTAAATGTAAGAGTTTGGAGTGGCAACAATTATTTTAGGCGTGAAAAAATCAAATACAACCAGTCGTTTTTATCATTAAAAATAAAAGATGACCGGTCGTCTTGAAAATTTCTAGCAATATAGAAATATTTTTAGGTGAACAGAAAGCTTGCCAGCCTTACAAACGAGGCAAAAATAAAAACTTCCTTTCAGTAATGACAATCCTTTGTTAATTGAGGTAATCTGCACACAGTATGCGTAACCGCAAATTGTCTATCAACAGGGGAAAAATATGACTAAACAACAAGAATTAGAAGTCGTAGCAGGTGGCGGATTATTAGATCGACGCTTGTTTTTGCAAAAAAGTTTAACGTTTTCCGCGCTCGCGGTGAGTGCGGACGTTCTGGCGGCCGTCCCTGATGCCGAGCGATTGCCTTGGAGTCAAAAACCGGGCTTGCCGTTTTCCAATTATGGCAATCCTTCGCCTTATGAGCGAAAAACAATTCGCTGGACAATGGGCAATGCGGCTGCGGCTGGCAACGGTGTATCGTGGACTCCGTTGCAAGATTTAGAAGGAATTATTACCCCTAGCGGCTTGCATTTTGAACGCCATCATAATGGTGTGCCGCAAATTGACCCCGCACAGCATCAGTTGTTGATTCATGGCTTGGTAAATCAATCACTGGTTTTTAACATCGAAGATTTACTGCGTTATCCGATGACTTCAGTGTTGTGTTTTATCGAATGCGGCGGCAATAGCAATGCAGGTTGGCACAGCAAACCCATCGAAACACAGCTCGGTTATTTTCACGGCATGGCATCATGCAGCGAATGGACTGGTATTCCGCTGCGCTTGTTGCTCAATGAGGCGAAAATCAAAGGACGAGCAAAATGGTTGATTGCGGAAGGCGCGGACGCTTCTTTGATGAATGTGAGTTTGCCTTTAGAAAAAGCGATGGATGATTGTATTTTGGCGTTGTATCAAAACGGCGAGCGAATTCGTCCTGAAAATGGCTATCCGCTGCGCTTAATTGCCCCGGGTTGGGAAGGCGTGGTCAATGTTAAATGGCTCAGACGATTACACATTACAAATCAACCGGTTATGGCGCGTAATGAAACCTCTAAATACACGGAATTAATGCCCACCGGCAAAGCGCGGCAATTTACGTTTGTGATGGAAGCAAAATCGCTGATTACTCATCCATCGTTTGGGCATCAGTTAAAAAAAGCCGGTTTATATCAAATTAGCGGATTAGCATGGAGTGGGCGCGGCAAAATTGCAAAAGTGGAAGTGTCCGCAGATGGCGGCAAAACGTGGGCAGAAGCGCAATTGCAAGAGCCGGTGTTATCAAAATGTTTCACCCGTTTTCGCATTCCTTGGCAATGGAATGGTGAAAAAGCCATTTTAAAAAGTCGCGCGATTGATGAAACAGGCTATGTGCAACCAGAACGCGATGTGCTGATAAAAAGCCAAGGTCAGCACGGCTATTTTCATTACAACGCGATTGTAAGCTGGGAAATTTCTAGCAATGGGAGCATTAATCATGTTTATGCGTAACAGGTTTAAAACACGACTGGCAGTCCTTAAAGGACTGCCAGTCGTAACCACTGCAATAGTATTTTCCTTTTTTATCAATTCGTTAGCGCAAGCAGAAAACAGCCCCAATTTAGGAAAACCCGCTTCGCCACAATTAGAAAAACGCTGGAATTTAGATATTTTTCCTGACGGCACAGGCTTACCCGCAGGCTCAGGCACGGCGGCTTTAGGCAAAAAAGTCTATCAGCAATATTGCTTAAGCTGTCATGGTGTGGATGGCACGGGCGATAGCGCGGATGAATTGGCAGGCGCGAAACACGGTTTAACCGATGCGATTCCCGATAAAACCATCGGCACTTATTGGCCGTATGCGACCACGATTTTTGATTTCACCCGCCGTGCCATGCCGCTGAATGCACCGGGAATTTTAACTAACGACCAACTTTATGCCGTAACTGCATATTTATTGTATTTAAATCATTTGGTTAAAGAAAATGATGTGATTAACGCCAGCACCTTGCCAAAAGTAAAAATGCCAAATCGCAACGGCTTTATTAACCATTATCAGCCGCCTCATTAAAAACACACACCTGATTTCTGCCCTGTGTTTTAGCGCGATACAGGGCTTTATCGGCATTATTCACAATCGTGTCAAAATTCTGCGAAACTGTCTTGCAACTAATCCCAAAACTACTGGTAAAACACAATTTCGGTTGCTGTGGAAAAAGTTGTTTTTCGCAGCGCGTTCTAATTTTTTCAGCAACCAAAAACGCATCTTCTGGATTGCTGACTGGCAAAATAATTAAAAACTCCTCCCCGCCCCAGCGCACACAAATATCTGTTTTTCTTGTAGATTCTTCAATGATATGCGCAAATTTTTGTATCACAATATCCCCCACCGCATGTCCATAGCGGTCATTGACCAATTTAAAATGATCAATATCACACATAATCACGCACAACGGCTTTGTTCTAATATCGTCTTTTTCCAACGCATGATCTAAGCCGCGCCGATTATAAAGCGTGGTCAGAATATCTATATCGGCAAGTTGCTCTACTTTTTTAACCAAGTGACCTGTGGCAATTAACACAATGGAAAAATCCAAAGTGGCAACATACAGCATCAAAATAATGGTTTGCAACGAATGGGAAAAAGTACCTTGCAGTGCGTAGGGCGGAATGTACGGACTTGTTGCAATATTGATAATTCGGTATGCAATTGTGAGGGCGAGTGCAGTAGAAATAACAATCAACGGAGTATAAATAGAATGACCTTGTTGCCGTTGCCATCGCCACGTTGCCCATGCGGTGAGTGAAAATTGCAAAAAATGGAAGCTATTGATTGAAAGAATCCGATGCTGGCTATTGGGAAAATGATAGGTAAATAAAACGATTAAACTAATCACGCTGATTAATAAAATGGCAGATAAAAACTGTGATTTTTTTTCGTGCTCAATAAATTGCAAATGCGCTTGATAAATCAACGTAGAAGCCAGCGTTAATAAGCTTTGGCTGACAATAATCGACCAAAAAACACTGATATGGTTTCTTAAAAACGCTAATGAAACGCCGATGGCAATCAGAAAGTTAATCGCGGCAAATAAGTAAATGCTTTTAAAAGAAGGTGAAACTTTACAGGCAAAAGCCGTCATGCCGATGCCGTAAAGAAATATAAAACTGGCACAGATAATAAAAACTGTCGGAAGATCCAAAGAAATCATAAAGCGCGTTTTTTTAAGTTTTAGGTTTTATGACGTAGGATTCGTTTTAAACGGCAACGGCAAGTGAGCAGTTTTATTATCTGCTGGAGTGCAAAACCTGTTTTGCACTCCTGTTTTTTAATATATAACTCGTTGATATATTAAAATAATTTTACAAAGTCTATTTAAAAATTGATACCTAAGCGCACTCCAATCATTTTTGGCTCGCCCGGTGTGCCGCGTGTGCCGCCGACTTTGTAGCTGTAATAATGCGTATCGGTAATATTGCTCGCAAAACCATAAATACTATAGTTTTTGTGCGCGTAACCTATTCTAAGATTGGCGGTGGAATAAGCATTTTGCGACATAATCGCGGTATTAGATTCATCAAAAAATGTTTTTCCTGTCCACAGCCATTCTGCCCGCGCAAAATAACCGTCTGGGTGTTTGTATTGCAAAGCAACAGTGCTGGTGAAATCCGGCACAAACGGCGCAAGTTTTCCGGCGTAATTCGCATGAGTAATCGGATCAATGTGCTGGTCAAATTGAGTATGCGTATAACCTAGTGAAGTTTCTAGCCACAAATTTTCAATTAATTTTGCTTGTGATTCAACTTCAAACCCGTAGGAATGCGCTTTTGCAGCATTTGCCATGCCATAATCAAGATTGCTGAAAAAACGCTCCACTTGATAGTTTTCAATATCGTAATAAAAACCTGCCAAATTTAATTTAACTTGTTGATTAAACCAGTTAGTTTTTAAACCGATTTCATTTTGCCAACTACTTTCTTTATTAAAATGCGCTAATTCTGGAAAAGTACTCACCACCGCAAAACCAGCCGGTTTAAAGGCTAAACCAGTGGCAGCATAAAGCATCAGATTTGAAGAAAATGTGTAATCCACGCCAAATTTAGGACTAACAAAAAAAGTGCTATCTTGTTGTTGTAAATCAAAAATTCTCGTATTTTTGCCAATAAGATAAGAGGTAGCCGCATCAACACTCGCGTTTACATAGTCCACCCGCAAATCAAAATACGCTTTTGTATCTTTTATCCCTTGATAAGAGATTTGGGAAAAAGCCGCATAGGTATCCGCTGTCGATTTTTTTAGTTCCAAGATAGCTCGGAAACCGGGCGAGACGGTATCGGAAACGCCGCCTTTGTTTAGATTGGAATAAAATAATCCCGCTTGCCATTGCCAATCGCTATTTTTGTCTTTAGAACGCATCCGCAGTTCTTGCATCCAGGTTTGATTAACAGAATTTTGTATGCGATTAGACACGGTTGGAATTAAATTTAAATCCACTATCCGCGGATTCATATGCCAATGACGGTGACTGGTGATAGATAAAATTTCATAATTATCCGTGTTATAGGCAATTCGTAATGATTGATTATTCGATTGTTCTTTCAGTCTCTCCATCGTTTCTGAACGCACGGTGAAAAAATCCGGCGAATTCAAAAGTGCTAAACGGGTCGCGCCATAGTCAAAATTTTCTTTGTTTAATATTAAGCGCACATCCCATGCTTGAGTAGGTGTCCATTTTAACGTGGCTTTGCCGGTAAAGTTTTCCATACTATCGGGGCGGTTATTTAAGTAATTATTGTATAAAAAACCATCACGTTGTTGATATTCACCGCTTAAGGTGAAATAAAGTTGGTCAGCTATCAATGCACCAGAAACATTGGCGGAGACTTGATGTAAATTAAATCTGCCTAATTCTAACGTTAGATTTCCTGCTAATTTATTATCCGGTTGGCGGGTTTTTATATCAACAGCACCTGCATAAGCATTTTTGCCAAATCGTCCCGGCTGAGAGCTACGGTAAACTTCTAAACTTTCGATATGCAATAACCGTCCCATGGTTGTATTTGAGCTGGCATAAGGCACATCATCAACATAAAAAACCACCGCAGGATCGCTAAAAATTGAGGTATTAGTCAGTCCACGCATACTAAAATGTTGAGAAAAAGAGCCAATTCCTTCATTGGTTAAATGAAAATTTGCCACGCGCTGACTAATATCTTCAACGCCATTGATACCGCGCTCAATCAATTCTGCTCCGACTAATTTATTTTTGCTGCTTGCTTCAGTATTAAAAGAGGGGCGATAGGTTTTACTGCCCGTCACCACAACCGGTTCAAGCTCAACCTCAATCTCCTCTGTGCCTGCCAACACAGATGAAAATAGGCAACAATTTATCAACGTACATTTAAATAAGTTCCGCATAAATAACCTACGAGGGTAAATTTTTATAAATAACAACTCGATTTCTCCCAAGGTGTTTAGCTTCATAAAGCGCGTCATCCGTGCGTTTAACTGCCATATCAGCACTCAGATCATCTTCATCTAGCATTTTGACACCTGAACTGATTGTGCAAAAAAGTTCATTAATCGGCTGGGTCTGAATTTTTTCTCTGAGTTTTTCAGCAACCTCACAAGCGTGTTTTATGCGGGTATTAGGCAACAAAACTAAAAACTCCTCACCGCCCCAACGCCCTAAAATATCGGTTTTGCGCAATTGTGCTTTTAAAGTGCTGGCTATGGTTTGTAAAACTTGGTCGCCAATTTCGTGACCATAATTATCATTAACCGCTTTAAAATGATCAATGTCCAATAAAATCAACGAACAAGGAAAACGGTGACGCTTAAATAAGTTAAATTGCTGCTCTAAATACTGTTGCGTTGCACGGCGGTTATACAGTTTTGTTAAAAAATCTTGAAAAGCTGCGGCGCGTAAATCTTCATACAAACGATGGCTAACCATCACAATAAAACCAACATTGCGTAAATAGCCGCTGATAAAAACCACCAATAAAAAGCCATTATTTAAAGGATGATTGGTAAAGGAAGATTTCACCTCAAGCGCGATGACAACATAACAACGTAAGATGAAAACCATGATGATGAAAATCAAATTCGCCAGCATAAAAAAAATAGATCGAGAAAAGTTTTCCTCGCGGCGTTGCCACAAATAATAGCAAGCTATACTGTAGAAAATAATTCCATAAACAGGTGTAACGGCATTACCAAAAACAACTGTGGTTTTGAATAACCCAAAATAGCTTATAGATACAAAAGCACTGAATAAAATTCCTGACAACAGCAGATAATGGGGTTTGAAATCTAAAAAATTCGCAATCCCAATGCAATAAAGGTAAGGAGCTATAATTAAAAACTCAGTCGCAACAAAACGCAGAAACACAAGCTCTGGCATAGCCGAGTAGATTGCACCTGCTAAAAATCCAATCGCGGCACAAATTGCTCCCCACATGTAAGCTTTAATCCCTTGATATTGATTGGCCTGTAATGCGAAAAAAGCAATGGTGACAGCATATAAGACAGAAGAAATCACAACCATCAAGGACAGGGTTCTAAAATCAAGCAACATAAACTCCAGTCTTTTTTGTAGCAACAAGGCTTGGGCTTTGACTCACAATATTTTAGCTAAAGCCCGATTTTTTATAATTCTAAGGTGCTTAGCACAACCGCGCCTATTTTACCTGAGTTTATCAAGGTCACTCAGTTAAAATATAAGCAATACTTAATCTTCACTTGTATAGATAGAAAATGAGCAGAATCCTAACGTTATTTTTGTTATGTTGCCTATTCCCTATTGCAACTTATGCAGCCGAGCCACTGGTTTTAACAGATAATCAGCAAAGCTATTCAGTAAAGTTTGATGTATTAGAAGACAAAACAACAAATTTAACGATAGAAGATGTAATCCAATCCAATAGAGCACAACAATTTAAAACTATCGCCCCCACCAATATTAGCTATGGTTACACTCACTCCGCTTACTGGGTAAAATTTACAATATCAAATCAAGAAACACAAAATCGGTTATGGCATTTAAATTTTAATTTCCCGAATATGCAAAATATTGATTTTTGTAGTCCGAATATAAAAAATACAGGTTTTAATTGTAAAAAAACCGGAACTTATCAAGCTTTTTCCACGCGCGATGTGCCTTATACTTATTTTATTTTTAAACTGCCGCTTACAAAAAATAAAACAAAAACTTTTTATATGCGCTTTCAGAATGAAGGAATGATGCAAATAAGTTTTACCGTTAATTCATTAAGCGAACTTATGCGTCAGACTTGGAAAAACCAAATCATTGTTGGTTTTTTTTATGGCTATTTACTATTAATGATGATGTATAATTTATTTCTCTGGGTATCATTTAGAGAAGTGAGTTATTTGTACAATATTGCATTCAATTTTTTCTTCGTTTCATTTCAATCAGCTTTTAGTGGATTTACTCCACAATATCTATGGCCAGATTCTCCAGAAATCAATCATTATGCAGTCCCCGTTTTTTCTAATCTAGGCATAATCTCAATTATTTTATTTAGCATGAGTTTTTTAAAGTCTAAGGAAAATTCACCGCTTTTACATAAATTAGCAATATGTGAAATTATATTTTTAACCAGTGTATTACTATTTTTTTTCGTTACCTCTTATATCGTTGTAATGAAAATAGTTACTTCAATGGCAGTTATCGTTTTTATCACATTGCTGATATTAGGAATTTTTACTTTATATAAAGGAAATCGCTCTGCACGTTATTTTGTTTTAGGATTTTCACTTTTTTCGATTCATAATATTATTATAATAACCTCACGATATAATATTTTACCTGACAAATTTAATGTCGCTATTATACAAGTTAGCAATACATACAGTGGCATTGGGCTAATTGTTCTGACGACATTTTTATCGTTAGCTTTATTGGATAAAATAAATATCATCAAAAAAGAACGTGAAAAAGCTTTAGAAGATAATGCTAATTTAATTAATGAACAAAATATTAGTTTAGAAACACAAGTTAAACAGCGCACTCATGAATTAGAAATTGCTAAAGAAAAAGCAGAAGTCGCTAATAAGGCAAAAAGCAGTTTTATTGCCAATATGAGCCATGAATTACGCTCACCTTTAAATGCTATTATTGGTTTCTCGCAAATTATGTTGCGCACTAAAAATCTGCCAACTGATCATTATGAAAATGCAGGAATCATTCATCGAAGTGGCGATTATTTATTAAACTTAATTAATAACGTATTGGATTTTTCTAAAATAGAAGCCGGAAAAACAACGCTTAATTTAATCGATTTTGATTTTTATCAATTATTAAGTGATTTAGAAGATATATTGCATTTGCGAGCCAGCAATAAAGGTTTAGAACTTATTTTTATTCGCGGAGATTCTTTACCGCACTATATTCACACAGATGGCGTAAAACTAAGGCAAGTATTGTTAAATTTATTAGGCAATTCAATTAAATTTACTGAACACGGCGAGGTGATACTCAGAATCAATGGAATAGAGCTAGAACATGCGCAATATCAATTAAGCTTTACAATTTCTGATACAGGCGTAGGGATTGCAGAGAATGAATTAACTCATTTATTTGAAGCTTTTTCGCAAACCAGCTCAGGGCGCGAATCTCAAGAGGGCACGGGATTGGGCTTGGTGATTAGTCGGCAATTTGTGCAATTAATGGGCGGTGATATTCAAGTATCAAGTGAGCTAGGCAAGGGAACGACCTTTCAATTTGAAATTCAAACTGAATTAGGTAAAGAAAATAATCATCACAACCAGAATAGAGACCGATATGTGATTGGACTTGCAGCCAATCAAATGGTGTATAAATTATTGGTAGTTGATGATAAAGCGATTAATCGGCAATTAATGGTGAAATTATTAAGTCCATTAGGTTTTGAATTAAAAGAAGCGAGCAATGGACAAGAGGCGATTGCGATTTGGGAAGAATGGCAACCGCATTTAATTTGGATGGATATGCGAATGCCAGTGATGGATGGATATGAGGCAACCCGCTATATTAAATCGCATATTAAAGGCAATGCAACAGCGGTTGTGGCATTGACTGCCAGTGTATTAGAAGAAGAAAAAGCAATTGTACTTTCAGCAGGTTGCGATGATTTTATTCGTAAACCATTTAAAGAATCAGTGATATTTGAAAGCTTAACCAAGCATTTGGGAATACAATTTATTTATGAAAGCATTACTACTGATATCCTCAATTCATCTGAACCTGCGTTATCTAGCCAACATTTTCAAGTGATGTCGCAGGCATGGCTGCAAAAATTATCAGAAACCGCTTTAGAAGCCGATAGTGAGCAAGTTTTATTATTAATAAAAGAAATTCCTGAAACGGAAGAGTTTTTAGCGAAGAATTTAACTAAATTGGCGCGGCATTTTCAATTTGAAAAGATTCTGGATTTAATTGAACCACTTCTGTCATAAATGATTCCATCTATAAAACTAACGAATGTGAAAAAAACATCTGTATTTAATAACAAAATAATGGGAAAAATTTTAACCTTATTTTTATTATTCTGGTTATTACATCCTGTTTGTGGCTATGCAATTGCATCGCTGAATTTAACAGATAATCAAGAAAATTATCGCGTAAAGTTTGATATATTAGAAGATAAAAGCTCTCAATTAACCATAAAAGAGGTGAGCCATCCAGCGATGGCTCACAATTTTAAAGTTATCGAAACGGAATTAGCAAATTATAGCTATACTCGCTCAGCTTATTGGGTACGATTTCAAGTAGCCCAGCGATCTCCGAATATTTCACAATGGTATCTTAATTTAAAACTCTCCAATATTAATTATATCGATTTTTGTAGTCCCAATAGTGCGAATACAGAATTTACTTGTCATAAAACAGGTACGCTGCAAGCATTTTCAACTCGCCAATTGCCTTATTCTAGCTTTATTTTTAACCTGCCTATTGCCAACGGTGAAAACAAAGTTTTTTATTTGCGTTTGCAATCAAACGCTATTATGCAAATTAGCTTTGCCATTAACTCACTCAGTGAAATGATGCAAAGAACTTGGCACAGTCAATTAATGTTCGGGTTTTTCTATGGTTATTTACTATTAACCATGCTGTATAACTTATTTTTATGGATTTCTTTTAAAGAAAGTAGTTATTTATACAATATTTTTTTTAATTTTTGCTTTACTTTATATCATGCGTCATTTAATGGCGTTGCCCCGCAATATCTTTGGACTAATTATCCCGATTTCAACCGCTATGCTGTTGTACTATTTGTATCGTTAGGTTTTGTTTTTCTTATTTTATTTAGTACCCAATTCTTAAAGTCAAAACAACACGCACCATTACTGCATACAATAGCGATTAGTGAAGCATTTATATTATGTTTTTCGATTGTTGTGGTATTTACCTTCAAAGATTACGCTGCTTTAACAGGAATTATGACCTTAACAATGGCAGCTATTTTTCTGACTTTGCTTGTTTTAGGCGTATCCATTTTATACCAAGGTTATCGCTCGGCGCGTTATTATGTATTAGGGATTTTAATTTTCTCTGTCTATAATATTATTAATATTATGGCACGACTTAATTTTTTTCCACAAAAAGTGGATATTGCCGAAATAAGCAGTTCTTATAGTTTTTTAGCGTTAATTATTTTTACTTCGTTTTTATCCCTCGCTTTACTCGATAAAATTAATATTATAAAAAAAGAACGTGAAAAAGCATTAGAAGATAATACTCGTTTAATTACAGAGCAAAATATTTTATTAGAAAAGCAAGTTAAACAACGCACTATTGAATTAGAAATTGCCAAAGATAAAGCGGAAGTTGCCAATAAAGCTAAAAGCTCTTTTATTGCCAATATGAGCCATGAATTACGCTCGCCACTCAATGCCATTATCGGTTTTTCACAAATTATGTTGCGCACCAAAAACCTACCAAAAGAGCAATATGAAAATGCAGGGATTATTCATCGCAGTGGGGATTATTTATTAACTTTAATTAATAACGTGCTGGACTTTTCTAAAATTGAAGCGGGGAAAACCACCTTAAATATTCAAGATGTTGATTTACATCAATTGCTCAATGATTTAGAAGATATGTTGCACTTACGCGCTGCTGCTAAAGGATTGGAGTTAGTGTTTGATAAAACTGATAATTTGCCACGTTATATTTATGTTGATGGGCTGAAATTACGTCAAGTTTTACTCAATTTATTAAGTAATGCGATTAAATTTACACAGCAAGGCACAGTGCTATTGCATGTGCAGGCTTATGAAGAATCCTCTCATCAATACACTTTGAGTTTTATGATTCAAGATACTGGCGTAGGTATCTCTAAAGAAGAATTAAAAACCTTATTTGAGGCTTTTAATCAAACCCATTCAGGACGTGATGCGCAAGAAGGCACAGGCTTAGGCTTAGTCATCAGTCAACAATTTATACGCTTAATGGGGGGCGATATTAACGTAACCAGCGAATTGGAAAAAGGCACAAGCTTTAGTTTTTCCATTTCAGTAGAACTAGGCGATGCGATTAAGCAACAGAATTTTAACCAAAAGCAGGTTTTGGCTTTAGCCGCGAATCAACCTATTTATAAAATATTAATTGTTGATGATAAAGTTATTAATTGCCAATTAATCAGTAAATTATTAAGTCCATTAGGGTTTGAGACAAAAGAAGCTTTTAATGGAAAAGAGGCGATTGCGATTTGGGAAGAATGGCAGCCGCATTTGATTTGGATGGATATGCGAATGCCGGTGATGGATGGATATGAGGCAACCCGCTATATTAAATCGCATATTAAAGGCAATGCGACAGCAGTTGTGGCATTAACAGCAAGCGTTTTAGAAGAAGAAAAAGCCATTGTGCTTTCCGCAGGCTGTGATGATTTTGTCCGTAAACCGTTTAGAGAATCTATTATTTTTGAAATGTTGACGAAACATTTGGGCGTGCAATTTATTTATGAAAATATCACCGCTGATAGTCTCAATTCATCTGAACCTGTATTATCAAGCCAACATTTTCAAGTGATGTCAGCAGAATGGCTGCAAAAATTATCCGAAACTGCTTTAGAAGCCGATAGCGAAAACGTTTTACTATTAATACAAGAAATTCCTGCAACTGAAAAATTTTTAGCTCAAAGTTTGACGCAAAAAGTGCGCAAATTTCAGTTTGAACAAATTCTTGATTTGCTTGAGCCGCTTTTAGCGTCCTAAAACTCATATCCCAACTGCGCCCCAATGACACGCGGATTTCCGGGCACACCGCGTGTTCCTACTATAAAGCTATAATAATCAGTATTCGTGAGATTATCGGTATAAACATAAGCACTATAACCGTTAGTCTTATAACCGATGCGTAAATTCAGCAATGAATATTCACGCTGACTTAATGCGGCTCTTTCTGATTCGTCAAAATACGTTCTGCCTGTCCATAACCATTCTGCACGCGCAAAATAGCCTTCGGGATGTTTGTATTGCAGCGCGATGGTACTGGTAAAATCAGGAATAAAAGGAGCGGTTTTCCCCGCATAATTTGCCTGAGTAATAGGGTCATGGTAGTCATCAAATTGCGTATGGGTATAACCCAAAGCGGTTTCCAGCCATAAATTCTTGACTAACTCGCTTTGTGATTCAACTTCAAAACCGAGTGAATGTGCTTTAGGCGCATTAATTGTTGCATAATCACCTGAAGCAAAACCTCGTTCAATTTGATAATTTTTAATCGCATAATAAAAGCCTGCTAAATTCAGTTTAAACCGATTATCAAACCAATTTGTTTTCATGCCAATTTCATTTTGCCAACTGGTTTCTTTGTAAAAATGTGATAAAACCGGATAAAAGGCTGGCAGAGCAAATCCAGACGGCTTAAAGCCTCTTCCTGTTGCGGCATAAACTAATAACTGCGGAGAAAAGGTATAGTCAATGCCAAATTTTGGGCTGATAAAAAAATTAGTATCCGCTTGTTGTAAAACAATTCTATTGTTGCTGGGCAGATAAAAGTTATAGACATCCACTGTGTTTCTTACATAGTCCATGCGCAAATCCAAAAAGACTCTTATATCTTTAATCCCCTGATAAGAAAGTTGTGCAAAACCTGCATAGTTATCCATCGTCCGTTTTTTTGATTCATTTCGGGTATAACTCGTTGGCAAAAAAGCATCGGATGAAGAGTGTTTTTGTATATCAGAATAAAATAAGCCGATATGCCACTGCCAATCACCGTTGTTATGTTTAGGTTGTAAACGAAACTCTTGTGTCCAAGCCGTTTCTGTTGAGTCTTGAAAGCGGGTAAACAGCGTTGGCAGTGAATCAAAATCAGCTCTCAAGGGGGCCATCTGCCAAAATCGACGACTGCTGATGGATAACAGTTCGTAATTATCAGCGTGATAGGCAATGCGTAGAGCCTGACTATCCGCGCGTTGTTTTAATTTTTCACTCACTTCAGAACTCACGGTAAAAAAATCGGGGGAATCCAAACGCACATAGCGACTCGCACCGTAATTAAAGTTTTCTCGGCTGAAAGTTAAACGGACATCCCAAGCTTGATTCGGTGTCCATTTTAATGCGGCTCTGCCACTAAAATTTTCTACCGCATCAGGATGAGTATTTAAGTAACTGTTGTATAAAAAACCATCACGCTGTTGAAATTCGCCGTTTAAACTAAAAAAAAGCTGATCTGTGATTAAACCGCCTGAAACATTTGCTCTGACTTGATGAAAGTCATAGTTGCCTAATTCCAATGAAACACCCGCCGAGAGTTTATTTTCCGGTTGTCGGGTTTTAATATCAACCGCTCCTGCATAAGCATTTTTGCCAAAGCTGCCGGGTTGCGCACTCCGATAAACGTCTAGGCTGCTAATATTCAGTAAACGCCCCATAGTTGCGATTGAATTGCTATAAGGGACATCATCCACATAAAAAACGACGGCAGGCGGGCTGAATATTGCGGTATTGGTCAATCCGCGCATACTAAAACGTTGCGTAAAAGAGCCTGTACCCTGGCTGGTTAAGTGAAAATTGGCAATGCGTTGGCTAATGTCATCAATGCCGTTAATACCGCGCTCGGTTAATTCACTTCCCGTCAATGTATTCTTGCTAACGGCTTCCGTATTAAAAGAAGCGGGAACCGTTTTACTGCCCTCCACTGTAATAGGCGCAAGTTCAATCACCGCCTCATCTGCAAAAACGGCAAAAGACCACAGACAGCCATTCAGTAATAAAGCTTTTTTAATCATCGTTTGGATTCCATTAAGAGATAATGACAAAATGCGCATTTTAATAGATTTTGGATTTTAGCAAACCATGATTAATACGCCGAGCATTTTCCCAAGACAAATCTCTTTAAAATGGCTGTTAATCATTCCTTTTGTGCTGCAAATTATTGGAGCTGTCAGTTTAGTCGGCTATTTATCGTATCGTAGCGGACAGCAAGCGGTGGAAAAACTAGCCGATAAACTGATGATTCAAACCAGCGAGCGCATTCAGCAACACCTTGAGAGTTATTTAGGCACGGCGGAAAAAATTAATCGTACCAATGTCGATGCTTTTGAGACGCATACGGTAGATTTCAATGATTTTCAAGCTCTGGGCAGCTATTTTTATCGGCAAATAAAAACGTTTAATCATACCGTAGTCAGCTTTGGCAAACCTAGCGGTGAATTTATCGCCGCCAGTCGTAAGAAAATGAACAATAGTGCTGAATTTGAAATTTATGAAATCCTTCATCCAGGCAAACAAATTAACTACGACCTAAATGCTGAAGGCAAGCGGATTAAGATTACCGACATTCTTCACCACGACTCAACCAGCAACACGCCTAATACGTTTCCGTGGTATGTGGAAGCCGTTAAAGCCGGTAAACAGGTGTGGAGTTCCATCTATAGCCGGAATTTAGGTTATGAAGTTATTCTCATTTCCGTCAGTACCCCTCTCTATGACGCACAAAAAAACTCGCAGGCGTGATTGGCAACAAGTTAGATTTGTCATTAATCAGTGACTTTCTAAAAACCTTAACCGATAACGGCGCGGCACATATTTTTATTGTGGATGCACAAGGCTTAATGGTTGCCAGTTCTGATGAATCTCCCATAGCGTCATCTCAATATTTAAAATTATTTAAATCGACTCGTCTCAATCCTATTAATAGCTCTATTCCAATCATACGCGAAACAACGCTGTCTTTAATTAAACAATTTGGCAGTTTGCGAAATATTCAGCAAGCGCAATCATTACATCCCAAAATAACAGAACATCCTTTTGTCAAAGTCATTCCTTATCACGACAATCTTGGTTTGGATTGGCGAATCGTGATTGTTATTCCAGAAAATGAATTTATGGGCGAAATTAAAGCCAATACCCAAATGACTTTATTGCTTTGCGGATTGACTTTAATGATTGCCATTGGTTTAAGTATTATCACCTCCAGTTTAATTACCAAACCGATACGCCGTTTAAGCCAAGCCAGTAAAGCGATTGCCGAAGGACAATTAAATCAAACCGTGCAAATTTCAGGAACTGCCGAATTAAAAACCTTAGCAAGCTCTTTTAATCAAATGGCGGGGCAATTAAAAGAATCGTTTGCCACTTTAGAAAATCGTGTTGAACAACGCACCGCCGAATTAGTCATTGCCAAAGAAAAAGCCGAAGTCGCCAATCAAGCGAAAAGCAGTTTTATTGCCAATATGAGCCATGAATTACGCTCGCCTTTAAATGCCATTATTGGTTTTTCACAAGTGATGCTACGCACAAAAAATTTACCCGCTGAACAATACGAAAATGCAGGAATTATTTATCGCAGTGGGGAATATTTACTGACTTTAATTAATAACGTGTTAGATTTCTCTAAAATAGAAGCCGGTAAAACGACACTAAATATAAAAGATATTGATTTCTATCAATTATTAGATGAATTGGAGGATATGCTGCATTTACGCGCTACCGCTAAAAATCTAACCTTAGTTTTTGATAAAGGCAATAATTTACCGCGTTATATTTATGCTGATGGATTGAAATTGCGCCAAGTCTTACTCAATTTATTAGGTAATGCGATTAAATTTACGCAGCAAGGCAAAGTGCTATTGCGGGTTTGTGCTTATGAGAAAACCGTCAACGAATATGAATTGGGTTTTATTGTTAAAGACAGCGGTGCTGGTATTGCAGAAGAGGAATTAAAAACTTTATTTGAAGCGTTTAATCAAACCCATTCAGGACGCGAATCGCAAGAAGGCACAGGATTAGGTTTGGTGATTAGTCGGCAATTTGTGCAATTAATGGGCGGCGATATTAGTGTTGAAAGTCAATTAAATAAAGGCAGTCGTTTTAGTTTTACGATTACCGTGAAATGTGCAGAAGAATTAACCACTGAAAAAACGATTGATAAACGTCAAGTGATTGCTCTTGCCCCGCATCAAGCCCGTTATAAAATTTTAATTGTGGATGATAAAGAAGTGAATCGACAATTAATGGATAAATTACTCGCGCCTTTGGGTTTTGAATTAAAACAAGCGACTAATGGCAAACAGGCGATTGCAATTTGGGAAGAATGGCAGCCGCATTTGATTTGGATGGATATGCGAATGCCGGTGATGGATGGTTACGAAGCCACAAAATACATTAAGTCGCACGTTAGAGGTAATGCGACTGCGGTAATTGCATTGACCGCTAGTGTATTGGAAGAAGAAAAAGCGATTGTGTTATCAGCAGGTTGTGATGATTTTGTCCGCAAACCGTTTAGAGAATCTATTATTTTTGAAATGTTGACGAAACATTTAGGCGTACAATTTATTTATGAAAATATAACTGCGGATAGTCTCAATTCATCTGAACCTGTATTATCAAGCCAAGATTTTCAAGTGATGCCAGCAGAATGGCTGCAAAAATTATCCGAAACTGCTTTAGAAGCCGATAGCGAAAACGTTTTACTATTAATACAAGAAATTCCTGCAACTGAAAAATTTTTAGCTCAAAGTTTGACGCAAAAAGTGCGCAAATTTCAGTTTGAACAAATTCTTGATTTGATTGAGCCACTTAATTTAACCTGAGTTCGATATAAGGCATGACTATAAATCAATGCGTTACCGTCATTGCGGCAGAGCCTGCCCCTTTGAGGGGGATGCCGCAATCCAGTCACAGGGATGTGTTCAATGTAATGTCATCCTCTGTCTGGATTCCAGCATCTCTGCTGGAATTTCGATTGACTAAGTAAACCAGCAAGGTTTTAAAAACTTCGCAGGTTTGCGTGATTTATACTTGTCAACTTTTTACCAATCACTTATATGAATAACGCCATTAACATTACTAAAAAAAAGCACAAAATTTCACTGCGTTTAGTGCTAATTATTCCTTTTTTAATAGAAGTTTGTATTATTGTCGGATTAGTCGGTTTTCTTTCTTATCAAAATGGTAAAGAAGCGGTAAATGATATTGCCTCGCAATTGCGCGAAGAAGTCACCTTAAAAGTGCATGACTATATTGAAAAAGAATTATCTGCACTGGTGATGATTCTTAAATTCAATACTGATGCGGTTAAACGCGGTGAATTAAGTTTTGATTCAAAAAAACAAACGGCAAAAATGTATCAATATCTAGCACAGCTAATGAAGCATTATGAGCAAGTCAGTTGGATTAGTTTGTCCTCTGAAAAAGAAAATGCTTATTTTGGCATTCGTAGAAAACCCGATAATGGTGAATTACGCTTTGTGATTTCTAATGCTACAACTAACCATTTTACTTTTGAATACCGTATTAATGATGAAGATAAACCCGCTGAAATAGTTGAAAAAATCAATACTTATTTTGATCCGCATCAACGCTCTTGGTACAGCGAAACCATTAAAGCTAATAAAATGATGTGGCTTCCCATTGCTGTTGCGCCTGATTATAACAATATGTATTTTCTTGATATTTGTCTGCCGATTCATGATAAACAGGGAAAGCTTTTAGGTATTACTGGGGCAACGTATCAATTAGATATTGTCCAAAATTTTCTAAGTAAACTTACAATTGGTAAATCAGGGCAGAGTTTTATTTTTGATAAGCAAGGTCTATTGATTGCCAGTTCTCAGCATGAACACAGTCTTGATATAGGTCAAGATGTTAAACAAATAACACGACCATCGATTGATAAAAGCAGCAATCCAATTATTCAAGCGACAGCCGTTTATTTAAAACAGCATTTTATAAGTTTTGATAAAATTGACCGCAGTTATCAATTAGAATTTGATTATCAACAACAAAAACAATTACTGCAAATTTCGCCTTATCAAGATGAATTAGGGCTGGATTGGTTTATTGTCACTATTGTTCCTGAATCGGATTTTCTTGAACATATTTATGAGAATACTCAGCAAACTTTTTTAATTTCAATGGCGGCATTAATTCTGGTGCTATTCATTGGTATTTTAACCGCTCGCTCGGTTACTAAACCCATTCTACGCATGAATAAAGCGGCTAAAGCCATAGCACAAGGTCACATGGAGCAAACGTTGGCGATTGGCAGCACTTATGAATTAGCTGAGCTTGCCGTATCATTTAATAGTATGGCGCATGAATTACAAGACTCTTTTGAAACCTTAGAACATAAAGTTGCACAAAGAACAGCGGAATTAGCGATTGCTAAAGATAAAGCCGAAGTCGCCAATCAAGCCAAAAGTGCTTTTATTGCCAATATGAGCCATGAATTACGCTCGCCTTTAAATGCCATTATTGGCTTTTCGCAAATTATGTTACGCACTAAAAGCCTGCCAAAAGAGCAATATGAGAATGCGGGGATTATTCATCGTAGCGGTGATTATTTATTAACCCTGATTAATAACGTGCTGGACTTTTCTAAAATAGAAGCAGGTAAAACGACATTAAATAAAAAAGATTTTGACTTATTTCAATTATTGGATGATTTAGAAGATACTTTGCATTTACGCGCCTATAATGCCGGTTTGGAATTAATTTTTGTTAAAGATAATAATCTACCGCGTTATCTTTATGCAGATGGCGTTAAATTAAGGCAAGTTTTGTTAAATCTATTAGGCAATGCGATTAAATTCACTCAACAAGGTGAAGTGGTTTTAAGTATCAGTGCTATCGAAAAAGATAATCAAAATTATGAATTAAATTTTAGTATTCGTGATACAGGCGTTGGCATTGCTCCCGATGAATTAAATAAATTATTTGAAGCCTTTAGTCAAACTAATTCAGGACGCGATGCACAAGAAGGGACGGGATTAGGCTTAGTGATTAGCCAACAATTTGTCCGTTTAATGGGTGGTGATATTAGCGTCACCAGTGAGCTAGGCAAAGGAACTTGTTTTGACTTTGAAATTAAGGCTCAGATTGGCAAAGAAATTCACAATAATAATTCGCTGAATGAACGTCAAATTATCGGACTCGCACCTAATCAACCAACCTATAAAATTTTAATTGTCGATGATAAAGCCATTAATCGGCAATTACTGTGTAAATTACTTAGCCCTTTTGGTTTTGATTTACAAGAAGCCAGTAATGGACAAGAAGCCATTGCTATTTGGGAACAATGGCAACCGCATTTGATTTGGATGGATATGCGAATGCCGGTGATGGATGGTTACGAAGCCACAAAATACATTAAGTCGCACGTTAGAGGTAATGCGACTGCGGTAATTGCATTGACCGCTAGTGTATTGGAAGAAGAAAAAGCGATTGTGTTATCAGCAGGTTGTGATGATTTTGTCCGCAAACCGTTTAGAGAATCTATTATTTTTGAAATGTTGACGAAACATTTAGGCGTACAATTTATTTATGAAAATATCACTGCTGATAGTCTCAATTCATCTGAACCTGTATTATCAAGCCAACATTTTCAAGTGATGCCAGTAGCATGGCTGAAAAAATTATTCGAAACAGCTTTAGAAGCCGATAGCGAGCACGTTTTACTATTGATAGCAGAAATTCCTGAAACGGAAGCATTTTTAGCGAAAAACTTAACTAAATTGGCACGGCAATTTCAATTTGAGAAGATTCTTGATTTCATTGAGCCTATTATTAGCGATAATAGCTGATTACTTATAAAGACAACCGAATTATGACGACAACCGACTCCAGCAACAACAAAGGCAGCATTCTTTTAGTGGATGATTTACCTGATAATTTACAATTACTTAGTGAGTTATTGATTCAATTAGACTATACCATTCGCAGCGTGACCAGTGGCAAAATGGCGTTAAAAACACTGCATGTTAAAGAGCCGGATTTGATTTTATTAGATATTAAAATGCCAGAAATGGACGGGTATCAAGTCTGTGCCGCTCTCAAAGCGGATGCTAAATTACGCAATATTCCGGTTATTTTTATCAGTGCGCTAGATGATAAAATTGATAAAGTGAAGGCTTTTAGCTGCGGCGGTGTCGATTACATTACCAAACCCTTTGAAATTGAAGAAGTTGTTGCCCGAATAGAAAATCAACTCACGATTCAGCGGCAAAAAAATGCCTTACAGCAAGAAGTTAAAAAACGCCAAGAAACCGAAGAAGTGCTGTATCAATCCAGAGCTTTATTAGCCAGTGTCTTAAACAGTGCGCTTGATGGCATTGCAGCGTTACAAGCCGTGCGCAATTCGCAAACAGGTGAAATTGAAGATTTTCGGTGTTTAGTGGTGAATCCTGTGATCGCACGCGCGTTTAATCACAGTCGAGAAGAGCTGATTGGCAAATTGGTGTTTAAAAAGTTTATTCACCGCATCAATACAGAATTATTTCAGCGTTTTGTCAGCATCGTGGAAACGGGCGAATCATTTGAAGAGGATTTTTATTATGTCTATGGTGATTCACTTTGGTTTCACTTTGTCGCTGTCAAATTAGGTGACGGCTTTGCAATTACGGTGCGAGATATTACGTCGCGTAAACAAATGGAGCTGGATTTGCAAGCAGCAAATCACGAACTGCAAATTTTAGCGAATTTAGATGGGCTGACTAAAATTGCTAATCGCCGCTGTTTTGACGATTTTTTAGCGCAAGAATGGCGACGCTTACATCGCTCGCAACACGCTCTTTCTTTGCTGATGTTGGATGTGGATTATTTTAAACTCTACAACGACAGCTACGGACATCAAGAAGGTGATGATTGTCTAATTCAAATTGCACAAGCCTTGCAAGATGTCGTGTGTCGCCCTGCGGATTTAGCCGCGCGTTATGGTGGCGAGGAGTTTGTGGTGATTTTGCCAGAAACCAATCAAGCCGGTGCGATGGTCATTGCACAGGCGATTCGCGATAAAATTTCCGCGCTAGCCATGCCTCATCGTGCCTCACGAGTGAAAGATATAGTCACTGTCAGCATTGGTGTTGCCTGCATGGTTCCTAATTTAGACCTAGCACCTGATGTGTTAATTAAGCAAGCTGACATCGCTTTATATGAAGCGAAGCACCAAGGTAGAAACCAGTTTGTGGTATTTCAAGCGCAATAACTCATTGAAAATAAATAGTTAGTTATTTTTGTAGCGCGAAAACAGAACTTTATGCGTAAACCCAATAAAAAATGTAGAGGCGCGATTCCTCGCAACTTTCAGGTGACGTAAAGACCTAAAACTTATGTTTAGCAATTTACGTTTGACAAGGTTTAGCAATATCGGCAGCAAAAACATGAATAAAATTTTACTATTCTTCTTAGTCTGCTGGATATTTCCTGTCGCCAACTATGCCAGCTCCCCCCTTGTTTTAGCGAATCAGCAACCAGGCTATTCGGTAAAATTTGACATCTTAGAAGACATACTCGGCACGTTAACCCTTGCAGATGTCACACAAAACAGCACTGCACAACGCTTTGCGCCTATTCAAGATATTTCAGTCAGTTACGGCTTTACCCATTCAGTTTATTGGGTGCGATTTCGCGTGAATCATCAAGCCACGCAAATTCCGCAATGGTTTTTGCAATTGTATTTTCCTAACATGCAGCATATTGATTTTTGTGTGCCACAGAATAACAACGCAAAATACAATTGTAAAAGAACAGGCACTTATTATCCTTTTTCCACTCGCGAAATAGCTTATCCTAAATTCACCTTCAAGCTGCCTTTGTCTCTAGGTGAAACAAAAACCTTTTATATGCGATTTCAAACAGAATCGAGCATGAATATTGCTCTCAGAATCTCATCACCTGACGAATTTGCATTAACCTCGCGAGAAGATTCATTTGTTTGGGGAGCTTTTTATGCGTATATTTTATTAGTTTGTTTTCATAATTTATTTATGTGGTTATCGTTAAAAGAAAGCAATTATTTATATTATTGTTTATTTAATTTAACCATTGGCGCGGCGCGATTTTCACAAATTGGATTAGGCTCGCAATATCTCTGGCCAGATAATCCTGAATTCAATTATTATGCTGTTCCTGCCATTTGGGGAATTGGTATTATTTCTGGCATCAATTTTGGCATTAGTTTTTTACAAATCAAGAAACAATCAATCCTTCTTTATAGAATAGCGCAATTAGAAAAATATATTTTAGCCGGATTGCTTATCTATCTAGCTATTTCCGCTGATTATTATTTCAGCATTATGGCAATTGGTTTTATCGCGCAAGTTGTTGCTAATACTTCTATGTTAATCATGGGGTTATTTCTATACTACAAAGGTTATCACCCAGCGCGTTATTTTATGATTGGCTGGGCATTTCCCGTATTGCATGGTTTGTTTGCCATGTCTATTCGTTATCAGTTATGGCCTTTTGATATACATGAAATAGCGAGAGTTTTATTAACCTATGATTCATTACTGCTTGCTTATGTATTATTAACGGCTTTCTTATCATTTGCCTTAGCTGATAAAATTAGCATTCTAAAATCTGAAAATGAAAAATCATTAGCCGCAAATACCTATTTAATTAAAGAACAAAATCTTTTTTTAGAAAGAGAAGTTGAAAAACGCACCCATGATTTAGCAGAATTAAACAAAAAATTGGCAAAGGCAAAACAAAAAGCCGAAGCTGCAAGTCAAGCAAAAAGTGATTTTTTAGCGAATATGAGCCATGAAATTCGCACACCGATGAATTCTGTTTTAGGCTTTATGAAGTTGTTATTAGATGATGTTAAGTGCACCTCAAAACAACATTATTATCTTGAAACAGCTTATGGTTCTGCAAAACAATTATTAGGCTTAATTAATAATATTCTTGATGTGAGTAAATTGGAAAGTGGCAAATTAGTTTTAGAAAGTCGCCCTTTCAATTTAGCACATCTGATTGCAGAAACAGTGCGATTTGTGGAAATTAATGCGCGTGATAAAGGATTAGCTTTATCTGTTGACATAAATCCGGCATTAAAACGTAATTTTGTCGGCGATTCTTTTCGGCTAAATCAAATTTTAACCAATTTAATTGCGAATGCGATTAAATTTACGGAAAAAGGTTTTGTTAAAATTGCGGCTGATTTTTATCCTGATTCTGCTGAATTGATTTGTTTTTGTATTGCAGATAGCGGCATTGGGATGACAGCGGCAGAAATAGAGCATATTTTTAACGCTTTTCAACAAGCCGATTCATCCACTTCCAGACGCTTTGGCGGCACAGGTTTAGGAACAACCATTGCCAAACAATTAGTCCAGTTGATGGGCGGCACAATTTGGGTGGAAAGTCAGTTAGGAAAGGGCAGCAAGTTTTATTTTACCGTGAAATTAGCCGCAACAACTGTGGAGCAAGACGCGCTGCTGGCTGAGACCATTGCCAACGATGTTTTATCTCAAGATTTTGTTTCTAAACGAAAATTTAATGTTTTGTTGGTGGAAGATATTGAGGAAAATATTTTGTTGACCCAAACTCGTTTGCTACAGCAGCAGCACAACGTCACGGTTGCTAAAAATGGTTTAGAGGCGGTGGCAGCGTTTGGCAAGCAACGATTCGATTTGATTTTAATGGATATTAATATGCCGGAAATGGACGGCTTGGAAGCAACACAACGAATCCGCGCGTTAGAAAAAAATCGTTCTGAGCAAATAGCAATTATTGCGATGACGGCGAGTGTGATGTCAGAAGAGCGTGAGAAATATGCGAAAGTTGGAATGAATGCCACTGTTGGAAAACCCATTGATTTTAATGAGTTATTTGTCACAATGGAACAGATTTTAGCAACGGGAATAGGTACGCTGATTCAGCCTAAAGCTGTTGTGACTGAGGCAAAAGTTAATCTGCCGGTGCTTGATTTGCATTGTATTGATCTTGAGGATGCTTTGCGACGGTGGCGAGAAATGCCGATGTATCAATGCGGTTTAACGTTGTTTTTAAAGGAATATAGTGATATGGAGAGTCAATTATTAACGTGGTTGGCGCAGCAGAAATTTCAAGAAATTAAACAACTTAATCATAAATTGAAAGGCGTTGCCGGAAATTTGGGAATGCGCGAGTTATTTAAGGCGACTTTGACAATTGAAGCGGCTTTTTATGAACAGCGGCAGCAAGATATTGAAAAATTGTTGATTGAATTGATTGCCGCTGTGGAAAAAGTAAAGCCTGAAGTGGAGTTGTTGCTTGCAACACCGAATACTGCAAGATGTGGAAGGGCTGATTAAGTAGTCAAGCATCCGTTTTGAGCGATTGATGTTTTTGTTGGTGTGATAAATTCGCATTGTGCGGATAAATCCGAACCTACATTTTCTGAAAATAAAAAACGACCGGTTGTCTTGAAAAGTTTTGTCACTAAACCGCATCCATTCAGAAATACATAGTTTTTTAAATGGTTAGACGCTATGCAAACGTGTAGAGACGCAAAATATTGCGTCTCTACGATTCAACAAAAAACTACGTTTCTCAAAGTAGATGTGGTTTATTTAAAGAAAGTAAATGTTAGGCAATAAAAAAAACCTGCCAAGTCGAAACCTGACAGGTTTTTTGGGGTAAAACTTTTGCTTAATAGTTAAGCGAGTTGCAAAAGTTATTTTACAGGGATAACTTTGTATTTTTTAGGTTCAACAACGGTGTAATGAAGATTTGTTTTTTTGTGTTTTTTCATAGCCGTTTTTGCTTTTACTTCTTTTTTAGCTTCAGCCGCAGGCTCTGCTGCTTTAGCCGCTTCTGGCGCAGCTGCTTCAGCAGGAGCTTTTGCTTCTTCAGCAACAGCAGGAGCTGCAACTTCTGGAGCTGCTTCAACTTTAGCTTCTTCAGCAAACACAGGGCTTGCAAAAATTACAGCTGCCAACAAGATAGTTATTTTGTTCATAGTAAATCTCTCTTTTTATTATTGTTAAAAACATCAGTCAAACGTGTAAAGTGAATACACTCAGCCAGTATATGGTGTTTTAATGAATTTTGCCTTAACTGAGTGCACAGACAAATTTAACTTTTTACTCAAGTAGTTATGAGTGGTTTTATTATCAACTGTAAAATTTTAAAATTCAACCAACAGGTTATAATTTTCAGTTTCACAGACAGCCGCGCCACTTAATTGATAAAATCTGTATAAATGAAAATCATCGACATCAAAAAAACATTAGTCACAACGCTGTACTTTATTGTACCGATTTTCGTTTGCCTGTTTTTTCAAAATACCGCTCTTGCGATTGGTTTTTCTGAAAACTCAGCGATTAGACCGATGGCGATTTCGCCACCTCCCTCGGCTAATGCAGCCCGCAAAGTGCTAATTCTCTATTCTTACCACGATACCTTGCCTTGGCAGGCTACATTGCGTGCTGCGTTGTTTGCTCGCTTAGAACAAGTGCCTTTTACAAAAAGACCTGAATTATTTGAAGAACGATTTGAAGCACAACGCTTGAGTTTTAACGTGTCCGATAGCAAGTTTTTGGCATTGTTAGAGGCAAAATACAGTGAAATTAAATTTGATTTGATTGTGACCGAAGATGATTATGTTTTTGAGTTTTTAAATCGTTATCCGACTGTTTTTCCGGGTATTAAACGCCAATTTATTACGCTTTCTGTGGGGGAGGAAAAAGGCGCGTTGATGGCGGGTGAAGAGTGTGTTGAGCCTTTGAATACGATTTTAAAAGTGCAGCCTACTGTGCAGCGAGTGATTGTGATTTCTGAGTTTAGCAAGTTCGGTTACATGGTTGCTGAAAGCTGCAACGCGGCTAAAGCTAAATTATCAAGACCGATCGAGCTGGAAAATTGGGATAATTTTTCCTTTGCTGGGTTATATGCAAAGATTCAAAAACTGCCGCCAAATACGGCAATTTTGTATTATCCAGTCACCGTCGATAGGCTGAATATGCGTGAAATTCCGCGTAATTTACTGTCTAAATTAAAAACACTGTCTCCTGTGCCGATTTTTAGTTTTTACGATACTTTTTTAGGATATGGCGCAGTGGGCGGCTATATGATTAGCGCGACTAAAATAGGCAACTTAACCGCTGATGCAGTGTTGGGTTTGCCTTTGCCAGAAACCAGAGCGCAAATAGATGCTGCAACTAAGGGTTATTATTTTGATGATGCAGAATTAAAACGTTGGCATATTCCCGATAGTCATTTGCCTGCTGGCAGCATTATTCTTAATCGCAAAGCATCGGATTGGTATAAATATCGCGTAGAAATAACGGTTGCAATTATCGCGTTTATTATTGAATCGCTGTTGCTTGTTTCCTTATTCCAAAATTTACGGTTGCGCAAAGAAGCTACTCTCGCCTTGGCAAAAGAAAAAGATTTACTCGATCAGCGCGTGGCGGAGCGTACCAAAGAATTGGAGGAGTCGCGCAATCTTGCGCAAAGTGCTAGCAAGGCAAAATCGGACTTTTTGGCGAATATGAGTCACGAAATTCGCACGCCCATGAATGCGATTATGGGAATGATACATTTGGCGATGCGCACTGAATTGACCCCAAAACAACAGCATTATTTAAGTAAAATTGATTACGCATCGCAATCGTTGTTAGGAATTATCAATGATATTTTAGATTTTTCTAAAATTGAGGCAGGAAAACTAGAGCTAGAATATCTGATGTTTTCGGTGGATGATTTGTTGCGCAATTTATCGGATATTGTCGGCATTAAAGCCAAACAAAAAAATATTAATTTGCTGACTTTGGTGAGTTCACAAACGCCGCGCTTGTTAATGGGCGACTCGCTACGCTTAAGCCAAATTCTGATTAATTTGGTAGGCAATGCGATTAAGTTTACTGAAAAAGGCAATATTATTGTTTCTGTCGCTACTGAGGCATTTTTGCAAAATAACACGGTAAAACTGCGGTTTTCGGTGAAAGACAGCGGGATTGGGATTAGTCCTGAACAAATGGCAGGATTATTTCAGCCTTTTACGCAAGCGGACAATTCCACCACACGCAAATATGGCGGAACGGGGTTGGGTTTGGTGATTAGCAAGCAACTCGCTGAGCTGATGCAGGGCACAATTTGGGTAGAAAGTGAATTAGGAAAAGGCAGCACATTTTATTTTACCGTCACAGTAGGAATTTCTCTGCAAAGCACGGTGGTTTCAGAGCGACCAACCATTGCAGCTAACAATGATTTTACGGGGCGGCGCGTGTTGTTGGTGGAAGATAATGAAATTAACCGCGAATTGGCAATTGAATTATTAAACGATTTAGGGATTAACGTTGATATTGCGGAAAACGGTAAGCAAGGTTTGCAAAAAGCCACCAGCGAAGCCTTTGACTTAGTGCTCATGGATATTCAAATGCCTGAAATGGACGGACTGACGGCAACGCGCTTGATTCGTTCTGAACAACGTCTTGCAGATTTGCCGATTTTGGCAATGACGGCACATGCAATGAGCGGCGATCGTGAAAAAAGTTTAGCCGCTGGCATGAACGATCATTTGACTAAGCCGATTAACCCGCAAATGTTGAGTGAAAGTTTGAGTCGCTGGCTGCCAGCGCAGCGCATTTCCACAGAAGCTGTGTATTTACGCCTGCCAAAAGAACAAAAGTTGACGCAGGATAATTTCCCCGCTTTTTTACCGCCGTTTGATATTCCCACCGCTTTACTGCGCGTAAATGGCAATACGCAATTATTGCGAAAATTGCTTTTGATGTTTAAAAATAATTATGCCGATACCATTTCGCAATTGCAGAAAGCGATTGCGTGTGAAAATCTTGAAGATGCCATTCAGTTGGCGCATTCTCTCAAAGGTGTGGCGGGAAATTTGGAGGCGAAAGAGCTGTATGCTTTAGCAACGAAATTAGAATATGCGTTGGGCACTCAAAATATGGATGAAATTTCGTTGCTAATCAATTCATTAGAAAGCGCACATGCGTGTGCTTTGGAAGCTGCGGCAAGTTTGGAATAAAACTGAGGCTTTGGAAAATGAAGCGCATCATTTAGCAATCCGCGCTTTTTTTGTGATTTACTTTTTTTGGGATAAGAGTGCTTTCAAGCGTTCAATTTCAATAAAAGCAGCTTGTTTTTCCTGACGTTCTTGTGCCAATTCTTGAGTTGTTTGTGCCAATTCTTGAGTTGTTTGCGTCAATTCTTGAGTTGTTTGCGTCAATTCTTGAGTTGTTTGCGTCAATTCTTGAGTTGTCTGCGTCAATTCTTGAGTCGTTTGCAACAACGCCAGTTCTTTTTGCTCCAGTTCTTTTTGCACTGCCAGTTGTTCTTTTTGGATGGTGCGTTGTTGGCGCAGGTATTCTTGCCGCGCTTGATATTGAAAATATTGGCGTTCTTTTTCGGAAAAAACAGTTAATGTATTCATCGCTTGTCTCATTTGCAGGGTATTCATCCAATCCGGTAAGGCATTATCGTCTAATTTTTCAGCTTCATTGAAGAATTTTAACCAACGCTGGTCTTCACTTTCAATCAAATTAGTGTGAAATTTATCCAGTTCCAACAGCCAGATACCGCCGTGCGCATTCAACGTTTTGCCCAATTCATCACGCATTTTATAGTGATGGGCGGTTTGCAGATCGTCTTTGATGAGGTTCTCAGCCAGCAGCCAAATGGAATAAGTGGGTTTAAGTTCAGCATAATCGTGTCCACTTTTGAGTTGTTGACTATAAATATCTGCCCAGTTGTATAAAATTCGGGCGGGTAAATGTCCATAACTGCTCAGTTGGATTTCAATTTGATAAAGTCGCTCGTGTTTGTCTTTGGCTTTTACATCAACCACACTGAGTTTATCGCTGATGAACTCTTTATCATTGTAAGGGTTTAGAATTTCAACCCAAACCAAAGGTTCGGTAAGTTCCTCTGCCAAAAAAGCGTTGAGAAAGTGGATTAACAAATCGCGGTTTTCTTCTGAGCCTAACAAGGCTTTGAAAACACAGTCTACTTTGGGGTCAATGGGGTGTTTCATAGAACTTGATTATCTTGTTTGTTGTTCGCAAGATTGTAGCATGGAGGGATTAAAGCGCATCATTCGTAAACAATGGAGACAGTGAAAGTATTCAAAACCAGCGGTATCTTAGAGAAAAAAAACACTGAAAAATTAGAAAAATGCTGAAAAAA
>CAKZJE010000085.1 GCA_936941155.1 uncultured Methylomonas sp. | reverse complement strand
GGAATTCTCAGTGGCGATACGGTAAGTTCCGACACGGTTGCGATCAATATTTCTGGCAATACCAGCGGCAGCGGCCATCTGAAAGCCGGCTTATATAATGGTATCGAAACTGTTTCTGCGATTTTGAACGGCGCGGATGCTGGCAACTATTCGTTCGGCGGCGCGACGGGCGATTACAGCGTTAGCAAAGCAACTCTTCAAGTTAATACATTTACAGCTGTAGATAAAGTGTTTGATGACACAACAAACGCAACTATTAGCCATGTCAGCTATATAGGCAATGTGGCGACAGATGCCTTGAACATTATCAGCGATAGTATCAATTTTGCTAACAAAACTGTCGGTGCAGATAAGCTAGTAACGCTGATTAATCCTATCTTGACAGGTGCAGATGCAGGAAACTACCAATTAGTTTCAGGCGGCACTTTCACTACCTTAGCTGCAATAACGCCCGCTTCTTTAATTCAATGGCTAGGAACAATCAATAATGATTGGAGCAACGCAGGTAACTGGAATCAAGGCATAGTGCCAAATAATCAAGATGTGTTGTTGAACCAGACAAACGGCAAAATTGTCTTAAGTGGTGGTGATTACACGATTAAATCACTCACTAGCAATCATCAAAACTTTGATTTTTCAGGCGGAACACTGAAAGCGACGGGCGATTTGGTATTTAGCGGTGGCGAACTAAGCTTTAATGGCGGTGTTTTATCTGCACCTAGTTTAACTTTGAAAGATAATGCGATTTTATCAGGAACAGGTGTTGTGAATACAACCTATCTTGCTAATATCAGCGGTATTGTGAGCCCCGGACATTCCCCTGGCACATTAGTGATTAATGGCGACTATATTCAAGGCAGCGCGGGTGTTTTAAACATGGAATTAGCGGGACTTATTTCCTCACTCTACGACAAATTACAAGTGTTAGGGAATGCTAGCTTAGACGGCTTACTCAACATAACTCCCATTGGAGCTTATGTACAAACAGCACAAGTGAATGACAAATTTAATTTACTTAGTGCGAACGCCATTTCTGGTAGTTTTGGCGCGATAGAAACTTTGCCTGGATTTGGGTATAGCTCTGAAACTAATCATGCCTCTTATCATTTGATCACCACAAAAACGCCTAATGCTCCGCTGGTAACAGGGATTAATAAACCAATAGATGAAGCGATTAACACAAATATTGTTACTACCGTACCTAAAAACAATCAGCAAAATAATCCTTTAGTCAATACATCCCCTGCGTTTTTTACAGCACCGCAGCCTGAGACAAAACCTGCGATTGAGGTTGCTCGCGTAGAAAATAACGCTAAACCTGAGGTTGTTGATTTTGTTGGCGGAGACAATGCAATTATTGTGACAGAATCACGGATAGAGGAAAATATACCAATAGTGGCAAATGCACCTGTGACGCTTCCTCAAGTGATTGAAGAGAATAAGTCGCCTATTTTGCCAACTTTAACCATCAAAAACAGCGCGGGACGGGTAAAAAGTTCACAATTGAGTAGAAATAAACAGTTTTTATCCTTGTTATTAGAAGATGGAACTGTGCGGATTTGGGATTTTCAACACGGTCTGCAACGTCGAATTCAAATGAGCGACAGCAAACAAGTTTTAACCGATGTTGGACGTGTGAATGACAAAGGTGAAGTATTATCCATTGCCAGCACCGCAGGGATTAAAGCTTACGATGTGATTAGCTCCATTCCTAATGCCAGCATAAAAGCAAGCAATATCAATCATTTTGCCAATGCAGATGATAATAGTGTGATGTTAATTAACACAGGGGCAAGCCGTCTGATTTTCTGGAACAACCAAGCACAGAAAAAATTATGGGAACTGCGTTACGATCGCGGCGTTATCAATAATTTGGCATTAAGTCATAACAACCGTTATGGTGCAGTATTGAGTAGCCAGCAAGGTTCTTTCTTATTGCCCACGAATTTGCAGTTAAAACGACTCACCGATGCGGTAAATATTATTGACCTTCGCACTGGCAAAGTTATCAAATCTTTGCCGAATATGGGGGAGCAAATTGTGCAGATGGAATTTAAAGACAATGATACTTTGCAATTGGGGCTGGCAAGTGGTGAAGTGATGCACTGGTCAGTCACAGGCGACAGTCAAAAAATGGTTGCCAAACTTGCCGAAAATATCACAACTGTTGATACAACAGCCGATGCTTATAGTTATGTATTGAAAGACGGCTCTGTGAAAGTGAATAATCCGCAAGGTGACGTGGTATTAACGTTGCAAAATAAAGACAATCCGTTTAAAGATGTCAAACTGCTGGAAGCTGGCAAAAAACTTCTCACGGTGATGGCAAATGGTGATTTGGCAGTTTGGGATGTGCAATCAGGTAAAAAAATGCTGCGTTTATTTTCAACATTGCAAGGTTGGACGGTGATGGATGCTTTTGGGCGTTTTGATGGCACAGAAGAATCGTTGGAAAACTTCACTTGGTTGGCAAATGAAGAAGGAATTTCATTAGACAGTTTCTCTGAAAATTATTATGAACCAGGCTTGCTCGCCAGCGTGTTACAAAACCAAGATTATCTCAATAGTCATTCAATGGCTGTAGCAGACGGTGTAACATTGCCACCTAAAGTCGATTTGCAGATTGCAGAAAAACAACAGAAAGGTGAGAACATTACAGTGCAGTTTGATGTTTATGATCGTGGTGGTGGCATTGATAAAATTCATGTTTATCATAATGGCAGAATGCTCAGTGACAACACTCGTTTGCCTGCGCCACAAATTTCAGAAGACGGCAATGCAGAACGTAGAACTTTTACGCTGACTGTGACACCGAGTGCGGGTAAAAATACTCTGAAAGTTACGGCTAGCAACACAATGGGGATTGAAAACAGCAGCTCTGAAGTTAGTTTTGACGGCAAAAGCAAAGCGTATGCGTCATCATTGCGCCTGTTATCGGTGGGGATTAATCAATACAGTGATAAAGAGTTAGACTTAAACTACAGTGTGGCAGATGCAGAATCTATTGTGGCGGCATTGAAAAACACCGCAAAAATTTCGGCTTATAAAGGTTTGTATAACGAAAATGCCACAAAAGCGAAAATTTTGGCAGAGCTAAAAGAGTTAAGCCAAGGAACAGCCCAAGATGCGTTGGTGATTTATTTTGCCGGACACGGTGTGGCATTGGGTAAAGAATGGTATTTCTTACCGTATGAAACCAAAATGCTGCCGTCATTGGAAAAAATTGTGCAAGCCGGTATTTCTGCAACAGAGTTGAGCGATATTTTCAAAAACTCCAAAATTCAACACATTTTGCTGATGGTTGATTCCTGTCATTCCGGTGGCAGTATGGATGTCTTCGCGCAACTGCAAAATGGACAACGTTATTTCACACGACAATTAAGCCGCGCCTTGGGAATTACGGTGGTAACAGCTGCGGCAAAAGATCAAGAAGCTGCGGAGTTAAAAAGCTTAGGGCATGGTTTGTTTACCTATTTGATGGCGCAAGAAATCCAAAACAAAGATACGACAAAAATAGTGACAGCGCACGGTGTGGCAGAAGCAATTCTTAAATCACTGCCCGTTTTCTCTAAACGTGTGTTAGGTTTTGTACAAGAACCTGTGATTTATACGCATGGCAGTGATTTTATGCTGACAGATATATTGAAAAAACCAAGCAAAGTGAGTGCGTCTGATACTGTTTTGCCTGCGAACACCCCGAAAAAATCGGTACAATAAGCATTCTAACCATCCACTCAAATCTCGTTCCTAAATCCTATGGGAACGAGATAAATCACAAAAAATCCTACAAGAAAAGAGACACTCAATGAAATTACTTGCCGTAGAAACTGCTACGCACGCTTGTTCTGCCGCGTTGTTTATAGATGGACAGATTCAACAACGTTTTGAAATTGTTCCGCAGCAACACACCCGTTTGATTTTGCCGATGATAGACAGCTTAATGAATGAAGCCGGTTTAAAACCGCAACAACTTGATGGCCTTGCCTTTAGTCGCGGCCCCGGATCATTTACTGGCGTTAGAATTGCAACGGGAATTATTCAAGGAATTGCCTTTGGCGCAGATTTACCGGTTGTACCGGTTTCCACATTAGCCGCGCTTGCACAAGATTTTTTCAATCGGAATGCTGAAACGGTTGCCTTCACCGGAATGGATGCGCGAATGGGTGAGATTTTTTGGGGCGTGTATGAAAAAAATGCAGACGGTTTTGCACAGCTAATTGGTGCAGAAGCCGTGACTCCTGCAACGGAAATTATTGTTCCGCAGATGACTGGTGTAGGGATTGGCTCGGCGTGGGAAGTTTATTCCGCAGAGTTGAGTCACGCATTAGGCGACAAACTACAACGTTATGAAAGTGAGTTGTTGCCGCAAGCTGCCGCGATTGCGCAATTAGGCGTATTAGGATTGCAAAATCAGCAAGGCGTTGCCGCAGAATACGCGATGCCGGTTTATCTACGCGATAAAGTGGCAAAAAAAGAATCCGAAAGATAATACGGTATAATAGCCAGCTACTTAGATTTAGTTATGCACTTACAAATGTCTCAATATTTCCATATTCATCCCGAAAATCCGCAACGACGCTTAATTGTACATGCAGTAGAAATAATTAAAGCAGGTGGCATTGTGATTTATCCAACCGATTCTGCTTACGCTATCGCGTGTCATTTAGACGATAAACATGCGTTAGATAGAATTCGTAATATCCGAAAACTTGATGAAAAACATGATTTTAGCTTGGTCTGTAAAGATTTGGCGCAAGTTTCCACGTTTACTAAAATCGCCAATGATGCGTATCGGTTGATTAAAACATTAACGCCGGGCGCATTTACTTTTATTTTGGATGCGACGAAAGAAGTGCCAAGACGCTTGCAGGATGAGAAGAAAAAAACTATTGGCATTCGGATTCCAGATAATGTGATTGCGTTAGCGTTGATTGAGGAGTTAGGTGAGCCGTTAGTAACGACAACCTTGGTGTTACCGGATGATGCCGATGCCATGTCAGATCCTTACGAAATCAGGCTGCGCTTGGAACACGAAGTTGATTTGATTATTGACGGCGGTGTGATTGATTACCAGCCCACGACGGTTATTAGTTTTGCTAATGGCGGCGCGGAAATTATAAGGCAAGGCAAAGGCATTGCGCCGATGCTTGAATAACAGGAGTAGCAAGAATGGAAGAATTAACCTTAGTACAAAAAATTGTCGTGTGGGCATTGCCTGTGATTTTTGCGATTACCGTGCATGAAGTGGCGCATGGCTGGATGGCGAGAAAGCGCGGTGATAGCACGGCGTTTTTTATGGGACGTTTAACGCTCAATCCGCTGAAACATATTGATCCGATTGGCACAGTGATTTTGCCGGGGATTTTGTTGTTGACAGGCACGGGCATGATTTTTGGCTGGGCGAAACCTGTGCCCGTTGATCCGCGCAATTTTAAAAAGCCTAAAACGGATATGGCGTTAGTGGCGTTGGCAGGGCCGGTGTCGAATTTATTAATGGCGTTGATTTGGGCGTTGATTGCGCGAGTGGGCGTGATTGTGAATACCGAAAGTGTGACTTTGCCGTTGGCGTATATGGGTATGGCGGGTATTTCAATTAATTTGGTATTGGCGTTAATTAATTTAATTCCTATTCCGCCTTTGGATGGCAGCCGGATTATCAGCGGCGTTTTGCCGAGTCATTTATTGTATAAATATGAAAAAATAGAGCCGTATGGGTTTTATATTTTGATTGGGTTAATGTATTTTGGAATTTTGGGTGTGATTTTGGCGTTGCCGATGGCTTTGTTGCATTTTGTGTTTTATGCAATTGCGGGGTTGTGAAAAGTAGAAAAATAATGCCATAAATTAAAATAAGAATTTCACTTTAACTACTTAAGCAGAAAATATCATGCGTCCAAATTTATTTAATTTTGCAACATCCGAACTTTCACAAGATGGTTTTTTATGCTGGTTGTTATCGTGGGCAAAAGCAGACTACGAAAAGGAAAATCCTCTTCTTCATCTGGTTGGTAAAGATTTTTTAAACTTAATTTATCAGCGAGCAGGTGCTGCACTACAAGTAGAGTTTTCTAATGTGGAAATACGAAAACAAGATGGTAATATCGACATACTGTGTTTAGTGAATGGTAAAGAAAAAGCGATATTAATTGAAGATAAAGTAGGTACGAAACAGCACTCAAATCAACTTGAAATATATAAAGAATATGTAACTAAAACACTTGGATTTGCTAGCGACAACGTGATTTCAGTTTATATTCAAACTGGCGATCAAAGTGATTACAGCGAGGTTTTGAAACAAGGTTATCTGGTGTTTGAACGGAAAGATTTACTGGTTATTTTAGAAAACGTTAATGGAAAAGCGGCTAGATTAAAAAGTGACATTCTTGACGATTTTAGTAATCGTTTGCGTAAAATAGAAGATAGTGTGCAGAGTTTTTTAAATTTACCTCCAGAGCAATGGGGATGGAATGCGTGGAAAGGTTTTTACGCGCATTTGCAAAATACTCTTAAGGCTGGTGGATGGGATTATGTGGCTAATCCTTCTGGTGGTTTTCTTGGATTTTGGTGGTATTTTCGAGGAAATGTCGATTATCAGCTAAACCTACAGATTGAATATAAAAATAAGCAAAGAAAATTTTGCTTTAGGATTTGCGTAAAAGATGCAACAAAACGGCGTGCTTTTCGACAACACTTGCATAACATGGTTGTTGTTGAATGTCTCAAACATAAAATTAAGGCAAAACGTCCTGATCATTTCGGCAGTGGTAAATATATGACTGTTGCCCTATTAGACCAACCGTTTCCTGCAATAGATAGTAAAGGGCTATTAGATATGCAAGAAACTATCAAAATCATTTACTCTGCTCAAGCTGTGTTGGATGCCTGCTTATCTACCGTAAAAGCTGAGATAAATCATGCAAATAACGATTAATATTCCCGACAATTTACTGCAGCCATTATTTAACAGCACATTGCTGAAATAGAGGCGGATTCAACTCGCAAGTGCAATTCATTTTTAGTGATTGAGAGGAGGTCAACTGTTATAGTGCCACCCCTTTCAATCCGACCAAAGATGGATAAGCAATGACAACCTTATATATCAAACTGTTATAGTTCAAAAAACTGGAGTGCAAAACATGTTTTGTACTCCAGCAGATAATAAAATCAACAGTTTAAAAGAATACTTTTTAAATTGATTTTTTTATAACTGATTGATTAGTAAAGTTAAAACAAATCTAATGGTTACATTGTCCTGATTCAGACAAAGCAAAGGCAGATAGCCTGATAATTTATTCGTTGTGAAAATGCGTGTTGGGGCAAGATTTTCCGCGCAAACTGATGATTGACCAGCCTTTTTCTTCTGCCGCGCGTTTTAGTTTTTCGTCTGGATCAACGGCAACCGGATGATCAACTTTTGCAAGCAACGGTAAATCATTATGCGAATCGCTGTAAAAATAACTGCCATCTAACGTTTCGCCCGATGTTTTCAGCCATTGTTCTAATAAAGTCACTTTGCCAGTTTGAAAACAAGGCACTTCAATAAACGCGCCGGTATATCGTCCATCTTTGAATTCGGGTGTAGTCGCAAGTAAATTATCAATACCGTATCGTTTCACAATCAGCTCAGTGACAAACCGATTCGTGGCTGTAATCACTAACAACGTATCACCTCTTTGACGATGTTTATCCACCAATTCAAAGGCTGCGGGCAATAAAACCGGCGTAATCACTTGTTCCACAAACTGCTGCCGCCATTGATATAATTGCTCTGCGGGGTGGTCTGCTAATGGTTTTAGAGAAAATTTTAAAAACTCAACAATATCCAATGTGCCTTGTTTGTAATCGGCATAAAACTTGGCATTGCTATCTTCATAATAGGCTTTATCAACAATACCTTGGTCAACTAAAAACTGCCCCCATAAAAAATCGCTATCATCACCAATCAAGGTATTGTCTAAATCAAAAATTGCTAAACTCACGGTTGAACCTGTGTAAAAAAATAAATGAAAGGATATAGCCTCAGTGCCTGATTTGTGGAACAATGTCGCCATTATTTTTACTTATCTGAGCTATAACTTACAATACCATTGTAAGCCTTAAAATCATAGCAAGGACAACACACAGGTTTTAACATGATAGACTCTAAAGGGTACCGACCCAATGTCGGAATTATCCTTTGCAATGATGAGGGTCGCGTGTTTTGGGCAAAAAGAAAAGGCGTTAATTCATGGCAATTTCCACAAGGCGGCATTGATTGCAATGAAGACCCCGAAACCGCGATGTATCGAGAATTGTGGGAGGAGACTGGCTTACAAGCCGAACACGTTGAGATTTTAGGACGGACGCGCTACTGGCTACGCTATAAACTACCAGAGCGTTATATCCGCCGTAACTCCACTCCCATTTGCATAGGACAAAAACAAATTTGGTTTATTTTGCGGCTGGTGACTTCAGAAGCAAATGTGCGTTTTGATTGTGGGATTAAGCCAGAGTTTGATGGCTGGCGATGGGTGGAATATTGGCACCCTTTAACGGATGTCGTACATTTCAAACGAAAAGTGTATCAAAAAGCGATGGCTGAATTAGGGGCGATTCTGATTTTAGAACACGTTCCTGTGAAAGCGGATGGTTATTTAACTAAAGTTCGCTGACTCAACATTAACCTCGGAGGTTTTTAAAAAAACCACCGAGGTCTAAAAAATAAATTACGGATTTATTGCAACCGATTTATTCCCAAGGCCATAAAGATTGCTTGGCAAAAGTAAATAGAATCGCCCTTTAGACTTCATAGGCCCAGCCATTTCTCCGGCTTGCGCACCTTGTCCCCAGTAAAAATCCCCTCGCACCGCGCCCTTGATTGCGCCGCCTGTATCTTGCGCCATCACCAAACGTTGCAAACGTTGTTGTCCTTTCGGATGTTGCGCATTCAACCAAATCGGAATTCCCATTGGCAAATATTGTCTATCCACCGCCAAACTGCGTTGCGCTGTCAGCGGTACACCCATTGCACCTGTAGGGCCAATTGACGCTTCGCCGGGGGTAAAACGGAAAAACACATACGAGGCATTTTTTCTCATCAAGGTTTTTCCTTCGTCTGGATGCTGTTTTATCCAGCTGCGAATGGTTTGCATGGAAATATCCGCTTTCGCAATTTCCCCTCTATCGACTAACTCTTTCCCGATAGCAAAATAACTGCGTCCATTTTTGCCGGCATAACCCACGCCTTTCACTGAGCCATCATCCATCAAAATCCGTCCTGAGCCTTGCACGTCCATAAAATAGGCATCAACATCATCATCCACCCAGACTAATTCCAGATTTTTATTTTCCAATGCGCCATCATAGATTTCAGCTCGGCTTTTGCCTCTGCTGCTTGCATCGCTGGGCGTGCGGTAAATCGGGAAACGATACCGTTCGGTTTTAGTGAATGAGCCATGCAACTCAGGTAAGTAATAACCTGTAAATAAGCCATTGGCACTGCCACTATCCACAACCGCATAAGGCTTAAACCATTTTTCAAAAAACTGCCGTTCTTCGCCAAACTTCACATCAATTGCACATAATCGCGCCCAATCCGCAACGCTGCCTAAATCAAACGCACCAGACATTGATTGATAAGGTGGCATTTTTTGCCAACGACTGCACGATTGCCGAAAAGCCGTCATTGCCTCAACGTGATTATCCGTTGCCCATCCTGTTAAGTTATTGAATTGACTTGGATAGAGTTGCACGGAAGAAGAAATTTTTGCTTCAATCGGTGTGCCGCTAAAAGGCGGGTCTAAATCATCAGTTGTAGCGACAGGCGTTGAACCAATTCCGCCGGGCGTTGCGGTTTTAGTAGGCACTTGAGAGCAGCCGCTTAAAGTTAGCAAAGCTGCAAACAACAGAATTTTTTTAAGCAAGGGAGTGTTCATAATACTTAAGGGAATAATGGGGTAAAAACATCGACTGACTCACATTATTATAGTGTACTCGATAAATTTTGTGTCAGATATAGCTTACAGATAGGATGAAAACCGGATTAACTATTTTCCAGAATTTATAAAAATCCAAAAAATTTTTAAGACGACTGGTCGTCTTAAGTTTTTCCGCAGGTAAATTCAACTATTAGACGCGGTAATGCCTTGCACGAATAATTCTCCAAACGGTTCGTTTTGCAAAACCTCAATCACGCCTTCTTTGCTTAATTCTAAAATCGCTAAAAACGACACCACCACGCCGGCGCGACCTTCTTTCACGCTAAATAAACTGAAAAAACTTAAGCGTTCACCATTTTTTAATCGCGCTAAAACACTCAGCATTCTATCTTTCAAAGATAATTGCTCTTTTTTAATTTGATGCTCAGTAAATTGCTCAGCGCGTTTCAATACATCTTGAAATGCCAATAGTAATTCAGATAATTCCACTTCAGGATAATGTTTTTTAATCACTAATTCGCCCAATTCCACTTGCGGCGGAAAAATATCGCGCTCTTGGCGCGGCAATTTATCTAAATCTTCGGCGGCTTGTTTCATCCGTTCATATTCTTTTAATTTTGCAATTAAATAAGCACGCGGGTCGTCTTCTTCGTCTGCCATTTCCGCAGGGCGCGGTAATAACATCCGTGATTTTATTTCCGCTAATAAAGCCGCCATTAATAAATATTCTGCCGCGAGTTCTAAATGCACAGTCTGCATTAATTCCACATAACTCATATATTGCAAGGTAATTTTTGCAACGGGAATATTTAAAATATCAATGTTTTGTTTTTTAATCAGATATAACAATAAGTCGAGCGGGCCTTCAAAAATATCAACAAAAACTTCAAGCGCGTCGGGCGGGATATATAAATCTTCAGGGAATTGTTGCCAAGTTGTGCCTTGCACGGTTGCAACAGTAATGAGGGATTGGTTTGTTATGGGCGGTGTTACAGTTTCCATGCAAGGATAAACTCAAATGACTTTAATGTCTGAAATGATACACTTTTCACTGAGAACTGCGTAACATCCGTGATTAACTATCATTAGCTGAATGCCAAAACTTTACTCGAATATATCAGCATGTTGGAAACATTAGCCGCTAATTGCGATTTAAGTTTAAACAGACAGCAGGAGTTTAAAATGTTGGATGTTGAAATAGAAATATGACCCCATTTTTTGATGGGTGAAGAACGCGGCATTAAAAAAGGCACATACGATAAAGCAGTGGCGATTGCCAAATAGTTGTTTAACTTGAACTTATCTTGAGCAGAAATTGCGCAAATCACTCGCTTGAGTCTTGATGAGTTGAAAAAGCTTTCTGCAAAAAAATAAGACAAAAAAAACATCCACTAAACACGTTTCGATATAGCAACCTATTAACCTTAAATCTAACCCTAGGAATCATAAAATGAAGAAACTCTCGTTTATTTTTTTGTTGCATTTTTGCATTGCCGGTTATTCAGTTCCTCTCAAAGCTATAGAAACTGACGCAAAAGCTGAGAAACTTCCTGATTGCCACATCGTTTTTGATGCAGGCAGCAGCGGCACACGATTATATGTTTATGAAAAAAAAGACAATACATGGCTAGAGCATAAAGGCCCTAAATTGACATCTGCATTGGCAGACCCCGTGCGTGAAATTCGCGGCAAAAAAATTGCTGATATTGATGACGTGACCACTGAAGTCATTTCTGCGTTAGACAAAATTAAGGAAGATGGCCCTTTTGATGAGAAAAAAGGCAAAGTGAAATGGTCAGCTTTTGATTGGTCGCAGCAATGTAACGTCGTTTCTGCTGTTGTGTATGCCACCGCAGGAATGCGAATTGCAGAACAAAAAAATCCTGATAAAAGCCGCGAGTTGTGGACAAATTTAAATCAAAAACTCAAAGCAAAAGTAGGTGATGCTGCAAAAATTCATACACGCACCTTAACAGGTTACGAAGAAGGTGTTTTTGCTTGGCTGACCGTGCGCGAAGAAAAAGACAATAACAACTTCGGCACTGTCGAAATGGGTGGAGCTTCTTCGCAAATTACGTTTCCTTGTTCAAAATGTGATGTGACTGACGATGCAAATAAAACCATTCTGGTTAAAGGAAAATTGCTCCCTATTTACAGTTATTCTTTTCTGGGCTTAGGTCAGGATGAAGCACCTAAAACGTTAGGCATTCCTGAAGCTTGCGCTTATGGCATTGCTGTTACGCAAAAAGACTGGCATAAAAACGATTGCGCCAAACAAATGCAAATAGCTGACATCCAAGGCATCCGCGATCCTTATAATTTTGCAAAAGGTCAACAAGGTACGCATCGAAAAATTCCTTCTGACAAAGCGGATGTGAGCAACTGGTTTTTAATGGATAAATTTGCGGACTGGAAAGAGAGTCAAATTGGTGAATGTTGTGAACAAAAAGGTCAGTGTTTTGATGAAATAAACTCTTGTTTTCGTCCGATTTACTTTGAAAAATATTTGCAAACTTTAAATGTTCCGCCCACTGCTGAAAAATTGGATGCGAGCTGGACTTTAGGCTCAGTGGTTTGTGCGGTCGATAATTGTTTGCAAAAAGCAACGCCACCGACTTGTGCCTGGTTAAAAAACGGCTGCTTGAAAGACTAAGAAACGCGCATGAAATAATCTCGACAACGGTAGATATAAGGTGCGAATTCATTCGCACAGTGCGGATAAATCCGCACCTACACAAAATAAACTTGTATAAGTTGTTTCGTGCTCATTCCTAAATTGGAAAGAAAAAAGGTAAAGAAGATTTTCGTTTTTTTGTAAAACTAACCCATAAACCTGCTGAATTTTTTAAAACGACTGGTCGTCTTGAAATTTTTTTGTAAAAACGACCAGTCGTCTTGAAAATTTTTGCGCTAAATTATTTTGCAATAAATCTACGCAAGCAGGTTTAACAACATCGCAAACAGAAATTAAACCGTTTTTTTATCGAGCAAATATTTTTCTGCAAGATCCCAAATCGGTTCTGCACAAGCCAATTTATTCACCGCCGCCCAACCGGACACCTTATATTTTTTCCAAGGCAGCAATAATTCACCATTTCCTAAGCGACATTCAGAAATTCGTGCGCCCATTTTTGCCTCGGCGTTACAGCGAAAAGTCATGCCGCCCACGCGCACCATATCACCGCCTTGCTGATAATAAGGGTCTGGATTGAATAAATTATCTGCCACATCTTCCAAAATCGCTTTGATTTCCGCACCGGATAATGCGCTAACGTAAGTATTCGGATAACTAATCGCAGTGTGATTGAGTAAATCTTCAAAATACACGGTATCGCCTGCTAATAATGTTGCGCCCCAACGAAAACCTGGGGAAAACGCAATTTCACTTTCTGTTCTGCTGAGTAAGGCATCTAGCAAAATTTGATCGAAACTGCCGCGAAAATTATCGCGCCGATATAACAACTGTTCTGCGACTGCCAACGGTTGACGGAGTTTTTCCAAAAAAGGAGCGCGGATGTCGTCAATTAAGCGTTGCATTGCGCTATCTGCTGTTAATAAATTTGAAAAAACTGGCAGGAGTTGATAACGCAAATCGGCTAATCGCCCATTTTTTATCTCTAAATCCAACACCGCGAGAAATTTGCCGTGACTGCCTGCGTTTGTGACCCATGTTTTTCCCACTAACACAGGTTTTGGGATGGCATCATGGGTGTGCCCGCCTAAAATCACATCTAATCCTGTCACGCGTGTTGCTAGTTTTAAATCTACATCCATGCCATTATGTGATAACAACACAATCACATCGGCTTTTTTGTTAGTTTGAATCTCGTTAATCAGGCTTTGCAAAGCGTGTTCTGCAATTCCAAATTGCCAGTCTGGAATAAAATGTTTTGGATTAGCAATCGGTGTGAAAGGAAACGCTTGTCCGATAATGGCAACGCGGGCATTTTTTAAATGTTTAATCACATAAGGTTTAAAAACAGAGGCGTTTTCTGTTTCTGCGGCAAATTGCGCTTCTTCTGAAAGATTAATATTTTGCGCGACAAAATCGCCGTTAAAAGCGGCAATATTTTCTAAGACTTGCTGTTGACCGTAGGTAAATTCCCAATGTCCGGTCATCACATCCACTCCGAGCAGATTGCAGGCGGCAAGCATATCTTGTCCTTTTGTCCATAGCGCGGTTGCTGAACCTTGCCATGTGTCGCCGCCATCGAGGAGTAATGAGTTTCCATCGCCAACTTCGGCGCGTAATTGTTTAATTAAACTGGCAAGATAGGCAAAGCCGCCCATTTTTCCATACTGTTGTGCTGCATGGTTAAACTCTAATGCGGTGAAAGCGTGAGCGGCGCGAGTGCCGTTTTTTACGCCGAAAAAGTTTAACCAGGCTTGCTCTGTTAAATGCGGTGGTTTATTTTTGGCATTGCCTACACCAATATTAATACTAGGTTCGCGGTAGTAAATCGGCAATAATTGGGCGTGGCAATCGGTGAAGTGTAAGATTCTGGTATTGCCGAATTCGGGTAGTTGATAGAGGTTTGCGTCAGAGGCGCGACTGTTCACTATGTGTGGCGATATGCCTAAGGCGGTTAATAATTGCAGAAATTGGCGGCGTTTCATTTTTTAATTTTTTAAAATGCACTGAGATGTTGCGGAGTCATGTTTTTATCTTGCTGGAGTGCAATAGCTTTAGAGGCTGTGAAAGTATTCGATTTTGGAGTCAAAAGTCGCGACTTTTGACTCCGGTAGGCAATATAAATCAATGAGTTAAAAACAACGATTTGATGTTTTTTAAATACTTTCACAGCCTCTAAAGTGTTTCTATTCCTGCAACTGTTTGTTTGCCCTTTTATTTGAGGACTCATTATGAATCAAAAATCATTGTTTTTGTCAGTTTCATCGTTGTTAATTCTGCCCTTAGCGCACGCCGCGCCATCAATTGACATGTCGAGTCAAGTGACAAATCAGGTCAGTAGAACTGTTAGCAGCGGCATTGCCAAAAACTTATTTGATAACTTGGTGATTCCTGAATTAAAAGTGCGCAATTCCGCAGGCGTAGTAAAACAAATGCAGGCTAGTGCGGATAAACATTTTTTATCGCTATTATTAGCTGACGGTAGCACGCGAGTATGGGATTTAGATTTAGGGATTCAAAGACCTGCGGTGTTTGGCAAGCAAACGAGTCGAATTGCGGTGGATGCGCACGAACAGGTTTTGTTTACGGGCGGTGCGAATGGGATTAGTAGTTATGATGTGTTGACGGCACAAGCACGCGCTGCATTGCCAATGAATTTAGGCGAAATTAATGATTTAGCGGTTTCTGACGATGGCAGTTTGTTGTTGATTGCCAGTGACAAGCAAAACTTAACGTTATGGGATACAAAAACCAACAAAATGACGTGGCAACAAGCTAATCTGTCCGGCGTGGTGCGCAGTATCAGTTTTTCTGGCGATAAACGTTATCTTGCGGTTGTTTGCCATGATGAGAACTCTGGTAGCGATATAGTGGAAGTTAGAAGACTCGGCAGTGGAAAAAAACTAAGAACGTTTACAAACGGATCACAACCTGTTGTTTTTGAAAAATTTAAATTTGATAATTCGCTTGAAGTCGTTTTTGGCAATGGCGAGAGCACGGTTTGGGATACACAAGATGGCTCAGTGCTCAGCACAAAAAAATTATCCACGCCGATTGTGGCAGTGGATAAGGTAGAAAATACTTATAGTTACGCGCTGGCTGATGGCAGTGTGCTGATAGCGGATGGAAAAGGTAATAAAATCATCACGATTGCGAAAGAAAATAATCCGATTCGCGCTGTGGCGTTGTTGGCGCAAGGCAAAAAATTAATCACCGCCACGCAGAATGGACAAGTGTTTTTATGGAATGTGGCAGATGGTAAGGAATTGTTACAACTGATTTCGACGACACAAGGCTGGACAGTGTTGGACAGCAGTGGGCGATTTGATAGCTCAGAAGCTGGAATGCCCAATGTGTCTTGGCAAGCAGGCGAACAAGATATTCCGTTTGATAATATTGCTAACAAATACTATGAGCCGGGATTGCTTTCTAGCGCGTTAAATGATGAAAATTATTTAATCACCAAGCCGACTGTAATACAGCAAGGCATTACTTTGCCGCCTAAATTAGAAGTGGCGGTGAATAATAACGCCGTGACGAATGATGATGTGGAATTAACAGTGGATGTTTATGACCAAGGCGGCGGCATTGACGCAGTGAATTTGTATCACAACGCAAAAGCGATCAATGTAAAAAGGGCGGTTGTTTCAGATACAACAGTGACCGATGAAAATGATAAGGCGCATCGAACTTTGACTTTAAAGCTACAGCCTACAGCGGGACAAAATCAGGTGAAGGCGATTGCCAGCAATAAAATAGGCATTGAAAATCAAAGTAAGGAGACGATATTTAATTCTACTCGCTCGGCAAAACCGGCTAAATTAAAGTTGGCAACAATTGGTATTAATCAGTATGCGGATAAAAATTTAAATTTGGATTACAGCGTTGCGGATGCGCAGTTAATTAATCAAATATTGAGTCAAAAGCAGGGCTTGAAGTTTGTGTCGATTGATTCCAAACAGATGTATAACCAAAATGCCAATAAAGCCAGTATTTTGGCGGCATTGCGTGAGTTAAGTCATGGCGAAAAAGAAGATACCTTGGCGATTTATTTTGCCGGACATGGAATTTCGGTGAATGGCGAATGGTATTTTTTACCTTATGAAACCACTTTGCACAGTGATTTAAACTATTTTGCTTCGGTAGGAATTTCTGCCACTGAAATTGGCGATATTTTTAAAGATTCTAATATTCAACATATTTTGCTGATGATAGATGCTTGTTATTCTGGGGCAAGTTTGGATTCGTTTAAAAAATTGCAAGATTCTCAGCGTAAATTTAGTCGCACCATCAGTCGTTCTGTAGGGATTACCATTGTTACCGCAACGCGCAAAAATCAAAAAGCCGCAGAATTAGCGGAATTAGGACATGGTTTGTTTACTTATGTGTTGGGAAAAGGAATGCGAGGCGAGGCGGATTTTATGCCGCAAAACAAGGAAATTAGCGCACATGAAATTGCTGACTTTTCCACCCGCACTATTCCTAATTTTGCAAAACGCTATACAGATTCAGCACAAGAGCCGACCGCTTTTACGATAGGGCGTGATTTTGTGGTGTTTGATAAAAAATAATGCGGTTAAAACCTGACAGGTCTCCAAGACCTGTCAGGTTTATTTTTGACAGACAGGACAAAAATAGCTGGCGCGTTGCCCGATTTTAATTTGTTGAATCAGGTTTTGACATTGATAACAAGGCATTGCCGCGCGTCCGTAAACTGAAAGTGATTGGCTAAAATAGCCCGGTTTGCCTTCGGCATTGAGAAAATCTCGCAACGTTGTGCCACCTTGATCTATTGAGCGTTGCAAAACGATTTTAATAACCGCCGCAAGTGTTTGATATTCTTCTAAAGAAACGCTGCCTGCTGAGCGCGTGGGTAGCAAACCTGCCATGAATAAAGATTCGCTGGCATAAATATTACCCACGCCGACAACAATATGCCCATCCATAATGAAGGTTTTTATGGGCATTTTTCGCGCCGTTGCTCGAAAAAATAAATAGTCGCCATTAAACTCTGCGGTTAAGGGTTCGGGCCCTAAGTCTTTTAATAAAGCATGAGTCATCACGTCTCCGTGCGCCCATAACACCGCACCGAATTTGCGTTGATCGTTAAAGCGTAAGACAGCATTGTTTTTAAAGATAAAATCAACGTGGTCGTGTTTTTTTGGAAAGTCTAGTGCGTTGACAATGCGCAAATTGCCAGACATGCCTAAGTGTAAAATCACTGAGCCGGTATCGGTGTTTAATAAACAATATTTGCCGCGTCGTGTGACAGATTGAATTTGTAAGCCAGAAACTGTGCGCGGCAAATCGTCTGGAATACGCCAGCGCAGTTGAGATTCGCGCACGATGACATCGGTGATGGTATTGCCGACCAGATAAGGGCGAATCCCTTTGCAGGTGGTTTCAACTTCAGGTAGTTCGGGCATGTATACCTCTAATGGGGAGTGTTTGAGCTTAATGTCAGTATAATATAGCGTAATTTGGGATAATGAATATTGTTGTTTTTATAAGCGTATAGGCATTGAAATAGAATGCCTGTATAGACACAAAGAAATAGATTAATGGTCGATTTGATAAGACCAACGGTTTTTTGCAGGCTATCAAAAAAAATCGTATCTTCTATAATAAACCGCAGAGGTTAGGAGTATGGAATATGCAAAAGTATTATCGAGGCTTTAGTTTAATGGAACTGGTTGTGGTGCTTGCCATTATTGCTATTATGGCAAGCATTGGCATACCTAGTTTTAACTCGGTTATTAGAAGTACGAAGCTTGCGACTGTGGTAAATGAGTTTATTGGGACTTTAAATTTTGCCCGCAGTGAAGCGGTGAAACGCAATCAACGAATTGTGGTGCGTAAAAATGAAAATTGCACAACAAAAACAAATATAGTCGATTGTGATTGGGAAGATGGATGGGTTATTTTTGTGGAGACTACATCACCTATTGATGGTGAATTAACTATTAACAATCAATTTAAGCCTGACGGTCAAGTAGACGACAAAGGCAATAATGATGATTGTCTTGCAGGACTCGATTGTATTTTGCAACTGCATGAGGCTTTGCCGGGTGTATATAAAGCGCAACCGCCTAAACAACCCGTTGATTCTCTCACCTATACTTTGCGGGGGAATAATAATTTCAAGAATTTTATTGCCTACACGCCAATGGGATTAAGCAACACTTTAGGACGCTTTGTTCTTTGTAATAATACAGATAAAAACAAAGCCACAGTGGATGGGGCAAATAGTTTAAAGCTTGTTTTAGTCAATATATTAGGGCGAGTCAGAGTGAGCACTGCGGATGCAGATAAAGATGGCATTCCCGAAGATGACAGCACACCGCCCGTTGAGCAAGCGACTTGCACACCACCTTAACAACTAGGAGCAACAATGAAAAAAAATGCAGGTTTCACACTGGTAGAAATTATTGTTTGTGTGGTTATTTTATCAATAGGTTTATTAGGATTGATGGGCTTGCAAGCGACCGCTTTAAAAAACAGTGCAGGCTCTTATTACAGAACTCAAGCATCCGTTTTAGCGCACAGCATAGTTGATAGAGTTCGACTTAACTTTATTCTTGACCCGAGTGGTACTGATGACGAACAGAATGCGCAAAAGGCAGTAAATGATCAAGTGTTGACACAATATCTCACCTTACTTGCAAATCCTGCGGCCAGTGTTTGGAAGAAACCTAATTGCAAAACGACAGATGGTTGTGGCCGTATTGATATGGCAAGAAATGATATTTATGAATGGAGAAATAGTGTGAAAGCAATTTTACCTAGAGGTACAGTGGCTGAACGACTTTCTGTAATTAATTGTAAAACAAGCGCGGGGGCAGGATGTACATCGCCATACGACACGAATGATAGCACTTTTATTGTCACGATAAGTTGGGATGAAAATCATAATGGACACATTGATAATGTAGATTCTACAGGGAAATCCTGTTTTAAATCGGATAAACTGGCAGAGACAGCTCCCGCTACACTGACTCAAAAACCTCTCCAATATGATCCTTGTTTTAGAATGGAGTTTAAATTATGAAAATAATTAAAACTGCGCGTTCACAACTCGGTATCAACATGGTGGAAATCATGATTGCCATGCTGATAGGTGTGTTTTTAGTGGGAGGGCTTATTCAAATGTTCATTGGGAGTAAAAAAACCTATAGCTTGCAAGAGGCAAATGCACGTTTGCAAGAAAATGGACGTTTTGCGATTGAGTTTTTATCACAGGATGTGCATCAGGCTGATTTTTGGGGCTGTATTACAGACAATACCAAGGTTTATCCTTTTGGGGCAGGAAGCGTAGGTGTTTCCGGTAACGACAATGATGATTCTGATGCGGATGTTGTTAATGGCACAGATAGTATTACGCTGACTGGTTTTAAAAATTTGGCGATTCCTGTGGTAGAAACAGGCAGTAATACAACACCGCTTACCATTCAAGCAGGTACAGGTGATAGTTTAGATGTCAATGATTGGGCAGTTGTCACTAATTGTGAATATGCCGATGTTTTTAGAGTACTAGGCAATTCAGGTACGAGTATTGATCATGATGATTTTGCGAATGAGTACGGCACATCGGCGCAAATTTTAAAATGGTATAGCGTAACTTACGATATTCGTCTGGGCTCAAATGGTCAGCCTGCATTATTTAAAAGTCAATTTGATCCTAATAATGTTTTAGTTGTCGGATCACGACAAGAGTTAGTTGAGGGAATTGAAGATATGCAAATTCTCTACGGTGAAGATTCAGACGATGATGGCATTGCAGATAGGTATCTGCCGATAAATCAAGTTGATGATACAGCGAATATAAAAGGTGTGAGGATAACATTGTTAGCAGGATCTGCGACTCGCGGGTTAATATCAACAAAAGAGGGAATTACGCTGATTTATGCCTCTGGCAGTGGTGTGGAGGGGCCTGAGAGCAACAGCAAAGCAGTGACAACTTGCCCTAGCAATAGTACGTCATCAACCTGCATGGGGATGACTGATGGCAGAGTACGCAATGTTTATGATATTACCCTAGCGATTCGCAATCGTCTTAAATAGGAAACTAAAAATGCGCTTAATGACGACTCCTTCTCTTTCTAAACAGTCTGGCATAGCTCTGATTGTGAGTTTAATTATTTTACTGTTATTGACTATGATGGGTATTAGTTCAATGAAAGTGAATAGTTTAGAAGAAAAAATGTCAGGTAATGATCTTGACAGGAACACAGCTTTTCAAGCAGCAGAAGCAGGGTTGCGTGCAGGGGAGGCGAAGATAGGAGAGTTATGGAATAAAGGAGCTGCTGATACTGTTCCGCCGATTGATCCTGGCCTGGGCTCGATTCAACAGTTTTGTAATGGTGTTATTCGCGGAGCGATAAACGACATTCCTGGGGTGTTTCATGCAGTAGCAACTACCACAGACGCAGGTTCTGGTACGGTTAAAAACAGAACCTCTTTAGTTGAAATGTGCGGTGATTGTGATGGTGATTGTCCTGTGCCTGATGAAAAAGACCCTTCAACTTGGACGGACGATAATAAATCTGTTGAAGTTTCTGTTGAAGATGAGGATCCGGTTACGGGGAAAAAAACACTTGCAGCTCAACCACGTTATTTTATTACCTATATATATTCTAAGCATTTTCCTGATTCAACAAAGGATAGACCTATCTATAAATTTAGTGTCACGGCGCGAGGTGTTGGAAAAAATCCTCAAACCGTCGTTTTATTGCGTAGCTATTTCGGTGGCTCAACAGGATTTCTTGAAGATTAAGGATTGATTTTAAGTTCAAAGCGAACAGATTGGAGATAATAATGATTAAATTGAAATCGTGTTTATGGATAAGTTGTATTGGCACTGCGGCGTTATTTTTTACCGCTGTTTATGCAGCTCCTGGACAGTTAGCCAATGCACCTTTGTTTGTAGGTTCTACCTCCACAACAACAGGCAGCGGCGCAGGCGTGCCCTCAAACGTTTTTTTTCAGATTGACGATTCTGGTTCGATGGATTGGGATACGTTGACTAAAAAGTATTGGCACTCTTGCCTTTATGATCCACAAAACGAAGGGATTCTGGCGAAAAAAACATGCCCCGCCTCATTGCAAGTGGATGGAGGTCTTAATCTTTATGATTATTATGACGATGGTAACAATTTCGTTTACGACTTTCATGGAATAGATAATTTAAACAATTTTACAACTAGCACAATTACCAGCTATATGAATTACGAATGGCGGATTCGTGCGGCGCAGATGAATACCATTTACTACGACCCAGGTATTACTTATTTGCCTTGGAAAAAAGGCAATGCTGACGGCAGTGCTTGTGCACCTGCAAGTTTTACAGCGGCAAAGAATTATCCAACAGCTTTTGATTGTGGTAACGCAACTACTCAATCCGCAGCAACAGACCCTAAAAATCTAACGGGCTTTGTTTTTGAAATAGCACATGATACTCACGGCTATGCAGGGGTTAAACCTAGCATAGCATCGGGAGGTAGCAGCGTGAGTAAAAAAGTAGGGACAGTTGTCACAACGACAATAAAAAAAGGCATTAACAGAGTTGTTGGTGCAAATAATATGGTGGACTTTTGGGATGAGCATACTCGTTATACAGTGAATGCCGGAGGGATGCTTAAAGAAGAAATTAAATACTTTCCCTCAGCTGCTAGTACAACAGGTACTGCAACTTGTTCTGGTACAACGCCTTCTGTGAATCCAGCAGGTTATGCAACAGTCACAGGCTGTGGCTCAAACAATGTCACTATTTCAATCAATTCTAATTACAGCCTTAATCCAACGATTACAGATAGTTCTACTCATACAACTGGCTTAAATGAATGGGGTAGAACTCTAGATGAAGAAAAGCAAAATATTGCCAATTGGTATCAATACTACCGTCAACGAATTAACATTGCGAAAGCCTCTGTAGGTGAGGTGATTGATGCGAATCCCAAATATCGTTATGGATTAAGCACCATCTGGAACAAGATTTTTATTCCTGTTCCATCACAGTATGATCCTGTAGGGTCAACCACCCTCAGAACTAATTTTCTTACGCCTAATAAAGATTTATTAAAAGCTCTATACGCTAGAAATCCAAGTGGTACTACACCATTACCGCCTGCTTTATATCGAGTAGGTCAGTACTTTATGCACAAAGCATTGCCACCAACAAGTGGCAGTACCCTAGTTACCTATGCAGACCCTATTGTTTACGAATGCCAACAAAACTTTGCCATTTTGCAAACTGACGGTTATTGGAATGATGACTTGGACACAACAGCTCAAAGCATCATACAAGATGCTGATGGCGATGGTATTGGTAGCACAAGTGATGTAACTTCATCACAAAGACATTCAACAGTAGCAGACGTTGCACAATATTATTATTCTACTGATTTGAGTGCGCTCAATGACAAAGTTCCGATTACAACGTTTGATGCAAACCCAAAACAACACATGGTGACTTATACGGTTGCGTTTGGGTTGGACGGCTATTTACTGGATACAAATAATGATGGTCAGCCTGATTTTAATACTAACACTAAATTGCCCGGCACTTGGACAGAAAGTAGCAACTGGGGAGACCCTAGCGGTAGCAGTGATAAGCCTGAAAAAATAGATGACTTGTGGCACGCAGCTTACAACGCAAGAGGCTTGTTTGTGTCAGCAGGCTCACCAGACAAAATAGCCGCAGGTTTTAAACATATTTTTGAAGCGATTAATAATGCCCAACCCCAGAGTTACGCAGGAAGTGCTACCGCAGTGTCTTTTAATAGCTCCACATTAATACCTTCTGTGAGTGCGGCGTATTTAGCGCAATTTAGCAAATCTGACAAAGGCAGCTGGTCAGGCGATGTGCTTTCTTACAGCTTTGACGAGAAAACTAAGTCTGTGAAACAAAGTCCTGATTGGAACGCTAGTACCGTGTTAGATGCAAGAGTGAATGCGACTACAAAATTGATTACCAATCCTCGAACTATTCTTACTTTCAACAACACAACCGGAAAAAGTATGCCGTTTTTGTGGGGTAACTTAACCACAGAGCAAAAAAATGATTTGTTAAAAGATGCTTCAGTGACCAAAGCCCAAGCCCGCTTAAATTATCTGCGTGGTGATAGGAATAACGAAGGTGCGGGAGAAAACTTTAGAGTGCGAGACCATTTATTAGGAGACATTATCCATTCAGATCCTCTTTCTGTTGGTAAACCATCAGGCTTTTGGCCAAATAGATACCCTTTTCCTGCAACACTTGGTGAAACTTACAATGAGTTTAAGTTAAGCCAAGAAAACCGTCAGCGCAAGGTTTATGCTGGAGCGAATGATGGAATGTTGCACGCTTTTAGTGCCACTGATGGTTCTGAATTGATGGCGTATATTCCGAACACCGTGTTTTCAGCCAATACTTCAGAAGGTTTGCATTATTTAACACAAACTGATTATGACCATCGCTATTATGTTGATATGCCCTCAGTTGTTTCAGATGTTTTCATTGACACAGGCCCTGGAAGGTCATGGCATAGCGTATTAATAAGTGGTGAAATGGCGGGTGGAAAAGGCATTTTTGCGTTAGATATTACTGACCCTAGCCAGTTTTCAGAGGCGAATGCAGCAAAAGTTGCACTTTGGGAGTTTGATAGCTCAGATGATTCTGATATGGGCTATTCTTTTTCTCTGCCTAGTGTTGCTATGATGCCTAATGGCAAATGGGCTGTGATTTTCGGCAATGGATATAACAACAATGGAAAAGGGCAGGCTGCTTTGTTTATTGCTTTTGTGGAAGCCGGTTTAGATGGAAATTGGTCTTCGGTCAGTGGTGATTACATCAAAATAGAATTACCTGTAGCCGGCGATCCAACTGCTGCACAAGTTGCTGCTGGCATTAACTGCAATGCACTTGCCACTTGTAATGGATTATCCTCAGTGCAGACTTACAGCACTAAACAAAACAGTGTTACCGATAGAGTTTATGCTGGGGATTTAAAAGGCAATATGTGGGCTTTTGATTTGTCTAGCACTAACCCTGCTGATTGGAAAGTTGCTTATGGCACTGTGTCTGCACCAAAACCTTTGTTTACCGCAACACATCATATAGCCGCCACTGCTGGCGGTGTTCCTGTACAACAAAATATTTCAGCTCCCAAACCGCAGCCTATTACAACGCGTCCTTTGATTGTTAAGAATGCACGCGCTGTAGGCAATTCTCCAAATGTATTGGTGTTGTTTGGAACAGGACAATATTTAATTTCAGGAGATGTAAGCACTTCAGATATGCAATCTTTCTATGGTGTTTGGGATCATGGTTTTTCACAAATGACACCTGCAAATCTCATCGAACAGACCTTTTTATCAGGGCCTTTTTATAATGAGCAAGGGCTGGATGTGACGGATAAAACACGCTTGTTGAGTAGCAACACTGTTAAATATGCAGAAGCTTATAATAAAACAACAAGTAAATGTCTTGATGCGAGTAAATCGTTGAGTAACTGTGCTTTCGCTAAAAATTCAGCGGGTAAACTAATCAGCAATCAAGGCTGGTTTGTGAACTTTAATAAAGCAAATAAAGAACGATTAGGTGCTGACCCGGACGTGACAGATGATGTTAATTTGTTTTTTAACACATGGATACCAGGTTCTGAAACCACGACAGTGAACACAGGGAATGTTGATTTGTGCGCTCCGGCAGAGATTAGCACTACGGCCAGCGGCACGGGTTACAAAATGGTGATGAATTTATTTACCGGAACTGCAACAGATAAACCTGTTATTGACACCAACTCCAATGGCAATATTGGCACAGACGATTTAATTAGAACAGATCAAACAGTTACTTCAACGACAAAAAATTATGTCGTTGCAGGTGAGGTTTTTCTAAAAGGTTTGCCAGCATCATCCAGCTTTTTTAATAACCAACAGTTTGTGCCCGGCACAAGTGATTCTACGATTGGCGGAGGATTGTCCGATGCTGTGGCAGCAGCACAAGCTGCGGCTGATGCAGCACAGGCTGCAAGTGATGCTGCTAATGCTGATTATGATGCGAAATTATTAGCGCAAAAAGTTGCTGATGATTTGTTAACAGATGCAGTTGCTGCCAAACTTGCCGCTGATGCTGTGGCGTTGGCTAATCCTGGTGATGCTGCTGCTCAACAAGCTGCAATAGCTGCGGCGAAAGCAGTGGAAGATGCTGCTGCTGCTGCTGAGGCTGCTGCTGCTGAGAGTGCGGCGGCTAAAGCAAAAGCCAGAAGAGCGTTAGTTGCACTTAATATAGCGAATAAAAAGCTAGGTGTTGCGAGCAATCAAAATATTAAAGAACTTGTTAATAAGCCAGCAATGGCGCGTATTGGATGGCAAGAGCTGCGAAATGACTAATAAAAAACAACAAAAGGTTTTTTGATGTTGTCAATCACAGCATTTTCAGAGTGAGCTAATCACACTAAAGCAATAGCCGGAGTGCAAAAAATATGTTTTTGCACTCCAGATGAATTATTTTATTTACTGGACATATCTAAATGAACAAACAACAAGGCTTTACGTTAATCGAATTGATGATTGTTATTGCAATTATTGGCATATTAGCCACTGTCGCTTACCCCAACTATCAAGAAAGTGTTGCTAAGTCACGCCGTGCAGATGCGAAAGGTGCTTTAACCAGTTTTGCTGTTGCTATGGAGCGGCATTATTCAGAAACAGGCAAGTACTCAGGGGTTGGAGAAGACACAGGCACGCCTACTATTTTTGCCACAAAATCACCTGTTGATGGAGCAGTTGCTTATTATGATTTAAAAGTTGCAGCAACAGACAGTTCTTATACGCTCTCTGCTGTGCCAACGCATAACAGCCCACAAGAAAATGACAAATGTGGAACTTTAGCCCTAACCAATCTTGGAGATCGTCTTGAAGATCTTAATGGTGATGGAATACCAACTCCGAGTGTTGCTGAGTCTGGTTGTTGGTAACTCAAGATAAACCGCATCCATTCAGAAACACATAGTTTTTTAAAGTAGAGACGCAAAATATTGCGTCTCTACGGTTCAACAAAAAACTACGTTTCTCAAATTAGATGAGGTTTATAACGTGCAAATTATTCAAAAAAAACAGAAAACATAGACAGCTTAAGTAGTTGCCAATTTCTCATTATTAAATTTTTGTAACCTAAGCAGGTATTATTATGGCTGACCCTATTATGACCAATTGGACTAACCTAATCGGTGATCCAAATAAACTACTTTTTACATTTGATACGCAAATTGTGATTGGCACAGGCACAATCACTTTGACAGATATTAATGATAACGTGTTAGAAACATATACGGTGTCAGGTGCTAAGACTGCAAATGTGTTCATTGGTACAGACAATAAGACGTTGCGCATTGATCCTACCATGGCGTTAACATTCGGCAATGATTATATTATTGTCTTTGATTACGGAACGATTAAAAACACAACAGGTGGCATATTTAGTTCAAGCAATATCACAGATTCACGGGTTTTTACCTACACCGATACTGCTGATTACGACTACTCAACAACAACAGTCGGTCTTACCATCAATTTAGTGACTGATGATGCTTCAGTCTCAGCAACAGGTGGCTATTGGGATACATTGATTGGCATTAGAAATGTCTACGGTGGTCCTCAAAACGATACTTTGCAAGGTGATGGCTCTGCAAACCGATTAGAAGGACGCGGCGGGAATGATACTTTGGATGGGCGTGTTGGAGCCGGTAATGACGGATTGTATGGTGGTATTGGAAATGACACATACCTAATTGACGCATCTTCTGAAAAAGTGATTGAGAGCGCGTTAGAAGGCAATGATTTAGTGGTGTCTTCTGTAAGTTACACACTCGCAACTAATTTTGAAAACTTAACTTTAGTCGGAACTAACGGAGTTAACGGAATAGGCAATGCGTTAGATAATGTTATTGTAGGTAGTGTAACTAAGTTTTGGAATCCATTGATTACCACGCCGACTAACAATGATCCTATTACTAATCCTGCTAATAATCCTAGTATGAATGTAGATAATTCATTAAGTGGAGGAGCGGGTAACGATACGCTGATAGGTGGTGGTGGCGATGATACTTTAACCGGTGGGGCAAATGTAGATACGTTTAAAGTAGATGCTGGTGTGGATCAAATTAATGATTTAGGCAATGGCAGTGTGTCTGAAGTATTGAATGTTTCAGTAGGTGCAACAGCTAATGCAACGTTAGCAGGCAACTGGACAGCGACAGCTGGTAGCTCAAATGCAGGGATTGCAGCTATTGATGCTGCCAACTTTACATTACTGGATGTTTCTTTAGCAACAGGTGGTGGCAATTGGGTGCTTTCAAAAACAGGCACAGGAAGTGCTGTGATAAAAGGTTCTGCGAATGCAGATACTGTGATAGGTGGTGCAGGCAATGATTCTATTACATCAGGAGCAGGAAATGATTCAGTTGCTGGAGGTGACGGCGATGATGTGTTTACTTTTGTTGCAGGAAGTGGCTTAACCACTACAGATACCATTGATGGTGGCGCAGATAATGACAGCGTGGTTTTGACTGGAAATACAGCTGTTGCCGCAACCAATTTTAGCAATGTGAGTAATATTGAATCGATTACTGTTGCTAACTCAAGCTCCGCTGTTGCTATCACAACATTCGATAATTTGGTTGCTAGTGAAGCGACTTTAACGCTTAATGCTGCAACTTTAACAACAGGTGCGTTAAATTTTAATGGTAGCAGTGAAACTAATGGTAACTTTGCAATTACAACCGCTGGAACAGGCGTTGACATTATCGTTACAGGTGCGGGTAACGATAGTATTTCCAGCAGCACAGGCAATGATAATTTAACAGGTGGGGCAGGGGACGATGTTTTTACTTTTGTTGCAGGCACAGGACTAAACACTTCCGATGTGGTTGATGGGGGGGCAGATAGCGATAGTGTTATTTTGACAGGTGATACTGCTGTATTAGCCAACGACTTTAATGGTGTTAAAAATATTGAAGCCATTACTATCGTTAACACAACAAGCAATGTTGCCATTACTACTGTCAATAACTTGGTTGCCGCCGGAGCTGTGCTAACACTTAATGCCAGCACCTTAACAACTGGAATATTAAACTTTAATGGCAGTGCTGAATTGGATGGTCAATTTGATGTTACAGCGGGGAATGCTAACGACATTCTTCTTGGCGGTGCAGGTCGTGATGATCTCTCTGGTGGCGGCGGCAATGACATCGTAAATGGTGGCACAGGCAATGATACTTTAACCGGCGGTGCTGGCAATGATATTTATGTTGTCGATAGTGCTGGCGATATTATTAATGAAACCAGTACGCTGGCAACTGAAATTGATACTGTACAAGCTTCAGTAAATTACACTTTAACCAACGTTAATCTTGAAAATCTCACCTTAACAGGCACAGCAACCAGTGGAACAGGGAATTTGGATGACAATATTATCATCAGCACTAATACTGCAAGCACATTAAACGGAGCGGCAGGTAAGGACACCTTAACAGGCGGCAATGGTGCAGATTTTCTTGATGGTGGTGCTGGTAATGACAGCTTAACGGGCGGCACAGGCAATGATACTTATGTTGTCGATAGTGCTAGCGATGTTATTAATGAAACCAGTACGCTGGCAACTGAAATTGACACTGTTCAAGCTTCGGTGAATTACACTTTAAGCAACAATAATCTTGAAAAACTCATCTTAACAGGAACAGCAACCAGTGGAACAGGTAATGCTATTGCGAATACTATCATTAGCACTAATACGGCAAGCACATTAAGCGGAGCAGCAGGCAATGACACTTTAACAGGCGGCAACGGTGCAGATTCGCTTGATGGCGGTGCAGATAACGACAGTTTAATAGGTGGAATAGGTGCGGATACATTCACAGGCGGTGCAGGTTCAGATACCTTTGACTTAACCGGAGCTGATGGGACGATTGATACTATTACTGACTGGGGAGTCGGTGATGTTTTAGCAGGTGCTCTTGCCGCAGGCGGGTTATTAAAAGTCACAATTAATAGCACATCTATCGCAGCTTTTACAGCGAGTAGCATTGCATCAGTTAATGGCAGAGTTAGCGTAACAGGTAGTACAGGTAATGATGTGATTACAGGAGGTGCTGCGGGAGCTGATATTCTGTTAGGTGGAGCTGGCAATGACAGCTTAGCAGGAGGCGCAGGCAATGATACCTTAGTTGGAGGAGCTGGTGCGGACACTTTAACAGGTGGTGTGGGCGTTAATGTGTTTGATTTAACAGGAGCGGATGCAACCGCGGACACCATTACTGACTGGGGCAACGGAGATACATTAGTGGGTGTGCTTGTATCAGGAGGTCAGTTAAAAGTCACAATTGATAGCGCGTCTATTGCTGCGTTTTCAGCAGCCACTATAGCCGCAACTAACGGCACTGTGAGTGTCACAGGCAGCACAGGTGACGACACAATCACAGGCGGAGCTGGCAACGACATCTTAATTGGCGGTGCAGGTGATGACACTATCACAGCTGGCACAGGGCTTGACTCACTAACGGGTGATGCGGGTAATGATGTGTTTATTTTTGATAGCACCAGTGCAGATACTATAGATGGTGGCATTGGCACTGATAGCATTGTTTTAACAGGTAATGTTGTCATGTCGGCGATTGACTTTAACAATATCACTAATATTGAAGAGGTCACACTAGCAAATACAACGTCTAATGTGGCTATTACAACGCAAAACACATTGGTCTCCAGCGCAGCAATTTTAATATTTGACGCTTCTACACTTACGACTGGAACATTAAATTTTTTGGGAACAAATGAAATAGATGGTCAATTTAGTGTGACCGGCGGCATAGCGAATGACACAATTGTCGGCGGTGCGTTAGCGGATACCTTAATAGGTGGAGAAGGAAATGATGCGCTTACAGGCGGGGCTGGCGGTGATAGCATTACAGGCGGTTTAGGCAATGACACCTTAGACGGAGGCACAGGCAATGATACCTTAACAGGCGATGTAGGCAATGATATTTATGTTGTCGATGCAGCGGGCGATGTTGTCAATGAAACCAGCACCGTAACAACTGAAATTGACACAGTACAAGCAGCGGTTAATTACACCTTAACCAACATTAATTTGGAAAACCTCACTTTAATAGGCGCGGCAACTGCCGGAACAGGTAACGCGGATGACAACATTATTATTAGTACCAACACCGCAAGCACATTAAGTGGAGCTGCGGGTAATGACACCTTAACAGGTGGCGACGGAGCAGATTCACTGGACGGCGGCATAGGCAATGACAGCTTAAGTGGCGGTGCAGGCAATGATATTTATGTTGTTGATGCAGCGGGCGATGTTGTGAATGAAGTGAGTACAGTAGCTACAGAAATAGACACCGTACAATCATCAGTCTCTTATACCTTACTTCTTGGTGTTGAAAATTTAACATTAACAGGCACAGCAACCACTGGCACTGGCAATACCAGCAATAATATTTTAATTGGAAACGCAGCTAATAATACTTTGACCGGTGGGGTCGGATCTGACACCTTAGACGGAGGTGCAGGTAAAGATACCTATGTATATTCAAGCACTACGCACTCCGGCGACAAAGTGACTTTCTCTGTTGCAGACATTGACGTGATTAACTTGAGTGCGATTGGCAATTTAACCGATTCCTATGGTGAATATGCAACCACAGCAACCGATATAACAGTTAATAACAATATTATTGTTTATGGCACAACCACAGCTATTGCAATCGCTACAGCAGCAACAGCCATTGCAGCCGATGCAACAGTTACAGCAACCGTAGGCTATATTGTTGTTCCAGATGGATTAGGCAACACACTTGTTTATCATTCTACAAACTTAGGCACTAATGGAACAGAAACATTAATGCTAACCCTCACAGGTGTTGCTAATGCTTCAACGCTAGCATCTACTATGTTCTTGGTCTAGCTTGATAATACTCTGTGGATTTATCTAAAACCTGCAAGTTTTTAAAATTTGCAGGTTTTTTCATTTAACACTGAATAAGGTGGGGGGCAAAAAATGTCAGCGCAACCTCAAAAAAAGCAACTTATCAGCGAAGAAGATTATTTAAAAAATGAATTAGTCAGTGAAATCAAACATGAATACATTGATGGTTACGTTTATGACATGGCGGGCGCGAGTGATAATCACAACAAAATTAGCACTAATGTTTTAATGGAACTCAAAAGCAGTCTAAAGAAAAAAGGCTCTGCTTGTGTTGCTTACATGGCAGATATGCGTCTTAAACAAAGCAGCAAATATTATTATCCTGATGTAATGGTTATTTGTAGTGAGGATGATAAAGATAAATACAACAAAACCGTCCCCGTCATTTTAGTAGAAGTGCTTTCTGCCACAACTCGCCGCAAAGATTTAACGATAAAACGCTTTTTTTATCAAAATATCCCCAGTTTGCAAGAATATGTAATAATTGAGCAAGACCATGCTGAAATTCAAGTTTGTCGCCGGAAAGACCATTGGCAATCGTATTATTATTACTTAGGCGAAGAAATTATCTTTGAATCCATCGGTGTCACAGTAAGCGTGGAAGATATTTATTATCAAGTAGAGACTGCTGACGTATTAGAATATCTACAAAGCAAAAGCCAAACCCCATAGATTTTAAAAAACTGCGCGGGGATTTTGATTGCTCTAATAAAGTTAAAATTTTTTCACCAACCTCAGAGCTTAATTTTTGGAGACCCATAATGAAAATATCAATTAAAGCAGCTTGTTTTTTAGTATTAGGCATTTTTTCATTCGCTCATTCACCGCTTTACGCAGCTGATATAAAAGCAGGAGAAAAGAAAGCCGCACAATGCGCAGGTTGTCATGGCGCAAAAGGAATTAGCAACAATGCTCAATATCCAAACTTAGCAGGGCAAAATGCCGGCTACTTAAAAAGCCAATTGAATGCTTTTAAAGAAGGCTCGCGCACTAATATGGTGATGCAAGGAATGGCTACCAATTTAACGGAAGCGGATATTGCCAATTTAGCAGAGTTTTTTGCAAGTTTGCCGAATAAAACAGTCAATAGCACTGCAAAAGTGCCAGCCGATGCCAGTGGCAAATTTGCCATGTGCGCAGGTTGTCATGGGGTGGCAGGTGAGGGGAATGGAGCTTTTCCAAAGCTAGCCCATCAACATCCAGAATATCTTGCGACACAATTACACGCTTTCAAAAAAGGCACTCGTAAAGGTGGGCCTATGCAAGCTATGGCTGCCAACTTAAGTGATGCAGATATTAAAATCATTAGCGACTATTTGAGCAGCTTAAAATAAACCAAGGATTTTTGTGAAAAAGTTAAAGTTTTTGCTGCTGTGTCTGATGAGTGCTGTTGTCGTGTTTACCAGTTTTACGATAGCCGCAGAAAACCATCCTAAAATACATAAACATCCGCTTCACAAAACGCACAAAATAACGGAAAAAAAACAACCCATACAAACAAAAACAGAGGCAAAAACACCAGCGCATTGCGATATTGCCTGTGTTGCGAAGAAACAAGCAGAAACTCAAAAAACAGCAAAAGTTAAAAATACGGCTGCTGTGGTTGCGAAAAAAACCATTGATGTTTTGCTGGATAAAACGGCAACAGAGGCAAAACAAAAAGCGCGTGAAATGCTATCGGCTCAATAATATTTTGAAACAAAAAAGGCGGATTGATTCCGCCTTTTTTATTTGGATTTCTAGCGAATAAATGGCTAAAGAAGTTACTTGTTATTTATAATTTGCATACCATTCCAAGCTTTTTACCGTGCTCTCGCTAGGTTTATATTCCGCACCTAACCAACCTTGATAGCCTGAGTTATCTATCAGCGCAAATAATTGCGCAAAATCAATATTCCCTGTAGTCGGCTCACCGCGTCCGGGATTATCGGCAAACTGAATATGCCCGATTTTTTCTGCGTGATCTTGAATAAATTCCGCATAGTTGTCTTCCATTTTTGCAGCATGATAAATATCGTACTGCATCAATAAATCACGCTGATTTACATCCTGTAAAACCTCTAACATTTGTGCACCGCTGGAAATTAAAAAATGCGGCATATCCACAGTATTAATCGCTTCAAATACTGTTTTAATTCCTAACGGACTAAATGCTTCCAGAGCGAGTTCTAAATTACGTTTAAACGTATCCAAATAATAGCCGTTTTTTTTGCTATCTATACAACGTCCCGGCAATACATTAATCACATCCGGTTTTAAAAACCGCGCATAACTTTCCGCTTGTTCCAGCGCGTATTTAAATTGATCTTGTTTTTTCGGCGCACTGGCTAAACCTTCGCCACCTTGCAATAAATCATCCGCATCAATATTAAACAACACCAGTTTTAACGATTGTTCACCCAGAATTTGCTCGATTTGCGCAGCGGGTAAACTGTAAGGAAATTGAATTTCTACAGCACGAAAACCAGAATCTGCGGCAGCTTGAAAACGATCAACTAATTCAACTTCAGTAAATAATAGGCTTAAGTTGGCAGAAAATTTCAGCATGATGAATCCTCAAACAATTTAATCAGGGTGGCGGGGTCTTGTTCTAAAAAACCATGACTGCCATGCAACTGCATTAGTTGCGCCGCCAATCCTGACATTGGAATTGCCGTGCCGTGTTTTCCTGCAATATCTACCGCTAAATTCAAATCTTTTAGCAAGGTTTTCACGCGCCATTTAATCGGCTCAAAACTTGCAGCCGCCATTTGCGGAGCGACAATTTGTAGCGGTTTAGAATCTGCAAAACCACCTGCCAACGCTTGCGGAATCTTTGCTGCATTCACGCCTGCTTGTTGTGCCAGCTTCATCATTTCAGCAATGACCAACACATTGCAGCTAACAATCATTTGATTGCAAATTTTCGTCACTTGACCGCTGCCAATTTCGCCCATGTGCGTGAGTTGTTTGTAGAGCGGAGCTAGCACTTGCCGCGCGATGGCTATATTTTCTACACTGCCACCCGCCATAATCGCTAGAGTTCCTTGTTCCGCGCCCAATGTGCCACCGGAAACCGGCGCGTCCACCCAGCCGATATTAGCTTGCTGTTGTAGTTTTCGCGCTAATGCGCATGTGGTTTCAGGATGAATACTGGATAAATCAATGATTAATTTATCGGTAGCTCCGCTGTTGAGAATGTCATTTTCAACCACTTGCGCCACTGCTGCTGTATCTGCTAAACATAAAATAATCACCTCAGAATTATTCGCAAGTTCTGCAATGGAATCACACGCAATCGCACCCGCCGCAACAACAGGAGCGAGTTTTTCAGCGGTGCGATTCCAAACATTCACGTTAAAACCAGCGGCTAATAACCGCGAAACCAGCGGTTTTCCCATTAAACCGATACCGATAAATCCAAGGGTGTTGATTTTTTCTGACATTTTTTTGATAAGGTATTGAAAAGAGAAATAATTATTCAGGCTGTCTGTTATTTTGTTGTCTGAATCAAGATTTACAGGATTTTAGGATGAACAAGATTATAAATACGAGAAGAAAACTAGCATAAATCACTATCTTGTTAATCTTTTAATCTTGAAAATCTTGATTCAGACAGTTTGTTACGAAGTGTGTTTTATTTAGTGGGCTTAAAAGTGTGAATATCGGCTTCAGTTTGCGTATCATCCGCCGCCACTCCCCATTTTAAGTCTTGATCCTGCGTAAACCGTTTTCCCAATTGCCACGCAATTTGCGCTCGTGCCAACTGCACCCCCAAATAAAACGCATGACTGCCATCCGTTGCCACATTCAAATGTGGATATAATTCAAAAGGGTCTGAAGAAGTATGAAAACCATCGCGATTATAAATATGCACGCCTTCGCGACTGGTTTGAATTCTGAAACTCGGATCTGTCACTTGCGCGGCAAATTCTGCAATTTCATCCAATTGATAAGGAAACGGCGCGGGTTCATGCAAGGACATCAATTGCGGGTCAATGTGTTTTGGCAAAGTATTATTTTGTTGCGCCGCATACATAATGCGCCGCGCTAAATCGGCCTCTTTCACCGCGCGGCAAGCATGTGCGCTCACTTGCGTTGCCAAAATATGATTAATATTCAGCTCAGAACAAATTCCCAATAACAGCGCGTTCATGCCCGAGGTATCGGCATGGGTGAGTTCAGTAATATTGCCCACGCCCATCATCATTTCTACATCAGGATATTTTTGCCGAAATTGTTGATAACGCACAATTGAGTCGGTAAAACCAAAATGCAGCGGGTCTAAAATCGGGTCAACAATAAAGTGGCGATTTTTTGCTTGCAAGGTGTTGATGGCTTTTTCTAAAGTTTGCAAATCCCCATGTTTTGCAGGAATCACAATCGGTGTGGAGGCAACTTCATCGGCAATCCACACGCTGTCATCGGTCAAACTGAGCAAATAATCCGCTCCCGCTTTGCCGCCTAACAACAAATCATCACTGTTTAAAGAATCAATGCTGACAGTGAAACCTTCCTGTTTCAAAGTGCGAATAATCTCCGGCATCAATGGAAACGGCGTATCGGGCAAGCAACCAATATCAATCACATCCGCGCCTTGTTGCCGATAATAACTCGCACGTTTTATCACGTCTTCCACACTTAAACGTGGCGCATCAACAATTTCTGCAAAAATTTTCACTTTATATTGGCTTAAATCGGCTTTTTGCGCTTGTTTGCCAAAAAATTGCGGTAAATCTTTCAATTCTTCGGGGCCGCGTTCAATCGGCAAACCCAACTCTTTCGACAATGCTTCTAAATCACCGCGACAACGTCCCGGCACAATAATTCTATCCGCGCCGAGCGTGTCTTTTAAACGCCGACCAATCATGTCTGCGGTCATTAATCCGGCGACTTTTAAACCTAGTTGATGCACTTTATAAAGAAAGTCGGGTTGCATTTTTTCTAGGATTTGCCGCAATTGTTTTTCGGCGAGTTTGCCAGTTAAAAACAGAATTTTTTCACTCATTCAATAAGTTCTCTTAAAGCTACGCCGTTGTTTTTGCAGGATATTGGTGAAGATTATTGTGCAGCATGGTTTAACTAAGTATCTGAACAAAAGTTTTAAAGGAGATGTAGGTTCGGATTTATCCGAACAATACGAATTTGTCGCATCTACAAAAATAGCAATATCTTGAAACTCATGTTTGGTTACTTATGCGGGGAGTTAAATTAACATTTGAAAAGATGTTCGCGATAATATTTCAATTCAGCAATAGATTCTTTAATATCGTCTAACGCAATATGCGCTGCCGTTTTTTTAAAGCCTTTTTTCACTTCAGGAGCCCAACGCGCTGCCAATTCTTTCAAAGTTGAAACATCCAAATTGCGATAATGAAAAAAGATTTCCAAATCAGGCATATAGCGATATAAAAAACGTCTATCTTGTCCAATCGTATTGCCGCACATGGGCGATTTTCCCGCTGGCAGCCATTCTTTTAAAAACGCGATGGTTTCTAATTCTGCTTGCGCTGCTGTGACGGTAGAGGCTTTCACCCGATCCACTAAACCAGAACTACCATGATGTTTTTGATTCCAGTCATCCATTTTTGCCAAGGTTTCATCAGATTGGTGAATTGCAAAAACTGGCCCTTGCGCCAATATATTCAAGTCTTTATCAGTGACAATTGTAGCAATTTCAATAATCACATCAATGTCAGGGTTTAACCCAGTCATTTCCAAATCTAACCAAATTAAATTGTTCGCATCTTGTGCCATTGCAAGTTTTCCATTTTGATTGAAGTAGCGATTAGTGTAGCATTCACGCCTTTATATGGCTAATTGTTCAAATCGACACCATGAATACATTTACGGTTATTTTTTTATTCTTTTTCGCACTTTCTCACGCCGTTGAGTTTTGGCTTAGCTCTCGGCAAAAAAAACATATTTTAGAACACCGCGCGGCTGTGCCAGAGGCGTTTAAAGCCACAATTAGCCTAGAAGCGCATCAAAAAGCGGCTGATTACAGCGTGGAAAAAGGCAAACTTGGCACTATCGACAGCATTTTAGGGATGGTAGTGTTATTAGTCTTAACGTTAGGCGGAGTCATTGATTGCGTGTTTAAAAGTTGGGCAGATTTCGGTTTTTCACCGATTGTCACGGGCTTAGGCGCAATGGCGAGTATTTTTTTCTTAACGACTTTAATAGAGTTGCCAACGACTTACTATCACACTTTTGTGATTGAAGAAAAATACGGCTTCAACAAAAGCACGGTTGCACAGTTCGCAAAAGACCAATTTTTAGGCTTAGCTTTAGGCGCGGCAATTGGTTTGCCATTATTAGCAGTGATTTTGTGGGTGATGGATAGCGTAGGCGAATCTTGGTGGATATGGGCTTGGGCGATTTTAATCAGTTTCTCGTTATTAATGAGCTGGTTATTTCCTACCGTAATTGCGCCGTTATTTAACAAATTCACGCCAATGGAAGACGGCGCGTTAAAACAACGGATTCAAACTTTGTTAGAACGCTGCGGTTTCAAAAGTGAAGGAATTTTCATTATGGACGGCTCAAAACGTTCAGGACACGGCAATGCGTATTTCACGGGCTTAGGCAACAATAAACGCATTGTGTTTTTTGATACGCTGGTTGAGTCTTTGGAAGATGAAGAGCTGGAAGCAGTATTAGCGCATGAATTGGGGCATTTTAAATGCAAACATGTGATAAAAATGTTGGTTGCCTCTTCAAGCATGACGTTTATCAGCTTTGCGGTGTTAGGATGGTTGATTAAAGAACCTTGGTTTTACAATGGTTTAGGCGTGGAGCAAGCGTCCAATGCCGTTGCGTTGTTATTGTTTGCATTGGTGTCGCCGGTTTTCACCTCATTTATGCAGCCGATTAGTGCGTATTTTCAACGTAAATTTGAATTTGAAGCTGACAGTTTTGCCGCAGAACATGCCAAAGCGAGCAAACTCATCAGTGGTTTAGTAAAACTTTACAAAGAAAACGCAAATACTTTAACGCCAGACCCGCTCTATTCAGCGTTTCATTATAGCCACCCGCCCGCTGCAATTCGGATTGCACATTTAGAATCAAAAATGGTTTCATAATGGCTGATTTACACCAAGGTTTGGTTATTTCGCATTTGGGGCAAGGGATTGCCGTTGAAACCGCAGATAACGGGATTATTCTTTGTCAAACCTTGCGGAAACTGGAAACAGTCACGGTAGGCGACCAAGTGATGTTTTCTTATGCTAGTGCGGATCAAGGCAGAATTGAAGAAATTTTACCGCGCCGTTCCCTGCTAACTCGTCCTAGTTGGAATGGAAAAATTCGTCCGGTTGCCGCGAATATCGACAAAATCTATGTTGTGTTCGCTCCTGAGCCGTATTGTGATTTTTTACTTATCGACCAATATTTGGCAATTTGTGAAAACCGCAATATTGATGCCGTGTTGGTTTTCAACAAAATAGATTTGCCGCCCACTGAAATCATTGAACAAGAACTCGCAATTTATCAAGGGCTTGGGTATGAATTATTTAGAGTCAGCGCGGCGCAAATGCTGGGGATTGCGGAATTAAAACAGGCGTTAAAAAATCAGGTGAGCATTTTTACTGGACAATCTGGCGTGGGTAAATCCTCACTGACGAATGCGTTGATTCCAGACAAAGAATTGCGCACGAATACCGTGTCCGCGATTACTAAACACGGTCGCCATACCACCACAGCAGCCACGTTATATCATTTGCCAGAAGGCGGCGATTTAATTGATAGTCCGGGCGTAGCGATTTTTGGATTAGCCGAATTGAGCGAGCGGCAATTGGCTTTTGGTTATAAAGAATTTGAGCCATTATTGGATAAGTGTAAATTTCATAATTGTCGGCATGTGAAAGACAAAGGCTGTGCGGTGCGAGAAGCGGCGGAACAAGGTGAGATTTCAATGGCGCGTTATCAACGTTTTTTGAAATTACGCGAAAAAATGCCAACGGCGAATGTGTAATTTTATTGTCAGCATCAAGATTGACAAGATTTTAGGATGAACAAGATTAGGAATGAGTACGAAACAACTTATGCAAGTTTATTTTGTGTAGGTGCTGATTTATCCGCACTGTGCGAATAAATTCGCACCTACAGTTGTCTAGCTTTCCTTATCAAGACGAGAAAAAATTCGACATAAAGCATTCTCCAGATAATCCTTTAATCCTGAAAACCTTGATTCAGACAACGCAAGCTGTTTGGTTTAAATCACGACAAAATCAGCAGCCGTTAAAGCAGCGTGATTGCCAAGCAGGGCAATTTTGACAGCTGCACCTGCGCCATTTCCATCTGCATCATAAAATAATACCCCTGTGTTGTTGTTATAAATAATGTGATCGTTGCTATCCAGCGCAGTCGCATTCACAACAAATTCATCACTGATAAGTACCGTGTTTTTTGCCGTCAATAAACTGGTAAAAATTTTATGGATGGTTTTATCTAAGCGAATCACATCATCTGCACTATTAAAATCGGTGATGGTATCAACGCCTATGGCGTTAAAAACGAAAATATCTTTGCCAGCACCTCCGGTTAAAGTATCTGCACCAGCTTCACCTTCCAGTCTGTCATTACTATCACCACCAAATAACACATCATTGCCAAGCCCGCCTTGCAAAATATCGTTGCTTTCTGCACCGTATAATACATCATGGCCGCTACCGCCAATCAGTAAGTCTTTGCCTAAACCTCCGGTCAAGGTATCGTTGCCCGCTGCACCGTTTAATGCGTCATAGCCTGGTGTGCCTAATAACTCATCGTTGCTTGCTGTGCCTAGTGTATTAATGCCTATTAACGCAGTGGCGGGACTGGTTTTGCTTTCTTGATGATCTGCGTTATCCAGATAAGTGGCGGTGACGGTGATTGTTTTTCCCACATCGGTTGCGGCAATTCTGTAAGTATTGCCCGTTGCCAATACAGTGCTATCAGCTTGCCATTGATAAGTGATAACGCCTAAACCATCGACATCGACTAAATTATGATGCGCTGATAAAACTCGTCCTTGTGTTGCTGTGCCTGCAATCGACACAATGCCTGTAGGAAGATGATTAATTGCTGTAATAACATTGCTAGCAAGACTTGTCACGCTTTCTATATGTCCTAAACCATCGGTGTAAGTGGCGGTAACATTGATGGTTTTTCCTATGTCAAGCGTGCTTAAGGTATAAGTATTGCCCGTTCCTAAAAGCGTAGTTCCGGTTTTCCATTGATAGGTGATTGCGCCCAATCCATCCAAATCCGCTAAGTTATTATTGGCGGTTAAAATTTGCCCTTGGATAAGATTGCCTGTGATAGTCACATTGCCAGTCGGTGCGTAATTAAAATCAGTTACAGCGTTAGAATTGGCACTGCTAACACTTTCCGTATGTCCTAAGCCGTCCGTGTAATTCGCCGTTAAGCTGATTATTTTCCCTAACTCATTAGCCGTCAGTTTATAAGTATTGCCGGTTGCCAACACAGTTGTGCCGGTTTTCCATTGATAAGTGATTGCGCCTAAGCCATCTGCATCGGCTAAAGTGTTATTTGCAGTTAAAGTGCGCCCTAAAATTGCATCACCAGAAATAGTGACGCTGCCCGTTGGCGCGTGATTAACCGCAATAACAGCACTGGTTGTTGCGCTACTCACGCTTTCTGCATTTCCTAATCCATCTGTGTAGCTGGCAAGCACGCTGATTGTTTTTCCGACTTCATTTGCGGTCACTGTATAAGTATCACCCGATCCTAACACGGTTGTTACGGTTTTCCATTGATAAGTGATTGTGCCTAGGTTATCGGCATCCGCAAGTGTATTTGAAACAGTCAATTGTTGACCTTGCTCAGGTGTGCTGTCATTGATAGTGACAGCTCCTGTGGGTGCGTGATTAACCGAGCCAGTAAAACTGGTGTCTAAACTGCCGTTGCTGTTGTATCGCACTAACGCGAAATCATTGTTGCTTGTGCCAGTGACCAACAATTTCCCATCCGCTTGCAACACAACCGATTGCGCATAATCATCCAAATTGCTGACGCTGGTAATCACTTTGCCATCTGTATCAAAACTGGTGTCTAAACTGCCATTGGCGTTATAACGGACTATCGAAAAATCTTTGTAAGCACTGGCGTTATAGCTATAGCCTGCGACGACCAATTTTCCATCCGGTTGCACAATGATGGAATTTGCATAATCCGAAAATGCACCCACTGAGGTGATAACTTTCCCATCACCATCAAAACTGGTATCGAGACTACCATTCGCGTTATAACGGACTAAGACGAAATCGTTATTGCCAGTTGCATTGCTGCTATAGCCTGCCGCAACGATTTTGCCATCCGCCTGCATCACCACTGCATTCACATAACCAGAAATAGCACCTAATGAAGTTGTCACTTTGCCGTCAAGATCAAACGTTGTATCTAGGCTGCCGTTACTGTTATAGCGCAGCAGGGCAAAATCAGTATTGCCGCTGGAATTAAAACTGTAACCTGCCACCACTAATTTGCCATTCGCTTGTGCAATCACCACATTGGCTTCACTGGGAAAAGAGCCGACTGAGGTAATTATTTTGCCAGTGCCATTAAAACTGCTATCTAAGCTACCGTTGCTGTTATAACGCACTAAAGACATATTTTTATTGCCACTGCTGTTGTAGCTGTAGCCTGCCACCACTAATTTTCCATCGGATTGCATGAGGACTGAGTTGGCAAAATCAGACAACGTACCGACTGCGGTAGTGACTTTGCCATCGCCGTCAAAGCTTGCATCTAAACTGCCGTTGCTGTTATAGCGCACTAGGTTAAAGTCTGTATTGATGCTAGAACTGTATTTATAACCCGCCACCACTAATTTTCCATCCGGTTGCACAATCACTGAGCTAGTAAAATCAGGATAAGAAACCAAGGTATTGAGGCTGCCATCGCCATTAAAACTGCTGTCCAAACTACCATTTGAGTTATAGCGTGCTAAGACAAATGTATTGCCGCTTGCGCCTACCGTGAGAAATTTACCATCCGCTTGAATCACGCTGCCATAAGCCATGTCAGTTGCTAGTGAAAAATCAGTTGTAATAATACCTTTAGGAGTGATTGCCATTGTGTGCACCTGTGAGTTTAACGCGCTGAAAATTGAATTTTAGTCTTATTCCGCAAGGATGAGGATTTATCTTCAAATTTTAAAACCACGCCTGCAAGTTAGAACGTGTGTTAAAAATGTGGTTTTCTTTTTTCGATGCGTAGAGACGCAATATTTTGCGTCTCTACGAAAAATTTAAAAACGACCGGTCGTCTTAAAAAATTTTGCTGTGACTTATATTTTTCTTAAGAACAGGAAATTTTCACAGTTTCGATAAATCCGAATCTACAGATTTTTGAGAAAACACTTACGCCTCGTGTGTCCGTGTGCTGTGCGTAACATCCAAACTTAAAATAACCTTCATTTTCCTGTAATAAAATAGCTTTACCCTGTAGTGCAATCAAATTGTTCAAACAAAGGCAGAGAATGAAAGTTTTATACGGTGTGCAAGGTACGGGAAACGGGCATATTTCACGCGCTCGCTTGATGGCAAAAGAGCTTGATGCAGCAGGCATTGATGTCAAATTTTTATTTAGCGGTCGTCCAGCTGATCACTATTTTGATATGGAAGTTTTTAAAGATTATCAGCTCCGCACAGGGCTGACTTTTAACACGCATAACGGACATGTGAATTATTTTAAAACCGCTTATCAAGCCAATCTCAGCACGCTTTTTAAAGACATCAAAACCTTAGATTTAAGCCCTTACGATCTTGTTATCACCGACTTTGAACCCATCAGCGCGTGGGCGGCAAAAAGGCAAAAAAAGCCATCGTTAGGGATTAGCAATCAATATTCCTATCATTACGACACGCCCAAAAAAGGCTCAGACCCGATTGCGGATTTGATCATGAAAAAGTTTGCGCCAGTGGAAAAAGCCGTTGGTTTACATTGGCATCATTTTGGACAACCGATTTTGCCGCCGATTACGGAAGCTGCGCAAATGCCTGACGCTATTGTTAAAAACAAAATTGTGGTTTATCTGCCTTTTGAAGAGCCGGAAGAAGTGATTAAGTTGTTATCGCCTTTTGAAAACTTTGAATTTCACGTTTCATCACCACAGGCAGTGGAATCAAAATTTGCGCATATTATTTATCACCCGATGTCATCTGAAGAATTTCAACAAAGATTGCGCACTTGTGCGGGAGTGATTAGCAATGCCGGTTTTGCAATGACCAGTGAAGCATTGCAATTAGGCAAAAAAATTCTGATTAAACCGTTACATGCGCAAGTTGAACAAACATCAAATGCAGCGGCTTTGCATCAGCTCGGTTATGCGCATGTGATGGATAAGTTGGACATCAACGCTGTTGAACACTGGCTGCACGACAATAACGCCGTGCATATTACTTATCCGAATACTGCGCAAATATTGGCGCAATGGATAAAAAACGGTATGCCAGAAATGGATCAAGATTTTATTGAGCAAGTTTGGAGCAGCGTGAATATTTTACATATTAAACAATAAGTTGTTATTCAACATCCTGCATGGCTAAATCTTGTTTTTTCCAATGAATCAACTCTATTTCACCGGAAAAATGCTCAACAATCGCCGTGCAGCTTTCCACAAAATCTCCCGTGTTGATATACAAAAAATCTTTTATCGCTTTAATTTCCGCATGATGAATATGTCCACACACTACGCCATCTAAATTTTGGTTTTTCAGGGTGTGGACAATTCCTTCTTCGTAATCTGAAATAAATTGCACCACGTTTTTGACTTTAAACTTTACAAACGCGGCTAAGGAAAAATGCGATTGAAAGCCGATTAAGCGGCGAATCGGACGCAAGAAGCGATTGAGCTCAATCAGCCAGTCATAACCGACACTGCCCACTTTTGCCAGCCAGCGATGATTTCTGGCGACCATATCGTATTCATCACCATGCACAATTAAGAACTGCTTACCTTGCGCTGTGGTGTGAATATCGCTGTTTTTCACCACCACATCACCGAACACATAATTGTCGTAGGCTCTAACATTTTCGTCGTGGTTGCCGGGAATATAGATAATTTGTGTGCCTTGGCGGGCTTTGCGCAGTATTTTTTGAATGATGGTGTTGTGGTCTTTTGGCCAATACATTCGTTTAGAAAGTGCCCAAAAATCAATAATATCGCCAACTAGATAGAGTTTTTCGCTGTCGTTATATTTTAAAAAATCCAGCAAAACGTCGGCTTGGCATTGTGTTGAGCCAATATGCAGGTCAGAAATCCAGATAGTGCGATAAGTTGAGGCAGTCATCAGTAAAACCTTAAAAGTTAAAATCCTATGACAGAGTAATACTGATTTGTAAAAAAATGATGACAACCGCAGAAATTGAAATAAGAGTGCGGTTTTTAAGCGATATGAAAACGCAAAGGAAGACGCATGAAATAAACTCGGCAACTTTACGACTGGCAGTCCTTAAACGCATAGTTATCTACACATCTTTAGTTTAAAAAGTGCTTATATATCAATTTGATATTGAAATATGTAGGTTGGGTTAGCTGCTTTTTTCGTCAGAAAAAAGAGCGTAACCCAACAAAGTGCGTCTATT
>CAKZJE010000084.1 GCA_936941155.1 uncultured Methylomonas sp. | reverse complement strand
TTTTCCATAATATTTACCCATAACTTTATTGTTGTACTTATTATATTATAATATTATCTCGGATTGAAAACGCTATAAAAGATGATTTTCAGGCGAAAGGATTGGTTGAGGCAAAAGAGATTTTGGATTATTTAAAATACTCTGAAGAAGAAAGGCAAGAATATGAACGCTATAAAGAATCCTTGCATTATCAGGCGAGTATGTATGAGACAAATTATATTGGTGCGAAAATTGAAGGAAAAAAAGAGCGTACTTTAGAAATTGCCAAAAATTTATTAAAAATGGGATTGACTATTGAATCTATCGTGATAGCAACAAATTTAACAGCAGACGAAATTGAAAAGTTAGATGTGATAAAAATATAACTCATAAATTTGTAAAAGATGATTTTAAAGCGAAAGAGGTTTTGGCTTATGCGAATAGCAAGATTAATGAAGTTTATGTGGTTGAGGTCAAAAGTCATTTGCGCGAAGAGGCGATTTACGCACACAATACGTCGATGGATAATTTTCGGGCGTTGTTTCCTGAACATGCGGATAAAAAAGTGTTTGGGATTATCGCGGCGGTGGATATGTCGGAAATGCTGAAAAAGAAGGTGTTGGAGGCGGGGTTTTATGTGGTGCGGATTTAGGATGAAACGTTGTGTTAGAGTCGCCAGATGAGTTTCAGGCGAATTGTTTTTGATAGATGTAACATTAAAAGAGGCTGTTTATGCAAACGATTACAGAACAAGATTGGCAAGATTTGCCGGAATATGCGCAACGTGAAATTTACGACTTTTTTCTGTTCATTAAGTGGCGGATTGTCACAACACCACTGAATCACGATGCGCTAGAAACACGGGCTTTTTCAAATCATAGTGCGAATACCGTAGAAGATTGGTTGAATCCATCGGAAGATGAAATATGGACGTAAAAGTGGAGTTTTATGTGGCGCGGATTCAGGATGAAATGTTGTGTTAGAGTCGCCAGATAAGTTTCAGGCGAAGTGTTTTTGATGCGGTAATGGAATTTGCCAAAATCAAAAAAGCGATTAGTTATTTAGGAAGTTACGCCGTAGCCAATCAACAGGCAACGATAGAGTGAGTGTTGAGTGATAACTGCGCAAAACAGCCTGCATACTCTGTCTGATTACTTTTCATAGCTGTGTAATACCCCTGGTTTTTTTAAGGAGAAATGTCGATTATGGAATTGCTTTGGGTTAGTTCCGCTTATCTGGCTGGATTGATCAGCAGTCGTTTATATGTGCCGCCGTTGGTAGGTTATTTGGTGGCAGGCTATGCCTTACATGCGTTCGGGGTACAAATGGACGCTACTTTAGCGCATTTAGCCAACATTGGCATTGAACTATTGCTGTTTTCCGTTGGCTTAAAAATCAAGTTACGTTCATTGCTACGGCGTGAAGTCCTCAGTGTCGGAGGGCTGCATTTACTGATTGTCACCGTCATTTCGATGTTGTTTTACTTTAGTTTTGGCGGACAGATTGTTGGCGGCGTGGTGTTAGGCATCAGCCTCGCTTTTTCTAGCACGGTACTTGCCATCAAAGTCTTAGAAGACAGTGGCGAACTCTCCACCTTATATGGTCGAGATGTGTTGAGTATTTTAATTTTGCAGGATGTGGTTGCGATTGGACTGTTAGCGTTTGCCGATGGAAAAACACCGACCCCTTGGGCATTTTGTCTGTTATTGTTGCCTTTTCTTCGCCCTGTGGCTTATTGGTTGCTCACGGTCAGTCGTGCTGCGGAATTAAAATTATTGTTCGGGGTGTCGTTGGCATTAGCTGGCGGAGCATTGGCTGAAAAAGTTGGAATTTCTAACGATATAGGTGCATTGCTGATGGGGGTTATGCTGGCGGGACATGTTGAAATCGATGAATTTTCTGAAAAACTGTGGGGGTTGAAAGAAGCTTTTTTAGTGGCATTTTTTCTGCAAATTGGCTTAACCGATTTGCCAAATTATGGTGAAGTTTTACAGGCATTAGCGTTGACTGCGTTATTGCCACTGCAAGGTGGATTGTTTTTCGCGCTGTTTTTACTGTCTGGATTACGCGCCCGCACAGCCTTTGTCTCTTCTTTAGCATTAATGACGTATAGCGAATTTGCCTTAATTACCACGAAAACGGTAGTGGATGCGCATTTATTACCGCCCATTTGGGAATCTATTATCGGATTAGCGGTTGCTCTATCGTTGGCAATTGCCGCGCCGTTGAATCATTTTTCCCATCGGCTGTTTTCAGTGCTGGAAACGTTTTTGGTGCGTTTTGAGCGCAAAGTAGACAGTTCAGATCGCTTACCAAGCAGCATCGGTGGTGCAGAATGGTTGGTGATGGGCATGGGACGGATGGGAACTTCTGCCTACCACGCGCTGCATAAACAAAATATTCGGGTGTTAGGCTTAGACGCTGACCCTACAGTGTTAGAAAAATTACTGGCTGAAGGACGGCGGGTCGTTTACGGGGATGCGGAAGATACTGAACTGTGGGAAAAAATTCCGTTAGCAAAAATCAAAGGGGTTATTCTTTCCATGCCTGAACTGGAAGTTAGAGTGTCCTCGGTCAAGCAATTAAAAATGCGCCAATTTGCAGGTCATATTGGCACAGTGTGTTTTGATGTGGATGAGGAAACTAAACTGTACGAATTAGGGGCAACTTTTGTAATTCATCCTTTAATTGAGGCAGGCAAGCAATTAGCGGAACAGATGTTAAGTTCAAGAGATTAAATCAACCCATAAGGCGCAATAGTAAACCGTATTGCGCCGCCTCTTGCGTTAAAAGCCAAAAACAAAAGGCAGCATTTAACCCACCTAAACACTATTTTCAAAACTAGAGACTGTAAAATGCAATTAGATAAACAAATACAAGAGCATGTTTTTTTATTGCCAACAGAATTAAAAACCGAAGTTTTGGATTTTGTCCTGTTTTTAGAACAGAAACGGAAAAAAGAAACGGACGATAAAAAAAGGCAATTCTTAAACCTGCTGCATAGCATTAAACCTGTCAAAGCACCTTTTCCTTCTGAAGAAATGACGGCAATGTTACGGCAAGGTCAAGAACAGCTTATTATTGATGCACGGTTAGCTCGTAGGTTGGGTTAGCTTATGTAGTGAAACGAAATAAGCGTAACCCAACGTTTACGCCACCTTTGTTGGGTTACGCGCTTTTTTCTTACGAAAAAAATCGCTAACCCAACCTACAAAAACGTCCTAATTCAGCAAAGTGTAATCGTAAAACGTATTGCGCCGCCTCTTGCGTGTGATCCAAAAACAACAGAAAAACCATGATAAATTCCGATATTATTCTTTCACAATTACAACTTTCCAAAGAAAACCTGCTCAATGAAATATCATTGCTATTGGGTAAACAACAGCTTGCCGAATACCGCATGGAAACCGAATATTTTGAAAAAAAATATCAACAAAATTTCGCCCAGTTTGATAAAAATTTTCAAAATCAAGCCGCCAATTATGAAATGGAAAACGACTGGTTGAGTTGGAAATTTGCCGCCGAAAGTTTAGCTTATTGGCAAGGATTGCTCAGTTAATGTTTTTAGATGTTTTTGCCCAGTATCAAGACATTATTGCTAGCTATGATGTGCAACAATTTAGAATGGTTGGCGCATCGTATCAAAGTGCAACTTAATAACGCCACTGAATTGCACGTCAAAGATTATTTGTTTTTAGACGGCTCGCGTAAATATTCCTATCATTGGCAGGATGCGCACGGTGTGTGTATTATCCGTTGGGATAACGCTCCGCATCATCAGGCTGTCGCCACTTTTCCATTTCACAAACATTTAGGAAAACAGGAAACCATTACCGAATCGCCGCCAATGAAACTAATGTTGGCACTGGATGAGATTCGTAAAGCAATGATTTATCATTAGCTCGGTAGGGCACAATAGTGAAACATATTGCGCCGCCTCTTGCGTGTGAGCCAAAAACAAAAGTAGTAAGTAGCCTGCATGAAGCCAATGATTTCGTGGTTTACACCACCACTGGCGCATTGTTTTATGATGCAGATGGCAGTGGCACAGGTGCTGCGGTGCAAATCGCCTTGCTTGGCACAACAACTCATCCTGCTTTAACTAACGCCGACTTTGTGGTGATTTAAAGCAAAAAACTTCCCTAAATCCGTTCATGCTGAGCTTGTTGAACCGCAACCCCTTCGACAAGCTCAGGCGAATTATCAGCAGCAAAAATTTAATCAGTTACATGGATTCACCAATCTTTGCACACCTAATAATGGTTGCTATGCCTTAAAGTCGAAGTTCAACATAATTTTGATTTGTGCAACACAGTCTGAAAACTAAGGTTTTTTCCGGTATTCGCGATTTTTAAGCAAGAAAACCTCCGCTTTGCTGCCCAAATAAACATAAACACCTAGAGCTAACAACAGCGCGGCAGCAGCCAAAATCACCCAAACCGCTTGAATAATATGTTCGCCTTCACCTAATGCAGATTTGAAAATCATCAATAACGCTTCAATCGACACGGCGATAATAATGGCAGCAATAAACCGCGTGATGGTGCGGCGCGTGGAGCTGTGTCTTAAAATATCTTTATATAACAGCACTTCCTCTTCAAGCGTGGTTTTTCCTAAGTCAAAAATTGCCAACGCCAGCGTTAAATAAATCACCGCGCCAAACGGAATTTCGCTATGTTTTTGCACATCCAACAAAGCGAGCACAACTTTTGAGCATTCCAAACCCGCTGCATACAGCAACACCAAGGCGACGGTAAACAATCCCACCACAATCATGGAATACATGATTTTAAAATACGGCTCAAAATAAGCACGGCGGCTGTCGCCGGTTAAAAAAGACAGCGTGGCACTTAAATCAATATCAATCACCACATGACCTTTGATTGTGTCATCATCGTTGAAAATTTTGGTGCTGGCAGATAAACACAATTCACTGCGCACGCTAGATAAATAAGGCTCTGTCACAATCGGATCATCGGTTTTTCGCGCGGCAACAAAATAGGGGCGTTTGCTGCGGTCTGCACCGTTTCCGGTAATGGGATTGGCTCTAAAATATCGCCCGGGCACATTCATGCAAATTTGTTTGCCTTCGGGGTCTAACAAATATAGTAAACTGACAAAGGGATAATAAGAGCACAAAGCTTCCAAAGATTCAGTTAATTCGGCTTGTGTTTGCTCAAACATTTTTTCGCTGGCAAAACAGCCCAGAATTGAAGCGAGCAGGTGATGAATTGCGCTGCGATGCTCCTCATATTTTTCAATCACATTAATGTGACTCATTTTAGACATATCAATCTCCTTATTTCGTGTGATATTAGTAAAAAGACAGCAATTATTACGCCATGCTATTTTTATAATCGACTGATAATAGCTGTTTTTGATGGCTAGATTATCAACGCTAATTATTTAACTGTCGATATGTTTGGCTGGTCAAGGCATTAAAGTTTAAAATGCCTTCACAGAAAATTGTTTTTGCAATCTAGCCTGCGGACGAAATACCTGAAGGCTTTTTTTGATGTTTATAAAACAGATTCACACACTATCACGATAAAAGGCTACAAAATAATGAGCATTAATTCATCTGAGTTTGGCTTTTCTCAGCGGATTGTTTGATATGAAAACGTATGAAATGGCAGAAAATAGACAATCTTTACCGTCAAATAGAGAAGCTTGGGTTTTATTGGTTGAAGACGATATTATCAATCAAGAAATTTTAAAACTGTTGTTGGATGAGTTGGGTGTGGAAGTGAGTGTTGCGGATAACGGTCTGCAAGCCCTTGAAATGCTGAATGCACAACGTTTTGATTTAGTTTTTATGGATGTGCAAATGCCGGTGATGGATGGGATTAGCGCAACAGTTGAAATACGAGAAAATCCGCTGCTGCAAGATTTGCCTATTATTGCGATGACTTCTGATACAAAAATAGAAGATTTGGAATCCATTTTGGCAGCAGGCATGAATGATTATTTGATAAAACCTGTTGAGGATGCTGAGCTAGAACGTATTTTTTTACAGTGGTTAGTAACGGAAAACGATTCTCAAGAGACTAATGAAAACAATCAATTAACCGAAAATGATCTGCGGAAGTCTATTTTGTCGCAAGTATCAGGCATTGATGTTGAGCAAGCTCTGAAGTATTTGGGAAATAAACCTGATTTTTTGTTAAATCTGTTGTTGCAGTTTAAAAAAGAAAATGTCCAAACCGCCGCCCAATTAAAAAGTTTACTGATGGTTAAAAACTGGGCTGAACTTAAATTTAAAGTACATGGTTTAAAAGGCGTATGCGCGTGTTTTCGTGCAGATGAATTGCACAAAATGGCTGCTGAGTTAGAACAGGCACTCATTGCCGCAAATACCGCAGAGGCAGAAAAATTAACCTTGTCTTTTGTTGTTGCATTAGAGAAGATGTTAGTTGAGCTGGAAAAACTGACTCCAACCCGTACGCTACTGCAACAAACCAGCGCGACTAGCAAAATTAATCCAGAACAAGTTAAGCTACAAATTGCTGAATTGATCCACTATTTGAAAACCGGTGAGTTGAATGCGCAGCAATCGGCTTCACAATTACAGTGTTTATTGGCAGGTTACACGCAATACGACGAATTAATTAAGCAATTAAATGCAGATATTCAAGAGATAAATTACCCAGAAGCAATCGAGGTGGCTATGCAATTGTTATCGTTATTTTCAAAAGACTTTCCTCAATGATGACTTCTGTTGAAAAACCCTGCGTACTTTTAGTTGATAATGAAAAAATCAACTTAAAAGTATTGGCTGACTTATTAAAAGATGATTATCGCTTGAAATTAGCCACCAGCGGTGAGCAAGCTTTGCAGTTTGCCGAAACGCCTCCTTTGCCGAATTTAATTTTGTTGGATGTTGTGATGCCGGAAATGAACGGCTATCAAGTGATTAAGTATTTGAAAGAAAACAACGTTACTAAAAACATTCCGGTGATTTTTGTGACGGCGTTAAGTTCAATTTCTGAAGAAGAAAAAGGTTTAATGTTAGGGGCGATTGATTATATTATTAAGCCCTATTCACCGCCGCTGGTGAAAATGCGTGTGCATAATCATTTACGCTATCACAATTTAGAAGATAGAGTAAAAGAGCGCACGCTTGAGCTGAGTAACGCGCTAACTGAATTAAAAACCACGCAAAAACATTTGGTGGAATCCGAAAAAATGGCAGCCTTAGGGCAGTTGATTGCAGGGATTGCGCATGAAATCAACACTCCGTTAGGCGCGATTAGCTCCTCGGCTGGCAATATTAAAAATCTGCTAGAGCAAACGCTCACTATGATGCCGCCGTTGTTTCAAAACTTTTCTACCCAAGAATGCAATGAGTTTTTATTGATATTGGGCAAAGCTTTACAATCGAATTTTGGATTGTTATCTGCAAAAGAAAAACGCCAAAAACGTCGTGATTTAGTGGCGCGGCTTGGTGACATGGAATATGCACATAATATTGCCGATACGCTAGTGGATATGGGGCTGTATGAAGATATTGATAATGTGATTGAGCTTTTGGCAAAAGAAAATGGTCACGAGGTGTTGGAGTTAGCGTATAAATTATCGGAGCTGAAAAAAAGTACGCAGATTATTAATACAGCGACAGAGCGGGCTTCTAAAGTGGTTTTTGCTTTAAAATCCTACGCGCACCATGATAATTCAGATGAAAAAGTGTTTGCGAATGTAACGCACGGGATTGATACCATTTTGACGTTGTATCAAAGCCCGATTAAACAAGGCATTCATTTAATTAAAAATTATGCAGAGAATTTGCCCGCTATTCATTGTTATCCTGATGAACTGAATCAAGTGTGGACAAATTTAATCCACAATGCTTTGCAAGCTATGGATAATAATGGCACGTTGAGTATTGATGTGGCAGAAGTTGAAGACTGCATCAGAGTTTGCATTCAAGACAGTGGCAAAGGCATTCCCAGTGAAAATATGACAAAAATTTTTGATGCTTTTTTTACCACCAAATCCACAGGCGAAGGCAGCGGTTTAGGCTTGCATATTATTAAAAAAATCATAGATAAGCATTCTGGTCGCATAAATGTTGAAAGCCAGCCAGGTTGCACCGTATTTAGTGTATTATTACCGATTCATTCCACAGTAGGAGCGCGATAATGAAGAAGCCTATTATTCTTTGTGTTGACGACGAAAAAGTTATCTTAGATAGTTTAAAAACCCAATTAAAATCGGCTTTTGGGGCGTTGTATGCTTATGAAATGGCAGAAAGTGCGGCAGATGCTTTAGAGCTGCTTGAGGAATTAAATGATGATGGGCAATGGATTGTACTGATTGTTTCTGATTGGTTGATGCCCGGAATGAAAGGCGATGAGTTATTAATTAACGTGCATCGTAAGTTTCCGAGTGTAATTAAAATTATGCTGTCAGGACAGGCGGATGAGGCGGCGATTAGTCGTGCGTTTGCTCATGCCAATTTATATAAATGCTTAAAAAAACCTTGGACAGAAGCAGAATTGGTTGGCGGTATTTGCGAGGCAATTCAACAAATGCAGCCGGCTTAAAAACCGTTAAGTTGCTAAAAATAACACCATGACGAAAAAAATTATCCTGTGCATTGATGATGAAGCCACCATTTTAAATTCCTTAAAAACGGAATTGAAAGGTATTTTCTCAAAAGATTACTTAATTGAAGTCGCTGAGAATGGTCTTGATGCTTTGGAATTGGTTGATGAGTTAATTGCTGAAAAATATGAAATTTCGTTGGTGATTTCTGATTATTTGATGCCACAAATGAAAGGTGATGAGGTTTTAAAACAGATTCATCTGAAGTCGCCTAAAACCATTAAAATCATGCTGACAGGACAAGCCACCATCGAAGGCGTGGCAAATGCCATCAAATATGCGCGGCTGTATCGCTACATTTCAAAACCTTGGCAACAAGAAGATTTTAAACTGACGGTGACAGAGGCTGTCAGTCGTTATTTGCAAGACCAAAATCTGGAAGAAAAAAATGCTTCGCTGGAAAAACTCACCATTCAGCAAGCAGAATTAATTCAAAAATTACACAGCAATGAAATTCACCTGCAAAAAGCCTTAGAAACGGAATTAATGTTAAAAGAAATTACCAGTCGCTTTGTGCCGAATGAGTTTTTAGCTTTGCTAGGTTGCAATAATCTGGTCGATATTCGTTTAGGCGATGCAAAACAGCGCGAAATGTCGGTGTTGTTTTGTGATATTCGCGATTTCACTGAGTTGTCCGAGCGTTTAACGCCTGTGGAAAACTTCCGCTTTATCAATTCTTATCTCACCCACATGGAGCCGTTGATTTCGCAACATCAGGGTTTTATTGATAAATATATTGGTGATGCGATTATGGCGTTATTCAATAGCAGTGCAGAGGATGCGGTGAATGCAGGGATTGCGATGTTAAGAAAATTAGAGGTTTATAACTGTTATCGGCAAAACAGTCATTTTTGTCCGATTAGTATTGGAATTGGGATTAATACCGGCTCTTTAATTTTAGGCACGGTGGGTGGGGAAAAACGCATGGATGGTACGGTGATTGGCGATGCCGTTAATTTATCCGCACGCATGGAAAGTTTAACGAAAAACTATAAAGTGTCCTTGCTGATTACGCACCATACCTTTTTGGCGTTAAAAAATCCTAACGATTATTCGATTCGGATGATTGATTTGGTAAAAGTTAAAGGAAAAAATGAACTTATCACCGTTTATGAAGTGTTTGATGCTGATCCTGACAATATTAAAGCGGGTAAACTAGCCACATTAGATTTATTCAATCGCGCTTTAGATCTTTATCATCAACATTCTTTTGAGCAAGCCCGCGCTCTTTTTAGTCAGTGCGTGGCGCAAAATCCGCACGATAGTGTTAGTCAAATTTATCTGACTCGCATTCCGCAGTAATTTTTTATTCGTGTTGAGTAGGTTCTTTTTTCAATAGGTATTTATTTCTTGCAACTGCAAAATTTGCACTTTTAAATTTTCACAACCCACTGTTGCATGTCACAACTTTGTTTTTTAATTCTGTGGATTGTTTTGTTGCAAAAACTCACGCAGCTCTTCGTTATCCACACGGTGATAAATTTCTGCAATCGGCAGTTTTAGATCCAGTGATTCAAAATACACTTCATCGCCTAAAAAATAATGGTGCGAGTCCCACAAAGCAGAACGTTTGGAGACTTCTACATCCAGAAAATCTTGTTCAATCAAAACATATTCTTGCAAACTGGGCAGAGCTTGATAAGCCAGCCGTTTTAAGGTGCGGTCTTTGCGTTGGGTTGAATCGGATAATACTTCGACAATTAAAATCGGCTTTTCGGTGTAATACTCATCGGCGTTGTTATGATTGCAAATCACAACGACATCAGGATAAAAAAACTTACGGTGATTGATGTTGACTTTAAAATCGGCGGTTAAAACATCACAAGGTAGTTTTTTTAATAGCTGTCTTAATTCTCCCGCTATATTATTGGCAATACGATTATGATTGATGTTTGCGCCTGCCATTGCATAAACGTAGCCGTCTATATATTCGTGTTTGATTTCAGAGAGCAATTCGCCTTTTAAATAATCTTCTACGCTGATTCGGTTATCTTTTAATACGGCACTCATAGAATTATTCTTTTTTTAACAGTATGTTGATTTCTTTGAGTTGCAAAACTTGTTCGCGTAAATTTCCAATTTCACGCTGTTGCATGGCAAGTTCTTTGTCTTTCATTTCAAGCATTAGTTGTAGTTTTTCATTTTCAAAGGCTAATTCAGTGGGAGAACCAATAATATTACATCCGCTGCCATTGTTATTATTCAAGTAAATGTTATTTCCATTTTTCGGGATAAGTTCTAATAAATCCACTTCAAATACTTCGGCAATTTGTTCCATTTTTGGAATGTACGCTTTGGTTTCGCCTCGTTCAATTTTTGAATAGCCATTCACCGACATATTGAGTCTTTTAGCCATTTCCTCTTGTGACCAGTTTTTGGCTTCGCGTAAAGTGCGTATTTTTTCGTGAACTTTCATAAATCACCACTAATTGGGTAAGGATAACTACTGTTAGTTGATTGTAGCAAATTTTTTGGGGGTTAAAATATATACTTTATTCATAACAAACTTGGATTAATTGCTCAATGAAAGACTTAGTTGCGTTTTATGTAGGTATGATTGTTATCTTTGCAATCTATGGGACGTTTTGGGGCGACCACGCATTTCAAGGTTTTTTTTGGAATTTAGAACGCTCTCTGTTTTGGCCAAAAATAATGTTTCGAGGTCTTTGGGAAATAGTTAAGACCATAATACAGTATATAGTTGTAGCTATAGTTTCTTTGGGATTTGTTGCCTATGCAATATCGAGAAAATAATGAAAAAACCATTAATACTTGTTTTAACTCTTTTGATTTCTGGATGTAGCACTGAAATTGATGGTAGAAGCCCTGCAAGAGCGGCTCTTAGTTTCAATAAAATTCTTAAGGAAAATGGAAAGCCAGAGGATATGGTGTTGTTTACTGAAGGTCTTAGTAGAATAGCTATGCTGTCATACGCTAAGAGTCATCCAAACTTTACCAAAACAGAATATGAAAATATGTACAAAAATAACGATGCCCAGTCGATAATGAAAGACCTTTCTGGTGACCCAGCGTTTTTTGATGATCTTATCAAAGAAATGGATGGAATGGATTTTGATGATGTCATTGATGCTGGTAATGATGCAAATGAGGAATTAAAGGAAATACTATCTGAACGACCAGTAACGACTGCCATTGCTCCTACGATACAAACACAACCAGAGACAATGAAACCAGTGTCCGTTGAATCAAATGTAGTTGTTCCAGCAACACAAACAGAAATAACTCAAGCACCATACACTGAAACGGCATCTGCGCCAATCGAAACTTCACCGCTATTCGGAAGTGTTGAGCAACCAACACAGAATCTACAAGCCGCCGCTGATAGTAGTCAAAATCAGCAAGAAAAAGAAGAGTTAGCGAAATACAAAGCTAAAGAAGCTCTTGATGAGGCGAATAAGCAAATTAACATTGTTTGGAATGCACCAGCAAAAGACATCAGAAAAGTTATTTTGCCAGAACAAAAGGAATGGCTAAATCAGCGTGAAAATGATTGCGGACTAAAAGCTTCAAACGAAGAACCCAATAACAGCGTTGTGCAGGAAACTATTAAACTTAATTGTATGATGGTTATGACAAATGAAAGAACTGAAGTGCTAAAACAAAAAATAGCTGGTCTACAATCAAGCTCCCATCCCTAGAATCATGGATTAGGTTAAGCACGAAATGAAATTGTTAAAGTTCATATTTTTACCTATGTTGTTAGCATTTATTATGAATGTAATATTTGCGTTTGTTTTGTCCGGTATTTTTCAATTTGAGCTAGATAGTTTTGTTATCAGATTATCGAACTTCATACAAAACTTTATCATTGGAGCTGCTATTTATGGTTGTTGTTTAAATTTTTCATTAAATGGAAAATTACTGCTTTCGATAACTTATGCGCTAATCATGGCTACTCTTACTATCGTTAATGGCTATGCGGTTGACGGTCACGACCTCATTATTTCTGGGTATAGAATACCTCAAAATTTCCACATAATACCTGCACTTATAAATATTTCCGCTGTATTTTTAGGTGTTTTCGGTTCATGGCAAAATGAAAAAGAAGAAATCAATAACCTCGCTTAGATTTTATAAACTAGAGAAATAATTATGGCAAACAAAAATACATTTAAAAATTGGTCAAAAGAAGACGAACAAGTTAGTGATGTCGAAGATATGTCAGTTGAAGAATGGGATATGCCCTTTAAAGAACAAGATGAGATGCCTATTGAAGACGAAGATGCCGCAGAATTTAGGCGAGAGAAAGAAAACGAGGAGCAATTAAATTTCGAGCGTACCTTAAAAAATGCAGATTAACTTGTAAGATACATAGAGGAACATCGAATAATAAAAACCGCCTCTTGGCAAAACCAAAGGCGGTTTTTTATTGCCTGTGCTTTGCAGTATAATGGCGCATCCACTTTATTTTTAGGAACAAAAATTATGTATGCAATTGCTTTTGATATGGAAATTGCCAAGCTCAAAGAAAATTATGGCGAACCTTATAATCCCGCTTATGATGAAATCAGAAAAACGCTCGATGTATTAGGATTTGACTGGACGCAAGGCAGTTTATATCTTGCGCGTCCTGAAGTAGAAAATAATTTAACGGTTGTGTATAAAGCCATCTCAACCTTGAGAAAAATTGACTGGTTTAAAAAATCAGTGCGCGATATTCGCGCATTCAAAATTGAAGATTGGTCTGATTTTACCCAAATCGTTAAAGAGGATTAATTTTATCAACCTCACAAAAACCGCCAGCGGCAAAACCAAAGGCGGTTTTTTGTTGTCTGCAAAAATGCAATGTTTGATAAAATATGACAAAAGCAATTGATTTAGCACAAGAGAAAATGAATGGTCGATGATGAAGGACACTTTCAATGCAGTGTTTACGACTTGCTTAACCGTTACGGTTTTATGGAAGGCGAAAGTCTAATTCCAGAAGAAAAACCGTTAGTAGAAAAAGCATGTCAATATTTAGCAAACAATTTAGGCGTTATTGAGCAACGATGGCAACCTACGCTATCTCAAACAAGTCAACATTACGTTACCTTTTTTGATACGAAAGAAGAGCGATATATTAATTTTTATCAAATGGAAGAAAGGGATAGGCGGAAAATTCAAGCTATTCTTGATAAGAAAAACCTGACTCGGATTACGGTGGAGAAATAACCATGAGTATTGCACAACCCACTTTAGAAGATGTTTGGAAACTTTTCCAAGAATCTGATAAAAAAATCAAAGAAAACAATGAAAAACTCACTCAAGAAATTAGTAGAGTCAGTAGAGAAGTTGAAAGAGTTAATAAAGAACTCAGCATAGAAGTTGAGAAAGTCAACAAAGAACTCAGCATAGAAGTTGAAAAAGTCAACAAAGAACTCAGCATAGAAGTTGAAAAAGTCAACAAAGAACTCAGTATAGAAGTTGAAAAAGTCAACAAAGAACTCAGTATAGAAGTTAAGAAAGTTAGCACGAGTGTTGGTCGTTTAAGCAATCGGCTTGGGCGATTTATTGAAGAAATGGTTTATCCTGCTGCTGTGCGTTTATTTCAAGAACGCGGTATTGAGATTCACGAGGTCTATCGTGGTGTCGAAGGAAAACGTAACGGTGAAGGGATTGAAATTGATTTGTTAGTTGTCAATGACGGTGATGCTGTCGCAATTGAATGCAAAAGCAATCTCAGTATGGATGATGTCAATGAACATTTAGAACGATTGGAAAAATTAAAACGTGTCTTGCCAGCTTACACCAACAAAAACGTTATGGGCGCGGTCACGGGAATGGTGATTCCTGAAAATGTTGCACAATACGCTTATAAAAAAGGTTTATTCGTGATTGGACAAACAGGCGAGCAATTGTTTATTCGCAATGATGCGAAATTCAAAGCGAAAGTTTGGTAAGTTTTCCATTAAAACTACCAAACTAAACCGCCAGCGGCAAAACCAACGGCGGTTTTTTATTGCCTGTGGTTTGGGTTTTGTAAGATATAATTTCGCCAACCAAAACGTTTTATCAACAGGAGAACCCAGATGATAACTAGCCCTTTCAGTTTACCCATTTCTGAACGGATAAAACTTGTCGAAGCCTTATGGGACAGCATTGCTCACGAACAAGCCGCTCTTTCTATCCCACTTGAACATCAAAAAGAACTTGATTTACGCTTAACGGCTTACAGCAAAGACGGATTAAAAGGTCGCTTAAGCCATGAAGTTTTAGCCGATATTTGGAAAAAACTGTGACGTTACCCATTTATATTCGTCCTGAAGCCGAAGATGATCTTGATGATGCAGCCGCTTGGTATCAAACTCAGATGGTGGGATTAGGTTATGAGTTTTTAGACGAAATTAAAAAAACTTTGCAAATCATGGCAGATAATCCTGAGATTTTTCAGGTGATTTATAAAGATGTCCATCGTGCTGTCGTACAACGTTTTCCCTTTGTCATCTACTATCAAATCGAAGCAGAAACAATTGTGGTACTTGGGATAATACACGCCAGCCGTAATCCGCATGACTGGAAAAAACGTTTAAATTAACCCTTACAAAAAACCGCCCTCGGCAAAACCAACGGCGGTTTTTTATTGCCTGTTTTGAACACGATTTACAGATGACTCGATGAACAGGCACATCTTATCGGTTTTTTTAGTCAGTGCGTGGCGCAAAATCCGCACGATAGTGTTAGTCAAATTTATCTGACTCGCATTCCGCAGTAATCTTTTTTCATCCAAACAGTTCACAGCATTTTTCGCGATTGCCGATTAAGGCTTCTCCGTGCGGTCACGAAACTGTGATAGCTCTCTTACCTTGCTATCACTGCCCTGATTGATAATACCACCGTATTATTTCTATCTTAACTTAACCAGAGTTTGCAATCATGTTCTTACGTCATACCAAAATGATTAAGCTTGTACCGCTTTCTTTAGCCATCATGCTATCGCTTGCTGCCCCAGCACAAGCCACATTAACCGAGGCAATCAACACGGGCAATCCTGCACTGTTGCCAGCCGCCGAAAGCGATATTGTGACCGCCGCCTTGCAACAAATTAATAGCTATCAAGTTGCACAGACAAAACTATTAACCGCGATTTATGGCACAACTGCCATTAATTACACGCCTGGCAATCGCAGCCAATTCATTAATATCAACGAAAACGAAACAGTTTTTCCGTTAGTCACAGGCAATCAGGGCAACGTTTTAGCCGCACGCGGCACAGCCGGTGGTGGCAGATTTGCAGCATTCGGCAAAGATCCTATGAATGATTTTATTGCTGGAAACAATCTCAGCTACGAAAATCCTTTTAAGCGCGTGTTGGGTTGGCTGTTGAGCGGCACAGCAGGTGATGTGAGTGGTTTTGACGTGGCAAAAAATGTTGCTCTCACTTTTACAGGCGGTGACAACGTTAATATTAGCAAGTGGCTAAAGCAAACCGCTCCTTTGTGGACAACGCAAGTTTGTAATACGCCCGCTACGATTGCAACGTGTTATCAAAACAAAGACTTATTGGTGCTAAGTTGGGAAAGCAGTGCTTCAGTTGTGGACAATGCAGCAGTATTGGCAGCGGTTAAAGCACATCTTAAATTGAATAAACCCGTGCTTTATGTGCATACATGGTATGAACCGACCTCAAACTTTAGCGATATTTTGTCGAGCTTTTTAGGATTTAATTTGCCCTACGGTGGCAATTATTGGGCAAATGATGCGGGCGTTTTTGCTAGTTGGAAGCAAATGCAATCAGGACAAGATGCCTTTAGCAAAATGCAACGTTTATTAAATCATTTTAAAAATCAAGATTATAGCTTTGATTGGACGCTGTGTAATGATGACCGCTCTTGCAAAAATATTCCTGCGTTAGTCACTGAGTTTTATGACGGTGCAGAAGCAGTGAAACAACAAGTTGGTGCGTGGGAGGGAAAAAATCTGGATGTGTTTAGTCAATCCGGTCGCCGCTTAGGAAAACTGATGGTGTTGTTGGGCGACAAATATCGCACAGCGACCACATATCCCATGAAAACCACCACGACGAATAACACAACGTTTTTAAAAGCGTTATACGCAGACCATGCCGCTTATATCACCCGCCGCATGAATCCTGCACAACCCGATTTAGGCAGCTTTAGTGCTGATATTCCTAGCACGATTGCGCTGGCGACAAAAACGGTTATTTTAAACAGCAAATTAAGTTCGATTAGCTCAACCACAGGTTATTACGCCCCGCCGGGTAAAACCATAACCTTGACCCGCAAAGACACCAACAGCACCAAAGCATATCTGCATATCAATATGTTGCGCACGGGAGCGGCTCATGTGTTTGCCACTTATGACCGCCCGATGTTTTTGTGGAGTAACAAAATTCCGCTAGAAACAGGCAAAGTCGTCAAAGTCACCACGCCTTACGGTGGGATTGTCTTTTTGGATGCAGACGGCACTGATCCTGCACAAGCTGTGCAAGTGACGCTCACAAATGTTGCGCATCAAGCGGTTTTTACAGGGGCAAACTTTGCTGAATTCACCGCACAATTGGCGGCGACTCCGTTAAATTGGGCAGAAATTAAATTCCCAGCCATTGAAATTCACTCGCGCTTGGATTTGATGAAAGAATCGGTGCAAGATCCGTTAATTGGCGGCAATTTAAGCCGACTTTTAGATTTAACTCAGACATATCTGTATAAAGATATTTATGGCTTAGCCGGCATGGTGGGATTAGGGATTACACAACCTGCGAAAGTGTTGAACTTTTGTACGGCGCATAGTTGGGATTGCACGAATGTGGCGATTCACGGCATGACCAATATTCAACACATTAATGCAGATCGCGCTAACTGTGGTTATGGTTGCTCCGGTAATCCTTACGACCAATATTGGGCTTACACGCCGCTAGGTTGGGGAGAATCGCACGAAATTGGGCATAACTTACAGCGTGGACGGTTGAAAATTTATGATGGTGCGTCTACCGAAGTATCGAATAATATTTTCCCAACCCACAAATGGTGGCGATTCAATAAATTAAGCACCGAAACGATAAAATATGGTAGAGATTTAGGTTTCCGGAAAACGTTTGATGCTTTGCAACAAGCAACAGCCAGCGCAAATCCAATTGAAACCGCGCGGTTGGCAATTTGGGTGAATGGCGATGTATTTCAACGCCTTGTTTTTTATTGGCAAATCGCATTGAGCAGCCAAAATATAGCCGCAATAGGTGACAGTGGTTGGGATGTCTTTAGATTAATGTATATTCACGAGCGGTTGTTTTCTAAAGCGATTGCAAATGATACAGATTGGGCAGCGCAACGGCTGAATTTAGGTTTTGGTCAATATGTCGCCCGTCCTACGGCCATCAGCAGCAATGACTTTATGTTGATTTCCATGTCTTATATTACAGGGCGTGATCAACGGGCATTTTTTGATTTGTGGGGCGTGACTTACAGCCCTGAAGCCAGTGCGCAAGTGGCTAATTATGGTTTTACAAAAGTGAAAAAGAATTTTTGGGTTGTTCCAAATGAAGCGCAATCTTTCAAAGATGCTTTGCCAACGCCTGTGTTGATGAATGGCACAAATCCTTGGCCATTGCCATAGTCAATTGTTAAGAATTTGGTTTCTGAATTCTTTATGAAGACTTGTGTAAGGGCGATTTTAATCGCTGATGGCGAATGAATTTTTCCCTACAACACATTTTTTTAGCCAAGCTTTACGGTAAAAAAAAACACCTGATAGATTTTTTAAGTCTGTCAGGTGTTTACTATTTGATTTATAAACTTATTTTACCTCGGTAGAAACGCGATTAATCGCGCCTCTACTGCTTAATTCAGTTTTGTAACCCGCGCCATTTCTCGCTTCACATCCTTATCTTTTGAAGCCGCGCGTTTATCGTGCAACTGCTTACCTTTCGCCAGACCAATTTCCAATTTCGCCCGCCCATTTTTCCAATACATCGACAACGGAATAATCGTGTAGCCTTTGCGCTCCACCGCACCAATTAACTTATCCAATTCGCGCCGATGCAATAATAATTTTTTCGCACGGATACTATCAGGATTCACATGCGTAGAAGCCGACAGCAACGCCGACACATGCGCCCGCACCAACCACGCCTCACCTTTTTTAATCACCACATAACTCTCTTTCAGCTGCACCCGCCCATCGCGCAAGCTTTTCACTTCCCAACCTTGCAACGCCATCCCCGCCTCAAAGCGTTCATCAATCGTATATTCGTGAGTCGCCTGACGATTTTTAGCAATGCTACTGCTCACTTCTTTGGACTTTTTTCCTGATTTTTTTGCCGACATAATGCGAATTAAATTATTAAACTGACGAAAAGAAATATTTTTGTTATTTTACTTGAATAATTACTAAAAAATTAACTTTATCAAACAGCAGAGGTTTATGTGGCAGACATCACAACATCACAACACGGGCAATGGTCTTCACGATTTGCCTTTATTTTGGCGGCGACAGGTTCAGCGGTAGGCTTGGGCAATATCTGGAAATTTCCATACATTGTCGGTCAAAACGGTGGCGGCGCATTTGTTATCGTGTACTTATTGTGCGTCATCGGCATTGGCATTCCAATTATGATGGCAGAAACCCTGTTGGGGCGGCGTGGACGACATAGCCCGATTAATACGATGGAAATTTTAACCACCGAAGCGAAAGCTGATCCAAATTGGCATTATTTAGGCTGGATGGGCGTGGTTGCCGGATTTTTGATTTTATCTTATTACAGCGTCATTGCAGGCTGGGCGTTAGCTTACACAGGCAAAGCGTTTTTCGGCAGTTTTTTTGGTGAAAATCCCGCAGGCATTGCAAGCATTTATGACAACTTTATCGCCAGCCCTTGGCAACAAGTGTTTTGGCATACCATTTTTATGACTGCAACGATGGCAATTGTGGTGCGTGGCGTAGAAAGTGGCTTAGAAAAATCAGCGCGTTTTTTTGTGCCGATTTTATTTGTGTTGCTGGTTTTATTAGTCGGCTACGCCATGACCAAAGAAACCTATTATTTTCAAGGCTTGCATTTTTTGTTTAGCCCAGACTTCAGCAAATTGTCGGGGGACTCTGTGCTGGTGGCAATGGGACAAGCCTTTTTCAGCTTAGGCTTAGGGATGGGCGCAATTATGATGTACGGCGCGTATTTGCCAAAAGACATCTCTATCGCCAAAACCTCAATCATTATTGCCGCCGCTGATACTGTTGTGGCGTTATTAGCAGGGATTGCGATTTTCCCCATTGTTTTTGCAAATGGCTTAACACCCGCAGATGGCCCCGGCTTAATTTTTAAAACCTTACCGATTGCATTTGGCAATATGACCGGCGGCTGGATTGTTGGGATTTTATTTTTTGTATTATTGTTTTTTGCGGCATTAACTTCAGCCGTTTCACTGATTGAACCTGCGGTGACATGGTTAATCGAAGCACGCAAAGTGGATCGCTATACCGCTTGTTTGTGGTCTGGGTTATTAACATGGGCGTTAGGTGTTGCGGTTGCATTATCGTTTAACGTTTGGTCTGGCTTTAAATTATTCAATCAAAATCTGTTTGGCTTAGTCGATTATGTCACCTCCAATTTAATGTTGCCGATTGGCGGCTTTTGCATTGCCGTGTTTGTCGGTTGGATTATGAAACAAGAAGATTCTGAAAGTGAATTGGCATTATCACAACCGCATTTTTATAAAATGTGGAAATTTTCAGTTTGTTATATTGCGCCAGCCGCCGTATTTTTAGTGTTCCTGCATGTTGTAGGAGTGCTATAAAAATGACCCACGTTCAAAAAAGTGCTTTAGTAAAATTCTCAGCTCTGCAAATGTATGAATTAGTTGACAATATTGAAGCGTATCCTGAATTTTTACCTTGGTGTGGCGGCAGCCGCGTTATTAGCCGCAGTGCAGAAATTGTTGAAGCTGAATTGGAAATTGCTAAAGGCGGCTTTCATAAATCGTTTGCAACACGCAATAAACTGGATCACGGCGGACGGATTTATATGAGTTTGCTAAATGGCCCATTTTCTTCGCTGGAAGGCGTGTGGGATTTTATGCCGCTGCGTGAAGATGCCAGCAAAATCTCATTGGATTTGGAATTTGAAATGTCCGGCAAATTAGCCGCGTTAGCGTTTGGCGCGGTTTTTAATCAAATTTGCAACACGATGGTCAGCTCATTCACGCAACGTGCTAAGCAGGTTTATGGCTGAGTTTCCGCTCAATAAAGCAGATGATTTAATGACCGCCAGTCCTTTGAAGGACTGGCAGTCATGCTTGAATGTCGAAGTCGCTTATGCAACCGTTGCAGAACAAGTGATTATTCCGTTAGAAGTTGTGGTGGGCACAACGGTGAATGAGGCGATTCTGCTGTCAGAGATTTTGCTGCGCTTTCCTGAGATTGATTTGGCGAAAACTAAAGTCGGCATTTTTAGCCAAATTTGTAAGCTAGATACCGTATTAAAACAACATGATAGAGTGGAAATTTATCGTCCGTTGTTGTTTGACCCGATGCAAGCGCGGCGACAAAGAGCCGCGAAAACTTTGTAAGACTCTATTTTGGCGTGTGTAGCGAGTTTTAAAAAAACAGGATGCTACAAAAATCTCCTGAAATTTTTTTTAACTCAATTGATAACGTTGCACATCAACACCAGAATCTAATGCTTTATTGTGTAATAACTTATCCGCAAACTGTTGACTGTAATAAGGAATTTGCAAACTACCTTTTGCACCAAAGCCATTAAAAATCGCCAATTCAGGATAACGCGGATGCAGCCCAATAAACGGCTGTTTATCTAACGTGCACGGACGAATATTCGCTTGCTGCTTGATAACTGTTGCCGCCGCCAAATCCGGCAAACGTTTTTCTAAAGAATTTAATAATAAAATCCGCGCCTGCTCCGTGCATTGCGTATCGAGTTGCAGCGTGTCAAAAGTCGCGCCTGTCTTAAACAGATTGTTTTCCAAAGGAATCAGCCAATGTCCGTAATTGAGAAGGTGATTTGGCAAACTATTTGGCGTTTCTAACGTTAAAATTTCACCTTTCGCCAACTGCAAAGGCAACGCCGAAAACCAAGGATTGTCACGCAGCTGATAACCTTCGCAAAAAATGATTTTTTTCGCCTGAATGCCGCGCCACGATAAGGAAGGTTGCAGATTGATTTCTTGATAATCAAACTGGTGTTGTTGATAACAATTTTGCGCAATAAAAAACTGTTTGAGTGCAGACAATAACGGTTGCGTTAATAAATACGCGGTTTGCAGTTGTTCTATCATCCCAAAAGAGGCGTTCAGACCTGTCAGGTTTTTAAAACCTGAAAGGTCTAGCTCTGCGTCAGGTTGAAATATTTCGGCTAAATAAGCGCGATAACTGACATCTTGCCGTCTTTTTTGTGCGTTGTGCGATTCTTTTTCGCTATTGAAAATTCGCAGCATGGTTTTTTCAATATAAAAACTGTGCTGGAAAAAGTGACTTAATTTTTGATAATAAACTTGTGCCGCTGGCAACAGCACATCGACGTGCGTGGATTTGACAAAGCGCATTCCCGTGACAGGATTGATTAAACCGGCAGCACACTGCGAGGCGTTTTCGATGCCGTTGTCAATCAGCAAAACTTTACAATCGCGATTGATTAATTCCCATGCTAATAAACTGCCTGCTAAACCTTGTCCAACGATTAAAAAATCAATCGTCATTTTTCAGCAATTCTGCAAAACAAACGCGATTGCGCCCTTTTTCCTTTGCTTTGTACAATTGCTTATCCGCAAGTTCTACGGTTTCGTTTAAAGATTTAAAATAACCGGAAATAGTGAACACGCCTAAGCTGGCGGTGACATAGTCTGAAACTTGCGAGCCTCCGTGTGGAATTTTTAAACCTTCAATATTCACCCGAATTTGCTCTGCAATGGCAACAGCACCAATCAATTCTGTATTCGGTAAAATGCAGGCAAATTCTTCACCACCGTAACGCGCGGCAAAATCAGCAACGCGGTGCAGGCTTTCTTTAATGGTGTAAGCGACTCGTTTTAAACACGCATCGCCCATCACATGCCCGTGTATATCGTTAAAATTTTTGAAAAAATCCACATCGAGCATAATTAAAGACAGCGGATGATGCAGGCGAGACAGGCGATTTAATTCGCTTTGTAAGATTTCATCAAAATGACGACGATTCGATAAATCGGTCAAACTGTCTGTGACGGCTAAATGTCTGAGTTTTTTCCGCGCACATTGCAGTTCAATGTGATTGCGCACCCGCATTTGCACAACGGGTGGATTGATAGGTTTGGTGATGTAGTCAATCGCGCCCACTTGCAAGCCTTTGATTTCAGCCTGCATATCGTCTTTTAACGCGGTGACAAAAATAATCGGAATGCCTGAGGTATTGATGTCGGCTTTTAAACATTCGCAGACTTTATAGCCGTCCATCACTGGCATCATCACATCAAGCAGAATCAAATCTGGAGCATATTTTCTAGTGATTTCAATCGCTTGCTTGCCGCTGGTTGCAAAAATAATCTCGTATTCACTTTCTAATGCGGCATTCATGATTTCAATATTAGAAAGATCATCATCGACAATCAAAATCAGGCTAGTATCTCTATTAATCATTGTTGACTTCCGCTTGTGATAATGTTCGTGCTGACATAGTGAGTGATGTTTAGAGCTATTCAATGAAACTTTCATAATGGCTTTCTTTTTTAATTTGGCACAAATCTAAGCCGTTAGCCTTGCATTTTAGCAGAACAGAACATAATTGCAGGTTTATATTTCCAAGTGTTTTTGTTATCTTTTCACTCATCAAACAAAAGTTTTGTTGTCTAAACCTGTCAGGTCTCAAAGACCTGACAGGTTTTATACTCTGACTGAATAATTTAAGCTAATTTTGCTTTAATAAAATCCACAATTCCAGTCAAGGGCAAATCCACACTTTCAGATTCAGTTCGCGCACGGTATTCAATGGTTTGCGCGTCCAAACCTTTATCGCTAATCACCAAACGATGCGGAATCCCAATCAATTCCATATCCGAGAACATAAATCCGGCGCGGACTTTGCGGTCATCTAACAACACATCCACGCCAGCAGCTAACAATTCTTGATAGAGTTGTTCCGTCGCTTCACGCAGTCTTTCCGATTTGTGCATATTCATTGGGCAAATCACCACTTGAAACGGAGCTAAGGCGTTTGACCACAAAATGCCGCGTTCATCGTGATTTTGCTCAATCGCAGCAGCAACCACTCTGGAAATGCCAATCCCATAGCAGCCCATAATCATAATTTGATTTTTGCCCGCTTCGTTGATAATCGCAGCATTCATTGACGCGCTGTATTTTGTGCCGAGTTGAAAAATATGCCCAACTTCAATGCCTCGCGCCAAAGTTAACGTGCCTTCTCCGTCTGGACTCAAATCGCCTTCCACCACATTACGCAAATCGTAAAAAGAATTTTTTTCTAAGGCTTTTTGATAAAACGTTTTGGTGTGTTCATCACTTGCCCAATTGCAACCGCGCAAATGGAAACCTTCTTGATTTGCACCGCAAACGAAATCACTTAAATATTTCACTGAAAAATCAAACAAACAAGGATAACTTGCATCGAGCATTGGGCCGATAAAACCAGGGACACAGCCGTGTTGCGCAAGAATTTCTTCTTCCGTTGCAAAACGGAACTCGCCAATGATTTTGCGAGTTTTGATTTCATTCAATTCATGGTCGCCACGCAAAAACAGATTGTAAAACACTTGGTTTTCGTTGCCTTCTTCATCGCGTTGAATTCTGACAATCGCGATAGTTTTTAACACTTTGCTGGCTGGCACATTTAAAAACTCGCTGACTTCCGCAATGGTTTTTTGCGTAGGCGTAGCAACTTTTTCAAATTTTTCATGCGAAGGTTCAAGCGTTTGTTCGCTGAACAGAGCCGTTGCGGTTTCCACATTCGCGGCATATTGACTGCCTGTTGAAAAAGCAATCGCATCTTCGCCAGAATCAGCTAAAACGTGAAACTCATGCGATACCGCGCCGCCAATTGAGCCGGAATCGGCAACTACTGCACGAAATTTCAAACCTAAGCGATTGAAAATATTGGTATAAGCTTGGTGCATTACTTGATAGGTTTCAGTCAAAGACGCTTGGTCAGCATGAAATGAATAGGCATCTTTCATAATAAATTCGCGCGAGCGCATCACGCCAAAACGCGGGCGAATTTCATCACGGAATTTCGTTTGAATTTGATAATAAGTAATCGGCAGTTGTTTGTAGCTGCGCAATTCGTTGCGGGCAAAATCGGTGATAATTTCTTCGTGCGTAGGCCCTAAGCAGAAATCACGCTCATGCCGGTCTTTTAAACGCGCTAATTCGGGACCATATTGTTGCCAGCGTCCGGTTTCTTGCCACAATTCCGCAGGTTGCAAAGCGGGCATTAATAATTCTAAAGCTCCGGCTTTTTCCATTTCTTCGCGAGTGATTTTTTCGACTTTGCGCAACACCCGCAAACCCAATGGCAGCCAAGAATAAAGTCCGGCGGCAAGTTTACGAATCAATCCGGCACGCAGCATTAATTTATGGCTGGCGATTTCGGCATCGGCTGGGGTTTCTTTGACAGTGCTAAGTGGAAATTGAGAAGTACGCATGTTGAGTGTTCAATAGAGTAAATAAAAAGTTATTTTACCGATAAAAGAGGTGCTTGGGTAATGAGGGGGAATTTTTTATCCTAAGTTGAGGATGTTTATTTCAATAGAATAGAGATTGGCAGGTTTTTACGCACAGCAAACGAACAAGATTCATTCTTAGGAATGCACATCAAATAAACTCGGCAGCTTTAGGACTGGCAGTCCTTAAAGGACTGCCAGTCCTGACCTCAGCGATTTTAAGAACAAACTTGCCTAAGTTGATTTGTACACATTACTTACCGAGCAAAACTATTTTAAAAAAAACATGAAAACTTTTTCAAGACGACCAGTCGTCTTAAAAAATTTCAGTGCATTAAAAAATGTAGGTTCTGATTTATCCAAACAATGCGAATTTGTCGCACCGACAGAATTCAAGCAAGGTTCTTTAATTCAGTTTGGATGACCTCATATTAAGTTAAACTGAAAACCTATCGCTTTTGAAAAAAAGATAACATCCATGCTTTATTGTTTATTTTCAACGCAGGCGCGTAAAATTACCCACTTTACTAAAATAACAACACTAGAAGAGGACATTCCCATGAAACAGCTTTTACTCGTTACCGCATTATTTTATTCGGTTGTCTCGTTTGCAGCAGAGCCAGCAGCACCCGCCGCCGCTCCAGCAGCACCAACACCCGCAGCTGCTGCAAGTGCAGAAGAAGCTTGGAATAATACCACCCTAACTGACGCGCTTATTGCAAAAGTGCAAGCCGCTAGTTTTGAATACAAAAATTGCGCTGCCACAGAAATGCAAAAACCAGACTATGCGAACATTGATGTGCGCAAAGCCACCGAAACAGTGATTAAAGAATGTGAGCCTGTGTTATCAAAAATCCGTGAAGTCTATTTAAGTGAAAAAGTACCAGCGGTGATTGCAGATCGCCAGCTTAAAAAAATGCGCACTCAAACCACTCGTAACCTTTTGGCAGAGTTAATGTTTAGAGATGCGGCTAGAAAAGCAGGTCAATAACTCATGGAAAAATATACGATTGATTTAAATTTAATACCGACTACGTTTGATTTGTTTCATGTGTGTTTGGCAGGAACAGTGGCGGCGTTGGTGTTGCTGGTGATGATTTTATTCGCAGCCTTGCTGATAGTCATCACAAAAGCGGCTAAAAAACCAGCGCAAACTGTTCAAGCTGCACCGGAAGTGAAAATTGTTGAAAAAATAGTCGAAGTGGAAAAAATTGTGCAAGCTCCAGCACCCGCGCCGATTGTATTAAAAGAAGCCACGCCCGATGCGGCATTGCAATTATTAGGTTTATTGCAAAAAGAAGCGCGTTTTCTGGATTTTATTCAAGAAAATGTGGCAGCTTACAGTGATGCCGATGTTGGCATTGCCGCGCGGGTGGTGCATGAAGGTTGCAGCAAAGTGATTAAAGGACATTTCACGTTAGACACTGTTTTCCATGAGCAAGAAGGTAGCCGCGTTACGTTGGAGCAAGGTTTTGATGCCACGCGCGTGCGTTTAACCGGCAATATTGTCGGCAACGCGCCATTCACCGGACATTTAATTCACAAAGGTTGGCAAGTCACGCAAATGAATTTACCCAAATTAACCTCAGGACATGATGCCAAAATTGTTGCCCCAGCCGAGGTGGAATTATGATTAAAGGCTTATTTAGTCATGCAAAACCAAAGGAAGATGCCAAAGTAGAAGCTGTCGCCGTTTCTGTTCCCGCAGAATCTGTTGCCGAAACAATAGCTGCACCTGCGCCAGAAGTTGCAGACGTGGTCGTTCCTGAAGAAGAATGGATTGAAACCATAGAGGAAGTGCAAAGTGTTGAATGGAAAGGCGAAGGTGCACGGTTTTCAGTGGGGATTGACTTAGGGACGACACACTGTGTTTTATCCTATATTGATTTGAGCAAAACCACTGACGAAAAAATCGTGCTCGACGTTATGCCGATTCCACAGCTTACCGCGCCGGGCACAGTGGAAGACAAAATGCAGTTGCCGTCTTTTGTGTATTTAGCGCATGAAGCGGAAATGACCAGCGGCGATAAAGTGTTGCCTTGGACAAGTGAACCTGAGTTTTTAGTCGGCGAAATTGCGCGGAATATGGGCAGCAAAACCCCCATTCGCTTGGTTTCCAGTGCGAAAAGTTGGTTGTGTCATGCGGGTGTGGATTGCAAATCACCGATTTTGCCGGCGGATTCCCCTGAAGACATTGCACGGATTTCACCTTTTCAAGCCACTGTTGCGTATTTAGAACATCTGGAAGCTGCTTGGGAAAATAAATTTCCTGATTTTGCCTTATCAGAACAAGATTTAACCATCACTGTGCCTGCATCATTTGATCCTGCTGCACGAGAACTGACTGTGGAAGCCGCACGTTGCTTGGGGTTGGAACAGGCGATTTTATTGGAAGAACCGCAAGCTGCGTTGTATAGCTGGATTGAAAGAAGTTCTGGTGATTGGCGGAATCATGCAAAAGTCGGCGATATTATTCTGGTTGTGGATGTGGGTGGCGGTACAACTGACTTATCCTTGATTGCGGTGACACAACAAAATGGCAATTTAGAACTCACGCGCGTGGCAGTCGGCGACCATATTTTGCTTGGTGGCGATAATATGGATTTGGCGTTGGCTTACACCGTGAAAGCCAAGGTGGAAAAAGACGGCAAACGTTTAGAGCCTTGGCAAATCCAAGCTTTAACGCACAGTTGTCGTGATGCGAAAGAGAAATTATTTTCACAAGCTGAAGTGGATGCCATTCCATTAGTGGTCGCAAGTCGTGGTTCTTCCTTGATTGGCGGCACATTGCGCACGGAATTAACCCGCGAAGAAGTCAATCGGGTGTTGGTAGAAGGCTTTGTGCCAAAAGTCGCCGCTAGTGATAAACCAATCAGCAGAACTCGCGCCGGTTTACGCACTGCCGGTTTACCTTACGCGCAAGATGCCGGTATCACGCGCCATTTAGCTGCATTTTTAGCAAAACAACTCTCAGCAACTGCGGATTTAAAAGACATTTCCATTCCAGAACACGCGACGTTTTTACATCCCACTGCGGTGTTATTCAATGGTGGCGTGTTAAAAGCTGATGCGTTAGCGACTCGCTTAATGGATGTATTAAACGAATGGCTAGCCGCCGAACAAGCACCCACAGCACGGTTGTTAGCAGGCGCGGATTTGGATTTAGCGGTCGCACGCGGCGCAGCGTATTATGGTTTTGTGCGTAAAGGCAAAGGCGTAAGAATTAAAGGCGGCACGGCGGCGTGTTATTACGTTGGGATTGAAAGCGCGATGCCAGCCATTCCTGGCTTGCCGCCCGAAATCGAAGCCTTGTGTTTAGCTCCGTTTGGCATGGAAGAAGGCACAGAAGTTTTGTTACCCGATGATGAATTTGGTTTGGTCATTGGTGAACCCGTGCGTTTTCGCTTTTTTGCTTCCAAAACCCGCCGTGAAGATGTCGCCGGAATCCGTTTGGATTATTGGCAAGATGATGAGTTAGAAGAGTTGAATGAAATTGAAATCACTTTGCCAGAAGACGGACACCGAGTTGGAGAAGTTGTGCCTGTACATTTACGCGCCGCTGTCACAGAAGTAGGTACGCTAGAGCTTCATGCGGTTTCACAACGCGATGATAGTCGTTGGAAAATTGAGTTTGAAGTCAGAGCGGGTGAATAAAAACGACGGTGGGCAAAAGCGGTTTCCTGATTAGCAATATGTCTCAGCTAAAACGTCATACCCGCAAGGATGCGGGTATCCAGTGCCAGGGATGGTGAGTTTTAATCAAACTATCACATCCTTGTGACTGGATACTGGCATCCATGCCAGTATGACGGTGTTAGCTGTGGTATCTTTCTAATCAAGAGCTGTTTTGCCCACCTTATCCGACTGTTTGAAGGAGCGAAAATAATGACCTCAAAATATTTTAATCCTTACACCGATTTTGGCTTTAAAAAGCTCTTTGGTGAAGAAGCCAGTAAAGATTTATTGCAAGATTTTTTGAATCAGCTTTTACCGCCGCATCATCAAATTGCCGAATTATCGTTTAAAAATCCAGAGAAAATAGCTAGCACGCCTAAAGAACGCAAAGCGATTTATGACATTTATTGCAAAACTGCAAAAGGCGAGCAGTTTATTGTGGAAATGCAAAAAGCCAAGGTGAACTTTTTTAAAGACCGCGCGTTATTTTATTCAACTTTTCCGATTAAAGAACAAGCGAAAAAAGGCGTATGGAATTTTGAACTCATGCCGGTTTATTTTATTGCGATTTTAAATTTTCAATACGATGAAAAAGAGGAAATGCAGAAGTTTTTGCGGGCAGTTTGTTTAAAAGATCAAGATGGTGAGATTTTTTATGACAAATTGCATTTTAAGTTTTTGCAAATGCCGTTATTTACCAAACAAGCGCATGAATTAGAAACGCATTTTGATAAATGGGTTTACTTTTTAAAAAACTTGGAGAATTTCGACCATATTCCAGCGATTTTAAATGAGCCGATTTTTCAGAAAGGATTTGAAATAGCCGAGCTTTCGCATTTAACGTCCAGACAATATGACGCGTATTTAAAAAGTTTGGTGGAGTATTCAGAAGTTCAAAATGTAAGTGATACCGCTTTTAGTGATGGAGAGTTAGCCAAAGCAATAAAGGTTGCTAAAGGAATGCTTGCTAAAGGATTTGATTTAAAAACAATTTCTGAATTAACTGATTTAAGCGAGGCAGAAATTGAAAAACTGTAGAAAAATTATCATTTCACACCCGCGCGTAAAAACAATTTCCTAGACCTGACAGGTTTCTTTTAAAACCTCAAAAAATTTTCAAGACCACTGATCGTCTTAAAGAAATCCTGAAAAATTTCAAAATTTTGAAAATCCTAATTCAGACATCCAAAATTCCCTGCTGTTTTTTCAACTCTAATTTTCCTACTTTATCACCGCACTAGAGTAGATAGCCCTACACTGTTAGTGTATTATCCATTGCAAACGCACAGATAGCACATATTCTAACAACAACAAAATCTCTGCTATGAAAAAGAAACGCCTGCCTCTCTTATTTTTATTGCTTTGTGTCACTTCGCAAGTTCATGCAGACGACTCTTATCCTAATTGGTCGCTGAAAGGCTTTGGCACGTTAGCATTCACTGGCACTGACAGCAAAAACCTAGGCTTTTATCGAGACACTTCACAAACGCAAGATGTGACGCAAGCGTGGGGAATCTCCACTGATTCAAGCCTAGGCATACAAATTGACGCGAGCATTAGTCCCACCCTACACGCCACCGCGCAATGGATTGCCCGCGATCATTCTGGCAATTTTTTTGAACAAAATCTGGAATGGGCTTTTTTACGTTGGCTAATTGATGATGACTTAACCTTGCGAATTGGACGGCTGGGCGTGGATGTGTTTCTGTTGTCCGATTATCGCAACGTAGGTTATGCCTATCCTTGGATGCGTCCACCGCATGAATTTTATGCTTATTTAGGGCTGTATCATTTTGATGGAATGGATGTGACAAAAAAGTGGAACGTCGGGGATGGGACTTTATCCCTAAAATCGTTTGCAGGTTACAGTCACAATCAATATCAAGACAAAGTAACAGCTCACACGATTGATTTCGATTTTGCAATCGCGGGTGCAAATGTGCTTTATGAAAGCGGTGATTGGCGGTTTCGAGCCTCGTATGGCATCGCACACAATTTATCAGAACCGACTAAGCAACTGCTGAACGCCATGAATGACCCGTTGGTGAAAGCGTTTTATCCACAAATCAGCCAATTGACTTCCAAAGTAGGTTTTCAAAACACGGATAACCACTTTTATTCATTAGGCGTGGCTTATGATGATGGTGTATGGCTAGCACAAACAGAAGCTTCTTATATTATCTTTGCACACGATGCCGATATTGCTAGCGGCTATCTGAGTGTTGGCAGGCATTTTGACAAGTTTACTTTCTATTCTTTGTTAGGCATCACCAAAAACTTTTATAAAAACGTCAACGTTCCGCAACCTGCTTTCCCTGTTCCTGCTTTATTGCAACTACAGCAAACAGTCGATAGTGCGATTAATCAAATAGGTATGGACGAAAAATCAGTTTCACTCGGTGTTCGTTGGGATTTTTATAGCAACATGGCATTTAAAACACAATGGACGCACTATTGGCTTGGCGATAACGGTAAATATCTATGGATGAAACCTGCATTTGGCGCATCAAGCGATAGTGTTAATGTCTGGTCAGTTGGCATTGACTTTACTTTTTAGAGTGTTGTGATGAAAAAATTAATTCTTATAACGCTGCTGGTGTTGTGTTGCGCCAATCTTAGGGCAGAAATTGCCGTTATCTGCAACCTAGAAAATGACTCAAAACAAATGACAAAACAAGAAGTTGAAGAGATTTTTATGGGGCGTAGCCATTTATTGCCGAATGGCGATTTTGCCCTGCCACTCGATTATCTCGACTTACGCCCTGAGTTTTATAACAAACTCACCAACCGCCCGATTGAACAAATAGATGCGTATTGGGCGCGGATTATTTTTAGCGGGCAAGCCTCACCACCAATGAAATTGCAGGACGAACAAACCGTTATCAAAACCGTCAGCAAAAATAACGGCGCAGTTGGTTACATTGACAGCAAAAACGTTGATAAAAAATTAGTTCGGGTTTTATTACTCTTAAAATAAAAAAATGAAAACACTGAGCTTTGTAAAACTTCAACACAAAATATTGATTTATATTGTATTAGTCACGATTATTTTGGCAGTGATTACCACTGTGATGTCTTTTATTAATGAGTTTGACCGCTCTGAAAAAGTCACTGAAGTGATGATTAATCAGCTTTTGGACACCGTGGAAAAAGCCGCCTCAGAAGCGATTTATGCACGCAATCAACCCGCTGCCAATGATCTTTCAGAAGGACTGTTGAAAAACGATATTGTGCAAAGTGTGCAATTTACCAGCAATCAAGGGTTTGATTTTAAAAGAGTTAAAGAAAAAAATATCGCGCTTGAAAAAAAAATATCGCACTCTTTTTACAAGCCGTTTGGCAAAGAAATTATTCGCCAACTGTACTCGCCTTTTGGTGAAAACCGCGTTATCGGAGCTATCCGCATCACACCTTCTGCTGAATACAGCTTACGCGAAGGTAAATTCAGTGCCATTTTACAAACCCTCAACTCCATTGCATTGATTATGGTCACTGCCTTCATTATTTTGTGGGTAATTCAGGTGCGTTTTTCGACCCCCTTAACCTTGGTGTCTAACACCTTACACGCGATTAAAAAAGGCGAAAAACAGCTGATTCCACTATTATTGAAAAATCAAAATGATGAACTCGGTCGGCTGGTGGTTGATATTAATAATTTATTGATGTTTCTGGATAAGCAACTGAATGATGAACGATTGCTACGCGAAAAAGTTGAGCATGTCGAACAGCAATTACGTTTAATCTTTAATTCCACCAGCGCGGGATTATTTTTGTTAGATGAAAATGGCATGTTATTAACATCGAATGCCACCTTAAAAAGTATCTTGAAAATCCCTGAACTGAGCGACACCGCACTGACGCATAATCATTCTATTGAGTCATTTTTTAATGAAAAAAATCAGCTGCATTGTTTAATCAATAAGGCTTTGCAGTCTGGGCAGCTGGAAAACCAAGATTTTTCTTTGTGCCAAGATACAGATAAACCAGCGGTGTGGCTGCATTGTTTGATTTCAAAAGTGGTGAATGCGGAAGGCAAAACGCATCTTGAAGGCGTGCTGTTCGATGTGACAGCGCGGGTGGAAAATGAAGCGTTGATACGGCATGAGGCAGATCACGACGCATTAACTGGACTTTTGCGCAGGCAACCAACGCAAGCGGCTTTTGAGACTTATTTGGCGACGACTGAAAAACCAAAAGTGACGCTATTTTTGATGGATTTGGATGGTTTTAAGCAAGTGAATGATAATTACGGTCATCTTGCAGGAGATAAAGTGTTGATGATTGCGGCGCAACGCTTAAAAGAGTGTGTGCGGGAAACCGATATTGTTGCGCGTTTAGGGGGCGATGAGTTTTTGATTTTATTAATCAATTGCAATTTTGCAAATTGTAAAGTGCTTGAAATTGCTGAAAATATTGTTCGGGCAATTCAAAAGCCGATGATGATTGATGAAAATAGTGTGGTTAATGTTGGTGTTAGTTTAGGGATTGTGAGTTATGCGCAAGCGGGGCAAAGCTTTGAGTGGTTGTGTCAGGCGGCAGATCAGGCGATGTATGAAGTGAAGCGACATGGCAAAAATGGTTATTGCGTTTATGCTGAAGAGACGATGACAGCAATACTTCTGCATTAATCCATCATGATTTTTTTCGCAAAAAAGCGTTGAAATAGCGCGAAATTTTTTAAGACGACTGGTCGTATTTAAAAATTTCGCAAGTAGATACAAGCCTGCATTAAGTTTTTCGTAATGAGGGACTTGATAATTATTCAATGCTTCATCATAAACAATAGAACAAATAAAAATAACACTTGAAAAGTAATCAACCGCCCCTGCTTTTCATAATTGATTTGTTTTTCCACATCATGTAAATTTTTCGCTGATAATTCGCGATAAAAAATAATCCCTAAATAAATCACAATTAAGGGATACATAAATTCATGCACATGCTTTTCCATGCCAAATGCTAAATCAGCCAATAAATGTGCCAAGATAAAAGAGAAAAAACAAGTCGCTAATAACCAAAATAAAAACTCAAGTGGATAATATTTTAAATGCAGAAACTCTTGTGCTTTTATATGATAAAAAATATTCACTCTGGAATAAGAATACAACATCGGTAAATAGAAATAGAAAATCACCGCGCTTAATAAATACATCGGCACGGAAATATGTTCAAAAAATGAAAAAATAAATCCTGCAATAATAGCAACCACTAAAGGAAGTGATTTATACGAATGAAGGTTTTGCATCATAATCCTCTGTTTAATGTGAGAGAAAATAACTGTGATAAGCATTAAAACCAGCGATGCCGGCTAACACTAAAAAAATCGCCCCGCTTAAGCGATGCAATAGAACTAAAGGGACTTTTTGCAAAATAGTTCGCCCTGCTAACACACCTAACGCTGAGGTTGTTGCTAAAGCTGCTGTAGAACCCAACCACACCGCAGCAGGTAATGCTGTGCTGCTTAAGGCAACAACCGCCAGCTGGGTTTTGTCGCCAAATTCTGCAACCGTAATCAGCAAAAAAGTGGTAAAGAAAATACTGTGTCCGCTTTTTTCAACCACTTCTGCGTCATCCTCGTCTTCCTCTTCAACTCGCAAGGCATGAATCCCAAAGGCGGCAAATAATAAAGCCACTGTCGCGGCAACAATGTATTGTGGCAGCCAATTTGCAATAGCCACACCAAACACCACAGCAAGCGTATTCAACAAGGCAAACGCTAACACCGCACCGAGTAAAATCGGCAGGGCGCGATGCCGTGAGGCTAAGGTCATGCACACTAATTGACTTTTATCGCCAATTTCAGCGGCGGCAATTAAGGCAAAACTGGTGCCGGCGGTGGCTGAGGTTTTTGCGATATTTTCTAAAGCGAAGGAGTCGAGCAGCGGCTGCAATAAGTGTTGTAAGTTATCCATGATGTGATTGGTTCAACAGAAGTAAAAGAAGAGGGATAGAGGGCGTAGAGACCTTGCAGTGCAAAGTCTCTACAAATAACGCGAGGAATTAGCCTAATAAGTTATCCAACATCATCATAATGATAAACCCGGCCATTAATGAAAACGTGGCAAAACGTGAACGCCCTTTAGAATGGGTTTCGGGAATAATTTCTTCACTAATTACAAACAACATTGCGCCCGCTGCAAAGCCCATTGCAATCGGTAAAATGGGTTTAAAAACAGTCACCATTGTGATGCCTAATAAACCACCGATAGGTTCAACTAAGCCGGTTAAGGTAGCAATACCTACCGCTTTCCATTTGTTATACCCCAAAGCAACCAACGGCATGGCGACCGCTAAACCTTCAGGCAGATTTTGTAAAGCAATCGCAATCGTTAAAACGACACCGTTTTTCATATCGCCTGAACCAAAACTCACGCCAACCGACATCCCTTCTGGAAAATTGTGAATGGTAATTGCAGCGATAAATAAACTGAGTCTTTTTAAAGAATCCAGCGTAGCATCAGAAGCTTCGTTAAAATGTAAATGTGGCAGGTTTTTATCGGCATAATGGAGAAAAAACGCACCTAAGAACATTCCAAACGACACCACAAACATACCTGCGTGTGAATCAGGCCAAACTTCTTTGCCTGCTGCCATGCCGGGGGTAAGCAATGAAAATGCAGTCGCGGCTAACATCACACCTGCTGCTGCACCGAGTAAGCTGTTGAAAACGCGGTCGGAAACATCTTTTAAAAATAAAGCAGGTAAAGCACCTACGCCAGTCGCTAAACCGCCTAAAATACTAGCAAAAAAACCAATCACGACAATTTTGCCAAAAATAACGTAAAGCAGCCCAAACACCAGCACTTGCGAGGCCAAAAACAGCGCGGCAATCGTTAACCAACGTTGCGTAGTCGGTAAAGCCATTAGTTTTTGATAATTAGGATGTGATTGCAGCTTAGAAAGTTGCGTATTAAAACAGGATTCCATATTCATTATGATTTGCCTAAGTCAAGATAAGAGATAAAAAGAACGCAACGACTTCATTTACAGGGAGTGATTCAGCGTTTTTTAAGATGACAGAATTCACAGGATAATTTTTTGTTCATATTTATGACATCCCGCTTATCGTAACATCGTGACAAATTTGTTTTAGACCACAAAATGACAAACACGCTAAGTCGTTACTAAAATCCATTATAGCTAAATGCAGCTTTATTGTATGGATATAAACAGGGCTATTTTTACACCACAAAACCACCGCTGATGATTTATTTGTATGAGTTTACGTTATCAAATCCACTTGAGAATTTTATTCACATTGCTGATTGTTTTAATCTTAGGTGGCGCAACTTTGATTTTACAAGCGCGGCAATCGGTAGCAAAAGAAGTGCAATCCTCTGTACAACTAGCGTTGCAATTAATTACCCTGAGTCTAAACAAAACGAGTTACAGCCAAGTCGATGACAATACATGGCTGCACGATATTGCTTTAGTCAAAGAAATTCATCATTTAACCATTCAACTGAAACAACCATCAGGGCAATTGCTACAACTTAACGCGAATTCAGGCTTAAGCCACGCGCCACAAACGCCAGATTGGTTTGTATGGATGGTGGCAAAAGCTTATCCTGCGGTGAGTTATCCTTTAATAACCTTAGATAAGAAGACCGTGCAAATTATCATTGGAGTGAACGAACTGGATGAAATTTCAGAAGCATGGCAAGAAACCAAAGTGTTTTTCGGCGTGATTTTGCTGCTCAGTGCAGGATTATTTATTGCTGTGAATGTGATTTTTCGGCACGTTTTGCAAACGGTAGAAAGCATTTTAAAAAACTTAAGTGAAATTGAAACCGAGAATTATCAAAATCCCTTGCCGCATTTTGCGATTACAGAATTTGAGCGGATTGCCTTAGCGATTAATCATCTCACCGCAACTTTGCACAAAGCCCAACAAGAAAACAATCGCCTGACTTTGCATTCGTTGCAAATTCAAGAAGAACAGCGGCAAACCCTAGCGCAGGAATTGCACGATGAATTAGGGCAATCTATTACCGCGATTAAAGTGATGGCGGTGACGGGCAAAAAAAACCTAGGGAATCCTGTGGAGATTTATCAAAGCGTCATTAGTGTTTGCGATCATCTGGTGATGGTGGTGCGCTCCATGATGAAAAATCTCCATCCTTTGATTTTGACAGAATTAGGCTTAAGTGCTTCACTCCATGATTTAATCAGCCATTGGCAAAACAGAGCGGAAGATTTAAAAATATCGCTCTCGTGTGATGTTGGCGTGGATTTGATTGATGGAAAAATGGCGATTCAGGCTTTTAGAATTGTGCAAGAAGGCATTACGAATGCGGTGCGACATTCGCAAGCGCAACAATTGTCGATTACACTGGTTGTGGAAAATGAAGCTGCGCAAACATTAAGCATTGCGATTGAAGATAATGGCAGAGGGCAGGATTTTTCGCAGTTGGTTTTGGGATTTGGTTTATTAGGGATGCAGGCGCGAGTGAAAAGTTTAAAAGGTACAATGCAGATTCTTACTGCGGAAAATCAAGGCATGGAAATACATATCAACATTCCCATTGCTTAGTGTTGTGTGTTAATCAGCATAAATTTTCAGATATAAAAACCTTCCATGTTTTAGAAACATGGAAGGTTTGGGCGATAAAACTTTTGTTTGACGACTTAGAAACGTTCAATGTAACGCTATTTTGCCCACCGTTTTAATGACAAACCAACGTGGAAATGTCGCAATTCAACGTCTCTACAAATTTTAAAATTTAACTACACAATCAAATGCTTGCAAATTTTATTGCCTTTGCACTGGTAGGCGTTATCGGAACAGCGGCACAATATTCAGTGCTCTACCTTTTGGTGGAATATAACGCATTTAATCCGGTGTGGGCTTCGGGCTACGGTGCGCTGCTTGGCTTGCTGATAAACTATCTGTTGAATTACAAATTAACCTTTAACAGTGCACAATCCCATTTACAGACGTTTCCAAAATTTGCCGCAATCGCGCTGCTGGGGTTAGGATTAAACCTCGCGCTGATGTCAGCATTCACCCAGCATTTTTATTATCTTCTCGCGCAAGTTATCACCACCGGCGTGGTTTTAATTTGGAATTTTTTTGCTAACCGCTTTTGGACTTTTCAAATAGACATGACAGAAAATACACCACTTGATAAAACCTCAGGAAACCTCGCCAAAGTTTTTACTGGCATAGGGGTAATTTTCACTATTCTCGCGATTCGCTTGATCACGCTAGGACTTTATCCTTTATATGACCCCTCCGAATCGCGCTATGCGGAAATGGGACGAAAGATGTTGGAAACCGGCGATTGGGTCACGCCGATGATTGATTATGGTGTGCCTTTTTGGGGCAAGCCGCCGATGACGGTTTGGCTAACAGCGGCAAGTTTAGGCTTAGGCGGCATCAATGATTTTTCGGCGCGATTGCCTTCGTTTTTGCTCAGTGTCGGGATTGGCTGGATTGTATTTCAGTTAGCCACAAAGCAACGCGACCGTGATTATGGCTGGAACGCGCTGATTATCATGGCAAGTTCTGTGCTATTTTTTGTGATGGCTGGCACGGTGGCAATGGATATTTGCCTGAATTTTGGCATCACGCTGGCTCTAGCTTCCTTCTGGTTGGCATTGCGTGGCGAAAAACCAGTTTGGGGCTATCTGTTTTTTGTGGGATTAAGCATTGGCTTGATGTCAAAAGGGCCGATTACTTTAGTTTTAACAGGATTTACCATCGGGCTGTGGACGCTGATTTCAGGGGAATGGCTGAAAGTTTGGCAGCGCGTTCCTTGGATTAAAGGCACGTTGCTGATGCTGTGCTTGAGCGTGCCTTGGTATTTTCTCGCGGAACAAAAAACGCCGGGCTTTTTAGAATATTTCATCATTGGTGAACACTGGAAACGCTTTACAGAAAAAGGCTGGACGGGCGATTTATACGGCAATGGACATGCTCATCCACGCGGCATGATTTGGGTGTATTGGTTGGCAGCGACTTTTCCTTGGTGTTTTATTTTTTTAAATCAGATTTTCAGTGCGGTGGTGAAGAAAAATTCTGCGCAGTTGTTACGTTCAGATGACGGTTGGCGATGGTATTGTTTGCTGTGGATGTTAGCTCCGCTGCTGTTTTTCACCGTCTCAGCTAATATCATTTGGACGTATGTGTTACCCAGCATTGCTGGTTTTGCTTTGTTATTAGCCGATTACATTAAGCAACCAAAATATCGCGCAGCGTTGGCGTTAGCTGTGCCGCTGGGTTTTTGCGCTGTGGTGATGGTTTATCAATTTTCTGCACTGAATTTTTATAAATCACAAAAACGCTTAGTGGATCGTTATCAGAAAATTGCAACGCCGGAAGAAATGTTATTTTATTTTGCAGAAAGACCTTATTCAGCGCAGTTTTATACGCACGGACAAGCATTTAATTTAGAAAATGATTCGATATTAAAAAGTAGTTTTCTACTGCCGGTTTCGCATTATTATGTGTTCAAAACAGAAAACTTTAATCTGTTGCCAGAAGATGTTAAACAGCACTTTAGAGCAGTGGAAAATTATGGCAAATACAGTTTATTTCATCGAAAATCGTGATTTTTTACGACGGGCAGTCCTTTGAGGCATAGGTATCTACACAAGATAACTTGATAGTTTTTATAACAAAATCATTGATAATAAAGAGGTTTTGTAGGTTGGGTTAGCATTATTGAGCGAAGCGAGATAAGCGTAACCCAACATGCAGCGTTAAAATAAATGCACTTTGTTGGGTTACGCTCTTTTTTCTGACGAAAAAAGCAGCTAACCCAACCTACCTATTTCAATATCTCATTGATATATAAATATTTTTTAAACTAAAGATGTGTAGATAGCTATACTTTTGAGGGCTACCAGTCGTGTTTTATTCAATCCGCCAAGCAAATCTTTCCATAATCTGCTGAAAACCCGCATCCAGCGGCGCGTGAATTTTCAGCATTTCCCCCGTCACAGGATGAGGAAAATTTAACTGTGTTGCTGCTAACAATAATTGTCTGCATTCTAATTTCTGGCGAAAAAAATCATTCTGTTTGCCATCACCATGAGTGGTATCGCCAATAATCGGATGAAAAATATGTTTCAAATGGCGACGCAATTGGTGTTTGCGTCCGGTTTTTGGCGACAATTTCAGCAAGGAATAGCGGCTGCTCGGATAACGTCCCACTGCAAACGGCAATTCTACAGTGGCAAGGCGTTGATAATGCGTGATTGCAGACTGTGCGGCTTTGTCTTGTTGGGCGCGGCGATCGGTCATTTTATCCAGCTCTTCAATCAATGGATGATCAATTACCCCGTTTTCCAAACTAAAGCCACGCACCACTGCATGATAGGTTTTCTCCAGTTCTGCGGACATAAAAATCGCCATCATGTTCCGAGCAACCTCTGATGTGAGGGCAAAAACTAAAACTCCCGCTGTTGGCTTATCTAAACGGTGCACAGGAAACACTTTTTGCCCCAATTGGTTGCGTAACAGTTGCACGGCAAAACGAGTTTCATGGCGATCAATTTCGGAACGATGCACCAGCAACCCAGCGGGTTTGTTAATCGCCACCAAAAATTCATCTTGATACAAAATTTCTAAAGATTTTTCCAAATCTGCAACTATTTCAACCTCATGCACAGAATTCAAAATCGCTCAACCTTAAAGCCACGTTGCTGCAATTGTGCTAACAAACCATCTTTTCCTGCCAAATGTAGCGCACCGACTAAAATCAACTCTTTTTCAGGCGTGTTTAAAAACGCTTCAATTTCAGGCAACCAGCTCATATTCCGTTCCACTAGCAGCGATTGATACAAAGCCGGATAATCTTTCTGCAATTCAGCAATTTCTAGGGCTTCAAGTTTTTCCACATTGCCACTGCGCCACGCGGCTTTCAAATCTTGCATCATATTGGGTAGTTTTGCCATTTCCGAAATCGTGTTTAAAATCAATTCGTCTTCATGCCCTTTGCCAATATTAGCAAGCACAGTCAGTTGTTTTTGCACAGATTCCAATTGCCCTAACTTTTTTCCATCTGCAACGGCTTTTTTGTAAAAAAACTCATCTACGCCAGCCCCCGCCAGCTTTAAGCGATCCAGTTCAACAATCGTCAACGTCAGCATCACCATGGTGGGCTTAAATTGCGCAAACGCAGCGATGGGAGCTTTAATGCCTTGCAGATAATGTTCTAACGTTTGATAAGTGGCTGGTTTTATATGCTGTTTTAACGTTTCACCTTTGCTATACATCAAATCTTTCAGCAATTGCGCTTGTATTTCCGGCGTATTAATTCCTTTTAAATCCGTCTCAAGCACCAACATTTGTGCAGCGTTGTATGCTTGGGTAAATTCCTCTGGCAGCGGATAGTCGTTTTTACCTAACACATGCACTGTGCCACCGAGAAGTAATTCGTTTTCTCCGTTACTCACGCGCCACAATGAGGTGGCAGAAAATGCCTGCAAAGGCAGCAACAGACAAAGTAAAATTAAAGTTCTCATAGCGTGTCTCTTAAAGAAGTGTTTAGGGGATAATGATGACAGGAAGCTGCATTGGTTTAGCAAGGCAAAAGCAAGCCAGCTATTCTAGCCTTGTTCCTATGCAAGGGTTAGTTTAACATGCCCAATTGCTTATCTATCGTTGTTCCTAGATGCTGTATTAATTCTTTCTGTAGGGTGGGCACGCTGTTTTGCCCACCGCAAGCACGAAAAAAATCCACAATAGCAAAAACCTTCCAGGTCTTCGAGACCTTGAAGGCTTAGGTGGGCAAAAAAACGTGCCCACCCTACGGATATTTTATTCAAAATAAGATTATAAATTAATAACTTAGGCAGCATAAAAAACCTTTCAGGTCTTAGAGACCTGAAAGGTTTAGACTAAATACAGCACAAGGAACTCAATTTAATTTAGGAAAAAACTTATGACAAAATCACACACATTTTTAGCAACCTTAAGCCTTGTTTTATCCATTTCAGGCTGTGCCACAACCGAAGAAAAACCCAGCCAAACGAATCTTAGCAATGCTGACAGCAGTAGTTTTATTAATCAATATTCCACCCGCGACCGTATTGAATATGTTTTAAACTGCATCGGCAAACACGGCGGCTTAAATTATGTAAATCAATATGCCTGTGGTTGCAAAATTGACAAAATCGCTGAAAAACTCACCTTTAAAGAATATGAAGAAGCGGTGACATTTGGCTTTATGGGCAAAACAGCAGGCGAGGCAGGCTCTGCATTTCGTGATCCTGAGCAAGCTAAAGGCTTGAAAAAACAAATTAAAGCCGCAGAAGAATACGCAGAAAGCAGCTGTTTTGTGAAGTAAACACTGTTACATCCAAGCTCTTTTAGTTCTCTACCCAGAGATAATGGAAAGATTTTAAAAGCTTGGCACACTATCTGCTGTTTTAAACAGCACGATAGGATTGTCACCTTTTTATGCCCTATGTTGAATACATTATTTCATCGCCCTAGCCCTAAACCTCGTCCCAATTTTAAACCTGCTTCTGTCAATGCGGCTCATGCAGCCTTATTGGAAAAGCGTTATCACGAATTGGTCGTCAAACATCATCTGCATAATGATTTAGCACAAGTCGAAGTGTTAGGGCATTTGCAGCAGCTGTTAAATCAAATAGAAAAACAATCGCCGTTGCGCAAATTGCAATTGCCCAGTTTCAGACGCAAAACCAATAGTGACGGCAAAAGCTTGTATATTTTTGGTGATGTGGGGCGCGGCAAGTCGATGCTAATGGAGTTTTTTTTCCAAGCGTGTCCGATTGAACGAAAACGCCGCGTGCATTTTTCAGTTTTCATGCTAGAAGTGCACGATTTTGTGCATCATTGGCGGCAACAACACAGCAGTGACCCGTTTGCCGCTTATGCCAAACACATTCGCAGCACAACATGGTTGTTATGTTTTGATGAATTCAACGTCACCGATATTGCCGATGCCATGATTTTAACGCGCCTTTTTGAGCATTTATTTGCGCAAGGGCTGATTTTTGTGGCAACTTCCAATTATCATCCTGATGATTTATATCAAAATGGTTTGCAGCGGGCTTTGTTTTTGCCGTTTATTAAACAACTGAAACAAGCTTCAACCGTGTTGGAATTAGTGGCAAAAGAAGATTATCGCCTTGCGCACTTTAAAGCATTGAATCAAACGTTTTATATCGGTTTAAATAAGCAAGCGGATGATTTTATTCAAAAAACTTTTGCAGCGTTAACCAATCATGCCGAAACGGAAGCAACCACGTTGTATTTGCAAGGTCGCGATGTCCATTTTAAAGCCGCGCATGGCGATATTTTGTATAGCTCGTTTGCAGAATTATGCGATCGGGCGTTAGGAGCAGCGGATTATATTAAAATTGCTGAACTTTTTAACACGGTGTTTATTGCCCATATTCCACAGTTGTCGAAAGAAAATCGTGATCAGGCGCGGCGTTTTGTCACGTTAATTGATGCGTTGTATGAACAAAAAGTGAAAATCATCTGCACGGCGGCTGTGCCTGCACATCAATTGTATTTAGAGGATGGCGTGTTTGAGTTTAAGCGCACACAATCGCGTTTAATGGAAATGCAGACCGATAAATATATTCAATCTGTTTAAGTTCAAATCAATCAGGCAATCGCTGTGCATGGGATTGGGTTTGCTCTATTGGGCGGTTGCAGGGCTGAGTATCACTGCCTTCGGCTCGCTGCTTTACGCTATTTTGCCGAAAAAATACTCTTTACCGTGCGGGCGATTTATTCTGCAAAAAGCGTTTTTGCTGTTTATTGCTTATTTTAAAGCCGCCCGATTGTTGGAACTGAATGATAGTGCGTTGCAAATCTTAGCGGATAAAAAACAGGCGATGATTATTGCGCCGAATCATATTTCGCTGTGGGATGCTGTGTTTATTATTGCGAAAATTCCAGAAACCATGTGCATTATGAAAGGCGCGATTTTAAAAAATCCGTTTTTAGGCGGCGGAGCACGGTTGGCAGGCTATATTCCGAATGATTCGACCACACAAATGTTGTTAGCGGCGACGCATCAGGCAAAAAAAGGTGAGAAATTGTTGTTGTTTCCGGTGTTTATTCGTTGTAATAGTCGCTTTTATGAAAAAGGCTGGGCGTTGTATCGCAAGCCGCCGTTTCCGATTCAACTGAGTTTTGAGGTGGGCGAGGCGATTGTGTTTTCTGCTGGAGAAACTGTGTAGGCTTTTACGCAGCGATTGGAATTATTGTATTTAGCGGAGTTGGCAAAACCTCATCCGTTGCGCAGAAAGTTTGTGGTTAATTGATAGTGAGTTCGTAGAATGACGCGGTTAAGGTTTTAAAATCTGCAAAATTTTTAAATAGGACCGGTCGTCTTGAAAATTTTTGTGATTGTAAAAAATTCTTACCGCGCTAACCGAACAGATGATTTTGCAGTAAACTGATGAATCATTTTAATAAAAACAGGATGAGTTTTATGTCCAGAAAAGAGCGAAAACTAATCAGTTTTGATTGGGCGATTAAAAAAATATTGCGCAGTAAAGCTAACTTTGAAATCTTGGAAGGTTTTTTAAGCGAATTGCTATTTGATGAAATAAAAATCAGCGAAATACTGGAAAGTGAAGGTAATAAAGAATCCATTGATGATAAGTTTAATCGTTTAGATATTAAAGTTAAAAATTCAAATGATGAAATTGTTTTGATTGAAATTCAATATAACAGAGAGCTGGATTATTTTCAGCGCATTCTTTACGGTTCGTCAAAAGTTATTATTGAGCATATTAAAGAAACTGAGGCTTATGCAAAAATCGTTAAAGTCATTTCAATTAATATTTTGTATTTTGACTTAGGCGTTGGTGATGATTATATTTATAAAGGCACAACATCATTTACCGGTTTACATAATAATAGCATATTGAAATTAAATGCCAGTCAAACGGAATTATACAAAACAGAATTGGTGGAAAAAATATTTCCTGAATATTATTTAATTCGGATTAATAACTTTGATGATATTGCCAAAGATAGTTTGGATGAATGGATTTATTTTTTAAAAAATGAAGAAATTAAGGATAATTTTAA
>CAKZJE010000083.1 GCA_936941155.1 uncultured Methylomonas sp. | reverse complement strand
TTCGTCAGAAAAAAGAGCGTAACCCAACAAAGTGCGTCTATTTTAACGCTGAATGTTGGGTTACGCTTATCTCGCTTTGCTCAATAATGCTAACCCAACCTACAAAAAACTCTTTATTATCAATGCTTTTGTTATAAAAACCATCAAACTATCTTGTGTAGATACCTATGCTTTAAAGGACTGGCAGTCGTAGCTTTAAGCATCTGCTTAATTACTCAACCTTATAATGCTGTTCAGCAGCATAATATTCAGGAAAACCGACAGCGTGCGTTAATTGCGCAAAATCCAACACTGGCGGTGGCGTATCGCCGTTTTTTAACGCCGCTAAAGAGTTTTGCATTGCGGCAATACTGACATTTAACAGCGTCAACGGATACACCGCAATTTTATAGCCCATTGTTTCAAGTTCTTGATGCGATAACAGCGGTGTTTTGCCATGCTCAATTAAATTCGCCACTTTATGTCCGCCAACTTGCTGGCAATAAGCTTGCATTTCAGCCACGCTTTCCGGAGCTTCCAAAAAATTGATGTCCGCGCCAATTTCATGGAATAACCTTGCTCTGGCAATCGCTTCATCTAAATTATCCGTTGCGCGGGCATCGGTTCTTGCCATAATCAAAATATCCGCGCCTTCATTTCGCGCATCTACAGCGGCTTGAATCCGCATTCCAGCTTCATCACGACTCACCACTTTTTTGCCGCGCGTATGTCCACAACGTTTGGGCGCGATTTGATCTTCCAACATAATGCAGGCAAAACCGGCTTGCGCGTAGCCTTGCACCGTGCGTTTAATATTAATGGCGTTGCCAAAACCTGTGTCGCCATCGCCCCAAATCGGAATAGACACCGCGCTGCAAATATTGCGTCCTTGGTCGAGCATTTCTGCGTATGAAATTAAGCCAGTGTCTGGCAATCCTAAGCGTGATGCAGACACGGCAAATCCGCTCATAAAAGCAGTGGGAAAACCGGCTTGTTGGCACAGTTTGGCAGAAATAGCATCATGGCAACCCGGCATCACAATCAATCCGGGTTGGTTGAGTAATTGACGTAATTTATCAGCAGCAGAAGGCATGGTTTTAATCCTGAGTAAAAGAGTGGCTAGCGGTTTTCAAGTGTTTCATAACCGATGTCAATAACTCACTGCCATTAAGTTAAGAAAACAAGTGTCGCCATACCCGCAAGGATGCGGGTATCCAGTGTCAGGGATGACAAGCTTTAGTCAAATTTAACGTTCACATCCTTGTGACTGGATTCCAGCATCCATGCTGGAATGACGGCTTAACTTAATGGCAGTGATGTGAATAACTGGGAATTATATCTGCTTTTGTGAAGCAACTGTTTTCAGTCAGCAATTGCGCAGAAAATTGCTGTGCGCACGGTATTTTTTGTAATGCTAGAAAATCTCTTAAACTATCAATATGAAAATTATGTTATCGTTTGAAAAAATAATTTTTTTTTCAAAATCGCACAACGATATGTGTTTTTGCTAATTCACTTAGTTTATTGAAAATTATGTCTGATTCTCAACTTTATGATGTCCTGATTATAGGCAGTGGCGGTGCTGGTTTAACTTTAGCTCTCAAGTTAGCAGACTCTGCCAAGATTGCGGTGGTTTCCAAGTTTGCGCTCACAGAAGGCAGCACGTTTTACGCACAAGGCGGAATTTCTGCGGTGCTGGATGAGGAGGACTCGATTGATTCGCATATTGAAGATACGCTAGATGCCGGAGCCGGCTTGTGTGATACCGAGATTGTTCGCTTAACGGTTTCTTATGGCAAAAAAAGTATCGACTGGCTACGCTCTCAAGGCGTGATGTTTACTGAGGAAAAATCTGCTAATGGTGAAAAGCATCTGCATTTAAATCGCGAAGGCGGACATTCTCATCGCCGCATTGTGCACGCCACTGATGCGACGGGTAAAGCGGTATCGTTATCACTGATTAATCGTGCGCAACAACATCCTAATATTACCCTGTTGGAAAAACACAATGTCGTTGACTTGGTGACGGCTAGCAAATTAGGGCGAGCAGGCAATGAAGTGCTGGGTGCTTATGTGTTAGATACGCAAAACGACACAGTGAAAGCCATGCCAGCGCGGATTGTGGTGTTGGCAACGGGCGGCGCAAGTAAAGTTTATTTGTATTCCACCAATCCCAATGTGGCAACCGGTGATGGCATTGCCTTAGCGTGGCGTGCGGGTTGTCGAATTAGCAATATGGAATTCATGCAGTTTCACCCAACTTGCCTTTATCATCCGAATGCGCGTTCTTTTTTGATTAGCGAAGCGGTGCGTGGCGAAGGTGCAAAGCTGATTTTGCCAGACGGCTCTTCTTTTATGCAGCGATATGATGCACGGGCAGAATTAGCTCCGCGCGATATTGTTGCCAGAGCGATTGATAGCGAAATGAAAAAGCACGGTATTGATTGTGTGTATTTGGATATTAGTCATAAGCCAGCTGAATTTATCACTGAACATTTTCCCACCATTTATCAACAGTGTTTAAAATTTGGCATCGACATTACTACGCAACCGATTCCGGTTGTTCCGGCAGCGCATTACACCTGCGGCGGGATTGTGGCTGACAGTTACGCCCGCACCGATATTTCTGGTTTATATGCGATTGGCGAGGTTGCTTGCACGGGGTTGCATGGTGCAAATCGTATGGCGAGTAATTCATTATTAGAGTGCATTGTTTTTGCGGAACGTGCGGCGCAAGATATTTTGAAAAAGCTCCCTACCCTTTCCAGTGAAAAAATTAGCATTCCTGAGTGGGATGAGTCGCGCGTGAGTGATTCGGATGAAGAGGTTGTGGTGTCGCACAACTGGGATGAGTTGCGGCGTTTTATGTGGGATTATGTGGGGATTGTGCGGACGAATAAACGCTTAAGTCGTGCTATGCGCCGTTTGGAATTGCTGAAAGAAGAGATTGCCGAATATTACGGGCATTTTCGAGTAACGAGTGATTTGCTGGAGTTGCGCAATTTAGTGATTGTTGCAGAGTTGATTGTGCGTTGTGCTCAGCAACGCAAAGAGAGTCGCGGTTTGCATTACACGCAAGATTATCCTGAGTTAGATAATAGCCAGCCGCCACAAAATACTGTGCTGATTCCTGCTAACTTTGAAAAATCTGTTTCGTAAAACCATGAAGTTTTGAAGGTAGGGTTAACTTATCGAGCTATGCGAGATAACGTAATCCGACATTCAGCGTGTATTTTTGATTATGCTAATTTTGGCTATTTGAGATGAAAATTTTCAAGACGACTGGTCATCTTATAAAAATTTCAGAATTTTGCAGAAATTGACAGCGTAAAATTTATACTCTTGAAAATCATGCTTCAGATAATCAACGTTGCGCAGATTTATCCGCCTCACTCCAACCGCCGCCTAATGCTTTGCATAAAGCGACTAATTGCAAAGATTGCTGCGCTTGATTATTCACCTGTTCGCGCTGGGCGGCGTAAATAGCACGTTGCGCTTCCAAAACTTCCAAATAAGTGCTTAAACCTTTTCGATACCGCTCACTGGCTAAACTTAAAACTTTGGTTTGCGCGGTGGTGGATTTTGCCAAATCAACCGCACGTTGCCGTTCCTGAAGCTGCGCAACCAGCGCGTCTTCCACTTCTTTCACCGCATTCAGCACGGTATTTTGATAAGTCAGAAACGCTTGCTCGTTTAACGCTTCTTTGATTTTGATATTCGCTTGCGCTCGCCCCCAACTAAAAATCGGCATAGTCAACGTGGAAGCCATCGACCACGATTTTCCTAGCGGCGTGAAATCAGTGATGCGTAAATTTTGCAGCCCTAAAAACGCGGCTAAATTAATTTTTGGATATTGTTCATTCACCGCAATGCCAATTTCAGCATGACTCGCGGCTAATTTGCGCTCCGCCATCCGAATATCCGGGCGACGACGTAATAATTCTGACGGCAAATCCGCTAACATAGGATTTTTGCTCACCGGTACTGCGCCACTGTTTTTTAACATCGTATTGATTTTATCCGGCGTTTGCCCCAATAACAGCGCGATAGCATGAATGGCTTGCTGCGTTGCGGTTTCATACAGCGGCAACGTGGCGCGGAGTGTGGCAAGTTGTGCCGTGCTTTGCGCACTATCTACTTCTGAAATTAATCCTGCGCGTTGGCGAATTTGTAGCAATGTTAGAGTTTCTTCCTGATTGCGCAAATTGTCATGGGTAATGCGCTGCAATTGTTGATTCAAGCGCAGTTGAATATAGTATCGCGTCACTTCGCTTAATAACGTGACCAAACGGTCGCGGCGATTTTCTTCTTCAAACTGTTGATTCGCTTCGGCTTCTTCCATCGCGCGTTGCACGCCACCGAATAAATCGATTTCCCAAACCGCGTCAAATCCAATTTGAAAAATATTAATCAATTGATTGCCATCCCCAAACGCGCCGCCAGAGCTAGAGCCGCCAGTGCTGTTGGTATTATTCAAACGGCGCGTCATGCTGCTGTGAGTGCTTAAACTCGGTAACGCGCTGGCAACCGTCACGTCGTATTGCAAACGACTGGCGCGAATGCGGCTTTCTGCGAGTTTTAAATCCAAATTAGAAGTCGTCGCTTGGGTAATTAATTGATTTAAAACAGGATCGTTAAAGATTTTCCACCAGTGTTGTAATTGCAGAATTTGCGCACTGGTGGCAGCTTCCGTCCATTGTTTCGGTAATTCCATTTGTGGCGGCACATAATCAGTCCCCACCACGCAACCTGTTAAACTGAGGGCTAAAAAAATAAACCTTCCAGGTTTTAAAAACCTGAAAGGTTTGGAGCGCGAATTTAAAACCATCATAACGCCGCACCTTTTTGTTTCACGCTATGGTCAGGAGCTTCAATAAACACATCCATTTGTTGCCCAACGTAGGCGGGAATCGAGGCGCGATCAAAACGGTATAACACTTGCAAAACCCGTGTGTCAACGCGCTCAGTGCTGTCGCCGGTTAGCGATCGTTTCGGTATCACAAACGGTTCAACATACGCTAAAGTCAATTCAGTTTTAAAACTGCGATTGCCGCGCAAATATGCCACCGCTTTGCTTTCCTTGCGAAATCGCCACGCATCATTTTCATCAATATCCACCCGCACATGCAGCTGCTGCAAATCACCTAGCAACAATAACGGTTGATTGGTCATCCCCGTTTGCGCAAATTCACCCGGGCGGATATTCACTTGCAACACTTCGCCAGCAACAGGAGCGCGAATCCGCAAACGCTCCAAGGTGGTTTGCACCGCTGCCAATTCTGCCTCTGTTTGCAAAACTTGTGCTTTTGCACTTTCCAAACGCGCTTTACTAATTAAATACGCATTGCGGCGGCGGTCTGCTTCCTCTGTGCTAATCGCGCGTTTATCGGTGACAGATTCGATTAAATGCAGCAAGGTTTTAGTATCAGTCACTGTCGCCTCACTTTCAGCCACTGCCGCTTTCGCTTTAGCAATATTGGCTTTGCGCACGAGTGTGTCCGCTAAGGTTTCGCGTTCATCCAGTTTGAATAAAACTTGTCCGGCGGCAACTTTGTCACCGACTTTAACCTCCACACTTTGCACAATTCCACCTAACGGTGTTCCTATGGAAATATTGCGGCTTTTTGCTTCAATAATGCCCGCGCCAGCAATAAAAGCCGGATAGGGGGAATCGGCAGGTTGTGCAACAGGTTCAGAAATCGGCGTAGGTTGATTACTACTGATAACCGTAAAAATGCCAAAGCCAAAGCCAAGCATGGCTAAAACAGGGAGCGTGTATTTTGGTAACATCGTGTTTGCTTGAAAAGAAGTTGTGTGTTGTCTAGCGCGGAAAATAGAGAACTTAATGATGCTCTTAATTTTTACTGAGTGCATCATTTTTAAAATAATGATGTAAGTATTGGCACAAAAATATCAAGTATTGCAAATTGTGGAACTACTTTATTCGCGGCTAAAGTCGTTCTCACATACTGGAAAAACTTTTAAGACGACTGGTCGTCTTGTAAATTTTTGAAGATTAATCAATTGATAGGCAAAATAAAGCCACGATTTATCGCGGCTCTATAGATTTTAAGATTGTTGAATTAACACCGGCGACAACGGCGCACTGTGATTTTGATAATAAGCGGGGGATTTTTCATACAGCGGCAAGTTTTGAGTTTCAGCTTCCCATAGCACAAAACCTTTGCCGCGTTCAAACACAAACATATCTTCAGAATCAGGGTCTTTCGCACTCAAATGTACCCAGCCGCCACCGATGAGTTCTTGTAAACTCGGTTGCCGTCCGTAAATTTGTTCCAACACGCTGGTTTTTGCTTCCACAATAATCTGCAAACGCATCGCTTCGTGAATTTCAACCATTTGTTTCGGTAAACCGGTGCGTAAATCACTATTCGCGCCTTCCATCACAGCAAACAAGCCTGTGATGTTGTGCGGAATTTTCGTGCCGCATCCAAATCGCTCATTATTGATAGTCGAAAAATAATATTCCAAATTAATGCCCGCGCCCACAGGCCCTGCGGTTAATAAAATGGATTCTAAAATTTTGCCATCCGTATCTTGCGTGGGATTATATGAAATTAAAAACATGCGCCGGTCTAAAAACAATCCTTGTGTCACGGCACGGCGACCAATAAACGCCACTGCGTTTGTAGCATGACCAAATTCAGGACGAACCTGACTTAAATCGGCTGAACGTTGCTTGACATGCGCTAAAGCAGCGGCATGAGAGGTTGGGTGATTGCGGCTTAATAATCGCCGACACCGTTCATGCGCAGCACTATCGCGTCCTTGTAAGACTTTTGTTTTAAAGTGATTAAATATTGTTTGAAATTGGGGCGGAATCGCATCAAGGTCATACCAAATAATCTCATCGCTGCAAGTATCATGTTGCGTGCCGACAAACCAACAATCATCAGGAATCACAATATCGCGCAGTGCCAATAAAGCTCTGACTTCAGCACGATTTGCCATTGCCGCAAACACCCGTGCATTTGCGCCACCACGCCGTCCACCACACGCACCACAATCATGCGCCGCTTCATGCGGATTGTTTAAACTGGTTGAGCCATGTCCCAAAAAACACACAATCGGGGCGAAACCTGCGGTTAAGCCAATTGCGCGTAAAAAATTGCCTACGCGCTCGGCTTGTTCAGTATCGGTAAAACCAATCCGAGGCGCGGGACTACTTTCGCTGGCGGTCAATTGCAAAATTGTCGGCACTGTTGGAACGATAGCATGATGCAGCTTTTCACCGAGTTGTTTTGTAAACTGCGGCATCAACGTTTTTGCAATTAAATCCAGCAAATTAAACGGGGCTAAGGTTGCAATGGTGATACAGGAACGCAACAAATGACGGCGCAAGCTTTGATATTGCAAATAATTAAATTTTTTTTCTAAATGATGTCCTTTTTCGTGGGCAATAAGGTTTGCTTCACAATCAGGTTTGGGGATTTCGTGAATTTGATGCACCGGAGTCACTACCACAGGACATAGCGGCGTATATTCCACATCATCCAAGCCTTGATAATTCATGGCGACACCAAAAAATCCCGCCGCACCTAGTGTTTCAAAACTAGGGTTTAGTTCTTCAATATGGCGGCGCAAACTTTCTTCGCGCTCATCCATGCAAAAAATCAGTTGCGCACTGGGGCGAGAATCGCGTTGATACCAGCGTCCACGTTGATAATTGGCTTGTAAGGCGTGAAAAATTTGCTCGCGGTAATGCCGCTCGTAAGCGACTAGCCAAACTTGATTACGTTTTGTAAGCGTAAAATCATCCAGCGTTTGTAAAAGTTTTTGCAAATCTGAAAGCGATAAGGTTTCGATTTGTGCAGCGTTTAAACCTAAATGTTGGCATAAACGGAATAGTCGCCAGCCTTCATTATGAAGAGTGACGCACGACTTCCAGTCTTTTAAAGAGCTGGCAGTCGTAGATAACGGGCTGTTTTGCCATGTCCAAATCAAGTCAACAAGTTGCTGAAATTCGCTGGCGGATGCTTGTTTTTGCAATAATTCCGCCGCGCGTTGACTTAAATATTCTGGCAAACTTCCTTGATAAAACTGACTGCGCACCATGAATTCCGGCAGATTTTTCGCAAAGTAGGCTTGCAATTTATCCAACCGAGCATCTAATCGCCACAAGTCACGACAGATTTTGTTTAAAATTAATCTGTCTAGCGTTAAACGAATCGCCAAAAAATCAGCCAATTGCGGTTTAATATCATTTTCACAGGTGTAACTTAAATTATGTTCGCGCCAATTTATGATTCCCGCCCAGCCCGGAATTTCCAAGGCTAACCGCTGCAAATAGCTTTCCCATTTTTCTTCTGGAATGTGTAATTCAGTGAGCTGAAAAATAATGCAATCCATCGCGCTTTCGGGTAGACCTTCCAGGTTTTTAAAACCTGGAAGGTCTAGTTCTTCTAAAAATGGATTTGCATCGTATTGAAGACTTTCCCGCCATGCAGGATAAAGCCCAAGTTTTTGCCGTTCGGGTAATTGCCACGCCGCCATGCCTTCATCTAATGCGCTAGCACAAAAACGAATCAGTTGCGGACGCACAAAATCCAGCACGTCTATGCCGGTTATTTGCTGTACAAAACCGCGCAAAGTGATTTCCGCGCCAATCTTGGCAATGGCATCGGTTAAGTTTTGGGTTGCGTGATGTTGAAACTGTTGTTGTGAAGTTAAATTGTTATTTTGTAACGCCGTCCATGTTTCGGCTTGTTCGGGGGATAAATCGAATAAATCTTCGGGGTGCAGACCTTCCAGGTTTTTAAAACCTGGAAGGTCTAGTTTGGCGATAATCGTTTGCCACAATAACGCAATTTCCAAGGACTGCCAGTCCTTTAAAGGACTGGCAGTCCTGACATCCTCTTGCACGGTTTCCAATGCGTTTAATTCATTTTTGTACCAATCAAATTGCTGCTTAGTAATTTTTGAAAAATCAAAGAGTAAGGCTAATCGGTACAAGTCTTTGCGATAAATCATTTTATCGGCAATCTGACAAACAATTTCTTCACTGTTTAATTCAGAATTGGCAGAAAGTGCGGCAAACAAATCTTCATCATTAATGCGTCCATCTTTGTAAAAATGCCGAAATTGCGCTTCGGGCAAATAACCTGCAATCCCTGTTACAACTTCAAATTCTGCTAAAGCCTGTTCAAACGGTAAATGTTGAAAACCGTGAATGGTGTTGTGATGCACGAAATTCAGAATCGGAGCTTGTGCGGGTAGAACGTGGTCTAAATGATGCAAAGCATGATGGATAATGTCGCGTAACGCGGCGGGATAGAAAGCAGATTTTGCAGATGCTGACATGATGTTAAACGGCGGATTTGATTTTCAACTGAATGGTTTTGTTCATTTGGCTGATGGTTGCGCTGGAGACTTGAATCAACGATGCGGGCAAAAAGCCAAATAGCACAATTCCTGCGACTAACACGCTGGTGGCAATGAGTTCGTGGGGTTTTAAATCAGGAATTGTCTGCATCGCAGGTTTGGTTGTTCCGGTGAATAATAAGTTGATGGTGCGCATACAATACGCCGCGCTGATTAAAATGCTCAGGCTGAAAAACACCATCAAGCTGCCCCATTGTTGAAAACCACCGACCAGCGCGTGAAATTCGGCAATAAAACCCACTGAACCGGGCAAGCCCATTGCCGCAAATAACACTAGCGTGGTGAAAAAAGTAAAACGCGGCATCACTTGAATTAACGCGCTGTAATCTTGAATGTTGCGGGTGTGGGTGCGTTCATACAGCAATCCGACTAATAAAAACATTGCTCCGGCAATCAAGCCGTGGGCGAACATTTGCAACACCGCGCCCGTCATCCCCATTTCATTTAAACTGGCGATGCCTAATAGCACAATCCCTAAATGACTGACCGAGGAATACGCCACCATCGCTTTTAAATCGCTTTGTCGCCATGCCAAAAGACCGCCGTAAATCATCCCGAACAGCGCGAGAAATACCAGCAACGGTTGCAGAGTTTGGGCTGCGGCTGGCAACATCACCACTGCGCGAATCAAGCCATAAGCACCCATTTTCAATAAAATACCGGACAACAAAATACTCACTGGACTGGGGGCTTCCACATGCGCCAGTGGCAACCAACCATGCAGAGGGAAAATCGGCATTTTTACGCCAAAACCGATTAAAAACCCCAACAACACCCAGACCTGTTTATCGTGCGGCATGGTTTCTGAAACCACACTCATGGCTGCCATCAAAGAAACGTGTTCGGGGACATATTCATACACGGCAATCAAGCTAATCAGCATAAACACCGAGCCGCCCATCGTATAAAGCACAAAATTTAAACTGGCAGCATGACGGCGTTTTCCACCCCAACGGTCAATCAGGAAAAATAGCGGGATTAAAGTGAGTTCCCAAAAAATATAAAAAATCGCCCAATCTTGCGCTAAAAATACCCCTAACATGCCAAATTCCAGCAATAACAAGCAGATATGATAGCCTTTGACGCGCTCTGTTAAGTTTTGTGAAGCCAGAATCGCCACGCACATTAATAGGGTGGCAAGCACGGTCATCGGCAAAGATACGCCATCCACGCCGAGCGAGTAACTACTACCGAATTTGGGATTGAGGGGGAAATATTCGCTGAACTGTAAATCAGCAGTGGCAGTGTTGTAGTTGCAGATTAACAAACTGCTTAACAGGAAAGCACAACCGCTAAATAGCAATGCTAAAGGTTGAATCAAATAGGTTTTTTCGCGCGGAATTAGAGTAAGGAGCAACGCACCGAGTGCTGGAGTCCAAAGTAAGAGACTTAAAATACCCATGTTTCAGATAGAATCAATAAGGGAAAAAGGTGAAAAGTCATATTATCTGTTGAGAGTTGTTTTAAGATTTCGGGCTTTCTTGATTATATAATTTTAACCTTTCAATAACCTTTCAAAAAACTAATCATTTTGTTACAGCTTGGCTTCTTTTTCAATAAACACATCAAAAGCAACACAAGGATCAAGCGCGTTAATCATTAAACTGGCTTGTTGTTGCAGCAGGATTTTAGTGGGCTTTTGTAAACTCAACGCCGCAATGCCTTGCGGATGAAAATTCCACTCCGTTGGCGCGATGATTTGATAATTTTTAATGATGCTTTGCTTTAATTCAACTCGATGAATTAAAAGTCCGCGTGAAGTTTGAACTTGCGCTAAACCTGTTGCGCTTGCATAGGACTGGCAGTCTCTTAAAGGACTGTCAGTCCTGATTTCTGCCATATTTTTTCTAATTAAATCAGGAAGATTGGCTAATTCACACAAGCGAGTGGCTAAACGAGTTAATAAACCATTGCCGTAATTTTGCAATAAATCAGCAATCAAAGGGTGTGATTGTTGCCGATTCAAGCAACTTGTATCATAGCAATGATTCTGCGAAGTCGGGGTGCGGCTGAATTCATCCGCATTTTGTTGCGTCAAATAGTCGTTTAATTCGGCATCAGTCAATTCAGGCAATAAAGAAAACTCCGTGCGACCTAAATCTTGATAGTGATTTTCTACTAACTCATTTATTAAAGTAGCTGGAGAACTGGGATTATTTTTTAGCCATTGCAATAAATCATCCGTATTTTTTACCGCTAAAAACTTAATCGCTGTCCGGCAAAAATAGCGTCTAAATTTCCTTCTAACTGATTGATTAAATAATCTAACTTCTCAAAATAAATCTGTAATTGTCTAGCCAAACTAAACGCATTCCCGTCCGTAAATAATGCTTGTTTAAATTGATTGGGAAATTGCACAAATGGCGCGAGTTGGTTTTTATCGCGATGGATTAACAACCACCAACAATGCTCGCGCAGCATTTCCACATTGACTAAGGGTCGTAGTGATTCAAAGCTTTCTATACTGTTTCTAGCAAAGCTTTTGCTTTCACAATCGCTTGCGGGTCTAAATCAAGCGGCAATTGCGGCTTGGAATAAGTCATCATCGCACTAGGCAAGCGTATAAAGTCCAAATCCACGCCATCATCTTCTTTCGGTTGGCTGCCTTGTCCAATAATGGGTAGGTAACTGTCTTTCATGGTTGCGCTCGTAAAAATTCAGGGAGTTGCGGTTCGCGGTTGACCAAATCGGCAAATAAATGGTCAATATTGGTTTCGCCTGGCAAGGTGAGGGTTAAGGCTTGTAAAGCGTCTTGAATTTGCGCCGCATGTTCGGGGCTGATAATCTCACGCGCGGTATCAAGAAAGGTTAATAACCAATCTCCCCTTTGAGGTTTACCGACTAATTGCGTGTCGATTAAATAATGTTCGCCATCTCGTTCACAGATAGCGTAATCACCATTAAAACCAGATACTTGCATGGGAACTCCTAAACACATAGCGACTCTTTATTATTTTAAACTTAAATTTAAAGCTGCAATCCTTGTGCCACCATGTAATCATAATATTTATGATCGACATTTAAAATATGATTTTTAAGCCACGCCAAACCTATATCAGCCAGTTTTATCGCCACAAAAATAGCCATGCCGTTTTGTGCTTCGACATAAAAATCGTTCAAAACCTGAATTAAAACTTGATGTGATTCCTTATGCAGCTCTAAATCAGGATACCCCATTGCTGCCATAATTCTTTCTTCTTCATCAAAATGGTAATCCGTATAATCTTGCAATTCTTCAATCACATGAATAATCGGTTCATCTTCTGAGCCCTCTGCCATCAGCGTAAAAAGCTCATTCAATATTTCAAACAGCCGATGATGATGCACATCCAGCTCTCCAATACCAACGCTATATTCTTGACTCCACTCGCATATTTTCATGTCTGCATACCTTCAACAAAGTGATTTAAAAATACTCTTATAATCCATAATATTATCAATATTTAATCATCATTCACCTGTAATTTGCAAAGTTCGCGCTGAGAATTAACAAGCTTAAGAACAGTTAAAAATGCGCATGAAACAACTTATGCTAGTTTATTTGGTGTAGGTGCGGATTTATCCGCACTGTGCGAATGAATTCGCACCTACCGTTGTCGAGATTATTTCATGCGCGTTTCTTAGAAAATTTTTGGCAACCGAGCGAACATGCCTATCATCCGCCTTTAAATTATAAAAATTATCGTGGGTATTTATGCACACCGCTTTACTTTAGCAATCTGGCAGTTTATAACTGAACTCCCTTTTACTTGTTGATTTTTATATGGGAGTCCGCTAATGCCAAATTTTTTACTTGGATTAGAATACAATTTAGAAAACACATTATTAGCCGCAGGCGTGGGCTTTTTGCTTGCCACTCTTCTGATTTGGCTAATCATGGGAGCACGATGCCGCTCGCGATTATCAAAGCTGCGAATCACTTTAGAAAAAGAAATTACCAACTCAGAGCAACAACGGATGCAGCTTGGCAGTGACTTAAATCTATTGCAACAAAAAACACAACAAATCGAACAGAAAGTCACCGAACAAACTTCATTGCTTGAAGAATTAGAAAAACAGAAACAAGCATTGCAAGCTCAAGCAGATAAAGTGCCTGCACTGGAAACGTCTATTCATGAAAAAGAACAAAAAATAACTGAATTAAGCCAAAATTTGCAAGACTCCGATCAACGTCGGGCAGAATTAGAACAAGCGCAACACCATTGGCAAACTGCGATTTCTGAAAAAGAAGCGATTATCACAACGTTAACCGCGACTGCAAACGAGCATTCAGCTCAGGTTGCAGATTTAGAACAGCAATCTCAACAACAACAGTTGCAACTTGAGCAAGGCGAACAAGCAAGGCTGCAACTGCAACTGCAATTAGAGGCAACAACATTGCAACTGCAACAAGCCGAAGGCAAATTGCACAGTTTGGAAACCAAGCTTGCCGAAAGTGAATCTGTCATTAAAGATTTAAAAAACAAGCCTTCGGTGCAAAAGCAAGAAACCGCCGCGCCTAAAGTTGTAAAACAGGCAACTCCTGTAGAACCGCAAGTTTCCGCTGCTGAAATTGAAACTCCGGCAGAAAAACCGGCGCGTAAAGCCGCTGTTACTTCTGGTTTGGTGGGATTTTTCAAAAAATTAGACAGTTCCGTTGAAGGAAGCGCAACGCCAAAACCAGAAGTTATTCCAGAGCCTGAAGTTATTCCAGAACCGGAAGTTGTCGCTGCTGAAATTGAAACTCCAGCAGAAAAACCTGCGCGTAAAACTGCCGCTGCTGCTTCTGGTTTGATGGGATTTTTCAAAAAATTAGACAGTTCTGTGGAAGGCAGCACAACGCCAAAACCGGAAGTTATTCCAGAGCCTGAA
>CAKZJE010000082.1 GCA_936941155.1 uncultured Methylomonas sp. | reverse complement strand
TTCCATTCTTTCAAAATTGGGTTGATTGTCGAGAAGCTACCGCCGCCCAATGCTTCCCGCACCCGCTCAAGCGTGGGTTTAACGCCGCTTTTTTGTAATTCTTCACACGCTGCAAATATTTTAGCTTTCATGTCGACACCTGTTAATCTGTAGTATTATGTAGTGTTTTGTATTATACATTTTACTACAAAATACTACAATCGAATTTTACGTTTTGTTGATTTGTTAAATTCGATTTTCACTTTCTCTGCCATGAAAAGTGAGCTAGGTTATAATCATTTTTCATGGCATAAAAAGTAACAGGATAAAAATGCGCGGAGCAAGACCTTTAACCAAAGAACGAGCACAAGCCGTTTTAAATACTACAGAAACGCTACGCGAAAAAGCCTTGTTCACGTTGGGATTTTGCACAGGTTACAGAATCAGCGAGATTTTGAGTTTAACGCTGGCGGATGTTGTCACCGATGGGCTGTTACATAGTCACATCACCATCAAAGCCCGAAACACCAAAACCAAAACAGGGCGCAGCGTGTTTTTAAACAACACCGCGCGAGTGGCGTTGGCTGAGTTGGTCGAAAGCATGAAGCACTTACCCAGCGACACGCCGCTGTTTTTAAGCCGCAAATCTGCCAACGGCAAAGCCAAAGCGATTTCCAGGCAACAGGCACATAACATCATCAAGCGGCAGTTTGCCGCGATTGGGGAATATGGCAACGTCAGCACCCACAGTTTACGAAAAACCTTTGCCGCAGGGATTTATCAAGCCACTGGCAAGATTGAGCTGGTACAGATAGCTTTAGGGCATAAAGCCATCACCAGCACCATGAGTTATTTATCTTTTGACACCCGCGCGATAGATCGCGCCATTGCGGAGTTATTTGAATGACAGAAGAACCAGCAAATTATGAAGTTAAGCCTAAAAAAATGGGCAGACCGCCCAAAGCCACCAAAGGCGAACGGTTATGGATTCCTGCGGAGGCGGTGGATTTTGTGAAATCGTATCTTGATCTGTTGAAACAAAAGGCAAAAGAAAAATCAGCCGATTCTAAAGTCGGTTAAGATTGGTTTTTTGATGTTATTGAGGAGTAGAAAAAATGGCAAAGCCAAAAAAAGTAGTAAATCAAGAGGATGAAGTTTTAAAACCCGTTGAAGAGTTGGCAGAGGATGAAAAGCCGCCCATTGATTTAGATGTTTTTGCGAAAATGCCTGAAGATGTTTTTCGGTATATTTTTGAATCAGCAGTTGAGAAAACGTTTGGTAAGCAATCCTAGCGAGTGAAATTTTTTGAGTTATCCACAGGTGGAAAACAAAGTTTTTCTTTTATGTATTTTTTTAATCTTGTTTTAAGTTTTTTAGCGCGTGAATTAATTTTAATTTTCAATTAGTTATGAAGTCATTAAGCTACAAATCCGGTGCTATTAAGCTACAAATCCGGTGCTTTAAGCTACAAAAGCGGTGTTCATTAAGCTACAAATCCGGTGCTTTAAGCTACTTATATTTTTATGTAGCTTATTTGTGATATATTACCTTAACTTTTTTAGAGTTAGTAGCTTTTATGAATCACAAAAATCTCACTATTTGCAAAGCAAATGATGTTATTGAAGCGGGGTATAAGCTTAGTTTGAATGAGCAGCGTGTTGTTTTAGCGTGTATAGGGCAAGTAAATTCAATGGAAGAGTTGTTAGTAACGGATAAGTTTGAATTATCTGCAAAAAATTTTGCGACTCTTTTTTCTGTTTCTGAGGACAGGGCTTATAGTGAATTGCAGGAAGTCGCAAAGAATCTCTATCAGCGGTCATTAACTCTTCACAATCCCGACCCAGAACACCCTAAGCTGAAAAAAATAGAAACGCGCTGGATTAGTTCCATAGGTTATATGCCAGAAGATGGCAAAATTGTTTTGCGTTTTTCATTGGAAATTTTGCCTTTTTTGGGGTTGTTGGAGGGTAAATTCACTCGCTATAAACTGGAGCATGTTGGCAAAATGACCTGTACTTATGCGATTCGCTTGTATGAATTGCTGATGCAATGGAAAACCACAGGTACGCGGGAAGTCGAAATTGACTGGTTAAAAAAACAATTTCAATTGGATGCCAGTTATGACCGAATGAATAATTTTAAAGCGCGAGTAATTGAGCCTGCCATCAAAGATATTAACGAAAATTCCAATTTCAATGTGGCATGGGAACAGCGCAAAACCGGACGGCGGGTTACGCATTTAACCTTTACTTTTGCTGAAAAACAGCCCGAACCGCCACCGCAAGCAAAGCCCGCAAAACCGAAAGCCAAGGGCAAAATGATTAATGGCGTAGTGCAATCAGAAATTGAGGCAAAAGCCAGAGTAGGCGAATCTTACGAAGCCGCCGCCGAGCGCATCAAGAAAGAAAAAGCGGCGAATGTGAATAAATTACGGGAGGCTATCAAAAAAACTTAAATTCGATTTAACAAACAAAGTCGCCCTGATGCGGTGTACCACCACCCCACCAGAGCTAAACCCCTTTAAAACACCGTTTAACGAGGTCTTACATCATGTTATCACAACCCACAAACCACGCTTACAGCGGCGTGTCATTACCCACCTTGCGCTTAGTTTTAGGGCTGTTGGCTCTAGCCATCAGTTTCTATTATTCCTTCAAATTCCTCAGCGTTGGCACAACAGGCTTTGAGCTTTTTTCCGCGCTGGCGTTCGTGGCGATCACCGAGGCGACCAAAGCCATGTATTGCCATGACATTGCTTTTTTCAGAGCCACCCATCAAGGCGATAAAACCGTGTTTGCCGCGCTAATCGTGCTTATTCTGTTTGCCATGAGCATCACGGCAACGGTTTATTTTTTGTTAGCCAATCCCATCAAAGGCGATGTGAAACTCACCCAAACAGCGCACAGAACCGAAACATTACAAGCGGCGATAACTGCTAAACAAGCGCAGTTATCGGGCTGTAACTCAACGTATTTAACCAAGTGCGTTAATCCAAGAACCGCCGAACTGACCGCGTTACAAAGCGACTATGACAAAGCCCTTGCTAATGAATCTGAACTAGCCGAAATACAGGCGAATAAGGCGTTTTGGGAAAAAATAGGTAAATTTATGGGCAAAAGTGCGGACGATACGCAAATGTATTATGCCATTTTGCGTGGTGTCGTTTTAGAGGTGATTGGCTTGGCTTTGATTGCCCAGGCAACGGCTAACAAACGCATTCAGAGTTACAACGCACCCGTTATAAACGCATCCGTTGCCAGTGATGACAGCGTAGCGTTACGCGCTGAGATTGAGAGTTTACGCGCCCAATTGGTTAGCTCCCCAAACCACCAGACACATTAGCGGAGGAGAGCGCGGCAACGGACAGCCGCGCGGCTAATGTGGAAAATCAGGAAAATAACGCATCCGTTCAGAGTGTGAACGCATCCGTTACTAACGCACCCGTTATTATTCAGGCGGGGCTGGGGCGGTTGATTTGTGAGTTTTGCGGGGCGGATGTGGCGAGAAGAACGGCAACGCAGCGGTTTTGTTGTACGCCGCATCGGTTGGCGTTTCATGCAAGGGCGAGGGCGGGGGTGGAATGCAAGACGAACTAACCCGAAGAAAGAAAACAGTGATATGCTCAACTAAATCCTCATTGTTGAACCAGGACAAACAAAATTTAATTGAATGAACGCTTTAAGACACTCTAAAACTTGGCTCTCTTTTGTGCTGATACTCACGGTTCTGACACATTTTGGTTTTGGACATCAAGAGGGTTCGCCATTTGTACTGTGTTTTGGTGCAGACGGTCATGTGGCGGTAGAGCGCGTTGCACAAGCACAACATGATACGGCTAAGGTTTCATTTAAAAGCAAAGCTAACACCTATTTTGCCGACAGTGGCTCACCCTGCCTTTCGCCTTGTGCCGATATTCCTTTGGACAACGATGCTCACACGCCACTGCCTTTAGATGTGTCAAAAATAACGTTTGATATTGGCTTTTTACCGCTATTTTTCTTAATTTCACTGGTTCTGTATTATCCCAGGCTGATTACCAGACAGCCGCCTTTTTTCACCCCGCTATTTACCGATTCACGGTTGCTGGCTCTACGCAGCACCGTTCTTTTGATTTAACGCCCTCTCCCTAGCCCGTATTAACCCAGCCCAATTGTTTTGGGCTGCTATGCGTTTTATTTATGCTGTGGAGAAAATTAATATGTTTTTAAATGCGATTAGCCGCAAACAAGGGATAGCTATTGCCCTGATTATCATCGTGGGCGTGATAGTAAGTCTTTCTATTCTGAGAATTGACAAAGCCATGCCAGAAGGCGAAGAAAGCCAAACAGAAGCTAAAACACCAATTCATGACATCGTTGCACCGGATGCCATTAATCTCTTAGCGGAACGATTAATTACCCCATTACAAATTTGCCATTACCTGACACTCGCTTTAATAAAGGGAGCAACCACAGGAACAAAACCTGTCGATGCCGAGATTATAGAAGCCGTGTTATCGCCAGATTTAAATACCCTGGAACCTAAATTAGCTCGGCAGGGCTACAACACAACGGCTTTATGCGAACATTTGAATGTCAGGAAAAGTGAAATCCGGGCTTATTTCAATGGGCAATTGCCAGCGGCCAGGATGGATGAGTTCAATAAAGAAATTCATAAACTCGGGGTTTTATAAAATTAGACCGACCCAACCTCCGACTTTTTGGCATACGATAGAATCAAATAATGTGGGAAATTTCACCTGATAAAATCAATTAATGTGAGCAGATTTAAAGTCAGGTGCAGTTAATGTGAGAAAAAGTGAATTTATAGAGTCAGTTAATCTGAGATGAAAATGGCCGATAAGTGCAAGAAATTCCGATTATGAAATCAAGAAATTACCATTAAGTGCCACCTCAGATACAGGCCTGCCTCGCTGTGAATTACCCTATTTTGATTAAGAAGTTGAGAAAAGTCGGTTCATTCAGATCAAAATAGTTGATTTTATGATGCTTACGATAGGTTTGTCATATAGCTATTAGAATGGCACATCTTTATTTTTTTGACTTTAGGAAGGTGAACTAATGAGCGCAAGCCTTTTGTTGATGTGTCTGAACAAATAATATAATTAATCAGGCTCGTTTGTAAAATACTAACTGCCTATGAAAACATAGGGTTTACCTATGGATTAAAATTGCAAGCAAGTTCTTAATTTCAGTGTTTTTCTGGTTCTGTGGATAATAAATCGCATATATCTGGCGGCTGATTTCGGGATTGCTCAAGTAACGGCAACGCACGTCATCGCCGTTTGCAGGCAGGCTGTACTCCGGCATCAGCGCAACACCCATGCCAGCGCGCACCAAGTTGACGATCCAATCCTCACTATTGCTGCGGTACGCGGCGTAGAGGTTGACTTCCTGGTCTTGGCAGATTGCCCGCAGGGTATCCCTAAGTTCGCAGTTCAAGCGATCCAAATAAGGCTCGGACTGGATTTCTTTGAGGTCGATTTTGCCCAAGTGATTGAAGCGGTGCTTGCTGTTAAACGCAACCACGTACTTTTCGGTATACAGCAAGGTCGATTGGTAGGGCGAACCCAGCAATTGCACAGGGGCACTAATCACCAAATCCAGCAATTCCGATTCCAGTTGCTGCAATAATACCGTTTCACAGTCGACGATCAATTCAAATTCAATATGGGGAAACTCATGCTGGTAATGGGCAAATATCGGGCTTAAGCGTTGTGCACCTATCGTTGCCATCAGGCCTATCCGCAACGGGATATTGTTCAGCTGGGTAAAACGAAGAGCATCGGCCTTGGTCGCTACTGTTTCCTTGTATATCTTACGAAAGTTAGGCTCCACCAAGCGGCCGAGCGATGTCAACAAACATCCGGAACGGTCACGGGTGAACAATTCCCCACCCAATTCATCTTCCAATTTTTTGATGGATTGCGTTAAAGACGGCTGGGAAATATAGCTGAATTGCGCGGCACGGGTAAAACTGCCGTGATCGCAAACCGCCAAAAAATAACGGATTTGGTGCATTTCCATAATGCCTTCCTCGAACTAATATAGCCAATACCTATTCTTTCATAGGCAATTAGTATTTTACAAGCCTTATAATTAAAGAATATGATCGCCTCACGATAATAAAACCCTATGAAAAGGAAATGCCATGAAAGCAGCAAAACTGATTGTTATGTACCCAACACCCACCGATGTCGCCGTCTTTGAACGCCGTTACGAACATGAACATGTTCCCATGGCGGTAGATAAATTGGCGGGCAAAATCCGCTTTGATGCCAACTTGGTTACTTCAGTGCCAGGAAAAGCCCAACTACCATACCATCGAATTGCGGAAATCTACTTTCCGTCCATGAAGGATTTGGAAGACTGCCTGAGTTCACCTGGCGGACAGGAAACGGCCGCCCATGCTGTTGAAATTTCCAGCGGTGGTGCCCCCTTGTTTTTAATCGCCGAAGTTGAAACTTTCGAGTTTTAGGGTTTCCCGACAGTTTGGTCTATCCCCTCTTCATTTGCCCAGAGATTAAAATGTCTTACCTGCCTTCAAGCCCTGATTTGGAAAATATCGCCGGATTACTGGCAAAATACCCGCGCCGTGGCATCCTATTGTTTAAATTATTGGAGGACATTAAAGGGTGCTTTTCACCTTTGGGCAAAGGGACGCGTGAACTGATTATCGCTTATACCTCCGATCTCAACCAATCAGAATCCTGCTTTAAAGCACACAAGTCGCTGCTTAAGGAATTGGGCATCGGTGAATCCGTCTACGGTCAATTAATATTGGACAGTGACAGAGCAAAAGTTGATGAAATGCTAAAACCTATCTTGTGCTTTGTAAAAAAGCTTACCTTGGCACCTGACCAAATAACACAAGCTGATGTCAACCTCATCTATGAGGTGGGCTGGGACGAACGTGCCTTGCTCGACACGGTACTTTTGTGTGCGGTTGTGAATTGCATGAACCGATTTACGATGGGGGTAGGCATCGGCAAGAAAGCGGTTCACGGTAAACGAACGCAGCCTGCCATCAAATCGACAGCCGTGTATCATTCTTGAAAACAAAACTGTTTAACAAAAAAATTAAGGTTAAGCCATGAGTACGTTACTGCTGTATTTTTTCAGGTTATTGATCGTCGGCTCAGTTGCCGTCTTGCTCGTTGGCCTGTTCAAGCCGGAATGGCTGCGCTATCGCGGCAAACAACCTGATCTCCTAATGACATTTGTAATGGCAATTAGCCTGTTTATGGCGGGTTTTACCGGTGCCAGCAAAACATACTACACGCCGGATACCAATATCACCGAAGCAGCCAAGGCGGGTATCAAGATAAGTGAAGCAGTTTATACCAATGATATGTCATCGAAAGGTTGCCAACCTGGAGCAAAACCGGGCGAGGCTGGTTCCAGTGACGATGAAAAAACCGATGACGGCATCCGTTTTTCAGTCAGGACACCTTCAAATTATAAAGATACTATCGCTCACCCATTATTAATGGTATTTGCTGCCGCCGGACGAGATCGTGAAGAAACAGAAGAACAGGTCTATTTAACCAGCGAGGCAACCGCAGCAGGATTTGTTATTGCATATGCTGACCACAGGCCATTATCGCCGGAATCCGTCGTCCAATTGGCCGAAATACCTGAGCGTATTCAGAAAAAATGGTGCATCGACAAAAAACGTATTTTTTTGACCGGACATTCCGACGGCGGCACGGTGACAATCGGAACCGCCATATTCAACGGTACTAAACACATTCCAAACGCAATTGCACCCAGCGCAGCCGGTATTCGGGGTGCAGATTTAGAAGACCGAAATTGTGTAAAACCTACACCGGTGATGCTAATGCACAGCAGTCGCGACAAACTGTTTCCCAACTACGGCAAAGAAGTTATTGAATGGTGGGCAAAATGCAATAAATGCACGACCAAAACCTACAAAACCAGTGACAGAAAAGTACCAGAATCCAGTAAATTCTTGGGCTGGGAAAACTATTACAAACAAGAACTTGAACAGAAATCTCTAGATCTCAAAACAGGGCAACCTTTGCCATTTACCACTCCAGTTCCAGGTGTTGAAGGCTGTATGGCTTATAGTGGTTGCCAAAACGACGTACAGACTTGGTATTGCGAAGGCAATGGCCCACATCCAGAATGGCCTGGACGGAATAAGGAAATCATTAGTTTCTTTAAGGCAGTTAAAACGGAATGAAAAAAAGTATTTTTCCTTTCTTCAGTATTGACATATTGATTGTTACAAAAATTATCGCATGATTTTATGCATAATTGTTGGTATATAGGCTAGGTGTAGTTTCTTGATTTCATAATCGGTTTTTCTTGCACTTAGCCAAAGTTCACTCCATATTCACTGTCTGGTTTGTGTAAAATGGCTCAATTCAAATTTTAAGTTAACCTTCGATTCTGACGGTCCGTTTTCGTTTTTTTACAGACTGATTTTTATGACCTAGCAATGGAGTTCAGTAAGCTTATCTAATCCATTTCATTTTCTTGAAATGAGTTAAGTATATTTTACTGAATATCTGTTAAGTCAAACCTGAATGGTCGCTTCCGATAAAATTATCTGCGGACTTCCCCAAAATTTTAGATTGCTACTTGAGTGGATAGTAAAACCTCATTTTATAAATTGGATAGAATCAATTAAAGTGAGAAATTCCAAGAGATAAAATCACTTAATGTGAGCAGACTAAAAGCCAGGTGCAATTAATGTGAGAAAAACTGAATTTATAGAGTCAGTTAATCTGAGATGAAAATGACGGATAAGTGCAAGAAATTGCGATTATGAAATCAAGAAACTACAGCTACTGCTTGCTTGGGGAGCAAGTTTACTGGCTACAAAATCTGCAACAGAAAAAAGGACTTATGGCTTTCGCAAAGTGACCATCATGGCATCTTTGGCAAGTGCAATATTTTTGCTTAT
>CAKZJE010000081.1 GCA_936941155.1 uncultured Methylomonas sp. | reverse complement strand
ACTCATTACAGTCCTGCTTTGCACAATCCCACAGTAACAGGTTATAATTTTCTTACATTGATTGTGCCTGCCGTCTACTTTTCGAGAGCTTACCGACACACAATCAACAGTTGGTTATCACTAACCAACGGAAAAAAGCCCGGATTTGCACTCTGGGCTTTTTTTTGCCTGTTAGTTTAGCGCATTATTCAATCGCTAAAACTAATTTTTTCCCCATTGCATTAAAAGCATGAGAAAGCGTATCTATTTTTGTTGAATGTTTAAGGTTCATAAGGCGTGAAACCTCTTGGGGATAGACATTGAGTTTACGAGCCAATTCAACAGGGCGCATATTCTGTACAGTCATTTCATTTAACAAAAGAACCTTAGCCCAAAGTGACGGTTCTAACTCAACAACATACTGGTTTTCTTTTGGTGCAGAGGGTAAAGGAACAGCCCTTTCATCCTCAAAATAAAATTCTAATGCAGTTTCCAAAGCATCTTTTGCCATTTCCAAAGCCTCCTCCAGTGTTTCACCTTGTGTAAGAGCTTCGGGAATATCAGGAAAGCTTACAAAATAACTCGCATCATCCGTTTTCTCAATGCTGACTGGATAGCGCATATTTTTCTCCTCTTGGTGTTCAATCTACAGTTTAGAATTAGGTAGTGGGTTTTAAACCACTACCTAACCTAAAGCTAGGATAATCTAAGAATCTAAGTTCAACTGCTTAAGAATGGCGGTTCTTAACCCTTCATTCATCTCACCGTTATGTCTCGGCAGGGTGGTTTGCCTACCTTCAAAATACAATTTGGAGTGTTTAGCACCTTCTTGAAAGGTTACTCCTCTGGACTTTAACCACTTTCTAAATTCTTTGTATTTCATTCGTTCCCCATAGAATTAACCCGCATTGATTATAAACACTTTTGTTTACACTTACAAACACCTCTCAAAAAAAGTTAAACCGATTCTTTTTCCACTCCGCCCCATCAATCAAGCCCTCATCATAAAATTTTTTCCAGTTATAGAAAAAAGGAATAAAACCGTTTTCTTTATCCGCTGCCGTGCCAATCTTCACGGGCGAATACAGCACAAAACAAAAACACAACGCGGCAATCAGCCCCGCCACCACATACTCACCGCCGTTGCCTGTTCTTAACTTGCCACCGAACAAATGAAAGCGCGTATCGCTCCAAGGTGCGAACGGCACACCCGCGATAGTAAACGCATCGGCGAACACATGACTAAACCCACCAATGGCAAACCCTAAACCTACGCGATGCCAATCTACAGCCAAGAAAAAAATAATGGCTGCAATCCAATATAAAACCACATGCGTTGCGCCTCGGTGCTTGACCGGATAAAACGGCTTGATAACCCATTCCATCCAGTCCGGCGCGGTTGCACCGATTACGCCAACCGGAACAAGTACCGGATCAATTACGGCTGCCAGTGATGCGCCGATAAGAATATGGTTTTGCCAAATCATAGATTGGTTTTCCTTTGCGCTTCCTTTTGTGGCGCATTATTTAATTTGATTCAGGATGTAATCATTGACCTCTTGCTCTGCATCGGGGCGGCATTGACCAATTAAGGCAAGGCGGCTGGCTTCGATGCTGGCGTTAGCTTGGTCAAGTTCGCCCTGCGTGGTAGCCACTTTTTCTAAAAAGCTGATTTGCTCGGCGGTTTCGGCTAAACCGTTTTTAATTCGTTCTTGGGCGCGTTTTTCTAAAGCTTCATACAATCCCATCAGCCGCTCGGCGCGGCGTTTGGTCGCCACTCCCGTTAAAAGGGCTTTGATGGTGTCGGTGGTTTGCATTCGCCGCTGATATTCGAGCTTGCGGTCTTTGTCTATTTCAACGTCAGAATAAAGCGGCATATTTGCCACAATTCCGGCGTAATACTTGTTTGAATCCAGCGTGTTGATTTGGTTGCTGCCGGCGGTGTCTTTGTAGGTGGCTCCGGCTTTTAAAGAAATATCCAGACCAAAGCCGCTTTTGAGCGGATAACAGCGGTTCACGACCTTAAAAATAGCGTCGCCGTCAATCGTCGGCAGTTTGTTGATCGCGGGTTTGGGGTTCTTCCAGTCCACCGCTTTTCCGGTGAAGGTTGGGATTTCAAAGGGCTTTATTTCAGGCGGTTTATGTTCTTCGGCGGCGGCTGTTGTTTGTAGTAAGAATAAAAGCAGAAAAATGTTGAGGAGTTTGTTTGTCGATGCGATTTTTGATGCCACTTTTTACCACTCAAAAATAAAAACGATGTTCTTGAAGTTAGCCGCGCCGCCGGGCGCATTTTTGCCCTGTTTTTGACGGAGGCCTGAATGATGTTCTGGACGATAGCCGCGCCGCCAGGCGCACTTTTCGCTGGTTTTTAATAAAAAAACAGATATTACCACACAAAAAGCAAGGCAGGGATGCCGCGCAGTGTGCAGGGATAGCTTTTCTGGCAGGGCGTTGGGGTGTCAAATAATTGTCTTTTTTGCCCGCCCCGAAAAAAAAGCGGGATGCTGTTCCCCGCTTTTTTTTTCGGGATAGCGGGCAAAAAGAATGGCGGGCTTCGTGGCAAAGAAAAGGGGCGGCAACTGAGAGGCTGATTTTTGGCACTGGGCCTGAACCACACACAACCCCCCTTTTCTTTGCTACACGAAAGCCCACATTAGCACAGGGATGTGCGCAAGGAATAGGCAGGAGCCGATTAGAATCAGCCTGTTTTTTTAAAATTTGAATGCTGTTCTCAAATTTTAAAAAAACAGACCTTTAAAAAATCTAAATAAACCGCGTAGCACCACAGCCCCGCAGGGTATAAAACTAAAGTGCTTTTTTCGTTTTATGCTGTTCAAAACGATAAAAGCCACCTTGTAAAAATATAAATAAACTTTTTTGCGCTTTAGCGGAAAAAACACAATGCAAGGCATGGATGCCGCGCAGCTTGGGCAGGATGCGCAAAAAAATCAAACCAAAGCGCGTAGCACAAAAAAAAGCCCTGCCTTTAGGCTGGGCTTTTAAATCCAAAGAAAGCAAAAACGCCATAGTTTTTTTGTTCTATGGCGTTTTTTCTTCTTCTTGAGGCGTTGGTTTATCGTGTAGGCGTTTGAATCGTTATTATTTGGCTGAAATGGCACTAAGGCTAATTTAAACACTCTGAGTTTATAAGTTCACGAGCCAAATTTCTTAAAATTTTAATCTTGTCGTGAAGCTCTGCGTCCGCCTTTCATGGTCTCGAACAGTCCCAACACGGCGGCAAACTCGGTTTGTCCGGTCAACAAGCAAATACAAACGATAAACCAAACCAGTAAATGGGTGGCATCGTAGGCAACGTCTGAGTTCAGTCTTACTATTTGCGGTTGCGACTCAAGAAACTGGCGGCGTATGCTAGGCGATAGCCTGTTTTCATCGGATGCGCTGAGAATCACTCGAAACGCTGCGGCTATGCACTCTTTGACAATTTGCAGTTTTCGCCCTGTCAGGCGGTGCGCATCGTCAATGAACAGCACGGCGCGGGTTTCTTTCAGGTATTGCGCCAACAGCTCAACCCGTTTCCATGCGGGAATTTTCTTGTATTCGTCCTCGCCTTTGGATTCGTACCAAGTCTTAACGCCGCTGTGTTCTGTCCATTTTGAAAGTGGAGTGATGCCGGACAAAAACACAGGTTCGGGGAATTGCCAATTTTCCAGCGTTTCACCCGCTTTTAGCATCGGCTTATCATTCGCTAGTTTTGCGTTTCGGCTGTAACTGTACGGTTTAACTTGGTTGTACCAAATTTCTTCCGCTTCATCGTAAAGGCGGTTTATGGTGGTGGATTTACCGCTGTGATGCGCTCCGGTAATGAGTACGTTTTGAGTTTTCTTTATGAAATCGCTGCCCGTTACATCGCCGCCATAGTGCGATTTGGTACGCATTTCAGGCTGTCCGTTGGCTGTGACGGTCAAGAATTTCATAATTTATCACTCCGCTAATGCCGCTCAGATGCTAGGTTGCTCATTGAAGGGTGTATTTTTTTGTGTGTTTTTAGGATTTATAGCAATTCATTCAAAACAGGTAAAGAATTAATTGTTTTTTTACCTGCCAGTTTTGCAATGGGTTTCACTGCGTTCTACCCATCCTACCGTGCTTATCTTCTTACAAGCTATTTTGAATTATCTGTGGTTATATTTTTTTATTTATTAGAACACATTGCTAAAACTTTTAAAATTGATTGCGTTGCACCATTAAGAGAAAATCGAGCACTTGATATAGTATTATCATAGCTTGTTAATTGAAATAATAAATAATCTTTATTATCTTTTAATTCAGAAATTTTTATATTGTTATCAATTATCGCTTCCAATGTACTCTTTATTTTTGAATAAAGTATAACGTTTCTCTCCCATTCGTCTGGTTCTTGTATGCCTGAATCCTCAATTAAAACTACATCCCAACTCAAGAAAATGTCATTTGCAAGTTTTTTTACATGCTGACCAACTTTATATGGCTTATTGAAACCACCCGCATTATTTGTTTCAGGATCAGCCCAAAAACTAAAATTTTTAGAATGACCTAAATATGAATATTTTTTAAGCAGTGTTGATAATTCAACTTTCTTATCTAGTTCTTTCATTAATTCATCGGCATCAGACTCAGCACTTCCAAGAGTTTTCTCACTGAGAGAATCAAATAAAAACCAATGTAGCTTTAGTTTAAATTTCAAATTATTCTGTATATCTGAATCTGTTAGTTTTATTTCATCTTTTAACCCAGAGAAGATTAAACTAAATAATAACTGCTTATAATCAACGTAATTAATGCCATGTTTAAATAGTTCGCTGTAGCTAATATCGCCATAAACAAACGATTTATCAGAACTCATTGTTAAAGTAACAGATGGCTGCTTATCTATCCTATAAATAACATTTTTACTTATAGAATTTTCACCAATATATTCTCCAGTCCCTATTTTAATCTCAATATTATTACCTGAATAACAACCTATATGAATGAATCCCTTACCTTCATCGGAATTAACTGTTGCAACTGAAATTTTTTCATCTGTAAATTTATCAAATGTAGTTTTAAAAAACCATTTTTGTTTAGAAGATAACTGTACTAAATTTTTAATATCATGAGTCGGCAACCTTAAAGATGATAACTTCCAGAAAATTACATTTTCTCTGCTAAAAACAAAACTTGCAATTTCTTGATTGTTGTTTTCTCGATACGTTAATATGAAATTATTAAAGTTTTCATATTTCATAATAGGATTTAATTTTATTGACTTTTCATAAATTTCTTTCAACCCTTGCAGGGTAACTAACTTATTTATAATTTCAGTTATTAATGAATCATCAACATAAATACTTAAATTATTATTGTTTGATTCAGCAAGATAAGAAGCTATCTGGTCGTTAAAATCAGTTCGTAATTTATCTTTTATTGAAGTTAAATCAATATAATCTAAAACTTTATTTGTGTCTTTTTCTTTAATAGCTGATTTCACTATACCTAAAGCCATATAAGGAGTTAAATATAATAAAACTCCGCATGTTATTAACAATAATGTAAGTGAAAGAATTAATTTTTTCATAAGTAACTAAGTATAAACGCATAAATTTCAGGTATAAAACTTTTGATGTGACATTTAACCCATCACCGCATTTTGATTAGCCGCCTCAAACCGCTGAATATTCAACGGTTGAAATTTCTTTTTAGTCTGCGCCAGATCATACAGCGTTTGCTGCAATAACCAACTTTCCGCACTGCCACCAAAAGCCAACGACAAACGCAACGCCATTTCCGTTGAAATGCCGGAATGCCCGTTTAACAATTCTGAAAAGGTTTTGCGTGTTACACCCAAGCCTTTCGCCGCATCGGTCACAGTCAAGCCCAAAGGCTCAAGGCACAATTCCCGAATCGTTTCACCCGGATGGGGGGGATTTAGCATAGCCATTTTTATCTCCTTCAAAAAACATAAAGTTTAAACTGCTTGAAATTTTTTTTATCAAATCCCCCCTAACCCCCCTTATAAAAAGGAAGTTAAGGAGATGTGAAATAGCTAAATTATTTCTTAAATTAAGGGCAGGTTATCTGCCCTTGTCAGTTCAACAGCTTAAATTTTATATTCTAGTGGTAATCAATCAAATCGACATCAATCGCGCTGCCAGCGGCATTAAAGCGAAAAATCAGCCGCCAGTTACCCGATACCATCACCGCATGAAATCCGGCATATTCTCGTTGTAACGGGTGCAATTTTAAGCCTGAAAAATCCATGTCGGCAGGGCAGCGGCTGGCATCGAGTCGGGCTAATAAGCTTCTTAGCCGTTTTACTTGGTCTTGCTTGACTCCACTGGTGTTATCGTCTTCGTAAAGAGCTTTTAGCCCTTTGTGTCGGAAGCTTTCAATCATCGGCTCACCTCATGCTAAAAAAGCGGTTAAGTGTAACCTGTAACGTGGCTGTTGGGATAGTGAAATTTTGGGCAATAAAAAAGGCGGGGTTTCCGCCTTTTCTTCTTAGAAAAATAATACGTTATTCAAGAAGTCGCATTACTGTATTTGCTGCTTCCAAAAACCTTTTAGCTTGATCCTTATCAAACACTGAACACGATTCTTTTCCTTCTACGTCAGTATGCTTAAGATACAACCTTTCTTCGCCAGAACCTGAACTAACATAAAACTCGATTCTATTTGTTATTTCATTGGTAGGATGTTGACCAGTAACACAGGCAGGAACTTCTTCTTCAAAATATGTAATCGACGACATTATCTTACCTTTCAATTAATTAAACCCATTAAATAAGGGCAAAATTAAATTTTACAAGCTAAAAAAGCTATTAAAATCATCAATAATATCTAAGCACCTTTTATTTACATAGTGAAAAAAATCATATTTTGAATTAAATTTTATTTTTTCATGTGGATTAATATCGCTATATATTATTGGTATTTTTAATTTGTTTATTTGCTCTGTGCCGTCCCACGCACTACTAACAAGTCTTGTTGTCATAATAACTATTTTTTCCCTATACTCAAATTGAGAACTTGATAAATTAGGAATATCTTTAGATGTCATTTTTGCCATTAAATAGATATTATCTTTTATATTTTCTGTCATAGTTTCAAGCCATCTTTTATAAAACATTTCTTGAAACTCATTCCAGCTAAGAATTGACAGATTAGTGCTAGATGATGCTTCATAAGCACCAGACTGAAATCCTTTTTTTGCTATTAAAAAACCGTGATGCGCTCCACTGTCTGAAACAACAGAACGAAAAGAATGCACAACTGATTTAGGAATAGCATTATTCCAATATTTACATTCACAAAGATATATTGAATTTGGTGTGTTTAATGTGTCAACTACATAGACATCAATATTAACCTTGCCGCGAACAGTTTCTATATCTTTTTCTATTTGATTTTCGCAACCGCAATCTGTGAAAATTTTACTGACATAAATTTGTAGTTCTTGCCAATTTTTTGGCTCTGAATTAAAAATCATTACACATTCGGTTTTTCAGTTGCATTCAGATATTCTTTCATATCCACTACGCGCTGATTCACAATACGGTCTATTTCTTTGTTCCGATTTGAAACTTGCCCTTTCCATCCATATTGCGGATTCAATTTATAACCCGCTGTTCTGCCTTCTTTGACTTTGAGAATAATCTGTTTATCAACCAACATTTTCATAGCTGCGCTAACATGCGTTTTTTGCATTTCTAATTCTTTGGCAATATCAACTTGTTTGATGTGAATGTAATTTTCAAAATCCAACTCACTTAACACCAACATTAAAACGTGCATAGTTTGCCCTGTTAGTTCTTTGTCTTTAGCAATTATTTTCAAAGAGTCTTGAAAAGTCATCATCCACCTGTTACCTGTGATTTTTGGTTTAGGATACGCAACATAAACAAAAAAGCCGTCCTT
>CAKZJE010000080.1 GCA_936941155.1 uncultured Methylomonas sp. | reverse complement strand
TTTTTCAGCATTTTTCTAATTTTTCAGTGTTTTTTTTCTCTAAGATACCGCTGGTTTTGAATACTTTCACTGTCTCTGTAGCCTAAGCGGTTTAAAAATTCTTCCACTTGTTGCACGTTGTCGAATTCTTGCAGATAGCGAAACGCGGGCGCGTCGCTGATTTCGCAGATGAATTTTCCTTGCAGTAAATCTTTTAATAATGAATCAAACATGGGTGTTATTCAGTCGTTTGTTTCTCGTTCCCACATGTTGGTGAGAATGCCATTTTGACGCGCTGCATCTCGTATCGCAACGCGATAAGGTGAACTAAATTGATAGAATGCCGCTGTACTAAAAAAGCGCATCCATCATGGAAGACGTGCTCTTTTTGTTCGGCAATTCTATCGGGTTAGTTTATAGGATGCTGTTGAGGTAAGGAAGCATCTCGTTTGTTTTATGCCTTTTCCAATTGTGCCGAAATTTTTCAAGACGACTGGTCGTCTTGAAAAATTTACTGTCAAAACTTAACACTGAGATTTTTAAAAAGACTTTTGAGTGTGGGTAAGGAATAAAAGAGTTTTTTTTAACTTACGACTAGCAGTCCTTTGAGGACTGCCTGTCGTGGCGGCATCGTCTCGGTTTTCCCATATTCCATACGGGCTACTTGCTGAGGGCTGAATTGCCTAGTCGATGCGTATTTTTTGATGATGTTCGAGCTTTGACTCGTTATATTTGTTTTGAGAGTCAGCAGAAGATGCTTGAGTTTATGCTTCAAGGGCTTGAAATTCCTATATCTGAATCTGTTTAGTTTGTAATTTCTGCCATAATGAGAATTGCTGATGTAGCAAATAAAGAAACCCCAAATGCCACAAATACTGCTAAAATCTTTCCCCACTGTTTATGTTTTGTCTTCATAAAAATCTCCGGTTAAATTTAAACGTAAAACTTTGCAAGGCAACGCGCCATTACAAAGGTAAATTGAAAATTTACAGCTCAATCATAATGTTAGAATCTTTTTAGCGCAATAAATTTACAATCACCTGTTTCAATGTCACTTCAACACACCTTGTAACATGAATAATCTTTTAAAATATAAAAACTACATGGCGCGTGTCGAATTTGACTCTGAAGATAAAACTTTCTTTGGTCGAGTGGCTGGCATTGATGACATTATTACTTTTCAAGGCGAAACCGTGAACGAATTAATCTCAGGTCTTGAAGAGGCAGTGGATGATTATTTAGCTACCTGCAAAAAACTCGGACACGAGCCGAATCAACCTTGCTCAGGTCATTTACTGTTAAAACTGTCAACAGAAACTCACTCAGCAATAATGGCTGCAGCTGTACACAGTGGCAAAACTCTCAATGAATGGGCAAGCGAAGTGCTTAATAAAGCCGCTCTTGTTTAATTTTTAGTCTTATTATTCAAAAGATAAAGAAATGTTGGCACAAAAATACAAAGACATTGAACGCTTAGAAAACATTATTGAATTAATGAAGGAGCAAAAATGATTGCCTTAAGACAGCTCAAGCGTGTCCCTCAAAACCATCAAATCATCATTGAAGTGCCTGACACTATTGATGAAAATCAAATGATGGAGGTTATTTTATTATTTAAAACACTACCCAAAAATACAAAAGCTGACAAAATAGCGCAATTAAAAAACAGCCAATCAGACGCGCTTTTTTTGCAGGACTTACAAGCAATGAACGACCATTTTAGCGATATTGATACAGAGGAATGGCAATGAATTATCGCTGGAGTATTTATCTGGTCAATCTTGATCCAACGATAGGCTCTGAACAAGGTAAAACAAGACCTGTTTTAGTCATCAGTGATGATGAAATCAACAACATTTTACCTGTGATAAACATCCTGCCGATAACATCACATAAGTCAGGCAGAACCATCTATCCCAATGAAGTTTTGTTAACCAAAAAACAAATAGGACTTGATAACGATTCGTTGCTACTTTGCTATCAAATTCGCACCATTGATAAAAAACACTTGATTAAAAAACTGGCTGAAATAAAAAATGATGATGTCAAAAGTGAAATTATTGATGCGTTAAGTTTTCAGTTAGGATTGTGATTATTCAAAATGATTCTAATCAACGGCGAAAACCAATCTCAACTTGCGATTTCCGATCGCGGCTTTCAATACGGCGACGGTTTATTTGAAACTATTGAAGTTTTAAACAGCCATCTCATTTTTTTTGAACAACATTTACAGCGTTTAGCGTTAGGCTGTGAAAAACTTCTGATTCCTTTTCCCGACAAACAACTGCTCATTCACGAAGCAACTGCACTAAGCCAAAATATCAAACGCGGCGTACTCAAAATTATCATCACGCGCGGCAGCGGCGGTCGCGGTTATCGATTTCCTGATGTCATTCAACCCACGCGCATTGTTTCTCTGCATCCTTTTCCTGAATATTCTCCTGATTTTCAACAACATGGCATTGTTGCTAGAATTTGTCAGCAGCGATTAGGCTTAAATCCCACTTTCGCAGGGCTTAAAACCCTAAATCGTTTAGAACAAGTGTTAGCGCGTGCAGAATGGAATAATCCTGAAATTCAAGAGGGTATCCTGCTTGATTTGAATGGTTGTGTCATTGAAGGCACGATGAGCAATCTATTTTTTGTCAAAAACAACACACTTTACACACCATTATTAACCCAAACTGGCATTGCCGGAATTATGCGTGATTTTGTGTTGCAAACAGCAAGCGCGGAAGGCATTCAAATAGAGCAAGGTTGTTTCAGCCTTGAGCAATTATGCGCAGCCGATGAAATTTTTCTCACTAATTCTATTATTGGGATTTGGCCTGTCAAAGACCTGCCAGGTTTTAAAAACCTGGCAGGTTTCAATGCACACGTTGGTGAAATAACCAAAACTTTACAATCAAAACTAGCACAGTATAAACAGCAGGTTTATCAACATGATAACTAAAATAGTCGGCGGTATTTTATTGGTGATTGCCATCGCAATCGGTTGGAGTTGGCGTAGTTATCAAACGGCAATCACAGAGCCGATTGTCACTCATAAAACTTTTATCAAAATTGATAAAGGCGATTCCATCAGCAAAATCATTTCAAAATTGCAAAATCAGCAAATTCAAGTTGATGCCACTTGGTTTAAAGTCTTGGCGTATCAACAAGATGCGGATAAAAAATTGAAAGTGGGCGAGTATGAGTTAAAAGCAAACTTAACTGCGCCGCAAATTTTAGCGTTATTTATTCAAGGCAAAACTCGCCAATATTCAATCACTTTTCCTGAAGGTTGGACGTTTAAACAAATCAAACAAAAAATTTCGCAACATCCTGATTTAAAACATACTTTAGATAGCATGAATGATGCGGAAATTATGGAAAAATTAAAAGCCGATAAAAATCATCCCGAAGGTTTATTTTTTCCTGACACTTATTATTTTGCTAGAAATGCCAGTGATTTTTCAATCTTAAAAAAATCCTACCAAAAAATGCAGCGGGTTTTAGACGAAGAATGGCAGCATAAAGCGCAGGATTTAGCCGTGCAGGATAAATATCAAGCGTTGATTTTAGCTTCGATTGTAGAAAAAGAAACTGCCGCGCCGCAAGAACGTCCGTTAATTGCAGGGGTTTTTACCCAGCGATTAAAAATTGGCATGATGCTGCAAACTGACCCAACCGTGATTTATGGCATGGGTGATAGTTATCGCGGCAATATTACCCGCCAAGCTTTACATACGCCAACGCCGTATAATACTTATACTATCAAAGGCTTACCACCCACGCCGATTGCGATGCCCGCCAAAGAAGCGATTCAAGCGGCGTTGCATCCGACTAAAACCGATAAACTCTATTTTGTCGCGCATGGGCATGATGGCACGCACGTTTTTTCTGCAACGTTAAAAGCGCATAATGACGCGGTTCAACAGTATCTACGGAATAGTAAATGAGAAAAAAAGGTCTGTTTATCACGCTGGAAGGCGGCGAAGGCGTGGGAAAAACCACTAACTTACTGTTTATTAAGAAATTTTTGGAGGAAAAAGGAATTGCAGTGGAGGTAACACGCGAACCAGGCGGCACGGTGTTAGCTGAAAAATTGCGCGGTTTGTTGTTGGAAAATCAAACTGAGTTAATTTCTGAAAAAACCGAATTGTTATTGATGTTTGCGGCAAGAGCGCAGCATCTTAAAAATGTGATTGAACCGGCTTTAGAACGCGGTGATTGGGTGTTGTGTGACCGTTTTACCGATGCCACATACTCTTATCAAGGCGGTGGACGTGGGATAGATACCAATCTGATTGCATGGTTAGAACAATTTGTGCAAGATGAATTGCGTCCTGATTTAACTTTGTTATTTGATGCGCCGATAGAATTGGGAATGCAGCGGGCGAAAAAACGCGGCGCATTAGATCGTTTTGAAAGTGAAAAGCTCGATTTTTTTAATAACGTCAGAGAAGCTTATTTGCAACGGGCGCGGCAGTATTCTGAGCGGATTAAAATTGTTGATGCAACGCAGTCGTTGGAAAATGTGCAAAGTGACATTCAAAAGCTGCTTGAAAAATTAACAAGTGACTTGCTTTAAGCTGTTTTTTGTAACAAACTTACAAAATTAGACTTTATCCTTTTAATTTATCACATCATGTTACTGCAATTTAGCGTCAATAACTTTCGTTCTATCAAAGATACTGTCACTTTCAGTATGAATACCGCTTCAAATAAAGCGACTGAACATAGCTTTCAAGTGCGCAATTATCATTTGCTGAATAGCGCAGTAATTTATGGGGCAAATGCCAGCGGGAAAAGCAATGTATTAACGGCAATGAATTTTATGAAAGTGTTTGTTTTGAATTTGACAAAAGTAACGCAGTCCACAGATAAGTTGCTATATCAACCTTTTGCACTCAGTACAGAAACTGTGAATGCTTCAAGTTGGTTTGAAATGGTTTTTTTTATAGAGGATGTAAAATACCGTTACGGTTTTGAAGCAGATGAGACTACTGTTTATGCAGAATAGTTGTACAGTGATGAAAAAGGTAAAGAATCTCGCTTGTTTGAACGTGATAAAGAAGAAAACTTGCACTATGTTAATAAAGTAAAGTTTAAAGAAGGCAGTGGCGTAAAAGTACCGGATAATCATTTATTTCTATGGCGGTGTGACCAAAATGGCGGTGATATTTCACAAAAAGTTTTGCAGTGGTTTAGGCAATTTATTCTAATTGATAGTCTCCACAAGTTCGATTATTCATTAAGTCAGATGAAAAATGATGCGGTTAAAGAAAAGATATTAAGTTTCATTAAAATAGCTGATTTGGGTATTGAACATATGGGCTTTCATGAAGATAAGTTATATACAGTACATAAAGCATTTAATGCAGATAACAACCTTGTAGACGATGTTATTTTTTACTTAGAAGGACATGAGTCAGAAGGTACACAAAAGTTTTTCGAGTTATCAGCTCCTGTTTTAGGCACATTAGAATTTGGGAATGTTTTGATCCTTGATGAACTGGAAGCAAGTTTACATCCCATGCTAACGGAGTATTTGATTAGCCTTTTTAATAATAAAGAAGAGAATAAAAAGAATGCCCAACTTATTTTTACCACTCACGACACGCATTTATTAGCTGAAAAATTATTCGATCGCGACCAAATTTGGTTCACAGAAAAAGACCAATATGGCAGTACTCATCTTTATTCATTACTCGAATTTAGAAAAAACAATTCAGGCATTGATGTTAGAGAAAACGACAATCTCGAAAAACGTTATTTACAAGGGCGTTTCGGTGGCGTGCCAAATATTGGTGCATTCTAATGACGGGGTTAAGAGGTCAAAATCGTCGGATTGAAAAAGAAAAGAAGTCATTGCAAAGGAAGCAAAATACGCGCGATGAACGCAAGATGCTCATTATTGCTTGTGAAGATGAAAAATCATCAAAGTTATATTTTGAAGCTATTTTTAATGATTTGAAAAAAAATCATGCGATTGCTAACAATTCGCTAATATTTGCTAAACGTCTAGGTACTGACCCTGAAAATGTAGTAAAGAGTGTGTTAGAACACAAGAATTATGAAGCATTTGATGAGCGTTGGGTGGTAATAGACCGTGATGAAGTGATGCTTAAAAAAAGTGGCGGAACGGGTGGTTTCTCCGAGGAGCAATTTAATTCAGCTTTGAAAAATGCGAAAAATAACAAACCTGAAGTTAAAGTTGCCTATGCTAATCCTTGTTTTGAAATATGGGTATTATTACATTATCAATATTACGACACAGCGATTAACAGAGAAGAACTTAATGAAAAGTTAGAATCTGAAAAAGGCTATGCAAAAAGTGAATTATTTATGCCTTTGTTAGACCCAAAATTACAAGCAACAGCAATTGAGAATTCAAAAAAATTGCTGAAATCATGGAAGGATCAAGGTATAAATCCTGCCACCAATAACCCAAGCACCAATGTGCATGAATTAGTTGAGTTGCTCAATAAAAATGATTAATCCTATCCTCCCCTGGCAACAACACAACTGGGAACTGCTCGGCAGTTACATCAACCAACAGCGCATCCCACAAGCCCTATTAATCACCGGACGCAAAGGTTTAGGCAAATACCAGCTTGCCAATCAATTCACCCAATCCTTACTCTGCACCGCACGTTTTGACAACGGCTTATTCTGCGGACACTGTTCCAGCTGCGTATTATTTACCGCCGGAACACACCCAGACTTCATGTTAATTACGCCAGAAGAAGATAAAAAAATTATCGGCATTGATGCGATTCGGCAATTAATCACCAAACTCACCTTAAAACCCCAATTTGAATCCCATCGTGTAGTGCTGATTAATCCAGCTGACCAACTCAACAATGCCGCCGCCAATGGTTTTTTAAAATGCCTAGAAGAACCCAATGAGCGCACCTGCGTTCTCTTATTAACAGACAAACCCGCCAAACTACCAGCCACCATCCGCAGCCGCTGTCAAAAATTAGCAGTGAGTATGCCCAGCCAACAACAAGCAACAGCATGGCTAAACAATCAAAAAGTCACTGAAAACATTGATGTTTTACTAAGCTTAGCGCAAGGCGCACCGTTATTAGCCAAAGAATACGCCAGCGATGCCGTGATAAAAATCCGATTGCAATGTTTTAACGATTGGGTGAAAGTGGCAAAAGCAGAATTAAATCCCATTGTGGTCGCAGAACAGTGGCATAAACAAAATGTATCCATGATACTATTTTGGCAAATGAGTTGGATAACAGATATGATTAAATGTCGATTTGGCTCAGACCCAAAGCAGTTATACCATGCAGACCTACAGAATAATTTGCAAGAACTTAGCTCGAAGCTAAACTTAAAAAAAGTTTATACGTTTTATGATTTATTAATCAGCAGTCAACAAAAAATAGAAACACAGATCAATAAACAATTAATGTTTGAAGAAATATTAATTCAATGGGCAAAACTTAATCACGGTTAAAGAAAATGGCAGATCCAACAGAAACATCAGAAGCTCCTGCACTCGCTCCAACACCCGCAGCGACTACAGGAAGACAGTCCAGCATTTCCATGTTGGCGATTAAAGATAAAAAACAACTTTATAAATCCTACATGTCTTTTATTGCCAATGGCGGTTTATTTATTCCCACCAAACGCATGTATAAAATGGGCGAGGAAGTCTTTATGTTATTGGTTTTAATGGATGAAACCGAACGCTTGCCAATTGCAGGCACAGTCGTTTGGAAAACCCCAGAAGGCTCAGATGCAAATCGGGTGGCAGGCATTGGCATTCAATTAAGCAATAAAGACGGCGGAAAAGTTAAAGATAGAATTGAAATGTATCTTGCCGGCGCATTAGAACTCGACCGCCCCACGCACACGATGTAAACAGCAGCAAAACCCTTTGAAATTCATAGACTTTCTTGCTGAAAGTTTGATAAAAACCTTCTTTATAACACGGCAGTTTTAAGTGAATAACTGCCGTTTTGTTATTCACTCCTATTGTTATTATGTTTATAGACTCTCATTGTCACCTTGATCGAATCGACCTAAAGCCCTACCAAAATGATTTTGCTGTATTTATGCAAGACGTGAAACAGCAAAATATCGAACACCTTCTTTGCATCGCCATCGATTTAGAAAACTATCCTGCCATGTTTGAATTAGTGAAAGATTATCCAACTATTTCCTTGTCTGTGGGTGTGCATCCTAATGAAAACGAAGGCGAAGAGCCAAGTTTTGCTAAATTGCTTGAATTGGGAAAACATGAAAAAGTCGTGGCAATTGGCGAAACCGGCTTGGATTATTTTCGCAGCAGTGGTGATTTAACTTGGCAGCACGACCGTTTTAAAAATCATATTCGGGTCGCAAAAGAACTGCAAAAACCGTTGATTATTCACAATCGCGAAGCAGGCGACGATACGCTGAAAATGTTAGCTGAAGAAGGTGCGGATGAAGTAGGCGGCGTGATTCATTGTTTTACTGAAGATTGGGAATTTGCCCAAAAAGCGATAGCGTTGAATTTTTATATCTCTTTTTCAGGGATTGTCACCTTTAAAAATGCGCTGGCAATTCAAGATGCCGCTAAAAAAGTTCCCGCTGACCGTTTTTTAATTGAAACAGATTCACCGTATTTAGCACCTACGCCATTTCGCGGCAAACCTAATTATCCGACGTATGTAAAATATGTTGCGCAGCAATTGGCGGTGTTGCGTGAAACAACGGTTGAGGAAATTGCCGCGCAATCAACGGCAAATTTTTATGCTTTATTTGGCAATGCTTAACAGGTGATTTGGATGATAAATGTAAAATTAAACCGCCGTTTTTTTTCTGTCTGTTTGCTTCTGATAATCAATGGATTTTTAACAGGCTGTTCGCTGTTTCAAGATATGTTGCAGCAAGATAGTATTGCAGAATATGGCGAGGCGGTGTTTCGTAAGCAAAATTTGATTACTAGCCAAGTGATGTTGTTGCCAGAAACGGAATTATCCGCAGAAAATTATCAAAAACTGCAACAAGCTGAATCGCAAATGCAAAAAGAGTGTAAATTATTAAATGAATATGCGACGCGCGAAATAGATAAAGCCCATATTGATTTGCTATTTCAAAAACAGGTCAGAGACAGCATCAGTGGTTGTGATGCCAGTATTCATACTATAGAAACTTTGTTAAATCAGTTAGGGATTACGGACGAGTAAAATGATGTAGGGTGGGCACGCTTTTTTGCCCACCGTTTTAAACCACAATCGTATAAAAAAACATAGTTTCTCAAGCAATTTAAGTGATTAATTTTTCTCGGTGGGCAAAAAAGCGTGCCTACCCTACAAATATATCTTAACTTAAAGGCAGTGACTCCATAACTCACAACCGCCATCCTCTGCAACACTCACATCTCAAGCATCTCTCTATCATGGGCTTACACGAAAATTTTGAACAAATTCCGCTAAAAGAATTCACTGAAAAAGCATACTTAGACTATTCCATGTATGTGATTTTAGACCGCGCTTTGCCACACATTGGCGACGGCTTAAAACCCGTGCAACGGCGCATTGTTTATGCCATGTCAGAGCTAGGCTTAACCGCAATAGCAAAATATAAAAAATCTGCCCGCACGGTTGGGGATGTGTTGGGAAAATATCACCCACACGGTGATTCTGCTTGTTATGAAGCAATGGTGCTGATGGCGCAACCCTTTTCTTATCGCTATCCATTGATTGACGGACAAGGCAACTGGGGCTCACCGGATGATCCCAAATCTTTTGCCGCGATGCGTTACACTGAATCGCGCCTCACCGCTTATGCGCAAACTTTGTTAAATGAACTTGGTTTAGGCACGGTGAAATGGTCGGATAATTTTGATGGCACTTTAAAAGAACCGGAAATCTTACCCGCGCGTTTGCCGAATATTTTGCTCAACGGCACAATGGGGATTGCTGTCGGCATGGCAACTGATATTCCACCGCATAATTTACGCGAAGTGGCGGCCGCTTGTATTCAATTATTAGATGAACCAGACAGCAGTTTAGACAGTTTGCTCGCCCACATTCAAGCCCCTGATTATCCTACCGAAGCGGAAATTATCAGCAGCCGCGAAGAAATCGCCAAAATTTATCACACTGGCGGTGGCTCGTTAAAAATGCGGGCAAAATACGAGTTGGAAGAAAACAATATTGTGATTACGGCGTTGCCCTATCAAGTTTCGGGTTCAAAGTTAATCGAACAAATTGCCGCGCAAATGACGGCTAAAAAATTGCCGATGTTGGAAGATTTGCGTGATGAATCTGACCATGAAAATCCAACGCGCTTGGTGATTATTCCCAATAAAAAACGCATTGATGTGGAAGCGTTAATGTCGCATTTATTCGCCACAACAGATTTGGAAAAAAGCTATCGTGTCAATATGAACATGATTGGTTTAAACGGCAAACCGCAGGTCAAAAACCTCAAGCAAATTTTGGTCGAATGGCTAGAGTTTCGTACCCAAACCGTGCGCAATCGTTTGCAATATCGTTTGGATAAAGTGTTAGCGCGTTTGCATATTGCTGAAGGTTTATTGCTGGCTTATCTGGCTATTGATGAAGTGATTGCGATTATTCGTGATGAAGATGCGCCAAAAGCGGTGTTAATAACGCGCTTAGGGTTAAGTGAATTGCAAGCCGAAGCGATTATGGAATTAAAGCTCCGCCATTTGGCAAAATTGGAAGAAATGAAAATTCGTGCCGAACAAGCCGAATTGGAAAAAGAACGGCTGTCTTTAGAAAAAACCTTAGCGTCACCGCGCTTGCTTAACCGTTTGATTAGAAAAGAAATTAGTGACGATGCCGAAAAACAAGGCGACCCGCGCCGTTCAGAATTAGTGGCGCGTGATAATGCACAAGCGTTGGATGCCACTGTGCTGATTGCCAACGAGCCTTTAACGATTATTTTGTCGCAAAAAGGCTGGATTCGTGCGGCAAAAGGTTATGACATTGAAGTGGAAAGTTTGAGTTATCGTTCTGGTGATGCCTATTTGCAATCGGTGAAAGGACGCACCACGCAAGCTGTGTGTATTTTCGATTCAACGGGGCGCGTTTATACCTGCACCAGCCATGACTTGCCATCGGCGCGAACACAAGGCGAGCCATTGACAGGACGTTTAAATCCGCCGGCGGGTGCGGTGTTTAATCATTTGATTAGTGGTGATGGCGAAGATTGGTATTTGTTGGCAACTGATACAGGTTATGGTTTTCGGGTGCAACTTAATGATTTGCAAAGCAAAAATAAAGCCGGAAAAGTAGTCATCAGTTTAACGGAAGGGGCGAATGTTTTACCACCTTTAGCGATTGCTGATGATAGTTTGCAATTAGCGGTTGTCACGTTGCAAGGTCGATTGTTGATTTTCCCTGTCGCAGAATTGCCCGCGTTAGCAAAAGGTAAAGGGAATAAAATTATTCAGATTCCAACCGCTGATTTAGAGAATAAAACCGATGCGGTGGTCGCAATGACGGTTTTTTCAGCTGAAAATAGTTTGAAAATTGCTTCCGGCAAACGCTTTTTAACTTTAAAAGCGATGGATATTGTCACTTATCAAAGCAGCCGTGCAAAACGCGGCGCACATTTGCCGCGTGGCTTTCAGCGTGTTGATAGCATTAGTGTGGAGTAAGTTTTTTCTATTAGCTTCTAAGTCGGGTTAGCTTATCGCGCTATGCGAGATAACGTAACCCGACATTCCGAGGCAAAATATACGCTCTGTAGTGTTAATATTTGCCTGAAATTTTTTCAAGACGACCAGTCGTCTTTAAAATTTTTATGTAAATTTAGATGTATGATGACATTTTTTTAATTAGACTTGTTTTAAAAAAGTATTCTTATATATCAAAGTGTTATAGTTAAAAAACTGGAGTGCAAAACATGTTTTGTACTCCAGCAGATAATAAAATCAACAGTTTAAAAGAATATTTTTCAAATTGATTTTTTTATAACTGATTGATTAGTAAAGTTAAAACAAGTCTATTGTTTTAAATAAACTGCTGTAGGGTGAATGAGTGTGTTGAGTTATGCTTTTTTCTATCAAAAAAGGTGGCTAAACACATTTATCTTATGGATATATAACGTTCTGGCAAATCAAACTCAGCTTGATCTCCTGTTGTTTGTCTCATAGTAATCTAAATTAAAAACGCTATACACACTGCATTTTATTTACACGCTATGGTAGGCAATGCGCACCCTACAAATATCTTATTGAAAAATAAAGAATAAACTCTTAACTTAATGGTAGTGAGTTATACACAATGAACAAACAACAATTAAGCGTGATTGAACGGGCAATTCATTCAGCGCAAGACATTTACCCGTTAAATCAAACGTGGGCGACGCTGCATGAGGAATACAATATTGGACTTACGCAAGGCACAAAGCTGAAACTCTCACCCTGCGATAAGCAAGAATTGTTGCTGCTTGTGAAACACAAAACCGGCATTGATTTAGCTCACAAATCTATGGCGGATTTTTCTGTTTTAGAACGTGAAGAGGCTTTAGCGATTGCAATAGATGAAAAATGGGCAGGACAAGCGGTGAAAAAATCGCGGTTAGCTATTAAAGCCCTGCCAAATTGCGCTGTAAAAATAAATCAGCATTGCTACAAATTACCAGATGCGGTTCATTTGGACGTGGCGTTAGAAACGATTAAATCTGTTGAACATGATTGTGTGTTGTTGATTGAAAATTATCGTTGTTTCGACAAATTAGCGCGGATAAATCTGAGCTTAAGCGCGGCATATTCTGAGCCGCTAGTGCTGTTTCGCGGTGATAATGTTTACAGTGAAAACACGGTGCGGCAACTGTTGCAACAATTGCAAAAACCTGTGTTGGTGATGGCGGATATTGACCCACAAGGCTTGGTGATTGCGCAATCGCAGCCTTTTTTTGCAGGGTTGCTAATGCCGTCGCTTTCCATAATCACTGAACTTTTGGCAGATGCGGATAAAGCTAATCACAAGCTTTATGCGCAGCAATTGACAGGTTGTCGTTACGCATTGGCTGCAAGTTCTCATAATTTAATTATGCAGTTGTGGGAAATAATGCAACAGCATCAAGCTGGCATTGTGCAAGAACATTGGCTAAATGGAGAATTTGAATTAACTGTTGCTGAAGTTTGAACTGTTCTTAATCATAAAAAAATAGGGCATATCACTTATTGAAGCGTGATATGCCCTATTTTTTTAGGATTTATAGAATATAAGTTATTGAAATTTAAAATAAAAAAGTGGCTTGTTTTTTGCTGATGCTAAAATCAATTTTGACAAAATTCAATCCATAATGAGTTCAGAATATTTTTTTGATTGAAAATAATAGTTGACACCACCCTCTTTATATTCTTTAATTTCTGAAAACACAGAAATTAAAGAAACTATCATGCAACTAACATCATCAATGGAACGCTTTATTTTACACTGGGGTGAAATGGGCACACGCTGGGGGATTAACCGCTCGGTCGCACAAGTTCACGCCTTGCTTTACTTATCCCCGCAGCCACTAAACGCAGAAGAAATCGCCGAAACCTTAGTTTTAGCACGTTCCAATGTTTCCACTAGCTTGAAAGAACTGCAAAGTTGGGGCTTGATTAAAATTACACACGTTGTGGTTGGTGACAGACGCGATTATTTTGAAGCTCTTAAAGACGTGCAAGAAATGTTTAACTTGGTGGTTGAAGGGCGCAGACAACGCGAAATTGAACCGACTTTGACTTTGTTGCGTGATTTATCGCTGGAATCCGATAACGATACGGAAACCGACCCCGAAGTTAAAAAACGCATGACGGATATGCTGAATTTTTTGGAAACTATGACCAGTTGGTACGACAAATTGCGTAAATTGCCGAATCAAACCCTGATGCAATTGGTCAATCTGGGCGATACGGTGGTGAAATTATTGCCGTTTGGCAAATAAAAACAGTAGAGACGCAAAATATTGCGTCTCTACACATCTTCTAAAATGCGTTGTTGCGCATTTTTTTAGCTCTATTAATTTCTCAAATTACAGAAATAACTGTAATTAAAAATAAGGATTGCGATGAACATTCTCTTAACTGGCGCAAACGGATTTATCGGGCAACATTTGTTACAAGCAATAATAGAAAACCAACATCACGCCACAATTTGTTGCCGAAATCCAAATCCACGTTGGCAACATCATCCGCAATTGACGGTCATTAAAATGAATTTCAGTGATTCGCAAACATCCGATTGGTTGCCGCATTTGCAAAACATAGATGCGGTGATTAATGCAGTCGGCATGATTCAACAAACTGAAACAGCACGCTTTTCAAAGATTCACACGCTTGCACCGTGCGCTTTATTTCAAGCGGCGGCAGAAAGTGGCGTGAAAAAAATTATTCAAATTTCTGCTTTAGGGGCGGAATTAAACGCCATCACGGAATATTTCACCAGCAAAGCGCAGGCTGATGAGTTTCTCAAAATCTTGCCACTGGATTGGTTTATTTTTAAACCCTCCATTGTTTATGGGCAGGGCGCGAAAAGCATGGCGTTGTTGACCGCACTTGCCGCTTTACCGCTTACGCCGCTGATTGATGAGGGGCAACAGCAAATTCAGCCGGTTCATATAGATGATTTGGTGAATGGCGTTTTAGCCGCTTTAAATCCAGAGGTTGAAGGCAGAAAAATCATGGCTGTGGTGGGTGAAAATCCAATCACGCTTAAAGATTTACTTTCGCAACTTGCCGGATGGCTAAATCAACCGTTTCGTACAATTTCAATACCATCTCGTTATGTCAAAACGCTTGTGTCATGCGGGAAATTCTTAGCAGAACCCAGCTTAAATCAAGATTCCATTGCAATGCTAAAACAAGGCAACACGGCTTGCGCTACTGATTTTGCTGCGCATTTAGGCTATGCGCCCAAAAACATCGAACAAACATTGCAAACAACTCGCGCCAATCAAGCCGAACGTTGGCAAGCGCGTCTGTATTTTATCCGTCCGTTATTAAAAATCAGCATTGCACTGGTTTGGTTGTGGGCGGGCATTGTTTCTGCGGTGCTTTATCCGGTTGCCGACAGTTATCAAATGCTACAACACGTTGGGATTAGCGGAATTTTCGCGCCGCTGACTTTATATGGTGCGTCATTGGCGGATTTTTGTTTAGGCGTGGCAACGCTTTTCAGTTGGCGATTGCGCCTAATAGTGAGTTTACAAGTCGTCATAATGTTGATGTACAGCATCGTGATTGCGATGTATTTACCCGAAGTTTGGCTGCATCCCTTCGGTGCGATGATTAAAAATCTACCATTATTGTGCGCCACTTTCGTTTTTTTAATCTTAGAAGAGGAACGCCCATGAGCTATTTAACCCTCAAATCGCTGCATATTTTCAGCTTAATTTTGCTATTTGGCACAGGTTTAGGCAGCGCGTTTTATAAATATGCAGCGGATTTAAGCAAAGATGTGCAGGCGATTTACATCACCAATAAACACGTCGTGCTCGCAGATTGGTTGTTCACCACACCGACGGTATTAATTCAGCCGCTGACCGGCTATTTAATGCTGCAACAGTATCAAATTTCGTGGACAACGCCTTGGCTGCTCGTGTCGATTATTCTGTATTTAATTGCGGGAGGCTGTTGGTTGCCGGTTGTGGTGCTACAAATTCGGATGCGCGAACTCGCTAAAATCGCTTCAGAACACAATACCGCGCTGCCAGAAACCTATTTTCACTACGCTAAAATCTGGTTTTGGCTGGGTGTGCCGGCATTTATCGCGATGATTTTAATCGTGCTGTTAATGGTTTTAAAACCAACACTTTGGGGATAAAAAATGCAAACCGAACTTTGTTTAATGCAGCAAGTTTTAGGCGCGGATTGGGAAAAATTGCCGCCCGTGATTCAACGCCATTATCAAATTACCTCCGCACACAAAAACGTTACCGTGAAAGGCACGATGACGATTGATTATCCGTTTTGGGTGAAGCCCATTTTGCTGATAACGCGCTTGATAGGCGCATTGATTGATGAAAAAGGCGATAATAATCAAGTGTATGTGGAAAAGTGGCAGCAAGAAAACCCGCAGATTCTTTATTGGCGGCGTGATATTCAAGCTCAAAACGGCAAGCAAACCGTTTTTTCTTCACGCATGGAATATCAACAAGCGCATGAGCTGATTGAATTTGTCGGTGGCGGGTTTGGAATTCGCTTAAAACTGAGCGTGGAGAATGGAAAATTAATTTATCGCAGTCAATCGCATTTGTTGAAACTTGGAAATTTGATTATTCCGATTCCCGATTGGCTGATTTTAGGTCATGCCACGATTAGTGAAGAAGCGTTATCCGACGATTCGTTTTTGCTGGATTTTAAAATTGTGCATCCTGTTTTTGGGAAAACGTATGCGTATGGCGGAGTATTTTATTGCGCATAAGTGATGTCATTAATGATTGGAAATTATCATAAGTGATTCTTAAATATGAAGTTTTATTCTTCTGAACTTTTTTTAACTGCAATTCAATAGTTTTGACTTTTGATGCGTCTTAAAAAAGCTAAAGCTTTTTTACTCCTGTTTGAGTTATTAACTGATGTTACGCAAAACTGATTAATTTTCGATAAAAATTATCTGAATGTGAAATTTATAAAACGACCGGTCGTCTTGAAAAATTTCTCTCATATCTCTAAGCAATGAGATTTTGTAGATGCAATGAGTGTTTTCGCTGTTTAGAAGATAATATCGGTTATTAAAAACAGTGATGCTTTTCTTCTAAGTGCCACTGCATTCAGTCCCTCTGCCGTGATTAATTAAGACAATGAGATTCATCTGTGTTAAAAAAACCGGTGAGGGATGAAAAATATCCCAAAAACATTCACATTCTCTTCGTCGCTATTAACAATTAGCTTTCTCGCGCCAACCGCACAAACCGCTGTTTTTCAGCCCGCACAAATTCTTCAAACGCATTTCCCACCGCTGATAATCTTTTGCCTTCGCGCCGCACCATATACCATTTGCGCATCAACGGAAACGCTTCAATATCCAAAACCACTAAGCGTCCTGATTCAACTTCGGCATCAATCGTATGGTTAGAAACTATCCCTAAGCCCAAGCCTGCTTCCACGCCCAATTTAATCGCGCTGTTATTGTTCATTTCCATGCTGGCGGAAATGCTAATGCCATTTTCAGAAAAAAAACGTTCCGCAGAAGTGCGCGTGCCTGAGCCTTGTTCGCGCATTAAAAAAGTGTGGTCTTGCAAAGTGCGCAAGGAAATATTTTTTTGCCCGCGCAGTGGATGGTCAAAAGGGGCAATCACCACTAGCGGATTATCCAGTAAAAATTCATATTTTAAATCATGGTTTTCAGGTGGTTTCCCCATTAGCACGATGTCGGTTTCATTTTGATCCAACGAATACAACAGATTTTTATGGTTGGTCACTTTCAAGCTGACATTCACTTTTGGATAATTTTGCCGAAAACCAGCCAACAAACGAATCGCAAAATATTGCACTGTGCTGGCAACTGAAACAATCAAATGTCCGCCGTCTGAGCCTTTAATTTCATCAATAATTGCAGCGGTTTCTTCCAGTTTTGCGGTAATGTCTCTACTTAAACGATAAATTTCTTTACCCGCATCCGTTAAATAAATTTTGCGTCCTAAGCGTTCAAACAACACTAAGCCTAAATTATCTTCAAGCTGCTTAATCTGCATGGACACCGCAGGTTGGGTTAAAAACAACTCATCTGCTGCACGAGTAAAACTCAAGTGCCGCGCTACCATCTCAAATACTTTAAATTGTCTTAGCGTTGCGTTCATTGGATTATCCTTATAAAAACTTATGTATTTAGTCAAAAGCATTAACTTTTAGTTATAATACCTTAACTTTTTCATGTTTGTTATCAATTGCTGGGTAACAGATTTTTGACAGCGGCTGAAGCCAGTCTCTGTGCAAGTGCGTTACAGTTATTATTATGCCCTTATTTGCGGGCTTTAGGAGTCAGCCATGTCCAAAAAACATCCCGTTATTGCCATTACTGGGTCATCCGGTGCGGGAACAACCTCCGTTAAAAATGCGTTTAAGCATATTTTTAAACGGTTGCGAATTAATCCTACCGTTATTGAAGGTGATAGTTATCACCGCTACGACCGCGTGCAAATGCGCGAAGAGATTAAAAAAGCCTTGCAGGAGCGTCGCCATTTTAGTCATTTTTCCCCAGAAGCTAATTTGTTAGATGAATTGGAGAATTTATTTAAGCAATATGGTGAAAATGGCACGGGTCGCTTGCGCCATTATATTCATTCTTTAGCAGAAGAAGCGCACTTTAAGCAGCCGGTTGGCACATGCACTGAATGGGAGCCGATTCCAGCGAGTGATTTATTGTTTTATGAAGGTTTGCATGGCGCGGTGAAAACTGACACAGTTGATGTGGCGCGTTATGCGGATTTATTGATTGGTGTTGTGCCGATTGTGAATTTGGAGTGGATTCAAAAAATTCACCGCGACACGGCAGAGCGCGGTTATAACCGTGATGAGGTGGCAGAAACGATTTTGCGCCGCATGTATGATTATGTGAATGTGATTACGCCGCAGTTTTCGCGCACGGATATTAATTTTCAGCGCGTGCCGACAGTTGATACGTCAAATCCGTTTACTGCACGCGATGTTCCAAATGCGGATGAAAGTTTTGTGGTGATTCGTTTTAAAGATATGCGCAAATTTAATACCGATTTTCCGTATTTGTTGTCGATGCTGCATGATTCGTTTATGTCGCGCCGCAATACTATTGTTGTGCCGGGCGGAAAAATGGGACTGGCGATGGAAATTATTTTTATGCCCATTATTGAAAAAATGATGGAAGCTAGAAATGAAGCTAGAAATAACTAGTTGAAAAAAAACGACTGCCAGCCCGTTAAGAACTGACAGTCGCTGCTTTACTTAATAGCTAGACTATTAAATCACCAAAAAGTCGGTACTTGCTAAATGCGCTTTTCCACCTAATACGGCAATTTCTACCGCCGCTTCTGCACCATTGCCATCTGCATCATAAGATAAAACGCCACTGTGTGTGTCGAATAGCAAATAATCATTGCTATCCGCAGCTGTGGCGTTATCTCCAGAAACAAATGAATCCGCAGCTAATGCGCCCACTGTTAAAGCGGTAAAAACGGTGTGATCAAGCTGAATCACATCCGTTCCTGCTTTAAAGTCTTTGATTTTATCGAAACCGGATAAGCTATTCAGCACGAAAGTATCAACACCTGAACCGCCGGTTAAAACGTCATTGCCATCATCGCCGACTAAAGTATCATCTCCAGAACCACCTTTCAGTTTATCTTTGCCGCTGCCGCCTGTGAGATCATCATCACCTACGCCACCGCTCAAGTTGTCATTGCCATTGCCACCGTCAAGACTATCAGCTCCTTCTGCTCCTTTTAGGTCGTCATTGCCTTGTCCACCTTTGACATCATCATCACCTAAACCGCCGTCTAATATATCATTGCCTTTACCGCCGTCTAAGCTATCCGCACCTTCTGCACCGGCTAAATCATCATTACCGCCGCCGCCTTTGATGTCATCATTGCCGCCACGACCTTTTAAAACATCATCGTGACCTTTTCCTGATAAGTGCTCATCAGGCTCAGATGAACCTTTTTCAACCGTTTTTATCTCAGGTGTTCCTGTTGTGGTTATTTTAATTTCGCTACCTGTTAAAGTAATTTCACCGCCAGTTAATTCAATGCTGCCGTCTGTTCCAACCTCAACAGTACCGCCATCAACTTGAATACTAACATCAGGACTTCCCCCCACTAAAACACCGCCGCTGTAATAAATAGGATAAAAGAATTCTGTACTCAACGCGGAAACTTGCTCTAGGCTTAACGTGCCATCCGTAAATTGGAAAGACTCGATTACGGTATCATTAGCAGCATCAAAAGCACCGTTAATATATAAAGATTCGCCAGTTTCGGTAACGATGATTCTTAAATCATTGCCACCGATTTTTTCAAAAGTTACGTCCGCTTGCGCTAAATCTTTTAAGACAACCAAATCATTGCCACCTGTACCGGATTTATCGGCATCATAGAGTGAATCATAGCCATAACCCTTACCATAAATGTAAGTGTCATCACCCAATCCCCCTGTGAGCCAATCACTGTCTGCGCCGCCATCTAACGTGTCATTGCCTGATAAGCCATTAATACTGTTGTAGTCACTTCTATCCGCTGAACCGACTAATAAATCGTCGCCTTCAGTCCCCACAATATAGTGATTTATTTGCGTGCTTAATGCAGACACTTGGGCTAAATCTAAAGTTCCATCCGTCAATTGAAAAGACTCAACACTCACATCGGCCTCTGTATTAAAGGCATTATTGATGTATAAAGTTTCACCCGTAGCATTAATGGTGATTTTTAAATCGGTATTATCAATTTCTTCAAAACTCACATCCGCTTGCGCCAAGTTTTCTAAAATCACCACATCATTGCCACCCGCGCCTGATGAGTCACTTTCATAAATCCAGTCGTTACCAGAACCTGTCGCGAATACATAAGTATCGTCGCCTTGACCGCCTGCAAGATAATCATCACCTGCGCCGCCGTTTAAAGTATCGTTACCTGCATCACCTTCTAAATAATTAGAACCATCGTTACCCGTTAAATTATCATCCCCTGCAAGTCCTTGTAAAAAATAAGAATTTTCAGTGGCAACTAAAACATCTGCATCCTCTGTAGCCAATGTTTCTGGTGGACGTATCTCAATAGGCACAATGCCGATCTCTATTGGGTCAATGACAATGAGTGGATCTATCTCAATAATAGGTGCTGCAATAAGAATCGCAGGATCAACCGGTAATATTTCACTCATTTCACTCACTTCACTCACTTCACTCACTTCATTTGTATCATCACTGTTTGACATTTTTTTTCTCCTCTTATGTTAAAAACAAAACGCTTTATTTTTTTAACTAAATTTTTAGTTAAAATTAAAGCCTCATTAATAGCACTAGACAGGGCTATATGCAACAGGTTTAAAGTTATAAAAAAAAACTGTGTTAAATAGCGCAGTTGAATTCACATTTTTTCAGTGACTTACCATTTTTTTCTTACAGCTTAATGAACGCCTTAAAAAAAATTACTTTTAAATCAAAATATTACATAATTTGAGAATCTTAATCTGCCTTTGAATACAGTTTAGGAAAAATTCCTTTTTTCGCCACCTCGCTATTGTTCGCCTCTGCTTTTCTCTAAAATCCTGCCTTTATGCTAACTATAAAAGGGAGGAAAAAATGAAAATCTCACACACAACGCTTTACCTGATGGGACTGTGCGCCTTTACTTCAGTAATGGCAGCAGCAGAAGAAGTCACGGAACTGGATGCGATAGAAGTTATCAGCTCTACGCCGTTGAAAGGAGGAGATGTTGATAAAAATAAAATTCCTACCTCTGTGCAAAAAGTTTCAGCTGAGGCGTTGAAAAAATCCCAAGCCATTTCGCCTGCCGATTATATGAATCAATATTTAGGTAGCGTTAGCATTAACGAAGCACAAAGCAATCCGTTGCAACCTGATATTTATTATCGTGGCTTTGTAGCTTCGCCACTCATGGGAATGCCGCAAGGCTTGTCGATGTACGTCAACGGTGTGCGTTATAACGAACCCTTTGGCGATTCAGTCAACTGGGATTTATTACCCCCTGGCGCAATTCAATCAATGGAATTACACGGTGGCTCAAATCCTGTTTATGGTTTAAATACCTTGGGCGGCGCAATTTCGTTACGCACAAAAACAGGTTTTGATTTTAAAAAACCGCAACATCAATTTGAAGTCTCTGGCGGTTCATGGGGACGACATAGCGAAGAGCTGACCAGCGGTGGCAATAACGGCACATTCGGTTATTTTCTCGATTTACGCAATTTCAATGAAGACGGCTGGCGTGATCATTCTGGCACGGCGGCAAAACAACTACTCGGTAGTTTAAGCTGGCGTACCGACAAAGCCAGCGTTGATGTGACAGTTGGAACTAACGATAATCGCATGACTGGAAATGGCGCAGTTCCCCTTCAATTACTGGAAGAATCCAATACAGCGATTTTTACGCATCCTGACCGCACCATTACGCGCTCGTTTTTCTCTGAAATTGAAGGCAGTTATGCGTTTACCGACACATTTAAAGTGAATGCTAATGCGTATTTTCGCCAAAATAAAATGCGCTCTTTCAATGGTGATGTGAGTAATTATGACAATTGCACAGACCCGCTAACAGGCATTGATTATATGTGTCAAAACATTGACCCGATTACAGGACTTGGGGAATCTATCGCTGATGCTAATGGAGTGCCAATTTTGGCAGATCCCGCTTTAGAAGGTGCAGTGAATAATCACAGCCAAACTAATATGCGTAGTCGTGGCGCGACTTTACAGAGTGTTTTTTCAGAAGCCATTTTCGGACATAAAAATAATTTAATCGTTGGTGCTGCTTATGATATTGCCGATTCACATTATGCAGCAGATACAGAACTTGCCAGTTTAACCGCAAGCCGAGGCACTATCGGCGGCAACGTTTTAACGCAAATTGATAGAGTGCGCTTAAACACAAGCAGCAATACTTATAGCGCGTATTTTAGCGATACATTTTCAGTCACCGATGCACTAACAATGACGCTTGCCGGACGATTTAATCACACAACATTAGAACTCAATGACCAATATATTTTTGGTGATAGTTTGAGCGGCAAACATAGTTTTGAACGATTTAATCCCTCCGCAGGTTTTACTTATCAATTGCATCCGGCAATAACTTTTTTTGGAAACTATAGCGAATCTTCACGCGCCCCAACCGCAATGGAATTAAGTTGTGCCAATAAAGATGCGCCTTGTAAATTACCGAATGCGTTTTTATCTGACCCACCCTTAGCGCAAGTAGTGACAAAAACTTGGGAAACAGGCGTGCGTGGTGCGTTACATCCTTTGCATCCTAAACTTGAAGGACAGTGGAATTTGGGTTATTTCCGTTCCACCAGTTTTGACGATATTATTTTTCAACATGATGGCAATAGTGTTGGTGCGGGTTATTTTAAAAACGTCGGACAAACCCAACGGCACGGGATTGAGGCAGGCTTAAATGTCAATTATGAAGCGTTATTTAGCGGCATTGACGATTGGCACTTTTCCACCCATTACACTTATTTAAACGCACGCTTTAGAAATACCTTTATCACGCCGAATCCCTTGGATAATACCGTAGGCGCAGATGTTAGATTAGGCAGTCGTATTCCAGGTTTGCCTGAACATATATTTAAAGCATCATTAGGGGTGGAGTTATGGAAACGCGCGTCTTTAACTTTAGACGGAAGTTATAGTGGAGCGCGTTATTTGCGTGGGGACGAAGCAAACATCACACAACAACTAGCGGGGTATTGGTTATTTAATTTGAAAGGCGAAATTAAAATTATTCCGCAAGTGACACTATTCGGGCAAGTTAGCAATTTGTTTAATCACCGATACAACAGCTTTGGCATGTACGGCAATGATTTAAATGATGTCACTACCAGCTTTGTTTCGCCTGGTGCGCCGCGAGCAGGTTGGGTAGGTGTTAGGTTCAGTCTTTAATGTGTTTGTGTAATACGAACACGCATTAAATAATAATTTTGCATCGCAATCCGTTGCGATGCAAAAGTCTTTTCATATTAAGCAGTTACAGATTTTAATGGATGCACCGTTAAACTGCCGCGTCCATCTTCGGTCATTTCATCATCACTAATTTTAAAATTGCCGAGTTTCATCGTTAGATATTTGTCGAAATAGTCTTTTAAGCCTTTTTCAACCGAAGAATCATAGTGCGGTCTAACAACGTGCGTTGTTCCCCACGTCACTTTCACAACTTTGCCATCTTTCACCACCAATTCACCGTCTTTAAACACATAATCCGGCGTACTGAACATGGCTTCGCGATTTTCGTTTTCGCTGTAAACGGTAATATCCGCCCAATCGCCCGCACCTAAACTACCGCGTCCGACTAAGCCGGTTAATCTTGCCGCACCTGCACGAGTCAAAATCGCAATTTCTTCCATTGTGTATTCGCGCGTAATTGAAGCAAGCGTGGTCATTTTCTGCGCTTCAGGATGAATTTTCGCCAACATATCATTGCGGAAACTTCTATCCATCAGTAAGCGAATCAAATGCGGATAAGTGGTAAACGGTGCGCCATTCGGATGGTCAGTGGTTAAGAAAATCCGCCAAGGATCTTCAACCAATAAAAAGGTTTCCAAACCGATTGCCCATTGCAACGCATTCACAAAGTTTTGATCACGATATTTGAACGGTACTAGACCGCAGCCCGCATCGCATTCAATATCCATGCACACCCATTTATTAGGATTGGCATGTTTGTGATTGGCGAATTGGCGTTGATTATCGCCGGATGCCGTGATGGTTTGCCCGAACATAATTTGTCCGACATCAACAGTAATATTTTTGTTGCGATTAATGGCTTCGGCAATTCGCGCCGCGCCGGAGGAGAATTTGAAATCGCCTTCCGTGCTATAGCTGTGGAATTGGATATGCGTGAGGTGCATCGGCAAGCCTTCAATGCCTTCGATGGTGTTCAACGTGGTTTCAGTGTTGCCTGGTACGCCTAAATTAGAACCGTGAACATGCAGCGGATGTGAAATGCCCAATTCTTGCACCGCTGTTGCCAAAGTTTTCAAAATTTGCCGAGGCGTAACCGGATAATGGGTGTTTTTTTCGTCTAAATCCAAGCTGCGTTGATTGAATTTAAACGCATTAATGCCGCCAGGATTGACCACTTTTATACCGATGCATTGTGAGGCTTGCAGCGTCCATGCCATATAGTCATTAATGGCTTTTTGATCTTTTTTCGCCACCATCATCCGTAGCAAATAATCATCACTGCCCATTAGCACATAGCCGCCTTTATCAATAATCGGCGTGTCGCCCATTTCCATGTGTGCTTGCCGCGCATTGATTGGCAACACCGCAGGTTCAAACGCAGCGGTGTAACCCATTTCAGCGTAGCGATAGCCGGTAGTAAAGGTGCTGGGCATCGCGTGACCTGTACCCGCGCGGGTAATGTCCGTGTGCGCAACAGCATCAAGGCGGTGATTTTCTGGCATTAAGATTCGGGCAATATTGCCTTTGCCGCCGCCGATGTGCGAGTGCAAATCTATCGCGCCTGCCATCACAATTTTGCCGCGAATGTCGTATTCCTGCGTGACTGTGGCATCAGTAGGTGGATTGACGATTTTGCCGTCTTGAATGTAAATGTCTTGCTGTTTGCCAGCAATGCCGTTAGCGGGGTCGTAAATAATGCCGCCGGTGAGTTTTATTAACATGGTGTTTCCTTAAAAACGTGTTTTGTGTTAAATGCGCTTTTTTTGTTGCGGTTGCCCAATATTTTATACTGATTTGTATCGCTACTTGGCTGTTACTCTATTGAAAGAACAAGCTGTTTCCCCATTGCTTTAGCCGCTTTATCAAGTTGAGTTAAGCTTGGGCTTTTAGTTTTATAACCTATATTTTTAGGCTTTTTTAGCCAGCTTAATAAAATTTTCGATTGAATCAGCGTTTCTGGGGCAATTAAAAAAGCATCGGCTGAATTTGAAGGCGTTGGAATTTCTTGACCATCTTCTAACATATCTTCAATCACTAGCGATAAGACTTCCTGAGCATTCGCTTTGCATTCTTCAATGTTTTCGCCTTGGGTAATCGCATTGTCGAAATCAATAAATTGCACAAAGAAGCCAGAGGGTTGTTGGGGTTCAAAACGGGCGGGATAGCATAAATTCATTTTAGTTTGACTCCGGTTTGTTTTTCTAAAGCAGCGAGTAATCCTGGTTTGATGTCTTCTGTGCCGTGTACAGGAACAGGGACAGTTTTGCCATCTTTTTGCATAAGGTGGTGGCTGCCTTTAACGCGCTTTAAAATCCAGCCTTGTTTTTTGAGTTGGGCAATGATTTTTTTTCCATTCATTATGTGAAACGCTTTAAACTCAGTAGTAGCGAAGCAAGATTTATCACAGCGCGATTGCGTAAATAAATTTTACGAACCTCTCTATTCATAACTACTTTGATTAATTAATGAAATAACAGCTTGTTTAATTTCGTTAAACTTTTCGTCAGTTAATTGTCCTGCAATACTGGAAAATAAACTTTCATGTGCTGTAAATAATTTTCCCGCTCTAGCAAAACTGATTCTTTGCAAACTCCCGCTTTTAAAATCAGATAAACCAATTTCAATTGCCTGTTTATCATAGCTTTTACTGGTAATTTGACACACCAGCCAATCGCCTTGACCCACATTTGCCAATAACAAGGCAGGGCGATATTTATTTTGCAGAAGATTTGAAAATGAAAACGGTAAAACCACTACTTGACCGGCTGTAAATGCGCCCATGCTTCATCCTCCTCTGGGGTTAGCCACTCTTTTGCTAAACTCTGCTCGGATAACAATTCCGTTTCATAAATCACAGGTTCTAATAACGTTAATAAAGCTCGTCCACTGGGTAGTTTAATATGAGGTTCTAAAGGATGAATAACGCCATGCGTATCAATATTAATTTCGATGGTTTGAAACATGTTAATTTCTCCTGATTTTTAAATTGGCAATGATTTGTTTTCCATTCATTGGGTGAAGCGCTCTAAATTCAGTGGTACGAAGCAAGGTTAATCACAGCGAAGGTAGGCAAAAAAGCGTGCCTAACCTACTCGACTTAGTGTGTTAAATTCCCAGTTGAAAACAAAAGGTTTTATTAGCAATAATTCGCATGGTTTTTCTGTTGAAATGGGTTTTATATTGTGTACAAAACAACGGGTACATCTTGCTCAGCTACTCAGCTATTCCTAAAGCATTTAAAAAGGCTTTATCAATTGATTTACCAGATAGATTGTTTATTTCTTTATAAACAGCAATAGCATTTCTGGTGTCTTCATTAAGTTCGCCACTGATAGCACCATGATAATAATGGTCAAATGTTAAAGCCGTTTGAATTTTTTCAATTAATTTTGAATTTATAACAATTGCCGATGTTGTTTTAGATTTTTCAACGGCTTTTGTTGTGAAAGCTATTGGAGCGGCTGTTTTGTTTTCAGAAATATTATTTTCTGAGGTGATAACAGGTGAGGTTATTGGATTCTTTTTTTGTAACGGCAATTGTTTCAAAGTGACTGTATTATTGCCTGTAGCCTGATAATTTTGGCTATATTGACCTGCTGGCAAACCACGCGGCGGCATAAGCACTACCTGATTAGCTATTCTTGCTAAGGGTGTATAATCAGTGACTAAGGCGTTTACTGCTGCCGAGACAGCCATCCCAATTAGCCCAAATTCAGCTCCTCCAGAACCATGTGAATAAGTTTGTTCATTCCGCCAAAGTTCTATCCCTGTTTTAGTATCTTTCAGCACATATTCCATACGAACATCAACCGTAGAAGCTAATACTAAATACTTGGTACTCCAGTCTTTAATGGTCACGAATAAAACAGCATCCGCACCAAACAACTCGTAAAAACGGCTAGGTGGTAATTGATGAATATGTCCTGCTTCTGTGAGTCCAAAATCACGCAAAATCATATCAGTCAAATAGACCGGAAAAACATAATAACCGCGTTCTGCTAACGGTCTGCTGATGGTAGTAATAAAAACAGAAGGGGCGGAAACTTCCGGCGATTCATTTAACACAGGCACGACTACAATTGAACGGGGTCTATGTGCATAAAAAGCATCTAAATTAACTTGTTGCACTGCACAACCGCTTAAAAAAACACTCGCCAACAAAGCAACCTTTAAAATCCTCATTATTGCGCTCCTTGTGAAGTTGCTTGACTGCGTTGTTGAATTTTTTCAATCAATTTATTCATCAAAGCTGTAGATTCTGGATATAAACTGCTTTCAGTCGTAAACGCTTTAATTGCGCCTTGTTTGTCACCCCGCTTATAAAGCATGAAGCCATAATCGGCATAAATTCCCGGTGCTACACGCTGATGTCGTTCTTGAGCATCCGTCAGAATGGATTTAAGTTCAGCTTCTATCTGTCCATTTTCGTTTTTTACATAACGTTCATGCAAAGTGTTTTCGTAATCTCCCCAGTAAAAAAGTTCATTAGGGGCGCAACCATTCAAACAACCTAAGACTAAAATCAGTGTATAAAGCAGCTTATGATTCATAATTTTTCCATCGTGATTAAGGGCGTGATTTACGACGACTATCCAGCGTATTAACAATATTGTTAATCATGTTGACAATAGCCGCATCAATCGCCTTGCCTTCCAACGTAGAATCAAAGCCTGCTGCGCCGCCAAAACCTAACGTACTGGTCGCTGAAACCGTAGCATCGCCTGCCCCTTCTTGGCTGTAAAACATTTCACCTGTTTTCGGGTCAACCAGTCGAAGCACAACACGCGCTCGCGCTCTTTGAGTTTTATCTTTACCAATTAACCAAGAACTTCCTGTTGTTTCACGACCTAACTCAACCACAGAACCCATAATCAAAGCATCAACACCTTTCAAATTCTGTTTAAATTCTTGCTCCGTTTTTCCCATTAACTGCGCTTCTGATTTAAGTTTGTTAATGTCTTGCCGTTCAACAATATTAAAACGTTGTGCTGCCATCAGGTGACGTGCTAATAAATCGGAGGCTTGTTTGCCGATGCGGTCGCCTGATTCGTCAGTAAATAAGCCGCTGCCGTAAACGGATTCATTGGTAAAACGCGCAATAGCAATCGTCATTCTTTCATTGCTTGGTAATGGGGCAAGAGCAGTAACTTGAGGCCCTCTGTCAACAACGCCTTCGTTAATAGAACGACTGACACAGGCTGTTATTCCGAGTAATAAAACAGGAACTAAAACGGTTAATTTATTCATTAAATTATCTCATTCAAATTTTAAGGGAGTTTTTTTCGTGTTCTTTCAAATGATAGGTGTATACCTTTATTTAACTCGGATAGAAATTTAGCATCTTTCTCATAACCAGATAAAAAACCTGCTATTAATCCAAAAGCTAGCAACACTTGGTGCTTTTCAGTTTCATTAACAATAACTTCTCTGCTTTCTTGTGGTTCTATTTCTAGTTGATATTTTAAAACTGAATTGAGTGATTTTTTAATTTTTTCTTCTTCCAAATTATGCGCAAGCGCATTTCTCAAACCATTTATTTTAGTAATAAGATGCCATACCTCATTATTTTGTTCTCTCCAGTGTCTTGCTCTTACTAATTGGAGTTTTTGATGGAAAGATAGTTTGGCATCATCGTAAAACTTTGGAGATGGAAAAAATAATTTAAGTATTGAATCCAATGCTATTTCAATTACAAGATGTCCTTTTAAAACTATCTCAAGCAAGCTGTCATGTTCAACATTGATATGCTGTAAAAACTCATTAACAAAGTTATTCAAATTAACTACTCCAAAAAAGATTTTAACCCATCACCGCATTTTGACTATTCGCCTCAAACCACTGATGTATGAAGATTATTATTTATGATGATATAACCCCAGCCTTTCATAACGCCTCAATTTCTTTTTCTGTCAAGCCTGTTATTTCGGTAATAAACTCAATCGGCATGTTTTTAGATTTTAATGCCCTTGCCATATCGTATTTTTCTTTCATTCTGCCTTCAGTTACTCCATCATTGAAATAGGTATCCTGAACATTTTTTAATTCCCAATATTCCAGCAAACTTTTTTCATAAATCTCAACTTGACTCGGTTTTAAATGGGAAATTTCAGCAATTTCAAATCCCTTTTGAAAAATAGGCTCATTTAATATCACGGGAATATGCTCAAAGTTTTCGAGATTCTTTAAAAAATAAACCCATTTATCAAAATGCGTTTCTAATTCCGCTTCTGTTTTAGTAAACAACGGCATTTGCAAAAACTTAAAATGCAATTTGTCATAAAAAAGATCGCCATCTTGGTCTTTTAAACTCACAGCGCGTAAAAACTTTTGTTTTTCTTCTTTTTCATCGTAAGTAAAATCCAAAATCGCAATGAAATAAACAGGCATTAATTTAAAATTCCAACCACCTTTTTTCGCTTGCTCTTTAATCGGAAACGTTGAATAAAACAAAGAGCGATCTTTAAAATAATTCACTTTGGCTTTTTGCATTTCGACAATAAAGCGCGTACCGTCTTTGGTTTGGCAATAAATATCGAAAATCGCTTTACGTTCTTTAGCGGTACTAGGGACTTTTTCTGGATTTTTAAACGATAAATCTGCAATTTGATGATAATCGGGCAATAATTGATTTAAAAAATCTTGCAATAAATCTTTATTGGCTTCTTCACCAAAGAGTTTTTTAAAACCAAAATCGGTATAGGGATTGAGATATTTTGCCATCATTTTTTATACCTTAAAGCCACTGCCAGCCGTAAAACTGGCAGTTTTTTGTTTTATATCGCTTGCGTAATTGCCGACAACACTTCCGCCGTGCTTGGCAACGTAGAATCTCTCAATTTTTTCAAACGGATAGCTACCACGTTATCCAAACGATAAGCGTGTCCCGCATGGTCAATTCCCGGTGTCGCAATCGGAATAAACACTTCTGGTTCTTGTGTAAATGTCATTCCTGAACGCCCTAACACAATCGTTGGTTTATCGGTTTTCGGTGGCACAACTGCGGCATTAAACGCCTGCACCCACACCAAAACATCCGCTTCGCCATTGGCTAACATCGCATTGCTATCATATAAATACGGATCATATTCCGGCATTCCAGAAGAAAACCGCATCCGCGCCGGATAACCTGTTGTCCAACCACAAACCTGATTAGCCGTTTGGTCGCCTTCTTTGCCACCTAACGGAAAACCTGAACAGCGCGTGCCGTTGTCGTTAATATCTTTCACCATTTCGCAAAGCGTTTGCACAGTGAGTTCTGCTTGATTGAAAGCCAACGCCCCCGCCGCCCAAGTAATCACGCCATATTGTGCCGCTTTTAATTTATCTGCAATCGCTTGTAAATCTGCAATCGCAATACCACCCACTTCTGCTGCGACAATGATTTTGCCTTTCACCAACGCGCGTAACACGGCGACAACTTGCGGCAAATCTTCATTACTGCACGGTAAAACTTGGGCTTTTGTACCATTCGGCGAGGTTGACGCTTCGCCGCTTGGAGCTTTGCCTAAATAAATAATCTGCCGCGCGCTGGTGTCTTCCAGAAACATGGATTCTTTATTCCACAAATAGCGTTCAAAAAAACGCGGTGCGAAACCTTCTAAATCCGCGCCGACAATCAACAACACATCACAGCGATTTTTCAATTCTGCCAAGGTGGTATTCATCCAGCCGGAATCTTGCATCGCTAAAAAATTACGTCGTGCGCCGACAAAATTCACGTTATCAACTACTGCGCCGTTTTTATCCGCTAATTCCAGCAAGGCTCTCATACCATTAACATCGGTTGCACAGCCGCCAATCACCGGTTGATTAGCACTGTTCAACAATTGCGCTGCATGAGTCACAGCTTCGGATAAACTGACTTCTTTGCCATAAATGCGCGGTTGTAAATCGGTAATCGCTTGTTCAAATGCAGGTGTATTTACCGCACAGCCGTTTGCGCTGACTTTTAAGCTTAAGCCTTCCACTTGAATGGTTAAATCATCCGTACCGATGCCGCAAAAAGGACTCGGAACTTCGGTTATTTCAATCACAATATTTCCTTTTTTTAACTTTGATAATTCTGCGATTAAACCTGACAGGTTTTAAAAACTTGTTAGGTTTGGTTTGCGTTAATCTTTTTTCACATATTTAAAACGTGGGTCGTCCGGTGTACCGTCAAATACACCGTTAGATTCCTCAGCAGCATCCCACATCACCACTTGTTCAATTTTTTTCGCCAAAGCAAAATCTTTTTCGGTGATGCCTTTTGCCGAATGGGTCACTAATTTAACAATCACAAACGCATAAGAAACGGTTAAGTCGGGATGATGCCAGGCTTTTTCGGCTAAATGTCCGATGGTATTCACCACCATTAACGTGGCTTTCCAACCACTGGTTTTAATTTTGCGCCGAATCCAGCCGTTTTCGTAATACCAATGCGGCAATTCATCTTGTAAACGTTGTATGATGTCTGCATCGAGCAAAGCAGATTCTGTTGTATCAGGCATAATCACGACTCTTTGGTAAATGATTTAATTGCTCATTTTACCTTGAAATTTATCTTAATGCCGCATTAATGCCACTTGAAAGCGTGGTTTTTACCGCTGTTTTGAGCGTATCAATCGATTTGTGCCTAATAATGCGGAGGAGGCTGATTATCTGTTTGATTTGTTCCGTCTTCTACAGAAATGCTTTTCATCCGCTCATATAGCACCAGCAAAGTTCCTTCTAATTGACTGATTTGTTTTTGTTGGCTGGCGACAATCGAATTAAGTTCTTGCAACAAATCCTCTTGATATGAGAGCTTAATTTCCAACTCCATTAAGCGTTCTTCCGTTAGCATAATATCTAAACCCTTAAAATTTATGTTATTAGTATGAAAGGCAAGTACAATAACACGCTTTTAGCTTATTTTTGACAGCAACATGACGCAAAAACTCACCACAAATGACCATAGCCGCGATAGTGTAGGGCTAAAATATGTCTATCCTGCCATGTCCAGACGCTCAGGTGGTTTGTCGATAGGGATTAACTTTAATATCAATAGCGCGTGTAATTGGCGATGTATTTATTGCCAAGTGCCTGATTTAATGCGAGGCACTGCGCCAGAAATGGATTTTGATCTTTTAGAACAAGAATTAAGACTCTTTTTAGCTGATGTTTTGCACGGTGACTTTTATGACCGCTTTGAAATTGCACCAGAACTGCGTGTGATTAAAGATATTGCTATTTCTGGCAATGGCGAACCTACCAGTTTAGTAGGATTTGAAAAAGCGATTAGTTTAATTGGCGAAATTGCCACAGAGCTAGGTGTTTTTCCGACTGCCAAATTCGTACTCATTTCCAACGGCAGTTTGATGCACCAAACTAAAGTGCAATTAGGCTTAAAACAGCTACACCATTACAACGGGCAAGTGTGGTTTAAAATAGATAGCGCGACCGAGACAGGGCGTAAGCAAATTAATAGCACAGAACAATCAGCACAAAAAGCCTTAGCAGGTATTATCAGTTGCGCAGAGTTGTGTGAAACAAAAATACAAACCTGTGTGTTGAATTATCAAGGACAAGGTTTAGTAGAAAGCGAAAAAGTGGCTTATTTAGAGTTTTTAACGCAAATTAAAAAGCGCACCACGATTGCAGAAGTAATGCTTTACACCATTGCTCGACCTTCATTTCAACCAGAAGCTGTTGAAATAGCGAAACTTGATGGCGTTATTATGAATGCGTTTGCGAATGAAATTAGACAGATAGGCTATCACGTCAGCGTTAATCATTAGCCTGACATTCTTACAAATACTTTTATAACTTGATTTTTGCATAAATTTCACTGATAATGTTCAGCTCTTAAAGTATGCGAGCGTGGCGAAATTGGTATACGCGCTGGATTTAGGTTCCAGTAGGTTACCCTGTGAGAGTTCGAGTCTCTCCGCTCGCACCACTTATCCCGAATTCATAACGATCATCATCGTTGATACCCCTGATTCACACCGATTACCGGTATCCATATATAAATCACATATTTTTGAGGTAAAGCAATGCAAGTCTCTGTCGAAAAGACATCAGAATTAAGCAGAAGAATGACTGTTAGCATCCCAGAAGAAGTTATTTCGCAAAAGGTTGATGCTCGTCTAAAATCATTATCGCGTGAAGTAAAAGTTGCTGGCTTTCGTCCTGGAAAAGTTCCTCAAAACGTTATCAAAGCAAAGTATGCCGAAAAAGCTAGAAGCGAAGTAACTGGCGATATGATTCAATCTAGCTATTACGATGCTTTAAAACAGCAAGATTTAAATCCAGCTGGAATGCCACATATTCATCCAATTGAATCAGCTGAAGGCTTTTCTTACACCGCAGAATTTGAAGTTTATCCGCAAATTTCATTAGCAGGTCTTGATCAAGTTGAGGCAATACGCCCAGTTGCAGCTGTTGAAGACGCTGATTTTGATACAATGGTACTAAAGCTTAGAGAACAGAAAAAAACTTGGGGCACTGTAGAACGTGCATCACAAAGCCAAGATCAAATCACGGTCAATTTTTCAGGCGTTTGCGAAGGTGAAAACTTTACCGATGGCAAAGTTGAAGACTATCCTGTTGAAATCGGCTCAAATAAAATGATTCCGGGCTTTGAAGAGCAATTACTCGGACTTTCTGTTGGAGCGACAAAAAGTTTTGAAGTCGCATTCCCAGCTGACTACGGCAATCAAAAATTAGCAGGAAAAACAGCTACATTTGAAGTTGAAGTATCAAAAGTAGAAGAGCCTTTATTACCTGAAATTACAGAAGAGTTTGTTAAGCAATACGGCATTGAAAGCGGCGACATTACTACGTTTTATGATGATGTTAGAAACAACATGGAACGTGAGTTAGAGCGTGCTTTAAAAGCAGACTTTAAAACTTCAGTATTAGACGCATTGTATGCTCATAGCAATCCAACTGTGCCGAATGTATTAGTTGATCAAGAAATCAACACCATGATGCAGCCTTATGCAGAAAACGCTAAAAAATACAAACTGAAGCTAGAAGATTTAAACTTGCCACGCGATATGTTTGAAACTCAAGCAAAACGTCGTGTCGCATTAGGCTTGATTTTGGGCGACATTATTGAACAAAATCAAATCAAAATAGATGAAGATAGAGTGCGCTCTACCATTGAAGAGTTGGCGCAAAGCTACGAGAACCCTACAGAAGTTGTAGAATGGTATTATGCTGATAAAAAACGCTTAAATGATGTGCGACAAATGATTTTGGAAGACCAATCTGTAGAATGGATTGTTAGCCAAATCAAAATCGTTGAGCAAAACGCTAATTTCAGCGATGTCATGGACAAACAACGTCAGTAAGCTATAACCATTACCGGAAGAGACCCGCATGTACAATAATCACAAGCAAATTAATGACAGTCTGTCACCACAAGCGGCTGGTGGATTAGTCCCCATTGTTGTCGAGCAAACCGCACGCGGCGAACGTTCGTATGACATTTATTCGCGCTTATTAAAAGAGCGGGTTATCTTTCTGGTAGGGCAAGTTGAAGACTACATGGCTAATTTAGTCGTGGCACAGTTGCTATTTTTAGAATCTGAAAATCCTGATAAAGATATTCACCTATATATCAATTCACCTGGCGGTTCAGTGACTGCTGGAATGTCGATTTACGATACCATGCAGTTTATTAAACCAGATGTTAGTACTATGTGCATCGGTCAAGCAGCAAGCATGGGCGCATTGTTATTAACAGGCGGCGCAAAAGGTAAACGTTTTTGCTTACCTAATTCTCGAATGATGATTCATCAGCCTTTAGGCGGCTATCAAGGTCAAGCGTCTGATATTGACATTCATGCGAGAGAAATCTTATTAATCAGAGAAAAACTGAATCGGGTGTTGTCGTTTCACACAGGACAACCTATTGAAAAAGTAGAAAAAGATACTGATAGAGATAATTTTTTAAGTGCTGAAGCCGCTGTTGAATATGGCTTGATTGATAAAATTTTATCTAGCAGAACAATTCCTACAGAATAATCTACGATTTACAGACCCTCTCAAAAACAAGCAAAAAAATAACGGCATCTAACAAGATGTACGCGGAGACCTAATTTATGAGTAATGACAAAAGCGGCAAACACGATGATAAACTTCTTTATTGTTCGTTTTGCGGTAAAAGTCAGCATGAAGTCAGAAAACTTATTGCAGGGCCCTCGGTTTATGTGTGTGATGAGTGTGTAGAGCTTTGTAATGACATCATCAGAGAAGAGCTACCAGAAGAGGAAGCGACATCATCTGATGAAAAGTTACCTAAGCCTAAAGAAATCAAAGAAGTTTTAGATCAATATGTGATTGGTCAAGAAAACGCAAAAAAAATTCTCGCTGTCGCTGTTTATAACCACTATAAACGCTTGCGCAGTCATTCCAAAAAAGATGAAATTGAACTAGCAAAAAGCAATATTTTGTTAATTGGGCCAACCGGCTCAGGTAAAACATTATTGGCAGAAACATTAGCTCGATTATTAAACGTACCGTTTACCATTGCTGATGCCACCACATTGACAGAAGCAGGTTATGTCGGTGAAGACGTAGAAAATATCATCCAAAAGATTCTGCAAAAATGCGATTACAATGTTGAAAAAGCTGAGTCCGGCATTGTTTACATTGATGAAATTGATAAAATTTCGCGCAAATCTGATAACCCATCAATTACCCGTGATGTCTCAGGCGAAGGCGTACAACAAGCGTTATTAAAACTGATTGAAGGCACTATTGCTTCTGTGCCGCCACAAGGTGGACGCAAACACCCACAACAAGAATTTTTGCAAGTTAATACTGCAAATATTTTATTTATTGTAGGTGGTGCATTTTCTGGCTTAGACAAAGTCATTAAAGCGCGCTCTGAAAAAGGTGGTATTGGCTTTTCAGCGGATGTCAAAACAAAAGACGATTCCAAAAATGTTGGGCAATTGTTTGCAGAAGTTGAAGCAGATGATTTAATCAAATACGGATTAATTCCTGAATTTGTTGGACGTTTGCCAGTTGTAGCCACATTAGAAGAATTAGATGAAGCCGCGTTAGTCAAAATTCTGACTGAACCTAAAAATGCCTTAATTAAACAATATCAACATTTGTTTGAAATGGAAGGCTCAGAGCTGGAATTTAGAAGCGAATCGTTATCTGCCATTGCGCGTAAAGCAATGGATAGAAAAACAGGCGCACGCGGCCTTAGAACGATTGTCGAAAACGCCTTGCTAGACACCATGTATGAATTACCCTCCGCTTCTAACATTACAAAAGTAGTGATTGATGAGGGGGTTATTTCAGGTGATCATGATCCTATTTTGGTTTATGAAACAGAACAAAAAATGGCATCTGGCGAATAATTATTCACAGAAAGCTGTTGAATAGAAAACGGAAACTTTGGTAACAGAGTTTCCGTTTTTTTTTACCCTAAAAAACTCACAGTGTTATTTTGCGCAGATTCCTGCAAATTTATTTTTGTTTTTTCTAAAAAATATCTTTTCACAATGATAACTTGTTTAACGTCCTTTCTGAGTTACAATAAACCACTTTAATTTTGTGAGTTGAGAGAAATTATTTTTAATTTAAAATCTCGCGTTGTTTAGGACTACTAAAAACTATCATAATGAAAAAATTTAACCATCCTGATTTTCAAACCCAACTTGGCAAAATGATTGCTGAGCTTGAACAAAGCTCGCAAATTGAAGTCGTTGTTCTGATTAAAAAAAGCTCCGCTCTGTACGAAGACGTAGCAATAGGCATAGGCGCGATTGTCAGCATTCTAACCTTTAGTTATTTATTCTACGTTGACACCCGTTTTGCAGATTATCTTGCTTACTTGATTACGCTAGCGGCTTTTGGTGTTGGGATTTTGCTCGGTTTAGTCTCCCCCCCTCTGCAACGACTTTTCACAGGTAAAAAACGTCAAGAACGCAATGTGGAAATTATGGCGCGCGCTTTATTTCAAAAAGGCGGATTGCATCATACCAGCACCGAAGTTGGCACTTTAATTTACGTTTCATTGCTAGAAAAAATGGTTTATATCCTCGCCGATAGAGGAGCACAGCTTGCGATTCCTGAAGAAGAATGGCAAAAAATCAAAACTGATTTACAAAGTATTTTTAAAGAAAAACAACAGACTGAAGCGTTTTTACAAGCATTGGAAAAATGTAAAACAACGTTTAATCATTATATTCCGGCATTAGAAAATAATCTCAATGAATTGCCAAATGACTTAAAAATAGAATTATGAAAAAAATATTCTCCATTTTTTCCGCAATAGTTCTGTTATTCAGCTTGACTGTTTTTGCTATTCCAGAAGCAGAAGCGCGTTTTGGTGGCGGTCATTCATCCGGTGGGCACTCGTCAAGTAGTCACTCCTCATCAAGCAGCCACTCATCATCGTGGGGCGGACACTCCAGTTCATCCAGTCATTCTTCATCACACAGTTATTCCGGCTCATCGCATTCCTCATCTAATGATGACGACAGTGCTTTTTGGTTCTTTTTTACTATTATCATAATCTTCATCGTTTTATATATTCTTTGGGTTGACAACAATCAACAGCCCCAAACCGTCACCGTTAAAAGACCTGTTAAACGTTTTGATGAGAATAAATTAATTACATTCAAACAAATCGATGCTAATTTTTCTCGCATTTTATTCTTAGATTTTGTGCATTTACTTTACGTTAAATATTATAGCTATTATGGGAAAAAGGAATTTGACACCTTAATTCCTTATTTAGCTAATTCTGTGAAATATGATAAAAAATTAGATTTATTGATTAATAAAAACGTCATTGTGATTAGCGAAATTGTGATTAACTCAGTGGCTATTCATTTAATTGATAATGTCAGTAATGAAGATAGAATCGTAGTGGAAATTGCATCAAATTACACAGTGCATCCTGCATTTTATACAGAAGATTCTGGCAAGCAACACACCCGATATACCAATACAGAACGTTGGTTTTTCCAGCGCGAACAAGGTGTTTTATCACTTCCCCCCGAAAAAATGCAGGCTTTACTTTGTCCTGCCTGTAACGCACCTGCGCATTTTACCGATGCTGGTACCTGTAGTAGTTGCGGAACAATGATTATTAAAGGTCAGCAACAGTGGTATCTAAAAGAGCGTTATGTTGTGAATCAATCGCTTTTGCATACAGTGGATTTAGTGGCTTATGCGGAGGAAACAGGAACTCATTTAGCCACACTTTATAGTCGAAAGCTTGCGCAAGAAATAGCTTCATTTGAAGCGCAACACCATCTTAGTTGGACAGCTTATTGGAATACGTTTACACAGGATATTGTAAAGTCTTATGTTGTAGAATTAAATGCAGCATGGACACAACGTAATTTAAATAAAGTCCGCCATTTAATTTCTGATCGCTTATATGAGGCAAATTCTTTTTGGATGGATTTATATAAACAACAAGAACTTCACAATCATTTAGATGACTTAAAAATCCAAAAAGTAGAATTAGTCAAAATTGAATTAGATACTTATTACGAAACTATTACTGTGCGCATATTTGCATCCTGCTTTGACTATACCTTAGACAGAAATCAGAATCTTATTGGAGGATCAAATAAAAAATATCGTTCCTATTCTGAGTATTGGACATTTTCTCGTCGCACAGGAGTAGAAGTATCACAAACTGCACCTGATTTAAGCGTATGTCCACAATGCGCTGCTCCTGCTGATAAGATGGGGCAATCTGCCGTGTGTGGTTATTGTGGCTCAAAAATCAGTACGGGGGAGTTTTCTTGGGTGTTATTTTTAATCACGCAAGATGAAAATTATTATGCAGGGTAGGGCAGAACTGTCATTAAGTTAATAAAAACTCTTAATAATCAAAATGATAAATTGTGTACGAGAGTCGTAAAGTCAACACCTCCCGATTTTGGCATATTGATGTAGGGGCGAATTCATTCGCCCTGGACGATTAAAATCCCCCCTACATCAGTCTTTATTAACCAAATTCTTAGCTTAGTAACTTAGTCTTTCAGCAATTTTTGTAAATTATTTCGCACCGCTTTAGTAGAAGGATGCTCTTCGCCTAAGGATTTTTCCAAAATTGCCAAGCTGCGTTGATAAAGTGGCTTGGCTTGGCTGTTTTTACCCAGTTTTTTATACAACATCGCTAAATTATTTAAGCTGGTTGCCACGTCAGGATGCTCTTTGCCCAACGCTTTCACCCTAATATCCAAACTGCGTTGATATAACGGTTCAGCTTCTGCAAATTTGCTTTGCGTATAATACAACCCCGCCAAATTATTCAAACTGGTCGCAACATCGGGATGATCTTCACCTAACGCTTTTTTTCTAATCGCTAAGCTTTCTTGGTATAACGATTCGGCTTGACTGTATTTTCCCTCCGTTTTATACAACAAGGCTAAATTGTTTAAGCCACTCGCAACGTTAGGATGCTCTGTGCCTAACGCTTTTTTCCAAATCGCTAAACTTCTGATATAAAAAGGTTTTGCTTGTTCATAACTGCCTTGCGTGTAATAAAGCGCGGCTAAATTATTTAAACTTTTTGCAACGTCTGGATGATCTTTCCCTAACGTTTGTTCCCAAATGCTTAAGCTCCGTTTATATAAAGGCTCAGCTTGATCGTAAGCTCCCAAAGTATACAGATGCGTTCCTAATTCATTCAAATATAAAGCATTTTCAGGGGCTAATTGCACCGCTTGTTGATAGTAATTTTTTGCCTCTGGATAATTTAATTGCAAAACTTTGATTTGCGCCAACGAAAAAGCATTATTCGCGGCTTTTTCCAAAGCCCCCGAAAGAGCTTCTGAAAACAGCTTTTCGGCATCTTCCAATTTACCATCATCTAAAAAAGCTTTGGTTTTCTTTGCAATATCGTCGGTGCGACTGGCTAATTGGCTTTCAAGTTCTTTATATTTTTGAATCCAATTCGCGGTCACGCTTTCGCGCTCTTGCAGTTTTATGTCTTTTTCGTCGAGGTCTTTTAATAGCCTATCTACTACTTTTTGCGGTACGCCGTACTGATTATTAAACATTGTGCTGATAAATTGTACTGTTTGAGAGAGTTTAACGGGCTGAGAGTGTCAGCATTATCTTTGTGAGAAAGAGGTTTTTCCACTTGTTTTGTAGTGTAAGCGATTTTCCCTTTTCAGTCTTGCTTAGTTGCCTAGAATTTGGCTAAAAATAACTTCCCAGTTTTTGAAAGCTGATGTAGGGGCGAATTCATTCGCCCTAGGCGATTAAAATCGCCCCTAGACAAGGAGTTATAAGAAATTAAGTCAAGTTATTGTTGACCGAATTCTTAGCTTTAAACAGATAGAGCCGTGCAAAAGTAGGTTTAATTATCCCATTTCACGTCAACAGGAGAACTACGCCGCTTGAGCAAATCTAATTCCTGTTTGCATTGCAAAATTTGCTGTTGAATATGTTTAGCTAAATCGGCTAATAAATCGCCGCGCCCTGATTTTTTTGCCGCGCTCAAGGTTTTCATTAATTCAAACAACTCACCGGATTTTTGCGTGGCAATTTCTTGTTGCGCTTCATTTAATCGCCGATTTAATTGCGCAATTCGGCGAATTACTTTCACTAAACGCGAAGCCACATCTTCACCAATAATCGCTTCTGGGTCTTGTCCAAACTCAATCATCAACTTTTCGATGGTGGCTTGATCGCCTTTGGCATACGCAACATTCACTTGCGCCATTAATCCAGTTCGGCGTTCACGTTCAGCATCGGTCGTGGCTCTATCCGGGTGCATCAGCTTTGCAGCTTGTCGAAACAATTGTTTTAATTCTGGCGTTATTTTAACCGGAGTAGGCTGCACTTCAATTGCACCGAGTTCAGCGGCAGATTTTAAAGCTTGTTGTTGCGCGGCTTCCAAGGCGGCATTTAGCAACTCGTCGCCTGCTTGAATTTTCGCAATTTGCAGATTCAACCAGTCTAATTCAACATATAAACGCCCAATCGTTTGGTAATAATAATGTTGAAAACGCACACTTTCCGCTTTTAAAGTTTCAAGCATCAGTTCGGCAGTGGCAACCTGATCTTCCAAAGCAGCTTGCTTGCTTTCTAAATGCAGGAGTTCTTGTTCTTCAGGAAGTATCACGCTGCTTGCCAGTCAATACCAAGTTTTGCGAGATTGTTCTGCGCACTGACATTGCCTTGTGCTGCCGCTTTTCGATACCACGCGATGGCTTGCGCTTCGTCTTGTGCCACGCCGAGTCCTTTTGTGTACATTCCTGCCAAAAAAAACTGCGCTAACGCATGTCCTTGTTCAGCGGCTTTATGATACCAACTCGCCGCTTGTTTAAAATCTTGCTCAACACCATAACCATTGCGATACGAGCCAGCTAACAACCATTGTGCATTGGCAATATTTTGTTCAGCGGCTTTGCGATACCAAAACACCGCTTGTGCATCATCTCGTTCCACTCCTTGACCGCTTTCGTACATCCAACCTAAATTGCATTGTGCATTCGCATGACCTTGTTCGGCGGCTTTGCGCACCCAAAACACCGCTTGTTCCTCGCTCTGTGGTGCGCCATGTCCATTGGTGTACATCACACTTAAATCACCCCAAACTTCAGGGTCATCGGCACTTTGATTTTTCATACACCATTCAAAGGCTAAGCGGCTGTAATATTCAACTTTTTCGTTGTTTTGACTAACGCCTTGCCCACCTTGATACATATTTGCCAAAGGAAAATACGCTTTTCCATATTCCTGATTCGCCAATTGCTCAAATACTTTAAAAACGTCTAGTAACTGTTGAAACAAATTCAAAAACGATTGCAGCAATGGCGGTGTTTTGCTCATTTCCTCTGGTTTAGGCAGCAATTGCACGTTAAAACGTCGCTCTTCACCATAATCTGTGATGCGATTATACATATCGCGGGCATTGCGATAGCGGCTATCCAGCTCAGTGCGTATCGCGCCAATTTCACGGCTTTTAAGTGTCTCCAACCCGCGCCCCAACAATGTGATTGAGGTTGTTGCAGGTTTGTTCAGGGCGCGTGTTTGCGTGGTTGAGGGGAGTTGTTCTGCCATGTTATTTTGAAAATGTGGATTAGGTCTCGTTGGGTATTTTACCTGTTTTTAAGCAATTGATGGGGCGAGATAATTTTCTATTTAACTCTCTGAGATTACGCACTTTACAGAAATAGATTAGCGAAATTTTTTTAAGACGACTGGTCGTCTTGAAAATTTTTATCGCCTAAACCTTCCAGGTCTCGAAGACCTGGAAGGTTTTTATACCTGAGAACTTTAACTATTTTCTCGATTCACTTTTTCATAGCGCAAAAAAAAACGCTGACAGCAGGACAATCTGTCAGCGTTTTAAAAAAAGTGCAAACTATACAACTTCTCTTGCTTTATTAAATGCGTCCCTAAAATCCAAATAAACAGGCTTTTCCGAGCCTAATAACGATGCTAATAATTCCTGCTGCACCCGATATTTAATATTTCCAACCGCTAATGCGCCTACGCCAAAAGTTTTTTCTGTTGCTGCGTGTAACAAAGGTGCGCCAAAATCCTTAATTCCAATGCCTTCAATCCCTAACGGCGGCACAGCGTTGACATCACCTGCGACTTTCAATTGTTTCGCTTCTTTTAAAATGTCTGCACCTAAGACTTGAATCCCCGCTTTGGCAGTGCAAAACACAATATCAGCATCAGCAATCAAATTAATTTTATCTAAATCAAAATTGGTCGCCGCTCCTTTTAAAGAACAGCCTAAGCTACGATTGTATTGTTTTGCCAAATCATTGGCGGTTGCATTCGACAAATGGTCAATCAAGGTGGTGTCAGCTCCCGCTAAGGATGCGATTACGCCGGTAACGACTCCCACAGGCCCTGTGCCACCAAAAACCACCGCTTTGCAGTCTTTTAACTCTTTGCCATGCTGCTCTTTAAGAACTTTTTCCACACAAGCGACCAATGCTGCGGCAGTGGTAAACGCACCACTGGGGTCTGCAAGCACTGACACTTCAAATGGTGGAACCATCGCCTGTTTGCATGTTTTAAGCATATCCATTGCCAAACCTATATCACGCCCACCAATAAACAACGCGGTTTTTTTAATTCCTTTGGGGCTACGCGAGAAAATAGCATCTTGAGTAAGGCGATGAACGTTTTCTAATTTAACATTCGAGTAGGGCATTAACACATCAAAACCTGCGTCTAGTGCCATGTTAATATCAAACGGACTATTATTAGGCGTAGGGTCAAGCATGTGTAAAATACTTTTTTTCACTATCTGATTCCTGTTTTGTATAAGATTTTGTATCGTTCCTATGCGTTGCACAGGAATGCCTTTCTGGACGCTCTGCGTCTCGTGCCGCTGTTGCGACACAGGCTGTGTTCCCGCACATAGCGGGAACGATGTGGAAAACTATTTAGCTGATGATTTAATGTGAGCGCGGGCAACTTCAAACGCATGTTCAAAATGCAGATAAACAGGCTCTTCACTTTCCAGCATTTTTTTCAGCAATTGATTTTGGGTTTTGTATTTCACATTACCTATCGCTAACGCGCCGATTCCCACTGCACCGCTGGCTGAGCCCGCAATCGCTGTGCCGTTATCAAATGCACTCACACCAGCAATACCCGCAGGTGGCACAGCATTCACATCAGCAGCCACTTTTAACTGTGGTGCGCTGGCAATCAACGCAGCACTTAACAATTCAATCCCAGCCGCGCCTGTTGCAAACACTGCATCCGCCGTTTTTATATATTCGCCTTTGTCCGCATCTGCGCCCGCAGTGATGGTAATTTTGCCATCACCAAATTCTGAATTACACAAATCTGCAACCGCTTGCGCTTTTTCAAGTTGTCTGCCGATAATGCGTACATTTGCGCCGGCTTGCGCTGCAATCACCGCTGCGGCTTGTCCAACAGGGCCTGTGCCGCCTAATGCCAAAATATTTTTGCCCGCTAATGTGGTGTTAAATTTTTCTTCTAATTCTTTTTCTACCGCTGCCACCATGCCAGCCGCTGTCGTAAACGCACCGCTAGGGTCAGCAAACACAGAGACTTCAAAAGGTGGCACCATTGCATGGCGTGCAGCTTTTAGCATATCCATCGCTTGTTTGGTATCGCGTCCACCGATAAAAATCCCCGTTTTTTTCAAACTTTTCAGACTACGCGAGAAAATAGCATCCTGTACTAGCCCTTGAATTTCACTCGGCTCAACATTTGTATAAGGTATTGCCGAAACCCAGCCTGCATCGAGTGCCATGTTGACATCAAACGGGCTTAAATTTTTAGCAGTGGTCAGCATGTGTAAAATAAATGGCTTTTCCATGATATCTCCTGTAAGTAAAAGTAACAGGCAAGTATAAAAGAAAACCTGAAGGTGTAACAGACTTAAAACGTATAGTATTTTTAAACTTGTGTGAATCTGTGTATTATTCTGAAGTTTTCCAATAAACGAAAGAGTGAACAATGCACAACGTTACGTTAATTAAAGGTGATGGTATCGGTCCTTCCATTATGGAAGTTGCAGTTAAAATTATTAATGCTTCAGGCGCAAAGATAAATTGGGAAGAAGCAGACGCTGGCATGGCGGCATTTGACAAACATGGCACGCCAATTCCTGATGCAACTTTGGCCTCAATTGAAAAAAATCGGATTGCTTTTAAAGGCCCTTTAACCACGCCAGTTGGCAAGGGTTTTAGAAGTATCAATGTCGCATTACGGCAAGAATATGATTTATATGCCAATGTACGTCCTGCCAAAACATGGAAAGGGGCGCAAACGCGCTTTGATAATATTGACATCGTGGTGGTGCGCGAAAATACCGAGGGTTTGTATGCGGGGCTTGAGCATTATCTGACCAAAGAAAAAGATATGGCAGAAAGTATTGCGCTGGTGACTCGTAAAGGTTGCGAGCGCATTGTTGAGTATGCGTTTCAGTATGCAAAAGATAATGGTCGCAAAAAAGTCACGGCGTGTCATAAAGCGAATATTCTTAAATTCAGTTCCGGTTTGTTTTTAGACGTGGCGAAAGAAATCGCGGCGCGTTACCCTGAAATTGAGTTTGATGAAAAAATTGTGGATGCCACTTGTATGCACTTGGTGATGAATCCGTATCAATTTGATGTGATTGTGACCACCAATATGTTTGGCGATATTTTGTCAGATTTAACAGCGGGGTTAGTGGGTGGTTTAGGCTTGATTCCGGGCGCAAATATTGGTGCAGATGCAGCGTTGTTTGAAGCGGTGCATGGCAGTGCGCCGGATATTGCAGGTAAAAATATTGCTAATCCAACTGCGGTGATTATGGCGGGTGTGATGATGTTGCATCATTTGGGTGAACATGCGGCAGCGCAAAAAATTCAAACGGCGGTGGAAAAAGTGGTTAGCGATGCTGAATTTGTTACGCCTGATTTGAATCCCGTGTCTAAAACCGGCACGGTTGAAATGGGTGAGGCGATTATTGCTGCAATGGAATAGTTTTTAACAGTCCTTGAATTGTGGAGTAAAAAATAGAATTTTTTACTCCATCTATTTGTAAAAAAACAGCTGATGGTGAATGAGATGGCAAGTAAGTTAGTTGAATTAGAAGATGGTATTTTGATGGAAGTGGATGTGCAGGCCGATCAAGTAATGCCAATTGCGGGTGGTGGATTACAAATATCTCAAGTAAGTAATAGTATCAGCTCAATAGAAGCTATTTTGCTTAAAGCTTGCAAGCCTGTGACTAACGTTTTTAAAGAACTCAATAAAGATATGTTCGTAAATGAAGTAGAGGTAGGAATAGAGCTAGGACTGGAAGCCGAGGGAAATTTTTTTATTGCCAAAGGTAAATCTAACGCAAGTTTAAGTATTACATTAAAATTAACGCCTAAACCTTAATTGTAGAGAACAGCACATGCCACAACTTGAAGATAGTATTGTTTTGATTTTGAGTAGCAACCCAAAAAATACAGCTTTTGGCACAGGTTTTATTATCGCCCGCGACCAAAGCTACAGTTATGTTCTTACTTGTGCGCATGTGCTAGAACAAATTAAGAGTAAAAACTCTGCTGAGGATACCCTAAAAATAGCAGGATTTTTGGACAAGTCGTTAGAATTTGTGGCGTGTGGCTCTGGAGATGAAATTGATATAGCTGTGTTAAAAGTGCCAGTTTTATTTGATGCACCTTTATTTGAAGAATGTATTATTGGTAATTCAAGTAACGAAATTTTAATTAGTGGTTATAGCAGCTTTGAAGGTAAAAATCAGGCTCAACGAAACCTAGTAGGTACACTGGGAGAATCTATCAGAATCAATAATGCTCAAGGGATTAATGTGTCTGCATGGGATATTAATATCAAGCTAACAGATGGTTTTTCTAAATTAGCTCCTGGTTACAGCGGCTCACCTGTTTATAACAATAAAGGCAAAATAATAGGCATTGTAAGTCACATGCGTGGTGCTGAAGCTGGTCATGCTGTTTGTATCAGTAATGTTTTGCGTTTATATCCTGATATTATTGATATACAACCAAGTTTTAAACGCTTAACTGCAAACTCGCGCCTTTCACAAATCCGAACCAAGTTATTAGGACGAATGGCTGACATTGCCAAAATTTATTTGAAATTAGGTAAACGCTTAAATCAAATTGAAAAAGAAGGCATTGATGACGAAGCAGAAATTATTTTGCAGATGTGTGAATCTTTTTTAAATAAAGAGATTGATGCGGCTACGTTTAGTGTTTTTTGCTTATCGTTAGAAACAGAAGCGAATCCAATTAACGTGCACCCCAACTATCGCTTATTAGCAGAGTCGCTAAAAAATGGGCATGTTTGTCTTTGTTTGGGAACGGAACTGCCCAAACTATTTGATTTAAAATTAAATTCTGCACAGGAATTTATGCAAAAGATTGTCGCCTTAACAGGATTTGAGCATGAAAATACATCTGAATTAGCCGCCGTTTGTGAATATGCGCAATTACGCAGTAATGATGCTCCGCGTCATCGAGTCATCGAGGAATTAAGACAATTAGTAACACCAAATTATCAACCTGAAATCGAACTTTATGAGTTACTGTCTAAGCTCAAAAAACCTTTTTTAGTCATTGCTACTGGTTTCGATACATTGTTAGAACAGCGATTAAGCAACAGTGCACATTCTTTTATTTCAATTGTCATCAATAAAGACACCAACATAGAAGACCAGCGTTATTTATTGAAGGGATTTAATACCAAACAAAACGAAATTCCTTCGTGCTGTAGCGGTGATAAATTATCGAGCCTACAGCTAATGGAAAAAGGTTTTTCTTTAATTTTCTATCTGCGCGGCTATCCTGATGAGTTAGATAACTTGTTGTTATCAGAGCGAGATTATTTTAATCAAGCTAAAGAACTGCTACAGAAAAGTTACCCCTCTTATTTAGGCACTAAGCTCAAAAGTAAAGATTTGTGGTTTTTAGGTTATCAGCCGGATAGCTGGGAAACTCGCTTGATAGCCAAAGTATTACAACAGCAGCGCGGCGGTGATAATAACAGTAGCAAACCCTTAGTCATTCAAGCCAATCCCAACTCGTTTGAGCAGTTGTTTTGGGAAGATATGAAATGCACTCATTACCCGAATCTTAGCGTGACCGAGTTTGTCGCCAAAATTGGAGAGCTGCTATGAGTGAAAATCCTCTTTATTCAAACCTCCTCGTTCCCACGCGCGGCGTGGTAACGACGTTATATCGCGCTGCGATACGAGACGCAGCGCGTCTGAAAAAGCATTCCAACGCAGCGCGTTGGAACGAGATTCAACATGGAGTTGCGCTATGAGTGAAAATTCCCCTTATTTAGGTTTGCGCCCTTATCAAGAAAGCGAAAAAGATAAATTTTTTGGTCGTCAGCACGAAATCCATATTTTAACCGACAAAATTTTAGCCCACCGCTTGACGCTATTAGTGGCGGCGAGTGGTGTCGGCAAAAGTTCTTTGTTGCAAGCGGGTGTAATGCCCGCCTTACGCGCCAGTGGCATGGCGGATTTGATTTATCACAATGATTGGGCACTGAATCCCTTGCTGGATTTAAAGAAAACCATTGTGAAGCATTTTATTAAGCTACAAAGAGTTAATGCCGATTATCAGGCGGATTTTAGTTTGCCATTGGTGGATTTTTTGCAGATTCACGCTTTGCTGGGTTCAGGCACGGTGGTGATTTTGCTGGATCAGTTTGAGGAGTTTTTTTATTACCAGCGTTTCAGTCAGCAGCGCGATGAATTTATTCGCCAGCTTGCCACTGCAATCCATGATACTGACACCCCGACCGCGTTTGTGTTTTCAATGCGTGAAGATTTTGCGATGGAAATGGAGGCGTTTAAGCCTTGGTATGCGGGAATTTTTAATACGATTTATCGCATTGAAAAATTAGAGTTAGACGCAGCGCGGCAAGCGATTGTTGAGCCAGTGAAAGCGGTAGGATTTACCTATCAAGCCGATTTGATTGAGTTATTGTTAAAAGATTTGGGAGAGCGAGAGCGCAATGATCGCTTGGATTTAGAGCATATAGATAAGCCGCAGCCAAATCAGCTTTTAGTTGAACCTCCTCATTTACAAATCGTTTGTCAGCAGTTGTGGCTAAATGCTTGTAATTCACCTGAGCAGTTAATTACTTTGGAGCATTATCAGAATTTAGGTAAAGCGGAGGGAATTTTAGCGAGTTATTTTAATGACAAAATGGCAAAGTTAAGTGAAGAGCAGCAACGATTAGCGTCTAAGGCATTCACTTTGTTAGTGAGTCCACATGGAGCAAAAATATCTTATCCATTAAAAGAATTAGCAGACTCATTAGTTGAAAATATGGAGGATTTGCAATCTTGCTTAGAGCAGTTGCAACAAGCATCTATTCTGCGCCGCTTAAAACGTAATGGAAAACTTTGGTATGAGTTATATCACGACATATTTGCTCGTAGCATTATTGAATGGGGACAATGGTATACTCGGCAACAATTAGAGAAGTTTAATGAAAGTTTTATTGAGAAAATGGCTAACCTTAGCAATAGTCAGCTAAGGTTGGCTTCTAAAGCTTTTGATTTTTTGGCTTGGCCAGGTGCATCTTTTTCAGTTGATGACTTAACCAATTTGATTTGGGAAGATATTGCTAATTTACAGCAAACCTTAGATTTGTTACAAAATCTTACCATTTTGCGCACCCAACAATATCAAGGAAAAATTCGATATTCTTTATACCATCATTTTTTTGTCGAAAATATCCGACAGTGGAATAACGCTTATAAGAGGAAGCAGTTTAAAAAGAAGCTTGTTATCAGCGGAGGCTTTATGGTGCTGTCAGGCTTGTCTATGTTTTTGGCTTATGATATCTGGGAAAATTATAAGGCTGTACAGAACCGTCTGGGTAATGAAACAATTTCAGAGCGGGTTGAGTTTTATCAAGGCGATTTGCGCAGTTGGGATATATTCCGTCAGCAACACTTTATTTATGAATCCGATTTTGAACGCAAAGATATTGAAGCCGATAAACGCTTCGAGTCTGAACAGATTGCGGAGTTAAAAAGCAGTCAAATTGTGCAGATTGGGAAATTGCCGTTAGTTAATAGATTTGCAGGTTATGCCACCGTCGGATTGTTTGATAATGCCGATAAAATATTTAAATCTATTCAAAAATCCGATAATAACGATTTAATTGCCGAACTAATTCCATCCATCAGCAATGTCCGCGTTCAGAAAACTATAGAACGTTTATTCTTATTTAAAGATAATATCGATAATAATAATTATGTAGCTATTGAGAGCTTGCAACAAATCAACACAGTAAGTGCAAAAAATAAGCTCCTTAAATTATTAAAAGATAGTGATACAGGTATACGTTCTGCGGCAATTAATGCGTTAGCGCAAAGCAAAGAAAAAGAAGTCATTCAACAAATCATTCCTTTGTTAAAAGATAATGATAGCAATGTACGTTCTGCATCAATTTATGCGTTAGCGCAAAGCAAAGAAAAAGCTGTGCTTCAACAAATCATCGCTTTGTTAAAAGATAATGATTGGCAAGTACGTCAAGCGGCACAGAATGCGTTAGCGCAAAGCAAAGACAAAGCCGTGCTGCAACAAATCATTCCTTTGTTAAAAGATAATGATAGCAATGTACGTTCTGCGGCAATTGAGGCGTTAGCGCAAAGCAAAGAAAAAGAAGTCATTCA
>CAKZJE010000079.1 GCA_936941155.1 uncultured Methylomonas sp. | reverse complement strand
CGTTATTACTCGCCGAACACCACTGTTTATACGATTGTGGTTTTAACATCGGGTGATGAAAAGAATCAATGTGATGTGGCGGTGATTGATTTTGACCCTAAAACGTTAGATGGTAAGGGATTAAATGAAATCAAGCATAAGATTATTTATCTTTGTCCTAAATATATGAATGAAAAAACGCCTGAGTTTTATCAGGAATGGTTACGGGTAATTGAGGATAGTTTGGATAATCAGGTGGATGAGTCGTTGTATCATTTGCCTGAAATTGAGAAGCTGTTGTTGGCGATTGGTGAAGAGAGTGTTACACCGGAAGAAATGGCTCGGATGATTGATGAATCCTATATTGCTGAAGCTGAAAAGAGGGGGATTGGTCAGGGAAAGTTAGAAACCGCCAAAGCGATGTTAGTGAAAGGTTTTGATATGCAAACGATTATTGAAATTACAGGGCTAACGGAAGAGATGATTTTACAGTAGACTGTAGCCGCTAATTGGCAATAACTTTACGCTTACATTTATGAGGAAAAAATTATGAAACGAGTTGCTCCATTACGTTACGGCGTAATTTTTAAAAAAGCTTTCTGTGATGTGGATATATTTAAGCGATTTGTTTTGGATATTTTAGGAATTAGTCTTGAGATAGATAAGGTTGAAACGGAAAAGGAATTTAAGCCGCCGATTGGTAATGTGGCTGTGAAGTTTGATTTATATGCTGAGGATATTAAAAATCGGATTATTGTCGAAATTCAGCATGATAGAAATGCCGATCATTATGACCGTTTTTTACATTATCATTGTGTTGCTTTATTAGAGCAACTGAAAAAGCCGCCGAAAAGTGCACAATATCGTTATTATTCGCCGAATACCACAGTTTATACGATTGTGGTTTTAACATCGGGTGATGAAAAGAATCAATGCGATGTTGCGGTGATTGATTTTGACCCTAAAACTTTGGATGGTAAGGGATTAAATGAAATCAAGCATAAGATTATTTATCTTTGTCCTAAATATATGAATGAAAAAACGCCTGAGTTTTATCAGGAGTGGTTACGGGTAATTGAGGATAGTTTGGATAATCAGGTGGATGAGTCGTTGTATCACTTGCCTGAAATTGAGAAGCTGTTGTTGGCGATTGGAGAAGAAGATGTCACGCCGGAGGAGATGGCGCGGATGATTGATGAGTCGTATATTGCTGAGGCTGAAAAAAGAGGTCGTAATGAAGGCATTGAACAAGGGAAATTAGAAACGGCTAAGGCTCTATTGGCAATGGGGCTGGATATTGAGTCTATTGTGAAAGCAACAGGGCTAACAGAAGAGATGATTTTGCAGTAGAGACGTAAAATTTTACGTCTCTACGAATGCATCGCAAAAACAACATTGACACACAGAGGATAAAAATATGGCAACGCAACAAAAAGGTATTGTTATCGCTGATTTCAGCACTGATACTTCTAACTCTAATGACTCTGCTCAATCTGTCGTTGTTCAAGATGATGGCAAAATTTTAGTCGCAGGCTACAGCAATGGTGACTTTGCATTGATACGCTACAACGGTAATGGCTCGTTAGATAATACATTTGATGATGATGGTAAAGTTGTAACGACAATAGGCTCGTCTATTGATTTTGGCTATTCTTCTACGCTACAAGCTGATGGGAAAATTTTAGTGGCTGGCACAAGCTGGAATGGCAATAATTATGACTTTGCCTTAGTCCGATATAACAGCAATGGCTCAACAGATATTACGTTTGGGAATGATGGTAAAGTTATTACCGCGATAGACTCTACTTCTGACGATAGAGGCTACTCTGTTACAGTACAATCTGATGGAAAAATTTTAGTCACAGGCTCCAGCTTCAGCAATAAAGCAGATTATCCTTACATTGATGCTAATTTTGCCCTAGTTCGTTATAACAGCGATGGGGCTTTGGATACCTCGTTTGATAGCGATGGAAAACTAACTACTGCGATACCGGGGGGGTATGCCCAGTCTGTCACGATACAAGCCGATGGCAAAATTTTAGTCGCAGGTTATAGCACTATTGATGTTTATCCTAATTTTTCCTTAGTGCGTTATAACATAGATGGCTCTTTGGATACCTCGTTTGATAACGATGGCAAACTAACCACCATCACAGGTAATGCCTCGTATGGCAAAGGATATTCCGTCATAGTTCAATCGGATGGCAAAATTGTAGTCGCAGGTGAAACTGTCAATGATAATAGTGTTGATTTTGCTTTAGTGCGCTACAACAGCGATGGCTCACTTGACTCCACTTTTGATGAAGACGGTAAAGTTACTACTCCAATAGGTTCTTCTTCATATGACGAAGGATTTTCTACTACGCTACAAAGCGATGGCAAAATTTTACTAGCTGGTCTTAGTAGTAATGGTAGTAGAGATGATTTTGCTTTAGTACGCTATAACATCGATGGTTCACTTGATAACGCTTTTGATGGTGATGGAAAAGTTACCACAGCCATAATAGGATCTCTTTCTGCCGTAGGATACTCTGTAACACAACAAGCAGACGGTAAAGTCTTGGTGGCGGGCTATAGCCACAATGGTATTAATGAGGATTTTGCGTTAGTTCGCTACAATTCTGATGGCAGCTTAGACAATACTTTCGATGGTGGTGTAATCCCTAATAATTTACCCACTGGCACACTCTCCATCAACGATACTACCCCCGAACAAAACCAACTCCTCACAGCTTCAAATGCTCTAGCCGATGCAGATGGCTTAGGCACAATCAGCTACACATGGAAAACAGGTTCAACTGTTTTAGGCACAGGCAACACTTACACTGTTACTGCTAACGAATTAGGAAAATCCATTCAAGTGACCGCCAGTTATACTGACGGTTTAGGTAATTCTGAAAGTGTCAGCAGCAACCCCACTGCCTTGGTAACTGTAAATCATCTTATCCCAATTGAACTTTATGGCGATATAGGTGGAAACAAAGCTGATGTGCTTGTTGGCTTGAGTGGTGATGATAGACTCTACGGCTTAAACATGAGCGATGATTTATCAGGCAACGCAGGTAACGACACGCTTTACGGTGGTTACGGGAATGATAGCCTTCATGGTGGTGATGGTAATGACAAGCTTTTGGGGGAATCTGATAATGATTATTTAGATGGAGGGAATGGTAACGACACACTGAATGGTGCAGCAGGTAACGACAGTTTTAATGGTGGCTTAGGAAGAGATATATTAAGCGGTGGCGTGGGCAATGACACTCTAACAGGTGGCGCGGGAAAAGATAATTTAACAGGCGGAATTGGCGCGGATAAATTCAAATTTGCTGCTGTATCAGAATCTGGCATCACCGCAACTACTCGTGACACCATCACCGATTTCAAAATTGCGCAAAGTGACAAAATTGACTTATCAGCGATTGATGCAAATACTGCTGTGACTGGAAACGATGGCTTTGCAACACTCAATCAAGGAGCTACATTTTCTGGTTCATTCAGTGTATCGGCTGCTTTGTTTTTTGACCAAACAACACATATTCTTTGGGGTAATAATGATGCAGATGCAACGGCAGATTTTTCTATCTTGCTAACAGGCGTAACAACGCTTAGCACCAGCGACTTCATTCTATAACTCACCCTTAACCTCACAATCCTTCACAACAAAAAAGGGAGCTTATCGCTCCCCTTTCTTTCCGCAACAACTCTTTGTGTTTGTGCTGTTTTATAGAATTTACGCTTAAATTTTCCAAGCCAACCAGTCGTCTTAAAAAAATCCTGCAAATCCCAAAATCCTGAAAATCATGATTCAGACAAAAAAACCGCCATCAGCAAAAGCCAACGGCGGTTTTTATAACCCGCAAGCAAATCACAAAACCTTACGGCAAATCCAAATAAACCTCAGTGGATTCAACTTTCACCGCAAACTTTTTCACGCAACCCTTATCCGGCGCAACCGCCTCGCCCGTTTCCAACTCAATCACCCAACTATGCAACGGACAAGTCACTTTGCAACCATGCACAATCCCTTGCGACAACACACCGTTTTTATGCGGACAACGATCTTCTACCGCAAACACCTGATCGTCACTGCTGCGAAAAATGGCAATCGCGCCGTTTTCGGTGTTTAAAACCCGTGAACCCAAACGCGGAATCTCATGTAAATCAGCCACTTTCATCCAAGCCATTATGCTATCTCCGCTTTTAATACTGACAACGGTTTAAATGCCACCGGCTCTGCCACACACTGCGCCCAAGGATCAGTTTGTGAATATTCTTGCGACTCCATAAAATCCCGCGCCAATAATTTACGCCCCGGCGCATCATCCACAATTTTTTGTTTAACGTAAGCCAAACCCACCCGCTCAATCCAAGGCGCGGTGCGTTCCAAATAATGCGCCTCTTGGCGATATAACTGCATAAACGCGGTGCAATATTCCACCACTTCTTCATCCGTTTTCACTTTACATAACAAATCCGTGCCACGAATTTTCACGCCGCCATTTCCGCCAATATGCAATTCCCAACCAGAATCCACACCAACCACACCAAAATCTTTAATCGTCGCTTCGGCACAATTACGCGGACAACCGGACACCGCCATTTTAAATTTATGCGGAGTCCACGAACCCCAAGTGATTTTTTCCAGCTCAATCCCCATGCTCATCGCGGTTTGCGTGCCAAAGCGACACCAATCTGAACCCACGCAGGTTTTCACAGTTCGCAACGATTTTCCATAGGCATGACCCGACACCATTCCTTGCGCATTCAAATCTGCCCACATTTTTGGCAAATCTTCTTTTTTCACGCCAATTAAATCAATCCGCTGTCCGCCAGTGATTTTAACCACCGGAACTTGATATTTATCTGCCGCATCAGCAATGGCGCGTAATTCTTTTGGCGTAGTCACCCCCCCCCAAATACGCGGCACAACGGAATAAGTGCCGTCTTTTTGAATATTGGCATGAGCGCGTTCATTGATAAAACGCGATTGCGGATCATCTTGATAGCTTGCTGGAAATTCACATAATAAATAATAATTCAACGCCGGACGACAGCTTGCACAACCATCCGGTGTTTTCCAACTTAATGATTTCATTAAAGAAGGAATATCTTTCAGTTGCTGCACTTTAATCGCTTTGCGGATTTCATCGTGGGTAAAATCAGTACACGCACACAAGGATTTTTTATGCGGCGCGGTAGAATAATCACCCACCGTGCTGGCTAATAATTGTTCAACCAAACCAGTACACGAACCGCAGGAAGCTGAGGCTTTGGTGTGTTTGCGCACTTCATCCAGTGTGAATAAACCTTTATCGGTAATCGCACTGACAATCGTTTTTTTACAAACACCGTTACAACCGCAAATTTCTGCATCATCCGGCAAAGAAGCAACCTGATTCACTTCGCCATGACCTGCATCGCCAACATGGGCTTTACCGAATAAAATATTTTCCCGAAACGCGGTAATATCCGTTTCATCACGCATCAATTGAAAATACCACGAACCATCCATCGTATCGCCGTACATCACCGCACCTTTGATGCGATTGTTTTCAATCACTAATTTTTTATAAATATTGCGTTGTGCATCTTTGAACACAATTTCTTCAGTTTTGTCATTGCCAATAAAATCGCCTGCGGAAAACAAATCAATGCCCGTGACTTTCAATTTAGTCGAAGTGACTGAGCCTTCATAACGAGCAATTCCATAACGCGCTAAATGATTCGCGCACACTTTCGCTTGCTCAAACAACGGCGCGACTAAACCGTAAGCTTGCCCGCGATGCTGCGCACATTCACCGACTGCATAAATGCGTGGGTCGTAAGTTTGTAAAGTGTCACTAACCACAATGCCGCGTTCACAATACAAACTCGCTTGTTTCGCTAATTCAATATTTGGACGAATCCCTACCGCCATCACCACTAAACTGGCAGAAACTTCATGTCCATTTTTAAAACGCACACCAGTGACAAATTCATCACCTAAAATCGCTTCGGTTTGCGCAGACATTAAAAACTGTACGCCGCGTTTTTCTAATTCGGATTGCAAAAGATTGGCGGCAACGGAATCCAGCTGATTATTCATCAGCACATTAGTAACATGCACCACGCTCACCGTCATGCCTTGTTTCATTAAGCCATTTGCCGCTTCCAAACCCAGCAAGCCGCCGCCAATCACCACCGCATGACCGCCGTTTTCTGCGGCTTTTAGCATTAAATCCACATCGTTAATATCACGAAACGCAATCACGCCTTTCAGCTGATGTCCGGGAATAGGGATAATAAAAGGATTTGAACCGGTGGCGATTAATAAACGGTCATAGGCTACGCTTTCACCACTGGCTGTAATGACTTGCCGTTTCACTCGGTCAATTTGGGTGACAGGATTGCCTTTATACAAGGTAATATTGTTGTCGATATACCACGCATCATCGTTGAGAATAATGTCGTTAAAGGTTTTTTCCCCTGCCAGCACAGGTGATAACAAAATTCGGTTGTAGTTATTATGTGGTTCTGCACCAAAAACTGTAATTTCATAGCTGTCCTTATCAAGCTTTAGCAGCTCTTCTAAGGTGCGGATACCTGCCATGCCATTCCCGATGCACACTAATTTTTCGCGTTGTGGTTTCATGTTTTTTCCAAACAGTAAGTTCTTAATAGGACTATAAATTTGCATTCATTTTCCGAGATATTGCTTTTACAAAACCATCTGCATACTTTATATCTTATTGATTTAAAGGTAGAGACGCAAAATGTTGCGTCTCTACAGCGCGTCGATAAATCAATAAGTGACAAACTTATGCAGATAATTGTGATGGCTTTTAGTGGGCTTTATCGCACTCTGCTAAAAACGTCAGCAAACTTTCACGGTATTTGTAATAGTCAGGATGTTCTAATAAGGATTTGCGAGTGCGTGGTCGCGGTAAATGAATTTCCTCAATTTTGCCGATTTTCGCCATTGGCCCATTCGTCATCATCACAACGCGGTCGGCTAATAAAATCGCTTCGTCCACATCATGCGTTACCATAATCGCCGTCACATGGGTGCGTTCCCACACTTCCATCAGCACTTCTTGCAATTCCCAGCGCGTTAAAGAATCTAACATCCCAAATGGCTCGTCAAGCAATAGCAATTTAGGTGACAACGCAAACGCACGCGCAATTCCCACCCGCTGACGCATTCCATTGGATAATTCGCCCGCTTTTTTGCGTAAACTTTCTGCCAAACCGACGCGGGTTAAATAATATTCCACAATATCTTCACGTTCCGATTTAGACGCATGAGGATAAACTCTATTCACACCCAGCATCACGTTTTCAAATGCCGTCATCCACGGGAATAAACTCGGTGCTTGAAACACCACGCCGCGATCAGGGCCTGCGATATCGACTTCGCGGTTATCCAAAATAATCCCGCCTTCGGAAATTTCAGTTAACCCAGCGGTCATTGAAAGCACAGTGGATTTGCCGCAACCGGAATGCCCGATAATTGAAATAAACTCGCCTTTTTTCAGCATCATGTCAAAACCGTCAACGACTTTAACTGTGCTATTTCCGTCTGGAGTTGGATAAACTTTTGAAAGTTGTGAAAATTCTAAATAACGTGGTTTGCCTAAATCGGAAGTTTTGGGTTTTAAAGCCGATTGATCCTGTTGCCAATCATTGCTCGTATTGGGTTTCACATTCGGCAACACGATTTTATCTTTAATCGTTTCGCCCGCTTTTTCCATGCCAATCGCCATTAAATAACGAGTGATTTCAGCACGCAGTTTTTTAAATTCTTCATTATGATTCAACGCCGTTCTGTCGCGCGGGCGGTCAATATTGATATGAAAATCCGGCCCAAAGGTGGCATCAGGCCCAGGATTTAACGGAATCACCCGATCCGCCATATAAATCGCTTCGTCCACATCATTGGTAATCAGAATCACGGTTTTCTTTTCTTGCGCCCAAATTTGCAAAATTTCGTCCTGCAAATTGCCGCGCGTTAGTGCGTCTAATGCACTTAAAGGTTCATCAAGCAACAAAATATCAGGATTTGCCGCTAACGCCCGCGCCACATTCACCCGCTGACGCATTCCACCGGATAATTCCGCCGGTTTTTTAGTCAGCGCGTGACCCAAACTCACCATATTAATATAATGTTCTGCATGAGCTTTGCGCTGTGCGGCTGTCCAATCTTTAAAAATCGCATCCACTGCCAGCAATACGTTTTCATAGACGGTCAACCAAGGCATCAGCGAATAGTTTTGAAACACCACACCACGATCTGGCGCAGGTGCAGTAATCGCCTGACCTTGTTTTAACACCTCACCGCTATCGGCTTGAATCAAGCCTGCAATCAAAGAAATTAAAGTCGTTTTGCCGCTGCCTGAAAATCCGACAATCGCAATAAATTCGCCTTCTTTTACGGTTAAATTGATATTTTTCAGAATGGAGCTGCTGCCATAGCTTTTACAAACATTTTTCAGCTCAACCAACGGTTGGGTTTCATCATTGGAGGGATTCATAAGATTGTGGGAGCTTTCAGGAGAAGAGGCGAATTTAAGTTTGACGACTGCGGACATAGCTCACCTCTAAAATTGTTTGCCGAAAGAGAAGACGTTTTGCAGCGAATTCATCATTCTATCGAGAATAAAACCGATAATGCCGATGGTAAACACCGCGACCATAATCCGTCCTAACGATTGTGAGCTGCCGTTTTGGAACTCATCCCAAACAAATTTTCCCAGCCCAGGGTTTTGCGCCAACATTTCTGCGGCAATCAACACCATCCAACCCACACCCAGCGACAAGCGCATTCCGGTGAAAATAAATGGTAATGCTGATGGCAAAATGATTTTGCGAATTTGGGTGCTCCAATTCAAGCGTAACACTTTGCTGACGTTGACTAAATCTTTATCAATGGAAGACACACCGACAGCCGTGTTAATCAAGGTTGGCCATAAGGAACAGAGGGTGACAGTAATTGCGGAAGTTAAAAACGCTTTGTCAAACCACGAATCATCATTGGTTTGATAGAGTGCGCTGACGGTTAAAGTCACAATCGGCAACCATGCCAGCGGGGAAACGGGTTTAAAAATTTGGATGAGTGGATTGAGCGCGGTGTTAAAGACTGAACTCATGCCGCATAAAATCCCCAACGGCACAGCAACCAAAGTGGCGATAATAAAGCCCGTAAATACGGTGTAAAGACTGGTGACGATTTGATCTAAATAAGTGGATTTGCCCGTGTAAGTAAAATGCGTGGTTTCGGCTTTGGGGTCTTTGGCTAAAAGTTCTTGATTATCTTTGCTTTGCTGTTGATAAAACTCGCGTTCTTTTTGTCGCTCGCTGGCATGTTCATCTAATAAGCCACCAAACTCATGCCACACCGCGCTGGGGCCTGGAATCGCGCCTAAACTGGTGTTGATTTGTGAAGCAGAAGCACTCCATAACGCTAAAAAAATCATAAAGGCAATAATCGGCACACCAATCATCAACCACATTTGTTTGATTTGTTGCGCAGGGTTTTCGCCCGCGCAGATTTTGATAAACGGCACAAACCACGTTAAGCCGGTGATGTTGAAAAATTTAATCAGTTTGTTGTACATAGTTTCCACCTTGCGGAGTTTAGGTCGTAGGTTGGGTTAGCATTTTTTTCGTAGAAAAAAAGCGTAACCCAACAAAGCGGCTGAATGTTGGGTTACGCCTTCCGCTACCGCTACAGGCTAACCCAACCTACAAAATATTATTTTTCAACAACTTTTCCGCCGACTAATTTTTGTTTTCCTTTTAAACCCAGCGCGAATTTTGTTAAATAATCATTTGGTTTGCTGCTGTCAAAAGGGATGCCATCAATAAAATAGGTTTGCACACCTTTAAAACCTGTTTCGGTTTTGGCAGGAAAATCAGCCGCTACTGCTTTTTTCTCAGCAATTAACGCATTTGCCGCCGCCATATAAATGTCAGGACGATAAACTTGTTTTGCGGTGTTGATGTACCACGCATCGTCTTTATATTCGTTGATTTGTCCCCAACGACGCATTTGCGTTAAATACCAAACCGCGCCGCTGTAATAAGGATAAGTAGAATTGTGACGGAAAAACACGTTGAAATCAGGCATTGAGCGCGTGTCACCTTTTTCATATTCAAACGTGCCAGTCATGCTGTTATCCAGCACTTTGGAATCCGCACCCACATATTTACTTTCTGCCAAAATTTTCACCGCTTCTATGCGGTTTTTATTCTTTTCCGCATCCAACCACATTGACGCGCGAATCAACGCTTTAATCACCGCTTGATGAGTTTTAGGATTTTTTTCTGCCCACGCCTTGCTCACACCAAACACTTTTTCAGGAATATCTTTCCACATTTCATCATCAGTAATCACCGGAACGCCCACGCCTTTAGCAACCGCTTGTTGATTCCAAGGCTCGCCGACGCAATAGCCAAAAATCGTGCCCGCTTCCATTGTTGACGGCATTTGTGGCGGTGGAGTCACCGATAACAACGCATCTGCATTAATTTGACCGGACGTATCTTGCGGCGGTGCGTAATATCCCGGCGCAATCCCGCCACCTGCTAACCAATAACGCAATTTAAAATTGTGACTGGAAACCGGAAACGTCATCGCCATATTGAAAGGCTTGCCTTTGCTTTTGTATAACGCAACGACTGGTTTTAAACTGTCGGCTTTAATTGGATGAATCGGAAGACCTGTTTTATCGGCTGGCACGGCGGGTTTCATTTGTTTCCAAATCTCATTAGAAACGGTAATTGCACTGCCATTTGTGCCCATGGCAAATGCGGTGATAATGTCTGCTTTTGTGCCAAAACCAATCGACGCGCCCAAAGGCACAGGAGCTAACATGTGTGATCCGTCTAATTCCCCACTCACCACGCGGTCTAAAACCACTTTCCAATTCGCTTGCGCTTCCAATTGCACGTTTAAGCCTTCATCTTTGAAAAAACCTTTTTCATACGCAATTGCCAAAGGAGCCATATCCGTGAGTTTGATAAAACCGAATTTGAGATTAGGCTTTTCGAGTTTTTCTGCGGCATAAACAGTGGGGAAAACAGAGAGTGTTGTCATCGCAAGCGCGGCAAAAAGGGCTGCGAACTGTTTTCTCGCAGTGTTTTTTTCAATGTGTTTCATAAAATTAGCCTTAAATTTAACGTTAAAAATTGGATGCTTAAAAAGCCAATAGTGAGCGAACACTCGAAAGTTGATTGCAATCTGCTTTTTAAACAGCTAACGCAATAAGGATGCCAAGAGTAAAAACACTGGAAATCACGGTTGGAAAGGTGCGTGTAGAAAAATCATCCGTACAGTTTCGGGCGTAGCGCACTAAGCTGGTTCGTTTAAGCGAGAAGAATCATAGGTTTTGCTTTTATTCAGCGTAAATACTTAGCCGGATGGTCTGAATCATGATTTTCAAGATTAAAAGATTTGCAGGATGTTTTTTATACTTAGTTTCTCTCTAGTTGGATTATCCTGTTCATCCTAAAATCTTGTAAATCCTGATTCAGACAACTATAAAGACAGTTTTCATCAGAATTTTTTAAGATGACCAGTCGTCTTGAAAAATTTCAGCGGATTTTCCTCAGCGACTACTTTGTTTTACATACCATCTATTCTTCAGAATAAAACGAAGCAATTATTTCAAAAGTTTATTTTACTCAGCAGCAAACACGCCTAAAATAGGCGGATTTTTACCCAGCTCAATCTAAATAATAAGAAACGCTATGACATCTTTGACTATTGAAAACTTGCAAACTGAATTGCAACAAAAAAATCCGCGTACCATTTTAAAAGCCGCGCTTGCGCAATTCGACAATATCGCTATTTCTTTTAGCGGTGCAGAAGATGTGGTGTTGATTGATATGGCGGTGAAACTGAAAAAAGATATTCAGGTGTTTTCTTTAGATACTGGGCGGCTGCATCCTGAAACCTATCGTTTTATGGAGCAAGTCAGAAAGCATTATCAAATAGAAATTCAGTGTTTAACACCAGAATCTACGGCGTTAGAATCACTGGTGAAAGCCAAAGGATTATTTAGTTTTTATGAAGATGGGCATCAAGAATGCTGCGCGATTCGCAAAGTTGCGCCGTTAAAGCGCAAATTATCCGAGCTGGATGCGTGGATTACCGGACAGCGTAAAGATCAAAGTTTAGATACGCGCCAAGATTTGCCGGAAGTACAAATAGACGAAGCATTTTCGAGTGCTGAAAAACCTTTGATTAAATTCAATCCGCTGGCGAATTGGAGTTCGGCGCAAGTTTGGGATTATATTGAGGCGTATCAAGTGCCGTTTAATGAGCTGCACAACCGAGGTTATATTAGTATCGGCTGTGAGCCTTGTACTCGTGCAATTTTGCCAAATCAACACGAGAGAACCGGACGCTGGTGGTGGGAAGAGGGCAAAAAAGAATGCGGTTTACATGCTGGCAATCTGAAAAAATAAACGTTTTGTTTGTGGTAAAAATACGCGATACAAAATAGCAACCCTACCGTAGAGACGTTGCAATGTAGCGTCTCTACAGCCTAACCATTTTTTCACATTACAATGGCGGTTGCGGTTCACCTTTCAGTTTAACCGTCACCACATCACCGACTGTCAATGTGCCGCAATTATCATGCAGCGCGTTTTGTCCAAAATAAACTTTATTCTCCCATTTGCGCAACCGACTTAACGTGGCTAACGGCTCTTTTGAAACTTGCGTTGTTTGCGGATGAATCGCCGGCACAGAGCAACGCGAACAAGGTTTCGGCAATCTAAAATCAATTTCACCCACGCTGATTTCGCGCCAGCTGTCTTCTTCATAACCGCCACATCCGGCAATTACCAAGTTAGGACGAAAACGCCGCATGGACAAATATAAGTTCATGGCTTTATTTAATGATACTAAAGAAGCGGACGACACGATTAAAAATGGAAAACCATCGGAAAAATTCACCTGATCGGTTTCTTTTGCATAATTGGGATCAACTGGACGAATCAAATCATCCGGTTGATACACTAAACGACATTTAATTTTAAGAAATTTACTCAGCCATTCATCTGCGGCTGCGGACACACTCCGCGCCTCACAGTTATCATCCCACAGATGGCTGGCAATCACTTCGCCATCAGTGGGATTTAATGGCAGAACTAAATTCGCTCGATTCGGAGCTGAGAGAATTAATTCGGTTTCTGTGATTGCTGTTTTTATCAATGCCATGTGCGGCACGCGGCGTTGTGATAAAAACTGTTGCTTCTCATCAATCAACATCCACTTTCTATCGTACAGCAAGCCTTTTTCGTTGACTTGCCACTGGTTGACGGCAATTCCGGCTAATGACTTAACCGGATAAATAAACATTTGTTCTAAGGTAAAATCGCTCATCGTGTTGATTCCTGTTGCAAATCGGAAGTTATTGTAAGTAATGTGGCAAAAATTTTCAGTCATTGTAGAGACGCAAAATATTGCGTCTCTACGCTTAAAATCAAATAGCAATACCTGAAAACTTATGTGTAATTACTTATCGGTTAAAGATTTAAATCTTGAGAACTCTAACATTTTTAGCGATTACAATCCCGCTTTTAAACTCGCTTCAATAAACTGGTCTAAATCACCGTCTAATACGGCTTGCGTATTGCCTGTCTCCACGCCAGTGCGCAAATCTTTAATCCGCGATTGGTCTAAAACATAAGAACGAATTTGACTGCCCCAGCCAATATCCGATTTCGTTTCTTCCAATGCCTGCTGATCGGCATTGCGTTTTAACATTTCCAATTCATATAACTTTGCTTTCAATTGCTTGAGCGCGGTATCACGGTTTTTATGTTGCGACCTGTCACTTTGACATTGCACCACTGTATTCGTGGGAATATGCGTCATCCGCACGGCTGATGAAGTTTTGTTAATATGCTGCCCGCCCGCGCCACTGGCACGATACACGTCAATTCGCACATCACCCATATTCAAATCAATTTCAATATCATCATCAATTTCGGGTGAAACAAAGACCGAGGCAAACGAGGTGTGGCGACGATTACCGGAATCAAACGGCGATTTTCTCACCAAACGATGCACGCCTGTTTCAGTGCGCAACCAGCCAAACGCATATTCACCTTCAAAGCGAATCGTGGCACTTTTAATACCTGCCACATCACCTGCGGACTCTTCAATCAATTCGGTTTTAAAACCTTTGCTTTCGCCCCAACGTAAAAACATCCGCTCAATAATGGAAGCCCAATCTTGCGCCTCTGTGCCGCCTGAACCCGATTGAATATCCAAAAACGCATTATTGGCATCCATTTCGCCAGAAAACATGCGCCGAAATTCTAAATCCGCCACTTGTTTTTCTAATTCATTCAAGTCTTTAACAACCGTTGCAACCGTTTCTTCATCATCTTCTTCAACCGCTAACTCCAGCAATTCTTGCGCATCCGCCAAACCTTGTTCCAATTCAGTAATGGTATTGACCACCAGCTCCAATTGCCCGCGCTCTTTGCCTAACGCTTGGGCTTGCTCTGGTTTATTCCAGACATTGGGGTCTTCTAGCTCGCGTAAGACTTCAACTAAACGCTCGCTTTTAATGTCGAAGTCAAAGATACCCCCTGAGCGATTCGCCGCGTTGGGTTAAATCTAAAATCTGGTTTTTAATCGGATTAATTTCTTGCATGAGATAGGATTTCAGTAAAGGTAAGTGAAAAAAAGACTAACGGGCTAAGTCATTGAGCTTAAAAAACCTTTCAGGTCTTAAAGACCTGGAAGGTTTGGACGATACAACTTTTGTTTGCCGATTTACGCGCTAAGCTATAAAAAAAGGCGCGGATTATAAACCATCAGCATTTTTTGTTATGCAAAAAGCCTTGTCGCTATCGCTGAAAAAGTCCGTTATCTTTGGAAAACCATCTATTTTACCGTAAATTTAGTGATAACATGTTGATCACTTTTGCTTTTAGTTGCGAGACTTACCATGAAAAACACTGCATTTATTGCCCTTGGCTGGTTAGGACTGAGTTGCACCGCCGCCGCATCCGTTAATCAACATCAGGATGTATTAAACCAGCTGCATCTTCCGGCGGGATTTTCAATTTCTGTTTTTGCCGATAATTTGCCGAATGCGCGATCTTTGGCGTTAGGCGATGATGGCGTGATTTATGTCGGCACGCGCCAAGAGGGAAAACTGTATGCCGTGCAAGATAGCAACGGAGATGGCAAAGCGGATAAAAGTTATACGTTGGCAAGCGATTTATATATGCCCAACGGCGTGGCGTATAAAGACGGCGCGTTGTATGTGGCGCAGCCGCACCGGATTATTCGTTTTGATCAAATTGGCAAACATTTAGCCCAACCGCCGAAGCCTGTGGTGATTTTCGATCAATTGCCAGCGGATAAACATCACGGCTGGAAATATTTGCGGTTTGGTGCGGATAATAAACTCTATTCTGCGGTCGGTGCGCCGTGCAATATTTGCAAACCAACCAAACAAATTTATGCTTCTTTATTTCGGATAAATCCAGATGGCAGTGAGTTTGAAATCATTGCCAGCGGCGTGCGCAATACGGTTGGGTTTGATTGGCAACCGCACACCAATGCTTTGTTTTTCACCGAAAATGGGCGCGATGAATTAGGCGATGATGTGCCACCGGATGAATTAAATCATTGGACAAAAGTTGGCGAGCATTTTGGTTATCCTTATTGTCATGCGGGTGAAATTTTAGATCCTGTTCTAGGCGGCGATAAAAAATGTAGCGAGTTTGTCGCGCCGGTTTGGAAGTTTAAAGCGCATAACGCGCCACTGGGAATGCGTTTTTATCAAGGCAAACAATTTCCAGAAAGTTATAAAAATCAATTATTTGTTGCGCAACATGGTTCTTGGAATCGCACTGAGCCGGATGGTTATCGAATTGCGTTAATTCAATTTAGAGAGACTAAACCTGTGAGTGAACAAGTGTTTATTGATGGTTGGTTGACGCAAAATAAAGAGGTGTTAGGTCGTCCGGTGGATATTTTGGAATTGCCCAATGGCAGTTTGTTGATTAGTGATGATAAATTAGGATTGATTTATCAGGTTAAATTTAATCAAAAATGAAAAGTTGAAATTTTAAAACCTGTAGAGACGCAATATTTTGCGTCTCTACGCGCCCAAACCACAAAGGCACACAGCGCAACGGCAAAATGGGGCAAAATAACACCGGTAGAGACGCAAAATTTTGCGTCTACAAGGGTGGCAACATCCTACAGAATTGCAAACAGGAACACATCGTGGATAAATTTAAAAACAAATACCGCGTACAATCCACCCGCTTACAAAATTGGAATTACGGCTGGAATGCCAGCTATTTTGTCACCCTCTGCACGGCAAATAAGGTCTGTTATTTTGGCAATATCACACATGGCGAAATGCACTTATAGGAATTAGGGAAACACGCGGTTAATTGCTGGCTGGAAATCCCTGCACATTTTCCCTTTGCCATCCTAGACCATTTTATAATCATGCCCAATCATGTGCATGGCATCATTATTATCAACAAACCCGTAGAGACGCAAAATATTGCGTCTCTACAAACGTCGAATATATCGCCAAATCATGCAGTAAAACCACACGCCGTAGAGACGCAAAATTTTGCGTCTCTACAATCACCGCCGATAGTGCAAAACCAATTCGCACCGCAATCGCAAAATTTAGCATCTATCATTCGCGGCTATAAAATTGGCGTAACAAAACAGGCAAAATTGATGCAAAAAAACTTTGCTTGGCAACCGCGTTTTTATGACCACATCATTCGTAATCAAGAATCGTATCTAAAAATTGCCGAATACACCCAAACCAATCCGCTAAAATGGCAGGAGGACAGATTTTATCCACAACCGTAGAGACGCAATATTTTGCGTCTCTACATCCCATTTTTGTAAAAATGGCATGAATCATGCGCATTTCTGTAACAACTCTCTTAATAGTTGCAAATTTATCATGTCCCTTGCTCAATCCTCTCTCATAAACAGCACTTGCCCTTACTGCGGCGTAGGTTGCGGTGTCACCATTTCTGAATCCTCTGACGGATTAACAATTAGTGCGGATAAAAATCATCCGGCAAATTTTGGGCGCATTTGCTCTAAAGGCGCGGCTCTTGCTGAAACATTGGATTTGGAAGGGCGGTTACTTTATCCAGAAATTAATGGTCAACAAGTTGAATGGGATGTTGCTCTCGATACGGTTGCCGCCCGATTTCAAGCGATTAAGAACCAATATGGTGCGGATGCGGTTGCTTTTTATGTGTCCGGGCAATTATTAACAGAAGATTATTATGTTGCTAATAAACTGATGAAAGGTTTTATTGGCTCTGCGAATATCGACACCAATTCGCGTCTTTGCATGTCTTCTGCGGTGGCAGGATATAAACGCGCTTTTGGTGAAGATGCTGTGCCATGCAGTTATGAAGATGTGGAGCTGGCAGATTTAGTGGTATTAGTTGGCTCAAATACCGCGTGGTGTCATCCGGTGCTTTATCAACGATTAAAAGCCGCAAAACAACTGCGTCCTGAATTAAAAGTGATTGTGATTGACCCGCGCCGCACCGCCACTTGCGACATTGCCGATTTACATTTGCCGCTGCAAGCAGGCAGCGATACGACTTTATTTAATGGTTTATTAAATTATCTGCGCCGCGAAGATGTGCTCGATTTAGAATTTATTGCAGAACATACGGAGCAATTTACTGCCGCAGTCCGCGCTGCACAAGAATCTGCCCGCTCCATTCCGCAAGTGGCTTTTTTGTGTGGACTACCAGAAAGCAGTGTTGCTGAGTTTTTTCGCTGGTTTGCGCAAACTGAAAAAACAGTCACGCTATATTCGCAAGGCGTTAATCAATCCAGTAGCGGCACTGATAAAGCCAATAGCATTATCAATTGCCATTTGGCGACTGGACGCATCGGAAAAATTGGCATGGGCGCGTTTTCAATCACAGGACAACCGAATGCAATGGGCGGGCGCGAAGTTGGCGGGTTAGCTAATATGTTAGCCGCGCATACCGAATTTACCCCTGAACATACCGACTTAGTACAACGTTTTTGGCAAAGTCCTGTGATTGCAACAAAAGCAGGTCTAAAAGCTGTTGATTTATTTGAAGCCGTCAGACAAGGCAAAATTAAAGCATTATGGATTATGGCAACCAATCCTGCGGTGAGTTTGCCGGATGCTAATTTAGTGCGCGAAGCCATGTCGCAATGTGAATTTGTGGTGGTTTCTGATTGCATGAAAGCAACCGATACAACGCGCTATGCTGATGTATTATTGCCGGCGGCAACGTGGGGCGAAAAAGATGGCACGGTTACAAACTCAGAACGGCGTATTTCCCGACAACGCGCTTTTTTACCTTTGCCTGCACAAGTCAAACCCGATTGGTGGATTATCAGCCAAATTGCACAGCGATTAGGTTTTGAAACCGCGTTTAATTATCAATCCGCCGCAGATATTTTTCGTGAACATGCCGCGCTATCGGGTTTTGAAAATAACGGCAAGCGTTTATTTAATATTTCAGAACTCGCCAATCTATCAAATGACGACTATCAAAATTTACAGCCCATCCAATGGCCGGTTCTGAATGGCAAAGGTACGGCGCGATTGTTTGTCGATAATCACTATCCTACTGCTAGCGGCAAAGCCCAGTTTGTGGCGATTGTGCCGCGCCTGCCTACCAATCTGCCGAATCCTGATTATCCGTTGATTTTAAATACAGGACGCTTGCGTGATCAATGGCATACCATGACCCGCACCGGCAAAACAGCTCGATTGATGGAACATGCGCCCGAACCTTTTATCACCGCTCATCCGCACGATGCGCAAGCGTTAAATCTAGCGCACGGCTGTTTAGTCAAAATCAGTAGTCAATGGGGGCACGCCATCACACGTCTGCATTGCAGTGACGACCAAACACGCGGCACAATTTTTATGCCCATGCACTGGAATGACCAATTCGCCAGTCAAGCGGTGGTCGGTTGTTTAGTCAATCCAGCGGTTGATCCTATTTCTGGGCAACCTGAGCTAAAACATACTCCCGTGCGAATGCAGGCTTATACTCCGGCGTGGCAAGGTTTCGTGTTATCGCGCACGGCGTTAAACGTCAATCAACAAGATTATTGGGTGATGGCGCGTGGGCGGCAGTTTTTTCGCTATGAATTGGCAGGCGAAACCGTGCCAGAAAATTGGCATGAGTGGATAAAAGCTTTATTCAATGGCGATGGCGAATGGTTGGAATTTAGCGATAGAGCAACGGGACGTTATCGCGTCGCGTTAGTGAAAAACCAAAGCTTGCAAGCGGTGTTATTTGTTGCGCAAAGTTTTGATTTGCCGACCCGCACTTGGTTAAGTCAATTATTTAGCAAAGACAGTTTAAACGACAGTGACCGCATGAGTTTATTGGCTGGAAAAGCCGCGCAAGGTGCGGAAGATGCCGGAGAAACGGTGTGCGCTTGTTTTGGTGTTGGGGTGAATACGCTGCGCAAAGCCATTCAACAACAAGGTTTGGTGACTGTGGATGCGATTGGGGCGGCATTAAAAGCTGGGACAAATTGCGGGTCGTGCGTGCCAGAATTACGAAAATTACTTGTCAGCAGTAAGGCTTCTTGATGTAAAAGGAGTTTTTTCGGTAGAGGCGCGATTAATCGCGTCTTTATGCGTCGAACAAATAGTTATTTGAGCTGAAATTTTTTAAGACGACTGGTCATCTTGAAAATTTTTCGGTCATTTATATCTGAAATGCAATCAATGTAGGGGGGATTTTAATCACTCAAAGCGAATGAATCCGCATCTACATCATTATTCAGTTATTTTTTCATCCAATACATCAATTAGGAACGTGCATGAAATAAGCTCGACTGCTGTAGGTGCGAATTCATTCGCACAGTGCGGATAAATCCGCACCTACACAAAATAAACTTGCATAAGTTGTTTCGTGCTCATTTCTTAAGAAGTTTTGCTTGCCAGCAATGTTTCTAAAGTTAATAAAGCTTCTTCAGCTGCGCGAAAATCAAGATCTTGAATATAACCCGCCATAGTCACAATAATTTCCTGTGTTTCTTCATTGCCACTGAGCACTTGTTGCAATTGCGAAAAATGCTTGCGAGCCGTTAAGCTGTTTTTTTCCAATAATCTATACAAATCACTAATCAATTGCGCAGCAAATTCAAAATCAATGGCTTTCTCAGGAACAGAGTCAGAAGCAGGCGCAGTCTGTTGTGCGGGCGGATTTGCCATAGTGGATGCAGCCGCCAATGCAGGATTTAATACGGCTTCCAGCTCATTCAACAATTGGCTAATTTGCTCCGCGCCTCCATCTTGAAATCCATATTCACATTTTTTTGCAGCCTCAGATAATTCTGTCGCTCCCAACGTGCTAGCAATGCTTTTCAATGTATGCACCAATCGCACAGCATCGGCGGGTTGGTCTTGCAATAACTGCCGCAACTCAGCCATTGCGCCCGCGTATTGTTTATTAAAATCAATAATAATTTTTAACAATAACGATTTTTTGCCATTCACATAATTTAAAGCCGTTGCAAGATCAAAAGGCAACAGTTGTTCTGGTAATTCTGTGTGTTCAGTTTTCGGCGTTGTGATTGGCAAAACGTCGCAAACTTCAGGGCGTTTTTTCACCCAACGTGCCAACACTTGATAAAAATGGTGTGGATTAATCGGTTTGGCAATGTGATCGTTCATGCCAGCTTGATAGCAACGTTGTTTTTCTTCCGGCATCGCATGAGCTGTCATCGCAATAATGGGCAAATCCGTTCTGTATTCACGAATTTTGCGCGTCGCTTCAATCCCATCCATCAACGGCATTTGCACATCCATTAACACCAAATCGTAATAATTATGCTCCTGCACCGTTTTGCTCACTGCAATTTGTCCATTTTTAGCAATATCGACACACGCACCTACATCCGTCAACAGCTCCAACGCAATTTGTTGATTTATTTCATTATCTTCTGCCAGCAACACATGAATGCCTTGTAGTTTTGGTAAAGCCATCAATTCTTCTCGTTCCACCGTTGATTTTAAAATAGGTGCTCCCAAAATTGCCGCAATGGTTTCTAACAACATAGAGTTTTCTATAGGTTTTGTTAAAAATGCTGGTATTTCAACCGCTTGCAAATGCGCTTTTGCCATTACCTCTTCACGATTAAAACCAGACACCATAATAATCACCGGTGCTTTAGGCAGGTTTTTCTTTTGTTTTATTAATCGCGCAGTTTCAATCCCATCCAACTCAGGCATTTTCCAATCTAATAACACCAAATCAAAACTCTCATCTCTCGCGGCGGCTTTTTCTAACGCCTGTAACGCATCGTATCCTGAATCAACACTCACAACTTGCATTTGCCAGCTGTTTAAAATATCGGTTAAAACATCTCGCACACTCGCGTTATCATCGACCACCAGCACTTTCACGTCTTGCAAATGCGGCAAAGACTGCGAGCCGCAATCAACCGTCAAACAGGTGCGACAATAAAAAACCTCATCGTCTTTTTCTATTGGCAGCATTCCTTTTGCACAAATCTGATTTTGCAAATCCAACAACACGGAAAACCGAAACAAGCTGCCAATTCCTGCTTTGCTTTCCACAACTATCGTTCCACCCATCAATTCAACCAATTGCTTGCTAATCGCCAAGCCCAGCCCTGTTCCCCCAAAACGGCGCGTTGTTGAGGCATCTGCTTGGCTAAACGATTGAAATAATGACAGTTGTTGCTCTGGAGTCATGCCAATGCCTGTGTCAACCACTTCAAAAATCAATTCGATTCCGATATTTTGCGCTGCCCCCATTTTAATTGAGATAATAATCTCGCCTTGATCGGTAAACTTAATGGCATTTCCCACTAAATTGAGCAAAATTTGGCTTAGTCGTAAAGGATCGCCCACTAACAGCGTTGGCACATTGGTATTCACCGCAAACAACAATTCAATATTTTTTTCAAAAGCACCAATCGCATTCAAATTAGCAACATTTTCAAGCACACTGGATAAATTAAACGCCGTTTTTTCAATTGTCAGCATTCCTGCTTCTATTTTTGAAAAATCTAAAATGTCATTGATAATTCTGAGTAACGCTTCCGCCGATGAGGTGATTTTTTGCAAATAATCACGTTGTTTAGGATTCAAATCGGTGCGCAGCACCAAATGCCCCAAACCAATAATCGCATTCATGGGCGTTCTAATTTCATGGCTCATATTTGCCAAAAACGAGCTTTTCGCCTTTACCGCCGTTTCCGCCATTTCTTTTGCCACCAACAATTCACTGGTGCGCTGCTCAACGGTTTCTTCTAAAGTATGGTTATAGTTCTCAAGTTGCTGCTGCGAATATTTCACCTCATCTGCCATCTGAATAAACGCGGTCGCTAACACGCCAATTTCAGTGCGAGGATCAATTTTATTATCACGATGATAAGTATCTGTATTGGTATCAAAATTCCCTTTGCCAAGCACCTGACTTAGTTTTGTTAAACTAATCAAAGGTCTGGAAATCGTCGTGGAAATAATAGAAGCCAAAATTGAAGCAATAATAATAAAAATAATTGCCACAATAATAGAAGTGCTCAAAATCTCATGCGTATATCGGCGCATTTCTTGTTTAGATTTTGATTCTTGCGACTCCAAATCTTTTAAACTAAATCCTAATCGCAAAACCCCCCAAGGATTTCCTATTTTAATCGGGGTAATATATTCTCTAACATGCCGTTGTGGATAATCTTGAAATCCCGAATGGGTTTGTGCAATAGCAAATAAATCTTGTGGCTCTGTTAATTTTTGATACTCTAAAGATTCTTGCGCTGTATGTACGATAGCCTTGCCTTCTTTCGTTGTTAAAATCACATAATCTAAAGACTTTGATTCTTTTACCGCATTTTCAATAAGCCCCTTAATTAAAGAATAATTACTCAGCGCAATTTCAGATTCTATTTGATTACTTAGCAATACAGACAATACGCGCCCTTGTTCATTTAAATTAGCTTGCACAGACTGAATTCGCCAACTTAATTCTTCTTCAACTATTTTTTTTTGCAAAAATAATTCAACGCCCACAAAAGTAACCAATAAACTCACAATTAAGCTTAATGTTGTCACCAATAATCTAAAACTAATGCCGCGCTTTACTTTTAAAGTATGATCAGTTTGCATTTTTTTGCCGAAACAAGCACTCATTTTATTCTTCATTCCTGAGTGCAATTAAACATATTCGTCACTGAAGACAACGCACTTTTATTAAAATCTATTTTCAACTTATCAATCAAACACATATTTAACGTAATATCCGTGCCTGCGGGAACTTCCACTTTTTGGCTAGGGATTGACTTTAACAATCCCGCCGCCTGCCCGCCTGTTGTACCCGCATCATAAGAAACACTTAACACTGCACCGTATTGAATATAAATATCACTATACGCATAGACTTGTTTTTGTTGTGCCGCAGCCGTTTTAAAAATCTGCACTACAACATCTTTATTATCTAAAACAACGGGGTCTGAAATCACCCATAATATATCGACCTTGGGCAACAATTCATTTAATGCTGAAGCAACTTCTGACGATTCATCAATAGCTTGACTAATAATTTCTATTTGTAAAAGTTGTATTTCTTTTTTGGCTTGCTCTACATATTGCTGATTAAATTTATTGCTATAAATAATTCCCACTTTTTTGACTTTGGGAAAAAACATCTTTAAAAACGACATTTCTTGTGAAGGTTGCAATTCATTGGAAATTCCATACGTCTTTTCATTTACATTTAATCTTTTCCAATTAATTGCCGCAGAAAATAATAGTTTTCTATCTTCGACATATTGCTGCGCCAAAAGATAAGCTTTTGTGCCAATACAATAAATAACACTAGGGTTTTCTGTTTTAATCAATTTTTCTAATTCATTTTCAGGATTCTCAAGCCCTGCTAAATTCAACTCTGACCATTGATAGTCTTTTGATAAACTTTGTTTAAATTCATTTGCATTTTTTGCATATTTTGTGATTGCGCCACTCGAATTAACAATCAGTATTTTATTGCTCTGAGAAAATCCATACTGGCTAAATAAATAACTTAAGATGATGACTATTTTATAAATTTTTATCATTTCCATTTCCATCCATCTAACCCCAATAAAAGCAAATCCCTTTGACTTTTTTCATCCGCTGGCATGTTATATAAAATGTCGAGTAATTTACTTTCTAACTTGTCCGGTTTGTCCATGGTAGCTGCCACCAATAGATAATTTGCTTCACTATATCCCAAATAATTTAATTGCTTATATTGATTTGGATTTATGTCTTCTAAGTATTTTAAAGTACCTTCTGCGGAAATGGCGGCCTCCGCCATACCAAAACCAACGGCCATTAACGCATCAATGTCTTTAGGAACTTTAAGGATTCTGATTTCGTCTATCTCTTTATATCTTGTGCCTAATATTTGTTGCAAAATACTGCGGCTATAAGCCTCGCTGCCCGCACCGGCAATGACTTTAATCGTTTTTAGCATTGTCAAATCAACAATCTCTTTTTTTGCACACAGCACTTTTTTTTGTTTGATAGTGTCTTTGTAAGTGCCAAGTAAGGCAATTTTGAGCGGGTATTTTTTTTGTAGTGTATTAAAATGCCAGCTTGATAATAAATATATGCTATTTTTTTTATCAAGTTTTTCCTCAAACTTTTCCATATTATTAAAAGGTTGAAATTGATAACTACCTTGTTTTAATAAATAATCATCAAAATTTGTTTTTAACATAGCAAAGTTATCAATACTACTTTCTGGATTGTAAAAATAAATAGTCACAGGCTCTGCAAAACAAGTAGTTAATCCACTACTTGTTAAGATCAAAAGAAAAGCAAAAAAAAGTATGCTGATTTTCTTCATATTCTGTTTTTTGATTACATCTTAAAAGACTTAGTTATAATTGATAAGAGAGTCTAAAAATAATCTCTCTTGATTTGTCTGGTAAAGGTGCATGACCGCTATTATACGGTTGAATAAAATTATGATTTGCATTAAATAAATTATAAGCACCAATACCGAGTTCTAAGTTTTTAAAAAATAAATTTTTATAGCGGAAGTAAACATTCGCCAATACTTCTGGAGGATATTTATGTAATATCAATAAAGTACCCGTTTTATCATATTGGTTATAACCATAACGACTGCTTGAAATAATAAAAGACGGATTAATTGACAATGAAGGCGTTAATTCAATATGTGTATTTAAAGTAACTTTATGCGCAGGAAATGCTAAGGCTAAATTAGAATTAACGACTTGATTAGTGATTTGATTAATAGGTTGAAAATCTTTGAAGTTGTTTACAAATTGTGAATAGCTGTGATTTAAAGTTAAATATCCCCAGTCTTGTTTCCAGCGCAATTCACTTTCTACACCAACACTTTCTATTTTTTGATTGGCATTATAATATTCTTGTCCTTGTCCTAATGCGGCGTTGCGATTGGCTGGACTAATGCCATAAACAATAATATCTTTAGAAATGGAATAAAACGCATTGACATTAAACGTTAAGTTTTTATTAAAATCATATCCTAATTCGATTTCATAAGATTTATTACGCTCAGGTTTTATCAGCTGCGTTGTGCTTAAGATGGCGTTTTCAATGGTTGGAATCCGAAAAGATTTGTTATAAAGCAATTTATAATGGAAATCGCCAAAACTATCCGTTAATACAAATCGCTGTGAAAAATTAGGTGCAAAGGTATTATGGTAATCGTAGCGTAAACCAAAGGTGAAATTAGTCCATTCTGTTTTCACTAAGCCTTCTAAATACGGTGCAACATTTTCATAAGTGGGCAATTTTTGCATATAAAAATCTTTTGTATGCAAATCGTCATATTGTCCGGCGAGATTTTTGAAATCTTCATGGCTGTACTCTAGCCCGCCTGTTAGTTTTAATGTGTCTTTAAAGGCATAATCTAAACGCGCTCCGCCCAAATATCGCTGCGTTAATAGCGCATTGGTGTATCGAGTTTTTCCATCAAGATAGGCTTTAGTCACCCAAGGCAGTTGATTGGAATAATCAAAATTAACATGCAGCTTAAGGTTTTCTGCTAATTCGTGTTGGTATTTAAGATCAAAAACGTATGTTTTAAAGTCTCGCGTCATTGCGTTATTATCTATTGCAACAAATCGGTCGCTGCTTTCTACTTTGTAATCATCCATAAAAAAACGCAAGGCTAAGTCTTTGTATTGAAAGCCAACATTGAGCAAATAGTTACTTGAGGTGTTTGTATTAGCGAGATTGATTTCTGTGCCGAAAGCGTCTTGATAGAGTCTATCACTGCGATGCGCTTCGCCAACTTTTCCTGACACATTAAAAGACATGTCTTCAGTGAGTTTTTTGCCCGCGTAAAAATTGATATTACGATGTCCGTTACTTTTTGCCATTTGTCCATAACGCCCAACCACAGAGATTCCCTGCAAATCATTTGCGCTTTTAGTAATCACATTAATAACGCCCAATTTAGCGAATCCACCATACATCACAGAGCCGGGCCCTCGAATCACTTCGATTTTTTGGATGTGGTCTATCGGATAATGTTGCCCTAAAAACAAATTAGCAAAACGCCGCTCGTTCATTTCCAAGCCATCAATCAGCAACACTACTTTTCCTTCATGCGCCCAATTGCCACGCACTCCTACGCCTATGGTATTTTCTACATCAACACCAAAATCAAATCCCGGCACAAGACGCAAAACATCCACTAAATCTCTCGCACCAGAATTGAGAATTTCTTCTTCGCTAATCACTGTGACGATACCGGGAGCGTCACGTTCTTTCAAAGGAATTTTAGAAGCACTTTTTACATATTTATAGGCCTCTTTTAAATCCTCTAGTTCTGTCAACAACTGCTTATCTCTTGCGGCAATCACGTCTAATGATTCCTTATCTTCGGCAACAGCAGTGAGGCAAAAAAGTGATAAAACAATAAACGGTTGGATTTTACAATGCAGTTTTCTCATAGTGACTATCTGGTTTGCAAAGATTCTAAGTGATTATATGCAAGCATTTAGAGGTTGATTGTTACGCTCTGCAACTTGGTTTGAAATAGCTAGTTAAGTTTTTTAAATATTATATGACAGTTTATAAGTTAAATATTATGTTCAACTTCCGTTGAAATCGTCATTTTTTATTCGATAAGAAAGATACCACATTAGACTTAGAAATAATCGAAAAAGTTTATTTTCAGCAAACAGAAAAGTTAATTCTCTTTTGTTCCGTAGCAAAATACAAACACTGTTTTGTTGATTACTTTTGCACAGTTTTGCTTAAGGCTTCAAATCCTGAAATCACATCAAACAATTCTTCGTCAATCGCATTTTGGCGCAAACGATGAAAATTTCGATTTAACTCTTCCAACAACTCGGCAATATTTTTTTCGGCACGTTGCATAGCGGCTAAACGACTGGCATTTTCAGTAGCTAGGGACTGTGCACACGCGCGAAATAAAGATACAAATAGATATTCCTGCATTAAAGCAGGTAACGATGTGGCGTTGCCGCCGATAATTTCAGGTAGGTTTTTAGTTGGCCAATGCAGCTGCATTAAATCACTGCGCCACGTTTCATCGGGCGGCAATAAGCGTTGCATCATAGGTTCATAGACTGAACCTGATTTAGAACAGTTATAAAATAAGTAAACTTGATTAATTGCGCCTGTTTCGCGTTGCGCTTCTAATTCAAACAAAATCTGTCCTACTAAAGGCGTGATTAAACTCAGAATAGTCGGGACATTAAAAACCTGCAAAGGCTCTATGCCAGCATCTTGCAATCTGACTTGCACGCGCTCACCAACGGCTAAAATTGTTTTTTTGCCTGATAAACCGGCTAATGTTTGGGCGGCATAATTGGCAATAATGTCATTGAATTGTCCGACTAAGCCTTGATCTGAACCAAACACGACTGCACTGATTTTATCTGCGCCGGCGGTGATTTTTGTTTGCGTGATTAATTGTTTGTGCTGAAAACAAGCCAGCAATCCTAATTGCACAGTGCGGTAATAATCATCTAATGCCCGCACCGCGTTTTCATATTGGCTAATACTGGATGCGGCTAGGGTTTTCATGGTGCGCACCACACCTTTTAATTCGCCAGCACTGGAAATTTGATGCTGCAAACTCGCAGTGGTATCGCTCATCAGACTGCTTTCCCAGCATAAAAGCTTGCTAAAGTTTGCCGTGCAATTTGCAAAATAGTTTCACGATCAGCATCGGTTAATTTTGTTGCCGTTTGAAAACGATGACAAATTTCAGCGGGAATTTCTGCTGCGGCTTGCCACACTGCGGCTTCCGCTTTTGCCATAACTGCCAAAGGTATTTCATCAAATAATCCGGCACTTAATGCTAATAGCACTGTGATTTGCGCAGTGACGGGTAGCGGTTGAAATTCTGATTGTTTCAAACACGCCCGAATTCGCCGCCCGTGTTCAATAATGTGGCGGGTATTTTCATCTAAACGCGCCCCGAAACGCGCAAAAGTTTCTAATTCTTCAAACTGGGCGTAAGCCAGTTTTAAATCTCCCGCAACAGCACGATAAGCGGCTAATTGCGCTTTGCCACCAACCCGCGATACCGATTTCCCCACATCTACAGCGGGTAAAATGCCTAATTCTAACAACGAAGGCGACAGATAAATTTGTCCATCGGTAATCGAAATCAAATTCGTGGGAATATAAGCGGACATATTTTGGGCTTCGGTTTCCACAATCGGCAGCGCAGTTAAAGAACCTCCGCCTAATTCGGGTAGCAAATGCGTCGCGCGTTCTAACAAGCGCGAGTGGATATAAAAAATATCACCGGGAAAAGCTTCGCGCCCTGGTGGACGGCGCAACAGCAAAGACAGCTCTCGATAAGCCCGCGCATGATGTGTTAAGTCATCATACACAATCAACACATCGCGACCTTGCGCCATAAAATATTCGCCAATACTGGTCGCAGCATAAGGCGCGATATAAGCGAGTCCCGGTGGCTCATTGCCTTCAGTGACAACGACGACTGTGTAATCTAACGCGCCTTTTTCTCGCAATGTCGCAATCACTTTTGCCACGCCAGATGCACGTTGTCCAATCGCACAATAAATGCACAGCACGTTTTGGTCGCGTTGATTCAGAATAGTATCCAAGGCAATCGCAGTTTTACCCGTTTGTCTATCGCCTAAAATTAATTCTCGCTGTCCGCGTCCGATGGGAATGAGTGCGTCAATTACTTTCAAGCCGGTTTGCAAAGGCACTGTTACGGGAGCGCGATCCATAATGGCTGGCGAGGGGCGTTCAATAGGCAATCGCTCGGCAAACTCTAGTGACTTACCTCCGTCTAAAACTCGCCCCAGCGGGTCAATCACTCGCCCTAATAACGCATTGCCAACGCCAATATCCATCACCCGCCCAGTGCGCTCCACTTCATCGCCTGCGTGCAAGTGCCAATACTCTCCCAGCAACACTACGCCGATTTCGTCTTCGTCGATATTAAAAGCAATTCCGTACACATCGCCAGAAAATTTGACTAATTCTTCAAAACCGATATTCGGCAAGCCAGACACTTTAGCAATCCCAGTGGCGATACTGGTGATGATGCCAACTTCACGGCTAGTCAGTTCTGTACTACTGGTTGCTCGCGCTTGCGCTAAATTGGAAAAAAGACTGTCAAAACCAGAGGTTAAAGTATTAGCTGACATCTTCTGCTGCTCTTTTGGAAAATTCGGTAGGATGTTTTTCAGGTTTATCTACGTCAATATGCTGCTGTAATAAATTCTTGAGATTGTTTTCTACGTTGCCAAGATAATCAGCCAGCGTCCAAACAATTTTTTGACCAACACTGCTTAATTCAATACCGCTGATTAATTTCGCTTCTGTAGTCAATTGCAATTCGATTTCACTGCCTGCTATTTTTGCAATAGTTTGCTGAATTTCAAGCTGTTGCGCTTCCGACAAAGTAAATGCCGTGCGCAGCAATAAAGGCGTAGCAGTGTTTTTGAGAACGCTCACGATTTCAGGATCACTGCTGCGAAGTTTTTCCATAAACACAGCAATCATCTGATTTTCTAAATTCACGTCTGCTAAATCGGTTAAAACTTGTCGCGTGATAGCAAAAACTTCCGTTTGGATTTGTCGAGTTAATGAAGTCATTAACACCTCAACTTCTTGTGCTAACGCTTGTTGTCGCTGGCTACGCAGATTATCTGCTTCAATTCTGGCTTCCGTTAACAAACGCTGCCGCTCTGTTTTCGCTTCTTCACTAGCGGTTTTGAAAAGCTCTGCCCGTTGCAAGTCAAATTCTTGATTTTTTTGGCAAAACTGTTCGTATTCGGCTTGCGCTTGCTGTTTTTTCGCATCCGCCTCGCTCAACTCTGCGCTAATTCGATGTTCTCGTGCATCCAATGCTTGCAAAATCGGTTGATACAAAAATCGCTTCAACAAGGCAATTAAAATCACAAAGTTAAGCAGTTGCGCTGCAACGGTAAACCAATCAATAAGCATGATTATTTTCCAGCTGCGTGAGCAATGATGTAATTCCAAAAAGGATTGGCGAAAATCAAAATCATGCTCACCACAAAACAATAAATTGCAGTCGATTCAATCATGGCTAAACCGACAAATAAGGTGCGGGTAATGGTTGGCGCGGCATCGGGTTGTTGTGCCAATGAACTCAGCGCGGTCGAAACTGCACGTCCCTCACCCAATGCAGGGCCAATGCAACCTACCGCAATCGTAACGCCTGCCGTAATAATGGAGGCTACGGCAATCATAGTTAAGTTGTCCATAAAATTTCCTTAAAGTGAAGTTGTGTCAGTTGTCTGTTTTTAGGTCGCAGATTTCAGCAGCAGCGGCAATATAAACGGTGGCTAAAATAGTAAAAATATACGCTTGCACCATTCCCGTCAATAAGCCTAATAAAGTCATGACAATCGGAAATACAAACGGTGTAATAATTAATAAAATCGCCAAAATCATTGAGCCGCTCATCATATTGCCAAATAACCGCACGGATAATGCAAAAGTGCGCGATAGCTCGCTGATAAGATTAAAAGGCAGCATAATCGCAGTCGGTTCTAAATACGTTTTCAGAAAACCTGTTAAGCCTTGCTCTTGAATGCCAAACAGCGGCACAGCAATAAACACAGCTAACGCGAGTGCTAAGGTCGTAGAAAGTGAACCTGTTGGCGGCTCATAAATTGGAAAAATAGTCAGCAGATTCGCGGTGGCTATAAATAAAAACAGCGTTCCTAAAAATCCTAAGTATTTCTGCGGCTGCTTTAACCCGACTTCGGCAATTTGCTGTTTTAATAATGTCACAATCACTTCTAGCAAACTTTGCCAACGCGATATTTCTGCATTGTTTTGAGCAAGATTGCGAGTAATCAACTTTGCGCCGATTGTCAAAATAAGCATTAGCAGCCAAGTAGTGACAATCGTGCCATTCAACTTGATAAAACCTGCTTGCCAAAAAATCACTTCATCAGAACTAAGGTGCATCAGGATTCTCCAAATTGTTTTCGATGGGCTTTGCGCAGGGTAAAAAATACGTCATCACTAAACGCACTAAAATAAATCCCAACAAACACGCTAATAATTTTTGCCAATTCCCTGCGGAAATTAAATAAAAACCTGTCACGGTGATGGCGGTTCTGAGCAATAAACTACTTAAAAACCAGAGCGCGGGATGTGCAGAAACTAAACCTTTTTGCACTGTCCACCACAAGCCGCCGAAAAAAATGATGCCGAGCATCATTCCTGTCGCTAACGCTGGCATGAACAGTAGCAAGTTATTCATCATGATTCTCATGTTGCTTGCGAATGGTTTCAGCTTCTTTGTCCACCCACCGCCACGCATTCATGCAACCGAGCGTCAGTCCTAGCATTAACAAAGCCAGTGTCCAAGAATGCGAACTTGGATAATTTTTATCAATCCAAATTCCCAAAGCTGCACCAAGTAGTGTTGGCATCGCCACCGACCAACCGACTAAGCCCATCATCCCTAATCCAGACCAAACGGTTTTATTCACTTTGCCTTGCGCCTTGAGTTTACGCGCTACTTTAGCATTTAGTTGCTGATGAAACGCGCTGTCTTGCTCAGTTGTCCTTTTTTTAGCCACGCTGAAACTCCACAAAACGGCGAGTAAAACCTGATTCTAACTTTGCCAAAACTGAACGAACTTGTTGTTCTTGCTCATTGCGATTTTGAAATTCTTGTTTCACCGTATCACGCAAATTGGCAAGATCAGTCCCAGCAATCGCATTACGAACTGAAATAAGCACATCAGCACCTGTTTTGATTAATACGCCTTGATCCACAGCAAGATACACTTCGCCTTCCTGCGCAGTTTCGTAAGTTAAAATTCCTGCCACTAAGATTGCCACGCAATCAAGGCGATGCGGTAACAAACCCATTGAGCCGCTGGTGGTTTCTGCAACAATCCGCAATACAGTGCTTTTTTCTGCAAATACTTGAAAGGGCAAGAGAACTTTTAGATTCATTTTTTATCTTTCGCCTCATCAATCGCGCCAATCATGTATAAAGCACTTTCAGGATAATCTTTAAATTCATCCTGCAAAATCCGCTCACAACCGTCTAGCGCGTCGTCAAGGCTGACTAATTTGCCTTTCATGCCAGTAAATTGTTCTGTGGTAAAAAACGGTTGCGTTAAAAAACGTTCTAATCGCCGTGCTCGTCCAACAATATTGCGATCTTCTGCGGATAACTGCTCCAATCCCAACATCGCAATAATATCTTTCAATTCAGCATATTGCGCTAAAGTGCGGCGGATTTCTTGCGCTATTTCGTAATGACGCTCGCCAATTACGCCAGCCGTTGCCATTTTAGAACCTGATTGCAGCGGGTCGATAGACGGATAAAGCCCTTCGCTGGCGAGTTTTCGCGATAACACAATAGAAGCGGAAAGATGAGAAAAAGTATGTACGGCGGCAGGATCAGTAAAATCATCTGCGGGAACATACACCGCTTGAATTGAAGTAATAGCGCCATTGTCAGTATTGGCGATTCGCTCTTCTAACGTGGCTAATTCGGTGCTAATCGTGGGTTGATAACCTAAGCGTGACGGCATTTGTCCCATTAAACCAGAAACTTCCATGCCTGCTTGAATAAAGCGAAACACATTATCCATCAGCAACAATACATCGCGGCGTTCATCATCACGAAAATACTCTGCCATCGTCAATGCCGCGTGACCGACTCGAAATCGCGCACCGGGCGGCTCGTTCATTTGCCCGAATACCATCACCATATTTTCCAGAACACCCGCGTCTTTCATGTCGCGATACAACTCTTCACCTTCGCGACAACGTTCGCCAATGCCACAAAAAATACTAACTCCTTCATGTTGACTAACCATGTTGTGAATCATTTCACTGAGTAATACGGTTTTCCCCACCCCTGCCCCGCCAAATAAGCCAGCTTTGCCGCCGCGTTCTAACGGCACTAGTACGTCAATAACTTTAATGCCTGTGATGAAAATTTCGGAATGTGTGGAATGTTTTAATAGGGGCGGCGGAGCTTGATGAACACTGCGCCATTCTAAATCGGTAAGAGGTGGTTGGCGGTCGATAGTGTTGCCAAATACATCAAACATTCGCCCTAACAGTTTTTTACCAACTGGCGTGAGCAATGGTTTACCCATGTCTTCGACAATCATTCCGCGTGCCAAGCCTTGGGTAGGCGTTAAGGCAATGCCGCGTACTCGTTGAGCATCAAGTTGCGATAATACTTCAATTGCGCAAGTGTTATTTCTAGCGTGGATTAGCGAATAAATAGCGGGGATTTTTGTTGCAAAATACATATCCACCACACTGCCACGCACTGAAACAATTGTGCCGATATTAGGAGGATTCAAATTCATGTTGCTACTTCATAATTGAGTCTAGTGAATACTATAACACGCTAACATAACTGCGTTACGCAAAACAGATTAATGGTTGATAAAAATCACCTCAAGTTTTTATCAGAAATTTTCTAAATTTTAAAAGACGACCAGTCGTCTTGAAAAATTTTGTATCAATTATCTGTGATAGGTTTAGATAGAGAGTTTTGCGTTTAGAATGCGTAGCGTTTGTAAGAGGATTTTGAAGTGACTTACTGTAAACAAAAACGGACAACATCCTATTGCAAGATGTTATCCGTTTTAAACAGTTTTTAATCAACAGTCACTTTAAAGAAAACTGTTCCGCTAGAGCCGGGGGCTAATGAACCGGTAAATGTCCATTTAATCCCACCTTTTCCGCCTGCGGTATCTGGGTCAGCACAAGGAATTGCTGATGCTGCGGTTGGAGTGATTTTTTGACAAGCTGTCAAATTAGCAGGAAATGATCCTGACAACGCAGAAAAAAACGTTGTGTAAGCAGGCGTTGCGTCGTTTAGGACTAAATTATTAATCGCAGTCAAGCCGTTATTCGTATAGGTAATCCGATATTCTAATGTTTCCCCAGATTTCGCTGTATTCGTAGTTTTCCATACAACTGATGGCAATGTTCGCACGGCTTTCTTTAAATCCAAGGCCACATTAGTGACTTTAGTTAGATCTTGTCGTGCATCACTTGCAGTTAGTGCAGGTAAGGCATTGGTGTAAACAAAAGCGGCTTTGACAGGGGCTAAATTACTTGCGCCTAATGGAGCTCCTGAGGGAATAAATTCTTTTTGAATTAAGCAAATTTTATCTCCCTCAGCGACCGTAATTGCCGATGCTGAGGTGATTGTTTCACCTGTGCTAGTATCAAGATCGCCATCGCAGTTTGTATCGGTGTATAAAACTTCATTCCATCCTGCTATGACAGGGCTGGCTGTAGAAGTGGGCAAACTGAAAGTTACTGTACCACCACTGCCTGCAATAAAAGTATGAGGATAACTGACAGTTGTGCCAGGCATCCCTGTATTATGTCCATCAGTTAAAAACTGATTGGCAGGTACATCCGCAAAATTCATCCCACTGTAAGAAGTATCTGCCGTTAATGCAAAAGTGATTTTATCAGTGGTTCTGTCGTAAGTTCCTGTGCTGACATTTGCCCCTGTGGAAATATAGCTAGGTAAGTTTGTCTCTTCGATACAGACAGTACCTGTCGCAACTCCCTGTGTAGACAGACTATAGTTACCACTTGCATCTGTTGTAGTTGTGCTATAAATCGTACTACCACAATTAGTTAGCTTAACCGTAGCTTGTGCAATGCCAGTTTCTGTGCCATTTTGGATTCCATCATTGACTTGTGTAGCGGTTGCACCTGTCCCGGTATCTTTGAAAACTGTACCTGTAATCGTTGATCCTGTCTTACTGTTGGTGAAATTACAAACATAGGTTTTTCCAGCTGCTATTGGCGGAAGAGTCACAGCGTGAATGCCGTTATAAGTAACCGCAACCCCAGTCGCAGTAGTTGTTTCAGTACAGCTTGCTGAGGTGACTGCCCAACCTGCTACAGGTGTTTCTGTAATGGTTGCGGCTGTTCCAAGATTCGGTAATGTTTGTGCAGCAGAACTTACAGGTGTGCCTGCAATCGTTGTTGTAATATTGACTGATGAGTTGGATGCGCCATTCACAATTCCAAAAGTAAAAGTCCCCGTGCCACCGACTGTGGTTTTAGTAATAGTGAGTGGTACTCCCACTGGAGTTAGGGTATTACTAAAGTGACAAGTAATGATAGCTCCAGCTATGACATTACTGGCAGGTATGGTTAAAACATTCCCCGCTAATGTACTAACCGGATTAACATTTCCTGTCACCGCAGTATTGGCATCAGTACAGGTAGCAGAAGTTAAAGCATAGCCAGTGGCAACTGTTTCGGTCAAAGTGACGTCTGCACCCAACGTTGTCATATCAATCGCTGTTGGTACAAGTGGCGTAGCTGTATTGGCGGCTATGGTTGTAATATCTGCAACTGCACTTGCCAAATTAGTTTGAGAAAAGCTAAATGGCCCGCCAAAACCACCAATTGTTGTTTTTTGAACTTTAACAGTTGGTTTCAAAGAGTTTGTGAATGTACATACAATGTTTGAGCCTGCGGCTGTCGCTGCTGCATCTAGAGTAACTTTGCGAAGAGCTAAATCATTAGTTGCAACGCCACCTGAGCCTAAGCCTGTGCAACTAATGCCTGTTAAGACATAACCCACCGGTGGCACACTTTCAATAATATCGGTTGAAGTACTCACAGCACTCAAGGTTAGTGCAGTTCCTGCAACTGCAATGCCTGGAGTCACGGTGACAATACTGTCGCCTGAATATCCATTGTTCCCCGTAAAAGCAAATGTATTTGTGCCACCATTGCTAATTTTAGCAACTTTTACAGTCGGTAATTTGGCGTTAGTAAACGTACAGGCAATAACAGAACCTGACGCTGTAGCAGCAGCATCTAAAGTAATAGTACCTGCGACCAAATTAGGCGTTTGTGTTCCTCCCGCACCTAGCCCAGTACACGTTGCTGATGTTAAGACATAACCGGGTGAAATTATTTCAGTCAAGGTAGTTGCAACACCTGCTGTGGTTAAGGTGTTCGTAGTACCTACAACACCAGTACCAGGAGTCACAGTGAGAATACTGTCGCCTGCATAACCGTTAGTGCCGGTAAAAGTAAACATGCCTACACCACCATTACTCACTTTAGTGATAGTGACATTGGTGCCGGGCTTAACAACTAAGCTCGCTGTCGCTGTTAATGCACTAGTTCCTGCATTAGAAGTTGACAATTTAGAACTAACATTATTATAAGTCCCAGCAGTATCGGCTGTTACATTAACCGTGACGGTACAACTCGCCCCACCTGCTATAGTTCCACCATTTAATTGAATACCTACATCTCCAGCTGCAATGGCCGCATTTGATGAATTTCTTAAGGTACTTCCTGTACAAGTCGTGCTTGCAACCACAGGAGAGGCTACTTTCATTTGCCCAGGTGAAACGGGGAATAAATCATTAAATGCCGAAGTGGCTGTCAAATTTATGGCTGTAGTCGGATTGGAATTGGTTAAAGTAAATGTCAGTGTGCTAGTGCCGTTAAGCTCAATTGGTGATACTGAAAACGCTTTGCTAATAGTTGGTGGACCAACAACCGTTAGCGTTTTAACGGCACAGGATGCACCGGCTGTTTGGGTTTGATCTGATATGACACCGGTACAGGTATTGGGATGATCTCCGACAACTGAACTGGTAATGTTGACAGTAACTGTACAACTTCCAGAAGCGGGAATGGTTAAGCCAGTAAAATTTAATAAACCTGTTTGATTTAACGAAAAAAAATTGCTGCCAACTGCTTGTGCACAACCAGCCCCTGTTATAGTTGCTTGACCTGGCATTGCAATTTTCATATTTGTCAGGGTATCGGTAAAATTAGCATTTGTTAGTGCTGCCACAGTAGGATTATTTATGGTAAACCTTAAAGTCGTGTTGGTATTCACAGGAATACTAGACGATCCAAAAACCTTATCAATAGTCGGTCTGCCAACCACGGTTAATGTAGCGGAGGTAGGGTCAAGGCTAACCGCACCTTCAGCAGTAGTCAAGGTGCCTGCTGCCATTGAATTGTTATAGACCCCCCCTACGGATGAAGTAACTGGCACAGTTACCTCGCACTTTGAGGTTGCCGCAAGGGTTGCCCCTGATAGCGTTACCGAAGTGCTACCTACGGTTGGTGCAAATGTACCTCCTGTACAATTATTTGTAACCGGTCCTGCTGCAACCGTAACACCCGCTGGCAAATTATCTGTAAAGGTCGCATTGGTTCGAACCGTCGAATAAGAGTTAAGTACCTCAATCGTCAAAATTGACTTATCACCGGTTGCAATAGTGGTGGGGGTAAAATATTTATTCAGATTTACGTTACTTGCAATAATAACAGTTGCGGTGGGTGCGTTGGTGTTGCGAATACCTTGTTCCGATGAAAAAGCATTGACTGGTATTGAGTCGACAAACGTACCATTAACATAACCTGTGACATTAACCGTCCAAGTACATATTGCAGCATCGGGAATAGTTGCGCCAGTCACAGTAAAGATGTTAGTAAAAGGGTCAGCTGTTACTGTTCCCAGCGAACAGCCTCCTGAAACGGCTGGCGAAGGAGTATCCGCTATCACGATACCTGCGGGAAAAGTATTGCTAAAACTTGCGCCAGTTAGTGCTACATGATTTAGCTGGGTATTATCGACTACTATACCAAAGTTGGAGTTCACTCCTGCATTAATAGAAGTGGGAGTAAATGATTGATTTAAAATAACATTAGTGGGCAATGCAACAGTAGTCAGTGTGGCTGTGCCATTGGTTGGACAAACATAACCCTCAGTCGTTGGATGGGGGCCAGGTGCGCCATTGTTGAAGTGGATAGTATTTGTCAATCCTGCGTTAGTGGTGGCGGGAGCTTTAATATTCACAACTACCGAACAAGAACTTGGACCTGCTGGTAAAGCTCCACCAGACAGGGTGATTGTTCCTGAACCTGATGTAGCTCCTGTCACCGTACCACCACAGCTATTAATTAAAGCGGGGATCGCTGCAACGGTATGACCTGCGGGTAATAAATCTGTGAAATTTAACCCTGTAAAAGCACCCGCTCCAGCCGCATTAGACATAGTAACGGTCATTATCGAGGTTTGATTAACCCCTACAGAGGCAGGTACAAAGTTTTTGGTACAAGCTGTATACGCCGGATTGACTGTTATATCTCCTGCTCTACCATTCGTGTTATTGCCTAAATTGGTTTGCAAAGCCCCTGGTGGAATCGTATTCGTTTTACTGCCTGTTGTAATGTTGGTATTAAAAGTAACGGGAACGGTAATGGTACATGAGCCTCTGGCAGGAATAGATCCTGAAGTCATTTTAATCAGCGTTCCTCCCGCAGTTGTCCATGTTGCTAAATCATTGCCTACGCAGGTACTGGTTGCCGCTGGAGAGGCTGCGACAACAACTTTACCCGATGCGTCCATGGTCAACAAAGAGTCCGTAAAAGAGCTAATAGTTGCTGCAGTATTCCCTGGGTTATTCAGGGTAATGGTCAAGGTGCTAGTTTCTCCTTGCACAACAGGAGTAATGCTAAACACTTTAGAATTCACACTTGGATTTCCAACTGTTAAATTGGCAGTTGCAGCTCCTGTGTTATTACCTTGAGTCGTTTGTAAGGCTCCAATTGCGATGCTATTAGTGTATGTGCCTATTGGTTTACCTGCGACAATCTGCACCCGCACTGTAATAATACATGAGCCACTTGCAGGAATAACGCCAGCACTCATGGTGATGATGTTAGCGCCTGGAGCAGCAGAAAGATTGTTCCCTACACAAGTGCTAGAGGCAGCGGGAGCGGGAGAACCTGCAACAGTAAAACCAGCTCCCATCGTTGCTGATAAATCATCTGTAAAATTTGTAATGGTCGCAGCAGTGAGTGATGGGTTGGTTAAAGTAATCGTTAGGGTGCTAGTGAGTCCAGAAGCTTGCGTTGTAGGAGCAAATACCTTCGCCACAGAGGGCGCAATAACTGTTACCCCACCAGTGGTAGCTGCTGCATTATTGCCTTTATCTGTAACTAATGTTCCAGCCGAAATGACATTGTTATACGGACTAGCACTCACAGGCGTAAGTGGGTCAATAACGACAGGCACAGTGATTCTACATGAGCCAATCATTCCTGCCGCATTTTGAGCAGGTATCGTTGTGCCAACAGGCAAAGAAATAAGCTTAGTGCCTGCCGCTGCGGTTAATACACCGCCACAGGTTGTAGTTCCACCTGCCGCACCAATAGTAAAGCCACCTGGTGCTCCCCCCATCGCCGTTAAATCATCTATAAAAGCTGAGGTTAGGGTAGCCACTGTACCATTGGAGTTATTAAAAGTGATTGTTAAAGTGGATGTGCCACCAGGTGATATACTTGCTGGGGCAAATACTTTAGAGACTACGGATACGGCAGTTGCTGTCCCTGTTAAATCAGTTGATACTGAAGGATAAGTTGTGCCAGCAGGATCACCGTAACTTCCTGCTCCAATAGAGTTTGTCAGTGTTCCCACCGTAGTAGTAACAACATTTGCAGTTACGGTACAACTTCCAACTGTTGCAGCTGCAACCCCAGTTGATGCAGGTATAGTCGCACCTGTGATTGAAACAGAATTAGTGCCTGCATCCGCAGTAACACTTCCGCCCACGCAAGTTGTAGAAAATGTTGTTGGTGTAGCAACTGTCATTCCTGCGGGTAAGGTATCAATTAAACTTGCTCCAGTAATCTGGGCTAAATTACGATTTTCCAATGTCAGAGTCATAGTGGAAGTGGTCACACCATTGGCTGTAACCGAAGCCGGTGCGAAAACTTTGGTCACATTTCCTCCCGTTGCTACCAGCACACCGGCACTTGCAATCACCGCCGCATTTGTTGCAGTTTCTAAGGTAGTAACCCCCCCAATAGGAATCTCATTAATAAAGTTTGAGTTATTAGCAAAGTTATATGCACCCGGAGTGACCGTCACTTTGATTGTACAACTTCCGTTAGCAGGAATCGTTCCTCCTGAAAAACTAAAACTTCCAGCACCCGGTGTTGCTGATACAACACCACCGACACAGGTTGTTGATGTTGCAGGAACTGGAGCTACCACTAATGTAACTGGCGGATTTGTCGGCAAATTATCGGTAAATGAAGCATTGCTCAATGGCAAACTGTTTGGGTTGTTTAAAGTAATTGTAATAACCGAAAGAGCATTTGCACCTACGCCACCGTGCATAAAGACAGGAGAAAACGCCTTAGTTCCTGTTATTCCTGTTGGAATGCTAACGGTTAAGGTTGCTGTAGACAAAGCAGGATTATTAACGGGTGAACCACTTTCTGTTGCAGTGACTGACCCTATAGGAAAAGTATCAGTCCATGTGCCCGCAGAGATACCCTGAATGCCAACCACAACATCGCAAAAAGCACTCCCACCTCCGGCTATGTTACCACCCGATAAAGCAATGTTAGTTCCACTAGGAATTGTCACACTACCACCACAAGTGTTTGAGGTGATGGATGTGGCGATAAAACCAGCAGGCAAAGTATTATTAAAAGCTACATTAGTTATGGGAGCACCGGAGGTATTCACCAAATGAATACTAAAGACTGAACTTTGATTCTTGAGAATATTATTTGGACTAATACTGGGACCAACTTGAATAAGAGCATAAACAGGTGTTGCAATGCCCAGCATCAGAAACAAAACGGCACAGTAGCGTTTAGAGGATACTCCGGTTTTATTTTTGCTAGAGAACAAAAGTTTAGCAACCCAAGAATAGAAAATTGAATACATTGCTAAACAGCAAAGAACAATTGAAAAAGGGGAAAGTTTATAGTTAAGCATCATTTTCTAGTTGTTTTAAATGTTTCTATTCACAGGCTGTGGGTAAACAAAAAACCCCCACTACTCTACATAAAATTAACATTAGGCTTAGTTTTTTAATCTTAAAAAATCAAGAATTTATTAAAAATACTTTTCTGAGTGCAAAAAAATGGCACATCTCTGCTACCTGTTTAGGTATTTTCTTTGTTAATAAGGGATTTTTCTATTTCTCTTTTCATGCCTAACTCATAAAAAAGCCAATCTTTATATTCACTTAGGTAATCATATTTTTCTTCTTGTCAGTCATAATATCTGCTTAGACTTTATGTTTTTTTGCAGCATTTATTGAAACAAACCTTCATCAAACTTAAACCGCATCCGCACATAAAAACCTTGCGAAGTATAATCGTTGCTTTTTAAATCTCCAGCATCAAAGCCACGAAAGTTATATCCTGCTGACACCCACAAATCATTCCACGCCTGATGCCCCAACTCCAATCCTTGCGCATATTGAATCGCTTGTTGATCTGCCATCATCCCTGCTTGCAAACCAATATCCCAATCTGGCAAAAAGTCCCATGTTACTCGCCCATAGAGCAAATGACCTATAAATTTGCTCTCAATATCATTAATCTTTTGCTCACCATATTTAAACGCATAACGACCCGAAGTAATAACATCACGATGTGGCTGATAATTAACATGGGTTGAAAAAATATGACTTTCGTTGCTATATGGATCTATGCCACCTTTTTGAAACTCTAAACGGTGTTCATAACGAGCTAACGCATTCCAGCGATTCTCTGCCACTTGTCGCCACGCCACCCCAATTTGTTGGCGAGTACGCCATAGCGCACTTTGGTTTGATCTTGTTTCTTGCACAGAAAAAGTATTACGCGCTAACAAACTCCAATCATCATCAATTTTATAAGCCAAACCTAAGCTGTTCAAATACGAATTGCCAGCACTCGCAAATCGAGCCTCTAAACTTCCTGTTAGTTTATAACGTGGATCAGCTGTATATTCAGCTAAAGCCGTAATTGCTTTGGAATCGCTGCCTGCTTGTCCTGCAAAAGCATGGGTCATCTCAAAGCTGCCGCCTAATTTAAAACCTTCCGCTAAAGTCCATGTCTGCCTTAAACCAACAGCAGCTTGTGACTCTCTGCCATTAATCGCATCTCTCACTCGATATTCACTAAACAACCGCCCATCTTCTATATAAGTGCTTTCAATCCCAAAAACTGCGGTATTGTTTTGCTGCAATGAATTTAACGCATAAGAGCTATTACTAATAGATGAAATAAATTGATAATGTCCATAAAGGCGAGTTTTGTCATTTAACAAATACCCAGCTCCCGCTGCCAACATTCGTCTATCACTGTGCAGTACATCTTGTTCTGCTTCACCATAAACATCTGCACCGTCAATCCAAGGGAGTTTAGCTCCTAATTTTGCACGAATTGCTAATAAATCGTAAGGTGTAGCTCCCGCTGAAGTAGGCTGTGCCGCTGTTGATGTTTCATGGGCAGCACGAACGCCTAATTCGCCTTTAATCATGTCGTTGAAAACGTGTTCGAGACTTGCAACAAATCCCGATCGCACTCCACCTGTATTGTTATCTTTACTGTAAATAGCCTGAGCCTTGACATTAGTTCCATCGACTATTTTATAACTTGCATTCGCTGTAGCTTCAGTTCGAGCACTATTAACACCAGCTGTAGGATTATTAAAGTTTTTGCCAGTATGAGTAACCTGTGCATCAATTTTAAAATCGCCGCCAGTATGACGAAACATCACCCGCTCAGCCCAGCCCTCACCGCTTAAAGCGGATGAGTTTTGATTGAGATAAGCAATGCCGCCGTTTCCACTCAATCCTGTAGTATCTTTTCCGGTACTCGTCCGTGCAACCTCTCCAATTAAAGTAGTATTACTTCCTAACCTAGCCGTTGCAGTCGCTCCCATTAGTTGAGATTTTCTCTCTGGATTGCCATCACGCGCATAAGATGCGCCTATCTCCAAATAATCATTGAGTTTTAATCTTGCATCTCCACCGACCATCCAAAACTCTTTACCACCTTTTTGCACTTCATAAGTCACACGAATACTGCGTGGATTAAGATTAGCATCTATTGACGCAACAGGACCTTTGAAAAAAATCTCATTAGTAATTGGATCTACCGAATAATCACTAAACCGGCTTAAAGAAACAGATTCTAAAATAATGCTAGGTTGATTTTTATCTCTGACTAAAATCTCTACTTTTTCACTGTTTTCATACAACATATTGCCGTTAGTATTCAGTTTATATGGACCTGATGTACCATTAGCAGGGATTTCTAACACTCCTTGAGAAAGATTATCACGGCTTGCAAACGCTGTTGCGCTAAAGTCTCCATTTTCATAATGCGTTTTTACTCCAGTCACTGAGCGAGTATATTGACTTAATTTACGAGCCTCATTATTTTCAGCTGTAGTAAAGTCCCCATACAATAAGTAAGACCTTTGTTTATCGACTCGCAAATAAAAACGTTGCGTAGACTGAGCATCAAAACTTTTCAAGGAAGAATCACCATAGATTGGATAAAACTTCGCAGGTTGAATATCTCTAAACAAGCGTTGCTTAGTATCTTTATCACTATCATAAGCAGTGGTAAGCAAATATTCGCCTTTAATAGTTCCTTTAAAATAAAAAGCAGCACGACCTCTTGCTTTCATATCGTTGCCAGAAACAGACAGATTACGCAATTCGCGTTCAAAAGCATCAAATGCAGTCGGTGCATTCACATTGACTTTGCCAGCTTTACTAAAATCCAACACGCCCTCAATAATACCTACACCGACCAAAGGACGTAATTCAGGCACAAAAGCAATCTTCACCTCACGTTGCAAAATCCCTGCTGTTACTCTCACTACGCCATCTCTAGGTTCTCCCGGCGGAATCAAAATAAATTCTGCTTTGCCACCTTCTATAAAAGCCTGTAATCCAGGTTCGATAGGGTTTAAGTCTTTAGTTTCCCAGCGTCCTTGATCTGCTTCCATCGTCACTTGTGTACGACTGGTGACAGGTACGCCATTATCATCCAACAATCGTACTGTAATTTTTACGGGCGTTTTAAAATCGGCGGCAGCAGTTTGCGGCACATCAAGCTCAATCTGTCCTGCTTTTCCTGGAGCAATAACGTTAATTACTTTACTTTCACGGCTATTACCAAAACTATCTAACGACTCCAATAATAACTGGTTAGTACCTACTTTTAGATTAACACCAATATATTCCCAAGCTTCTAAGCCTTTATCAGCAATTTTGGATTTTTTACCCACACGCCGCAGTGATTCTGCTACACCATTTACTTTTAACTGTAGCGTAGCACCAATCACTCCTTTAACTCTGATATTCACTACATCTGTTGGAAGCGTATCGCCGTCTTTCAAGTCAATAAACCCAACTTTACTATCCAAGTTTTTAACAATATCTTCTAAAGGAATCACAGAAGGACGAGCAGGAAATGACTCTTGTAAACGCTGTGCTGCAAGAGAGGTATTAGGATTCGAAGCTACAATAGTTTGAAACGCAGCATTAGTATTATTGCCACTCACGTTTCCAACTGCATTACTGCTACTTACAGAACTTTGTGGATTACTCAATACAGAATTACCATTAGTTAAACTCTGTAATCCGTTAGATGTGTTATTAAGATTAGCGACACTTTGCGCTCCTGTCGGTGTGAGAACACCCGATGCTGGTCTGGATCTGGCATCGATTAGTTTGGTTGATACAACAGTATCGGTATAAGAAGGATCAAGTTTTTGATTAATAACAGCTTCACCTTCTATACTAGGTTTCTGTTCCAATGCCTTGCGACGCATATAGACTTCTTTTACAACTTCATCAGCATTGCATCGATCTACAGCAAAATCAGCTTTGTGTAATTCGCCTTTTTTCAAATCAACAAAGCGACTATCTCCTTTGCCAGCGTTTCTATTGCTTAATACAATTAGCCGTGAACCAATAGGTAAAGTACTTTTATCTAACTTCAATGCGTGTGTAATAGGCGATAAGCCGTACAAACTATATTTACCTTCTATATCCGTCACCACAGATGTGCCATCCTCCAATATCAAGCGCACTCCGGGAATACCTACTTCATCTGCATCTTTTTCTTTGCCCTTTTCATCTTCCTTGTTTTGTACTTTATCAGCTTTACAGTTTTCAAGAAAAACCTTACCAATCAGATAAGCTTCATCAGAAAACACACCGCCCGTGACTAATACAGAAGCACTACTTTGATTGGAGCTTAAAATATTACTAAACACCTGTGCTCGATTAATTGATGTTTTTTCCATCGAAGCACCAACGCCTACTTGCACTACATAGGTTAAAGCCAAGGTAGTGCCACCTTTCCATGATAATCCAGACAAATTGAACTGCAAATTTGCTCCTGGTGCTCCCAATGGATTAGGTAACGACAAAGGATTAGGTAGCGTAGACGGATTCTTAAACTCAGTAGTTCCTAAACGACTAGACCCTGAAATCAAACGAAAACCGCGAGGCAATACGTCTTTAATAATTGCTGTATTCAGCTCCTTATCTGTGTTGTTAGTCATTTGTAAGGTATACAACACACTGTCACCTATCTCAACAACAGCTTTATTAACTTTTTTATATAAGGAGATGGCTCCCGGATTCGTTGCTGGGTCTAATGGAATATGGTTATAGAGCACCTCTTTCGTTTTCGGATTAGGCCCTAAATTAAACTTTAAATAATACGGAGCTGTCGTTGGACTTGTCGGAGGTTCATCTTGATCCTGCACACAAAAAGCAGCATCACAGATGTCACCGCTACCAACAGTGGGAAACAAAGCCTCAGTAGGACTTATTTTGGTAGGATTCACACCGCCGACGGGTAAAATAACCGAAGCTTTATAACCACTACCAACAGGTGGAATAACACTTAGTGAGTAATCACAATTGTCTACTGGATTGTTTAAAAAGAAGTAATATCGACCATCTGCTCCTGTAAACATCACAACAGAGTTAGAAGGAACACCTGCTAAATCAGTACCTGTAAGTTGATTAGTATTGCGATAAGTGATGCCAGGCTGTGCTAAAAGATTGGTATTTGAATCAAACCCAGTAGCACACCCACCGCCACCACTACGAGTAAAAATAACTTTAGCACCGGCAATTCTGATGCGAGGATCAACAGAATCATAAACAATCCCAGAAGGGTCAATAATAAGTGTTGATACCGATGATGACGCAGCAACTACGAGCGTTGACCCATTAATATTATTTGAATCAAACATTGCCGCATAAGCTTTGTTTACAAACTGATCTATGATATTTGTAGCCGTAAAATTTCTAACAATCCGCACTGTAAAATGGATGGTTTCTTCTTGACCCGCAGTAAGTTCTCTATTTCCATCCACCAAATTTAAGCTTTGCTCAAGCGGATATCCGTCTTTATCGTCAAACTGTAACTTAGTGCGATCACAGTATCCTAAACCACTTGCATCCCTACTTACATATCCTTTATAAGCAGAGCCAGCCGAAACTAGCAAACCTTTATCTACTGTGGGCGGAGAAACTATGCTCCAACTTTTAATCGGCCCATTTACTTGATCCATCTTAAACGTGCAATCAAGATTGTCCGCAATTCTGACTGGTCTATAAGCTTTGTCTTCAGGCTTTCTAAGACTTCTAACATTAATGGTGTAATCTAACTCGAAAATATTTCGTGCAATCCTACGCGGTTCTGAAACAACCTTTTGCACGTCAACATAAGGCGGTGGGAAATCATAACCTGAGTCCATATAAAGTATAAGCTCTATAGGAGTCGGTGATGTATCGTCTAAAGGATTGTTATTGTTGTTAAGGTCAGGATTTATGCCGTCGACCGAATCATCTTTAACAATTCTCGCCCCTAGGGGTTGCCCAGCAGCTTCTGCCGTTGCTGTATTGTTTATATCAAAGTATTTAACTTTTATATCTGATTTATTTTTATCGCATTGACTGATAGGACAAGGAAAAAACTTTTCAGCCGCAAAACGGTTTGTATCTGGATTGATAATTATTTTAAATTCAACTTTAAACTCACCTCCTACTGGTAGAACGACATGCGCTGCCAGAAGATTTTTTGCAGTGCTTTGTCCAGTAAAATTATCGTTGAAAGCAGCAACCACGCCTTCGGTTCTCGGTGAAATAATGCCCGAACCTTTAACAATGCTATATTTTCCTTTAGATAGAGTTGTTTGATTGCTGTATGTTCCAAAAAGCGCACTTCCTTCAAGAAGATCGTTTAATTGAATATCGTATAGCGGCATATCTCCATAGTTTTTTACTACAAAACTTAATGGTACTGTATAAGTGCCATCTACAATCCCTTTAGCATCAAGATTTTGAATAACGTCATCAGCTTGCTTTGCAACCCCTATACTCGGTTTTGCGGTATTCACTATGACTACATTAGAATCATTATGAACGGTTTGATTCCCATTATTAAAAAAAACCGTGCCACTGTTAGGAATAGAGCCTGAATAACCGTCATCAATCACTGTGACTGCAAACTTCAGTTGTGCTGCTACACTGGGTTTCATGTAATCGGTCTCAATCCCAACAGCCACTTCATCTACCAGTTCAGAATTATCATAACTTTTACTAGTTTGATATAAACCTTCACTAGAACCACGACTATGATATAAAAGTTTGCCTCCAGCTCCTTTAAGAGATGAGTCTAACGACCCTTCTACATACTTAGTGTGAAGCGGAATTCGATCTCGAATCAAAAAAACATTAACTAACTTCCCATCAATACTTATTTGTGATGAACTGGGTTTTGCAATGCCATTGCCAATATTCGTAGCAACTAAGGTGTAATCAATTTTTGTTCCAACAGCAACAAAACCTGTTTGACTCGCAGATTTTACCAAAGGGACAACAGGCCCTTGAGTAATATTGATTTTATCGACATTGCTTGCAGCTAAAGGAACGGCAGAATTTGTGGTTGCTGTTAATAGTAGATTCCCAAAACCTACAGTAGCACTGGTAGGAACAATCCCTTTGACTAATAAATTAACAAATACACCTGGGCTTAAGGTAATCGCTTTTACAGCATTTAACGTAATTATTGATTCATTTACATCAAAAACACCGTTGCCATTACCATCTAAAATTAACTGCAAATTATTTAGATTAAAATCATCTGCACCTTGGTTAATTAAACTTAGCGTATAACTTGATGTCACATTGCCTGTGTTAGTCAACACATGAGGTAACACAACAGGTGCACCTGATATTGAGTTTATTTCTTGACTATGTGTAAGTGTTAGAGCTTCAATCGGTAAAACTTGGGCAGTAACTACGTTTGAGTAAACAGTTTCAGAGGCGAAATATCCGCTTGGAACATAACTAGCTTGAGCTTGGTTATTGATTTTACTACCACTTAATAAAGGCGTAGCAGCTTCTACTGTCACTCCAGCAAACAAACTGAGTATAAGCAGAGTCAATACCACAAATGCGCGGAAACTTTTGTATCCGGCGTGGAAACTCGCTATAAGAATGTTTTTAAGCATCATTGCCCTAAGTAGCATAAAAGTTTAAGAATTAAGTCTTTTCCTTTACGCTCTAGCTTTAAAAGCGTAAAAGAAAAGAGAGACATGCCTACGCCTAGAAAACTCGGCGGCGAACCGCCGAGTTATTATGCTGATCTTTTTATTGATCGATTTTTACTTCAAAGTCCATTGTGTTTTTTGCACCTGGAGTCAAATCAGCAGCCCATGTACAAGTCACGTTTCCAGTTCCACCGTTAGCAGGCTTAACATAAGTCCCAGTACCACCAGCTCCAGAACAGCCTGCTGTCGTTAATCCTGTACTGTATGTGCTATAAACAGGCGTAACGTCCTTGATATTTAAGGATTTAACGGCTGCCACACCTTCATTAATAGCATCTACTTTGTAGAGAATACAAAAACCCGGTTGCGCTTTAATCAAGTCAGTGCCATAAGTACCGCCACCAGAGGTTTTAGCTGTCACATGACCACTACCGTCAACCGTAATTTGGTCTGCTGTACCACTACAATCGTAATCCACCGCTTGGGTTTTATACAAACGAACTTGACCTGTAATAACAGTTGTCAAATCATTGGCATTAGCGGTTGCAGTAGTAGTACCTGCACCGTCACAATCACCTGAAGCGACCAAATTTACCAAATTAGTTGCACCCAAGGCAGCACCGTTAGGTGCAAAAACTTGCACTACCAGTTTCTCAGGTGTTCCGGGAACTAAAGTGGCATTTACATTTGTTGTGTAAGAAACCGCAGTTGCAGTTGCAGGCCCAATCAAGTCATCACCCGCATCCAGTTGGTTATCACCGTTGTCATCTTTGTAAACCAGCGCACTCCAGCCTAGATTGATAAGATTTGTATCCATCGTAGCTGTTAAACTATTTCCAGTACAGCTTGACGAGCCAGTAGCAGCCAAAGTATGAGAATAAACAATCGTTCCGCCAGGATAAACCTGTCCAGTACGGTTTGGTGTCAAACTCAATACCCCTACTGCTTTAAAAGCAACACTATCAATTTTCACGTCAGTTACACCAGAAGCGACTGATTTAACTTTAAAGTGCAAGAACATAGGAGCGGCTGCAGTTTGAGTAGCAGTCGAAGGCGTTGTTACCTCCGCGCAGATTAACTGATTGCCACCTGCATTAACTAAATCAGATGAAGTAATTGCTGCTCCTACTGTTGTTGAAGAACACGCACCACCTGTTCCTTTACGGAAAGTCAGTTTCCAATCTGATGGAATTGTACCGTCTATAAAACTGGTAAGTGCTGTACCACCTAAACTTGTCGTTGCAACGTGATAAGTAAATACATAACTATCTGCAATAGCAGAAGTATTGAAAACTGGCAAATCAAAGTAAGTGGTTGTACCGGGAACTTTGTCTGTTTGTGCAGTGATTACAGTGTTTGTAATATTAGCACCTGTCAAACCAGATCCCGCACCAGCACCACCAGCGTTTTGTAAGTCAACTGAAGGTTTGGTAATCGTTGTCAACTGATCAAACACAGTGTTTGATTTAGTTGGATCACCGACAGAAGTTGCAACTTTTGCAATCGTATAAGGACCGTTAGCTGTCGCACCACAATTGTTAGTACTTGCTAAAGTACAAGCATTCAATGGAATAGTTGCGACCACCTTAACATGGTAAGAAGAACCTGTTCCTTGACCTGCTGGAATTGCACCAGTATCAGGAACTCCATTGCCGCTTGTATCCAATAATGGATTTACACCATCATCTTTGAACAATTGAAATGAAGTACCGACTGGAAAGCTATTGAAAACATCAGGACGCAATTGCACGTCAAATGTATCTGTACCGTCACCTTTATTCCAGATAACGTTGTCAAAAGTAATGGTTTGACCTGCTGACGCAGTGGATACAACGACTAAATCTTCAGCAGAAGTTGTGGTTGGAATTGCGTTGTTACCGTCAGTTGGCGTGCCAGAAACGTTTGTACCATCATTTGCAACTACGTCATATTTTTGTCCTAAACCAACAATATAAGAAGCTGGGTTAGAGTTACTTGTAGGAACACCAGGGGTTGTAGATGGAGTGCTTGAGGTAACTTCAAATTTTGCAGTATTTGTTGTCGTTGAAGTACCCACTTTTGCAGTATTCAAAACTAACACATCAAATGAAATAGAACCTGTGCTGTTAGGTTTAACTCCTGTCACAAAGGCGTTAAGAGACAGTGAAAGTATTCAAAACCAGCGGTATCTTAGAGAAAAAAAACACTGAAAAATTAGAAAAATGCTGAAAA
>CAKZJE010000078.1 GCA_936941155.1 uncultured Methylomonas sp. | reverse complement strand
TTCATGTGTGAGTGGTGCTTTCTACTTATGTTGTTATTATAACTTGTTGAAGAAGGATACTTTCACAGTCTCGTAAGCATAAAAACATACCAACTGTGATGGCGACTACAAAGTTTGCATTGAAGGATGTAGATGGCAATATCAAGGGTTTAGGCGGTGTTGCTACCGATGTGACAGAGTATAAGAAAATTGAGGAAACTCATGCCTTTTTATCGCAAATTGTGTCGCAATACACTAACGAAAGTTTTTTTGAATCACTTGCACGTCACCTTGCACAGTGCTTGGAAATGAGCTTTGTTTGTATTGACCGTCTCAAAGGCGATGGTTTAACTGCTCAGACCGTGGCGGTTTACCACAATGGAGCGTTTGAAGATAATGTCGTTTATGCGTTGAAAGATACACCTTGTGGTGAGGTTGTTGGCAAAGCAGTTTGCTGTTTTCCCAGTAGTGTCAGTCAATTTTTTCCAAAGGACGAAGTGCTAAAAACACTTAATGCAGAAAGTTACCTAGGAGTTACATTGTGGAGCAGTACAGGACAAGCAATAGGACTGATAGCAGTGATAGGGGAAAAACCGCTTGCAAATAAAGTATTGGCAGAGTCGATATTAAAGATAGTTGCTGGTAGGGCAGCCGGTGAGTTAGAACGCTTGCAAGCTGAGAAAGAACTCAAGGAAAGTGAACAAAAACTACAAGCTATTTTTGATGTTTTGGGGGTTGGCATCACCATTACTGATGAACAAGGCTATATTATTGATTGCAATACAGCGTCTGAAACTCTGTTAGGTATTTCAAAACAAGAGCATTTACAAAGAAATTATGCTGATAAAGCATGGCAAATTATTCGAACTGATTTTACCCCCATGCCATCCGAAGAATTTGCCAGTGTCATAGCTTTGAAAAACAATACTTCTGTTAGTAACGTAGAAATGGGCATTGTAAAAGCTGGCGGTGTGATTACTTGGTTGTTAGTCAGTGCAACTCCGCTTGCTATCAGTGGTTACGGTGTAGTCATAGCTTACATGGATATTACCGAACGTAAAGCAACAGAAGAACAGATTAATCGGTTGGCGTTTTATGATTACTTAACACAATTGCCTAATCGCCGTTTGCTAAATGAACGCCTTAAACATGCTATCGAAGTCAGTCGTAGAACCGATAAAAAAATAGCCGTGTTAATGATGGATTTAGATAAATTTAAAGCGGTTAACGATACCTTAGGTCATGCCGCAGGTGATGAGTTATTACAGCAAGTAGCAGAGCGCGTTAGTTGTCGTTTACGCGAAGTTGATACGGTGGCACGTTTAGGTGGAGATGAGTTTGTGATTCTAATAGAAGACATTGCACTTTATGAACAAGTTGATCCCATTGCAAACGCGATTATTTCGACGCTCAGTCAACCTTTTATATTGCGTGGAAACCATAAAGTTACGATTGGGGCAAGCATTGGTATTGCTCTATATCCTGAACATGGCAATAACATGGAGGAGTTAATAGATAATGCGGATGCTGCGCTTTATCGTGCTAAAGAGTCAGGACGTGGCTGTTTTGCTTATTTCTTACAATAACTATTGCTTTATAAATTAATATGTTAGCGTTAAATTTATTAAAGTATTTCCTGATTAGCAAGTAACCTAAGCCAGCAAAAAATAACCAAACAGAGTACACTGAAAGCAAATACCTCTCAAAGAGGGCTTTATCATGTCAATGAATCCATCCAGTTTCAATTAGGCTTGTCGATGCCTAAATTTCTGATTCAATTTGACACAGAAACACAATGTGAGATTGAATTTGAAAATACATTGGATACGAATCAACAATTTCAACTCATGCAAAAACACAACTTCTGAAAATACCTATGTGCCTAGCCATCCCCGCAAAAATCATCAGCATCACCCACTCAAACGACAACCTGCAACGCATGGCAAAAGTCGATTTTTCCGGTGTTAGCAAAGACATCAGCCTCAGCTTTTTACCCGAAGCGCAAATTGGCGACTATGTAATTGTTCATGCCGGATTAGCTTT
>CAKZJE010000077.1 GCA_936941155.1 uncultured Methylomonas sp. | reverse complement strand
TTAAAACTATATCTTTAGATGATATAAATGGTTATTTTAGTCATGTTAATAATTGCTATATCTAATAGAATTGAAATCACTATAAACGTAAAGTTATTACTAATTAGCGGTTACAGTCTACTGCAAAATCATTTCTTCCGTTAGTCCTGTCATTTTTACAATCAATTTTATATCAAGCCCCTCTGACAGCATTGCTTTTGCTGTTTCTAACTTTCCTTTCTCATTCCCTCCTTCATTCCATCCATTTTGCCAACGACATACGTTGACTCATACATACTCGCCTGATCATGTAAAGACTCCTTAAACTTTTCATACTCGCGCTTTTCCGTCTCAGAACATTTTAAATAATCTAACACCTCTTTCGCTTTTGCTAACCCTTTAGCTTTAAAATCATCCTTAATTTCTTCGTTTTTTAAAAAATAAATCCACTCATCCAAGCTATCTTTCGCTAAATTATTAAAATTATTAACCCGAATTAAATAATACTGAGGGAAAGTTTTATCTACACAGTCTGTTTTATATAACTGTGCTTGTTTAGGATTTAATTTCAACACGCTGTTATTGTGCATTCCAATAAATGACGTTGTGCCTTTATAAACATAATCATCACCTTCTCCGAAATTAAAATATAAAATAGCACAAAAAATGACGCGGGTAATTTCTGAATAAGCTTTACCTTCCTGAATATGCTCTGCAATCGTTTTAGACGTGGCATACAACATCCGCTGCAAATAATCTAATTCCCTGTCATATTGAATTTCAATTAAAATGATTTCCTCATTCGAGTTTTTAACCTTAATATCCACTCGATTAAATTTATCCTCTTTTGTCTCTTTATTACTTTCGGACTCCAAAATTTCCATAATTTTAATTTCTTCAAACAATAATTCGCTTAAAAATCCTTCTAACACTTCAAAGTTCGCTTTACTTCGCAATATTTTTTTAATCGCCCAATCAAAACTGATGAGCTTTCTCTCTTTCGTAGCCATAAACACATCCTGCTTTTTATTAAAACTATTCATCAGTTTACTGCAAAATCATTTCTTCCATTAGCCCTGTAATTCTAACAATCGTTTTCAAATCAATTTCCATTGCCAACATCTTTTGAGCTATCTCCATTCCCACTTGCTTTTCCCCTTCTCTTTTTGCAGTATCAAACGCATTAAGCAAATCCTGATAAGGTTTCAAAGCCATCGCTCGTTCATATTCACTTTTATATTCCATTGCATCCAATCTATAATTGTTGCAATAGCATCTTCATAAATACCATTTGCATGTTCAATATCAGCGGCACCAACAAATTTTTGAGTCATTTTCTCATCGCCTTAGAATCAAATTACAATGTTTTTATAATTTCTATTGTCAAACTTGTTGCTTTTGCAATCGCCTCCACATCTAATCCCATCGCTAATAGATTTTTAGCAATAGCCTGTTTTTCTTCCATTTTCCCTTCGGTTTTTCCCTCTCTAAATTTCGTATCCAACGAATTCTTTAAATCCCAGTAATATTTCATACTGTCTTCATACGCCATCAACTGCTCACGATTAAATTTAGCAATCTCCGCCACATCAAACAATTTCTTAAAAACGCGCTCAGTCAATTTAGCCGGAATTTTATCTAACTCGTTTAAATGCCGTAATACATAAAGCCATTTTTCAAAATGAGTTTCTATTTCATCTAAACTCTTTTTAAACTTTGGCATTTCTAAATACACAAAAGTTAATTTATCGTAAAAAACTTTATTGGTTTCAATATCGCTTAATTTGACAAAATATTTATATTTTTCAGTCTCTTCTTTATCTTCTTCAAATACAAAATCTAAAATGGCAACCGTATAAACGGCTTTTAACTCAAAATTCCACTCTGAACCTTTTTTTGCCTGTTCCTGAATTGGAAAAGTAGAATAATACAAAGCCCTATCTTTAAAAAAATTCTGCTTGGTTTTTTGTAATTCAACAATAAACTTTTCACCTTTGTCATTTTCACAATACAAATCAAAAATCGCCTTTCTATCAATTTCAGTAGAACCTAACTGCTCAGTTTTCAAAAAAGTGATATTTTTAATCTCGCCCTGTTCCTCTCGTAATAATTCGCTTAAGAAATCCAGCAATAAATCTTTATTTGCTTCTTCGCCAAACAAACGTTTAAAGCCGTAATCGGTAAAAGGGTTGATATATTTTTCGATAAAATCTGTTGCCATATTTTTATCCTCTGTGGTTAAAAAATGACTGGCAGTCCTTCAAGGCATAACTATCTACACATCTTTAGTTTGAAAAATATTTATATATCAATAGGATATTGAAATATGTAGGTTGGGTTAGCTACTTTTTTCGTCAGAAAAAAGAGCGTAACCCAACAAGAGTGTTTATTTTAACGCTGCATGTTGGGTTACGCTTATCTCGCTTCGCTCAATAACGCTAACCCAACCTACAAAAACCCTTTATTATCAATGATTTTGTTATAAAAACTGTCAAACTATCTTGTGTAGATACTTATGCCTTCAAGGACTGCCAGTCATGGGCGTTAGTTTATTGCAAAATCATTTCTTCCGTTAATCCAGTAATTTTAACAATCACTTTTATATCAAGACCTTCTGCCAACATTGCCTTAGCTGTTGCTAATTTCTGCTTTTGAATCCCCTTTTCAATTCCTTTCTCAATTCCTTTCTCAATTCCTTCTTCATAATTTTCCTGTTTTGCTTTTTCTTCACTATACTCTTCAATCATCCAATAGCGTTCTTCCGGCGTAATGCCATCCTGCTCAATATGTGCCAACACTTTATCAATTTCAGCAAGATGGTATAACGACTCATCAACCGAGCCGTCTAAACTATCATCAATCACCTGCATCCATTCCCGATAAAGCTCCGGCGTTTGTTCATTCAAATACTTTGGGCAAAGATAAATCACCTTATGCGGAATTTCGCCCAAAGGCTTGCCATCTAAATCTTTAGGGTCAAAATCAATCACTGAAACAGGCTGTTTATATTTATCACCCGACGTTAAAACCACAATCGTATAAACCGCTAACGTGGGTTTGTAGTTTTCTGAGTTTTTAACCTGCTCTAACAATGCCATGCAGTGATAATGCAAAAAACGATCATAATGATCGTGGTCTTTGCTGTGTTGAATATCCACAATCACTCGATTTTTTTCATCTTTGGCATATAAATCAAAACGTGGTTTGACATTTCCAATCAAGGTATCAAACTCTTTTTCAGTTTCAACCGCTGTTATTTCAAGATTAATGCCTAAAATGTCGCGTACAAAGCCTTTAAAGACATCAACATCGCAAAAAGCTTTTTTAAAAATTACGCCATAGCGCAATGAAGCAACCTGTTTCATAATTTGACCTCTCTACCATTCATCACATTCGACAAAGCCGCAGGACTGCTGTAATTATCATTGCCAGTTATATTGATATAAGTCGTCATATTTTTCCTCATAAAAAGTTTGCGTAAAGAGATTGCCGATGAGCCGTTACAGTCTACTGTAAAATCATTTCATTCGTTAGTGACTCGCAAAGATAGAATACGAAAATTTTGGCAAAACTTTCATTCCAACCACACCCGACAAAGCTTCCGCTCTGTGACTGTTTCAAATAACACTTGTGGAAAAATCCCTTGTTGTTGAAGTGACGACGTTATTTTCACTAAATCCACTTCCACACTAGCTTTTATCTCCGCCAAAACCGCAGCAGGAATCAAACTCTCCAATTCTAAAGCCGCCTCCGCAGGTAAATCTAAACTAATGGTAACAACATCATTTTCATAAACGCGCACACACAACTTATTAGCTTTAATCAACAGCGGCTGATTGTTAAACATCTGTACTGATAACTCTGGCAACACAAAATCGCGAGCTTCTTGCAACACAGATTCGCCAACCGCATAACGCAATAACGCACCCCAAGGGAGTGAAACCTGCAATGTTGTCAAATGCTGAGTTAAACCCTGAAAAGCTCGCAATAACAACAGCAAATCCGCAGAACCCGCTGCTCTAAACCACCAGCGTTTTTCCGCTAACAATTCTTGCAAAGTATTCGCTAACCGCCATGTTTCTAAATCAAACGCTTTGGTTTGCGTGAATGGCAAAAACAACGCTGCACACAGCGCGGGAAATTCATTTTCAAGATGTTTCAGCTTTTGCGCATCAAATCCCATTGCCACAAAACATTGCAAACCGTTAATCGGCTGCTGATTGCAATAAGCATCAATTAATTTTAACAACGCCAAGCGGCGCGGCTTGCTAATCAGCACCGTGCAACCATAATCCAGCAACACCGTAATAGCATTCTCTTCCGCATCCAAGCGAAATAAATAATTACCGCTATGCGGATCGCCATGAATTTCACCGTGCACAAACAAACTTTGAAACAACGTCACCAACAACGTTTTTGCAATTTCCAAACGTTGTTTTTTGCTCCAATCGCTGACTTCATGCAAACGACAGCCCGTTTCCCACGATTGCACTAACACAGAAGCTTTGCAGAATTCAGGATAAATTTTGGGAATGCACAAACCTTTGATAGATAAACGTTCTTGAAACCGCTGCTGTGTTTGCGCTTCGATTCGATAATCAGTTTCTCGCAATAATTGCTGCCGCAAGGTTTGTTTATAATCATCGCTATTAAATTGCCAACGTTTAAACGGCCCCGCGCTCGGTAGCCAATCGGTTAATTGCAATTCGGCTTTCACCGTTTCCACAATGCCCGGATAACGAATTTTAATAGCCACTTCGCGCCCGTCAGCTAATCGCGCGTAATGGACTTGTCCTAACGAAGCAGCTGCTGCGGATTCTTTAATTTCAGGAAAAATATCTGCCAAAGGCTGCGAAAATTCGCGTTTTAAGATTGGCAACAGCGCGGACAACGGCAAGGGCTTAATGCTGGTGATAAGTGGTTGATAGGCGGTTTGCTCTGAACCACTGGCGATAAGCTGTCCGATTTTCATCGTCATGCCGCGCGCGTTGCCAAGTAAGGCAGCCAAGGCGTGATGCGCTTGTTCGCGTTCAGCGGTGGGAAGTTTTTTTAATTGCCAGGTTGCGAAAGCAATTTTTAAGCAATTGAATAAGCGAGCGGGTAGGGCGGGAATAGAAAAAATAGAAAAACTCACGATTCTGGCAAGTGAAAATGCGTTCCGGTAGCAATGCCGCGCTCATGCAAAGCAGCAACTAAGGTAGGATGTTGAAAATGTGGAGTGCTTTCTGCTAAGGCTTGCACGGCAATTTCCAGTGTCACTGTGATTTCACCCTGTTCAGCGGCCAAAACTTCGGCGCGTTCCGTGACGCGAGTGCGAGCGAGTTGCCGAAATTCAATCGGCAAATATTTTAATAAGGTTTGCAGGCAAGCAACAGCTTGATTTTCCCAATCTAAACAAATTGGCAAGTCTGGCACAATGTTGACTTCATCTTCGTTAAATTCTTGGTATAAAGTTAGCATGACACCGTGCGGTGCTTGCAAACAACTTTCGATTCGATAAGAGTTTTTCTGGCTATTTTCAGTAAGTAAGATAATTTCTGGAAACTTTAATAACGCTTGCGTATCGTCTATTAAGTTTTTGCTATACAACTCCAAATGCAAAGGCACTTGCGGTGAAGTTGTTTCTGCCACTAAGCGGATTGTGACTGCGCCATTTTCCAATAATGCACCATAAGCGCATTGATTTTGCACAGAAAATCCCAATGCAGTGCAAAAAAAATCGCTGGCACGATCGAGATTTTCAACAGGATGGAGAATGGCAGTGACAAAACGCATCTATTTTTTTAAGCGGCAACTTGATGAGGAGAAGAATTTTCGTAGCTGTTTTTTCCGGTTTTGGCTTGAATAATTTGCAGCAGTAATTGCAGTAACAGTTTTTCAACCTCTATTTTTTTTCGAGCATCCACGCGGATTACTGGGCAGGAAAAGCCTTGTTCAAAAATATAACGGTGATAATCGGATAAAGTCGTGCTGGTATTCATATCATCATAATGCGTAATCGCAATAATTGCGGGATGTTGCAGCAGAAAATCATTATGCTTATTCAGATAATAATCAATCTCTTGCAGAGGATTTTGACAGCCGTTGTTAATCATCAACACCATGCCACTCGCGCCTTTACACAGAATATCAGTCATAAAATCAAAGCGGCGTTGTCCGGGCGTGCCATACAGATGAATTTTTTTGTTTTCTATCCATGTCACGCCATATTCCATTGCGGTTGTAGTGGTTTCTTTCTGCTGCAAAGAGTTGGATTCAGAAGGTTTGGTTTCAGTACCTATCACTGGAACTTGGCTGATTTCGCGAATCGAAGTTGATTTTCCAGAGCCGAGATTTCCGGCGACGATAATTTTAAATTCGTTTTTTGTTAAACCATTAGGGTCATTAATATCTGCCATTTTTTTAACCTCAATGTTCAAGATTGGCGAGGAAAACTGCGTTTATGGCTTTGAATAAAGCAATATACTTGCCAAAATCTAATAGGATTTAAACAAGCAAGGTTAAAACGCGGTTTTCATTGAAACTGAACATTGGGGTATTTGATGGAAAATAGGATAAGTAATCAAGTAGAAATTTCAGTTGATAAAGAAATCTAAGGAGGTTTGGTTCTGCCTGACGTGGCAAGCAAAGCTTGCACTCCAAAATATCTTAAGCTACTTATGCGGAAATTTAAGGAATCAGTGGCGCGATTTTTGGCATATTCACCCGAATCGAAGCCCAGCCCATGCCTAAACTGGTGTTGCGGCTGGTGATTAAAACCAAAACAGCGGTTGGTTTTTCAGGGATTACGGCCATAAAGTGAAAAGTAGTGCTGGAGGTCATTTGAATTTCTTGAATTGAGTTTTCAACGGGACGACCGCGTTGATTACCTAATAAACTTTCCACTGCCACTATATTATTACCTCTAAAAATATCAACTGCCGCCGCCGCCGCCGCTTCCACAAAAGTTTGCGTAAAATAGCTCACATTATGTGCAACACTTAATAACATGCCACTGGGTAAATCAACGACAGCGCAACCTAATGCACCATTCACACTCGATAGAATCTCTTTAGTAATCTGATCTAAACTTGCCATTACAGGTTCTCCTTAATACGTTTTTTGAGAAAGGTTAAATAATTAGTCATTCTAGTTTACACAAAAAAATTAACTATTGTGGGGTTTTATCAAAAGCATCAGTAAAATACATTCAGTTTGCTCAGTGGTTGACTACTCGTGAGCAAGAACCAATCATGTATAATCACGTTTTTACTCTCAATAACAGCAAGGATATAAAGGGCAATGACACCACTTGAAAAGCGTTTGCATCATTTTTTTACCCTTTGGGGAAACTGGATACTACGCGCACCTTATCTCGTATTACTCACTATGCTACTGTTGTCAGGAGCAGCCATTTATTACACCATCAATCATTTAACAATTAATACCGATACCACCGAATTAATTGCCCCCGATGCTCCGTTTCAAAAAAATCGCCGTACTTTTGAAAAAAACTTTCCACAGGATGTGAACACGCTGTTGTTAATGGTGGAGTCGGATACGCCAGAACTGACCACAGGCGCGACCAATCGTTTGAGCCGCATGATTGCAGCGGATAAAGAAAATTTTGATACCGTTTATGTGCCAAGTAATAGCGAATTTTTTCGGCGTAATGGTTTGCTGTATTTGGAAAATGCAGAATTGCAAGATATATCGAATTCCTTAACGCAAGCGCAGCCATTTATTGGACGCTTAGCGGAAAATAATAGTTTAGAAGGTCTCTTTTCCATTTTAGATGATGCGCTAAATCATTCGGATAAAAATAATGAATTACCGATTGAAATCACGCCATTATTAAACAAAATTCAAATAACGCTGCATAAAGTTTTAAATAATGAAAATGATTTATTATCGTGGCAAGAATTAATGATGAAAAACAGCACGGAAGCATCGGATGCCAAACGTAGCTTTATTATTGTCAGACCCAAATTTGATTATTCAGAAATTATGCCGATTGAAAAGCCAATTGCAAAATTGCGCGATACGATTAACAAAATTCAAAATTCTGATTTGCCACCTGTAAAAGTGTGGATTACAGGCGAAATAGGCTTAGAACATGATGAAATGGAAGGCATTAGTCAAGGCACTTTTACCGCAAGCTTATTTTCACTCGGATTAGTCTGTTTGATTTTATTAATTGCATTTCGCTCTGTGGTTTTAATGCTTGCAACATTCGTCACCTTATTAATGGGCATGGTGTTTTGCGGATTATTTGCCGCAACCTTTGTGAATGAATTGAATTTAATTTCAGTCGCTTTTACCGTTTCTAATATTGGTTTAGGCGTTGAGTATGCCATTCATTTTTGTTTACGTTATCGCGATTATTTAAAAAACAGCATTAGCAAAGAACATGCAATTCGCGGCACATTAATTTCCACCAGTCCATCGCTGCTATTATGTGCGGCAACAACAGCGATTGGTTTATATGCGTTTATTCCAACCGATTACAAAGGCATTTCTGAATTAGGATTATTAGCAGGCAGTAGTTTATTTATTTGTTTATTTATTACTTTAACCATTTTGCCGGTTTTATTATTAATTATTCCGAAACCACAATTAAAAGAGGCTGAATTAGGACATACTAAAGTTTCACCTTTTATCCATAGTTTAAATAGTATTCCCTTGCATTTTGCTAGACCAATTACTTATATCACCGTAGTTTTAGCCATTGTATCAAGCTTTTTATTATTCAAAATCGTGGTGGATTTTAATCCGATTAATATTCGCGATCCGCATACGGAATCAGTGATTGCGTTTAAAAAGTTGTTAAAAACCCAAGATACTTCGCCGATGACGTTGAGTGTGTTGGCGAATAGTCCTGAAAAAGCCAAACAATTACAAACGCGCATTGAAAAATTAGCGATTGTGGATAAAACCGTGAGTTTGTTTGATTTTGTTCCTGAAGAACAAGACGATAAATTGGCGTTATTGGATGATTTGAATTTAGTGATTGGTGCGCAATCCGCGAGTTTTCCTCCGTTAAAACAAGGCACTGATCCGAAAATTGCGATTGAGAAATTATTAAATACAATAAAAACAACTTTGCCGAATCGCACCGATAAAGAGGAAGTGAAAGCATTAATGGGTTTACAAACTGAACTACAAGGAGCGTTAGTTGAATTGGAAAATCGTTTGCAACCGAATCGGCAACAATTCATTGAAAAAGTACAAACCAGTATTTTAGGCGGATTGCCGGTTGTGATGAATCAATTGTCGATGAGTTTACATGCGGATGAAGTTTCGCTGGAGATGATTCCGCCGGATATTAAAGACCGATGGTTGAGCAAAGCCGGTTTATATCGGGTGCAAATTTTTCCGAAAAAAGATTTGAATGATTTGGATAATTTAGAGGAATTTATTACGCAAGTGCAAAGCGTGGAAGAAGCCACAACCGATTTGCCGGTGTTGTTTTGGGAGTCGATGAAAGAGGTGGTGAAAGCCTTTAAACAAGCGATTACGATTGCGATTATCACGATTACACTGTTGTTATTAGCGATGCGCCGCAATGTAAAAGATACGCTGTTAGTGATTGTGCCGTTGTTATTAGCGGGATTATTTACGATGGCAAGCACTGCTTTAACCGGTACGCCGATTAATTTTGCCAATATTATCGCGTTGCCATTGCTGTTAGGGTTAGGCGTGGATAATGGCATTCACATGTTGGAAAAACTGCGCCATTCTGTGGATGAAGAGCAAAATATTTATCAATCGAGTACCGCGCGGGGGATTTTTTACGGTGCCTTGACCACAATTTCCAGTTTTGCAGGCTTGGCATTTTCGCCACACCAAGGCGTTGCCAGCATGGGATTGGTGATTACGATTGGAATTTTTTGGATTATGATTGGCACGTTTGTGATTTTGCCGGCATTGAGTAAATTAGTGCTACAAAGTAAATAAAAACAAATAGATAGTGTGATATTGTTTGCAGATAATGTAGTTAAAAAACAGGATGCTAGACATCTTTTTAGCAATGGAGTAGATTTAAACAGCACGGTATAAAAACAATTTTATTACTGCGCATGTATTTGGGTTTTAAGATGTTTTTCCAAATTATCTCACTTACCAAATGAGGAGTCTTAATCATGAAAAAAAGTTCAATAGCACTTTCTGTTTTAACACTGGGTTTGGCGTTATTTGCGCATCAAGCAGCAGCGGTTGTTCCACCTGTTGACGGCGTAGGAAAACCTGCTAGCGTGAGTTGTAGAGTTGTATTGCCGACAAAGACGACTACGACAACAGGCACGACTACTATTATTAATAATCCCTCACAACCTGTTATGCACTTTGACAAAATTATTTTTGCAATTGTAGGACAGGCTGGACAGTTTCCATTGAAAGCAGCACCGACTGCGGCTGGTGCGGTTTCACCTGATGACCAAAAGAAACTAGAATCAATCCCCATGAATACTGAATTGGATATTAAAGTGGTTGATGATCCTAGAACAGTGGCTAACTTGAAAGGAAAGATTCTCACCTTTTTAGGCGCAGTGCCAAGTCCTGATTTTTATCCCGCAATTAGAATCATTAGCGTGGAATATTCATCGGTGGTTTGCTCTCAATAGGTGATGATTGTTTAGCTTATTCGCGGTAACAAACGAAGAAAGGCGGCTGGTTTATCCAACCGCCTTTTTTTTGCCAAAAATATTAGCGTAGAGTTGCGATGAATTGATTTTTTAAACAGTGAATAAGAGCCTATTTGAATAAAAATTTTTTAAGACGACTAGTCGTCTTAAAAAAATTTCAGAATTTACGTTACTTAGTATTAGCGCGTTATTTTAGAATTCGGTGAATAACGTGAGGATTTTTGTAGAGGTGATTTTAATCGCTCAGGGCGAATGAATTCGCCCTGACAACATGTAAAAATCGGGAAATTTTTTAGATAAGTTGTTAGATATTAAGCACTAACGTTAGATTCAGCTGATAACAGCGCGATAATTTTGGCAATCGCGCCTTGATTTTGTTGCACAAACAGTTTGCCATTAGCGATTAACTGTTCTCTGTAAGCTGGTTGTTGATAGAGTTTTAACACTGCATCTGCTAATTGCTGTTGATTTTCACATTGTATTGCTGCATTTGCCGCTAATATGCCATTTGCAATAACTTTAAAATTTGCCATATAACTGCCAAACATCACCGGAACACCAATCACCGCAGGTTCTAACACATTATGCCCACCTACAGGAACGAGACTTCCACCCACAAAAGCCACGTCTGATGCGGCGTACAGCATTTTTAATTCACCTATGGTATCTGCCAAATACACATCGGTTGTTTTTGTGCAGACTTGCCCAGAAGTGCGCATCACTACTTGTAATTGCTGTTTTTCACACAGGCGTTTGACTTCGCCAAATCGCTCCATATTTCTAGGCACAATCAACAATAATAATTCGGGAATTTGTTTTTTTAATTCAGGATAAAGTTCTAAAAAAAAGTTTTCTTCTTCTTTATGCGTGCTGGCAATAATCCAAACAAGGCGGTGCGCAAATAAGGCTGCATGTAAGAATTTGCCTTGTTCGATAAACTCCGCACTGACATCTAAATCAAATTTGATATTGCCAATCACTTGTACTTTTGAACTATCACCTGTGAGTGCGATAAATCTGTCGGCATCGTCTTGGGTTTGGGCGGCAATCATTGTGACATTGTTTAAAGCGGGTTTGCTTAATGCCGAAATTTTTTGATAGCCCTTGTAAGAAGATTGCGATAAACGTGCGTTGATAATAAACAAAGGAATGTTATTTTTTTTGCATAAGCCAAATAAATTAGCCCAGACTTCTGTTTCTGCAATTACGGCAAGACGCGGTTTAAAATGATTTAAAAAATGCTGAATGAAAATCGGCATGTCATAAGGCAGATAAACATGCTGAACTTTGTTGCCTAATACGGCTTTTACTCTCGCAGAACCGGTAGGTGTGGTGGTGGTAATCAGAATTTTAACGTCAGGTTGTTGTGCGAGTAGTCGATGAATTAGTGGAAAAATGGATTCTGCTTCCCCGACCGAAACGGCGTGAAAAAAAATGACGTTTTTTTCGTGAGCTTGGTGATAAATCGCAAGGCGTTCATCCCAGCGTTTGCGAAAGTCGGGGTTTTTAAAGCCGCGTAGGTATAAACGGATAAAAAGGAAAGGTAAAAGTAGGTAAAAAATGCTGGTGTAAATTAAGCGCATACCATTGATTTTAAATAATTTTTCTAAACACCATAATAGCGATAATGTCCAGTAATAGGATATTTAAACAGCATATCCTCAAGAACAGGACCTCTGCCAATATTATGTACAATCATATATCGACTTTCGCCACGACGTTTGCGATTGACCACAATGCCAATATGGGGACGACCTTCAACGCGCCACGTCACCAGATCACCGGGCAAATAATCTTTCCCCTGCTGTGTTATCGGAAGCTTCAAGCCTTTGCGGGAAAACAAAACTTGCAAATTAGGAACCCGCCTGTGGTCAATGTTAGTGTCCGCTGACTGCAATCCCCATCGCTGACGGGTCGGGAAAGCATCAAAGTGGGCTATCATTTCTTTATGCACGTCTTTTTGTAAATCAATGCCCAATTTTCGATAACTTCTAATCACTTCATCGGTACAAACCCCCATGTTATCTGGCACATCTCCGCCAGGGTAAGGAATTTTCAGATACGCTGCATCATATCTGACTTTATGGGTTAATCGCTCTAAAGCCGCATCCGCTAATTTTTTTGAAAAGCCAACCGGTTCAGCAGCTCGTGGCAAAACGGGAACTTCTTCTATGTCATGCTTGCAACTGGTCAGTAATAACAAACAAATAGCGTAATAAAAATAACGATAAAACATCAAATTATGACTCGCTTAATTTAGATGAATAAAGTAGCAATGAACGTTAGAGTCTGTGAAAGTATTTTGTTTTGGAGTCAAAAAAACATGTTTTTTGACTAAGGTGCTGCATATAAATCAATAGGTTAAAAAATAGCATTTTGATAATTTTTGAATACTTTCACAGCCTCGTTAGCTATTCAACCACGCCATATAAATCGCAACACCTTCTTCAACAGATTTGAATGGATGATTGCATCCGATTGCACGAAGTTGTTCTAAATTGGCTTGAGTAAAACTTTGATAGCAACCTTTCAGGTGCTCAGGGAAGGGAATATATTCAATTTCACCACGGTGGTGATAAGCAATCACGGCATTGGCAACATCATTAAAAGTTTGGCTACGTCCGGTGCCAACATTGAAAATGCCGGAAGTCTGCGGATGGTCTAAAAACCACAGATTCACATCCACCACATCACCAACATAAACAAAATCACGCCGTTGTTCGCCATTGCCATAACCATCACAGCCTTCAAACAAACGAATTTTATCTGAAACTTTCAGTTGATTATTTAGGTGAAACGCCACACTCGCCATGCTGCCTTTATGGGATTCTCTGTCGCCATACACATTAAAATAGCGCAAGCCGACCACTTGAGAACATAGTTTTGATTGATGTTGACGCAAATATTGGTCAAATTGAAATTTGGAATAGCCATAAACATTGAGCGGAGCTTCAAATTCTAGGCTTTCTTTGAAATTTGCATCCGCACCATACACAGCAGCACTGGACGCATAAATAAAGGGGATTTTGTATTGCTGACAATAATGAAACAGCGTTTTGCTGTATTCATAATTGTTTTCCATCATATAGCGACCATTCCATTCGGTCGTGCTAGAACACGCACCTTGATGAAAAACAGCCTCGATGGTTTCGGCTTTAAAAAAGCCATTGTGTAACTTAGCTAAAAAACTTTCTTTGTCACAATAATCGCGAATTTTGCAATCGAGTAAATTTTTATATTTAATCCCGTTCGTCAGATTGTCCACGACTAAAACATCATCGTAACCGCGCTTATTTAAAGCAAAACACAGATTACTACCAATAAAGCCTGCGCCTCCAGTTACGATGATCATAGCAACAACCGTTTATTCTGCAGCGATTTGAACAGCTACTGTTGTATTCACGTCAGTGTGCAGATGAATATCAACATCATAGCTGCCTACATGGCGAATTACACCATGCGGTAAACGCACTTCATGTTTGCCAACTTCTACACCAGCCGCAGTGATTGCATCCGCAATAGTATGCGTGCCTACTGAACCAAATAAACGACCTTCTTCACCTGCTTTGTGTGAAATAACAATCGTCAATTTAGCCAATTCAGTAGCGCGTGATTGAGCAGCTAATAATTTTTCCGCCGCTGCTTTTTCAAGCTCAGCACGACGAACTTCAAATTCAGCAATTTTTTTAGCTGTTGCAGCAACCGCTTTGCCTTGTGGGACTAAATAATTTCTGCCGTAACCGGATTTTATGGTTACTTTATCGCCTAAATTACCTAAGTTTGCTACCTTCTCAAGAAGAATTACTTCCATTTTTTCACCTCTTTGTTCAGCCCTAGCTGAATTTTAAGCGTTTTAAACGCTAGTTTGATTTGGAATTTTATTGCGTAAGTTCAGCCAAGTGTCTGCAAGTCCAAGAATTGCCGCAGGAATCAGAGCTTGAGGTATTATCATCATCGTGATATACAAAAATGGCAGCAAAAAACGGCTTTGTTTTAAGGTTGCAAAAGCACAATGTAGAATCGTTGTGCCTATCAGTGCGTATAACACAAATAGCAAAATGCAGATATTCCAGCATATTTCTGCGACTTGTCCTGAAAACAGCAAACCCGTTCCGAGAATTGCCAAAGTTGCTATTGCTAATTCGGATTGTCCACGCAAAGCTAAATATTCTTTTTTAAATCCACCAGGATTATAAAGAACTGCTTGCCAGCCTCTTCCTAAAAACAGCCCTGCTAATACAACAATCACATAACTTAAGGCTGCACACCCTGTCATAAAATGAGAAGTTGTTGTAAAGAATTGGGTAATTTCTGTTGCTGATACGTTGGAATCTGAATTTGCCAGTGTTGCTTTTAACATTGGGTTTAATAATGTTTGCCAAAACTGCGCTAAATTAGGCTGATAAAGATAAGCTCCTAGCACAGCAATGGCTGCAATCACAATAACGATTTCAACTGCTAAAAAAAGATGCCTGCCTTCTCTTAACACTATAGAAATCAACCAAATGGGTGTCCATAGCGTTAATCCATAAATCAAGAGAGCTTGATAATTGCCTATCAGAAAAAAACCTAATAATACTGAGGCAAGGCAAGCACAGATGAGAATGTACCCGCCTTCGGTTGCGCCGCGTCTTAAAGTGACTAATGCAACAGAAGCTGAACTTACAATGCTTACAGGTGGAAAAATTAGCGATAACACTGCAAAAGTTGAGGCAACAATAATAGCCTGCATTCTACCGCGCATAATGTAGGTCGCTAAAAACTCCATTTCCTGTAGTGCCTAAAATTATTTATGTGCGTCGCAGAACGGTAGCAAAGCAATAAAACGCGCGTGTTTTATTGCAGTGGTCAACTGTCTTTGATATTTAGCTTCTGTTCCTGTAATACGGCTAGGAACAATTTTGCCTGTTTCAGTGATGTATTCACTTAACATATCCAGATTTTTATAATCAATCACTTCCACACTGTCTTCAGTGGTAAAGCGGTTGAATTTTTTACGTCTCATATTACGTGCCATGTTTGCTTCTCGCGTTCAATGTTTATGTTTAGTTATTCAGCATCCAGAACAGACTCATCTGCTAAAGGAATTTCATCTTCATCTATGTCTAAATCAAGGTCTGATACTTTGCTTGCTTCTTTAGCTGTTCTTGCTTCTGAAGCTCTACCTTCTTCAGCAGTTGCTGTAGCAATCGCAGAAGGTGTAGTGATCGCTTGTTTTCTAACTAAGGTCATGCTACGCAAAATAGCGTCATTGAAACGGAAACCTGTTTCTAATTCTTCTAATGTTGCTTGGTCACATTCAATATTCATCAACACATAATGCGCTTTGTGAATTTTATTGATAGGGTAAGCCAAATGTCTGCGGCCCCAATCTTCCAAGCGGTGTATTGAGCCGGATGCAGCAGCAATAGTTGCTTTATAACGGTCAATCATGGCAGGAACCTGAGCACTTTGATCAGGATGTACTAAAAAGACAATTTCATAATGTCGCACGATATCTCCTTGCGGTTAAAGCTTCCCACATCGTCTTAAAATGTAGTGAAGCAAGGAAGAGCTAAACGCTCCAGAACCCAGCATTATAAGTTGATTCATTATTTTTGCAAAGTTTTAGATATATTTTGCAATTGTTTTCAACTATATAAACGGTTTTATTAAGTGGATTTACAATTCTTCAGCGCGGAGAGTTAAAACTTCGTGTCCAGTTTCAGTCACTAAAATCGTATGCTCCCATTGTGCTGACAAGCTATGATCTTTCGTCACTGCTTGCCATTTATCTGCCATCATTTTGGTATGACGTTTGCCCTGATTAATCATAGGCTCTATGGTAAAAATCATTCCTGGCTCTAAAAAAGCACCTTCAGTCACTTTGCCATAATGCAAAACATGCGGTTCTTCGTGAAAATCTTGCCCAATGCCATGTCCGCAGAACTCTTGCACTACCGAATAACGATTGCTTTCAGCGTGTTTTTGGATAGCGTGCCCAATTGCGCCAAACCGATTGCCCGGTTTAACTTGCTCAATTCCTAAAAACAAAGCTTTACGAGTGACATTCACTAAGCGTTGGGCAAAAGGACTGACCTCGCCTAAGCAAAACATTTTACTGGTGTCGCCATGATAACCATTTTTAATCACAGTAATATCCACATTCACAATATCGCCATTTTTCAAAGGCTTGTCGTTAGGAATCCCATGGCAAACTTGATGATTGACTGAGGTGCAGATAGATTTAGGAAAACCGCGATAATTTAGCGGTGCAGGAATTGCGTTTTGAACATTCACAATGTAATCATGGCACAGTTGGTCTAATTCATTGGTGGTCACGCCTACAACAACATGCGGAGCAATCATTTCCAGAACTTCTGCCGCAAGCTTGCAGGCAACGCGCATTTTTTCAATTTCACTAGCGGATTTTATAATAATACTCATGGAGTCTTAAGCTATGTAGTTTAAAGTAAAGCAAGAAAGAAATAATTTTAGCTGTTTTTGATTCTTGCATTGATGCTGAATAAGTGAGTTTACCAGAGATTTTATTGGTATAAGAACTAAAATATGGTATAAAGCTAGGTTAATTTTCAATTTAATACTCACATTTATCGACACGTTTGGTAGGGTGCTGGTTGGATAACTGGTTACTGAGCGGGATAAGTGGAGGCGTAACCCATATCGTTGCAAAACAACGATTTTTTATACTTAGGAGAGAAGAATGGCAGCAGTGTCAATGCGTCAAATGTTAGAAGCGGGTGTACATTTTGGACACCAAACTCGTTACTGGAACCCGAAAATGGCAAATTATTTGTTCGGTGCGCGTAACAAAATCCATATCATTGATTTGGAGCAAACGCTTCCATTGTTTAATGACGCAGTGAACTATTTAGGTCAAATGACAGCAAATAAAGGCACAATTTTATTTGTTGGCACCAAAAAATCAGCACGCAAAACTGTGGCTGAAGAAGCAAATCGTTGTGGAATGCCGTATGTCAATCACCGCTGGTTAGGCGGCATGTTGACTAACTTTAAAACCATCAAAAAATCAATCGCACGTTTGAAAGAACTGGAAGCGATGAAAGCAGATGGCACATTATTCCAACGTTTTAGCAAAAAAGAAGCGTTAAACATGGAACGTGAACTGGAAAAATTAGAGCGCAGCTTAGGCGGCATTAAAGACATGCGCGGCGTGCCAGATGTTATTTTTATTCTGGACGTAGGCTATGAAAAAAATGCGATTAGCGAAGCAAAAAAATTAGGTATTCCTGTTGTAGGCATTGTGGATTCTAACAACTCACCTGAAAATATTGATTACATTATTCCAGGTAACGACGACTCAATTCGCGCTGTTAAATTGTATTGCGAAACAGTTGCTAATTCAGTTTTAGAAGCTAAAACAGCAAGATTAGATATTTCTGTAAAAGACGATGAGTTTGTTGAAGAAGCTGCAACAGAAGTAACAGAATAATCCAATAAATTTTTCTTAAAGAGATTTAGTATTTATCCTAAAACTTTAAGATGCAAGGTTTAATTTAAACCATTAAAACGCCTCCTCTTTGGAGGCGTTTTTATAGTCAAGAAACAGAGGAAATATGACAGTAAATATTAGTGCCGCAATGGTAAAAGAACTGCGTGAGAGAACAAGCTCAGGCATGATGGAATGTAAAAAAGCCTTGGTTGAGGCAAATGGCGATATGGAATTAGCCATTGAAAACATGCGTAAATCAGGTTTGGCAAAAGCCGATAAAAAATCGGATCGTATCGCTGCGGAAGGCATTATTGGCGTAAAAGTGAGTGCTGACGGCACGGTTGCGGCAATGGTTGATGTCAACTGCGAAACTGATTTCGTGGCAAAAGCAGATGATTTCGTAGCCTTTGCAAATGACGTAACAGAATTAGTGTTAGCCAACGATATTGCAAATGATGAAGCTCTATTAGCTGCAACATTTGCGTCAGGACAAACCGTAGATGAAGTACGTCGTGGCTTGATTTCAAAATTAGGTGAAAACATTACTGTGCGTCGTTTTGAAAGACTTGTTTCTGCAAACGGTGGTCTTGCGAGCTATTTGCACGGCAGCAAAATTGGTATTTTGGTTGAATTGACAAACAATAATCCAGAATTGGGTAAAGATATTGCGATGCACGTTGCGGCTTGCAAACCTGTTTGTGTCAATGCAGACCAAGTTTCTGCCACTGATATTGCAAAAGAAAAAGAAATTTTCTTGGCAAAACAAGAAGATAAAATTCAAGGCAAACCTGCCAATATCGTTGAAAACATGATTGCAGGCTTTGTTAAAAAATATTTAGCGGAAATTACCTTATTAGGTCAACCTTTCGTAAAAGATGACAGCATGACTGTTGAGCAGTTATTGAAATCAAAAGGCACAAATGCAGTGCGTTTTACACGTTTTGCAGTTGGCGAAGGCATTGAGAAAAAAGTAGAAGACTTTGCTGCTGAAGTTATGGCACAAGTTAACGCGCAATAATTTAACTGCGTTTAAACCTGTTAGGTTTTTAAAACCTGACAGGTTTTTTTGACCGGAGAGCGTTGTGAAATGGCAAGATGTTTTGGCAGATAAATTTGCCTTACAAAATAGAATTAAAGAAACAAGGAACGCTTGAATTAACGCCGCGTTCTGTTTTACGCAGTCGCTTGCAAGGAAAATTTACTTTTTTATTAATGAAGCAATTGGGCGGTCACAGTTTTGTAGAATTACCAATCAGCATTAATAAAAGTGTAAAAGTCCCAGATGTCGCTTGGGGTTCTGAAGCATATTATCAACAACATAAAAATGATATTGCTGTCTCTTCCGCACCTGAAGTTTGTGTTGAGATTATGTCGGTGTCAAATACAAAAGCGCAAATGAAATCAAAAGTAAATTTATATTTAAAAGCCGGTGCAACAGAAGTTTGGATAGTAAGTGAAGCCGGAACTATTCAGTATTTTGACAAACATGGACAAAAAGAGAGCAGCGGCTTTCAGGTTAAAATAGAGAAACTGACCTAGCGTATTGCAGTTAGGAAAAAAACAAGGTCATCTAAAACTCTATGCTGAACAAATTTATAAGCTGGGGCTTAACAATGAGACAAACAGATTTGACTTTGCTTGAACAAATGCGGATTACTGATTTTGAGGTTGAACATCGTAAAAGTTTGTTTTCCCTTACAGAATCAGATTGTGTTTTACTTAGAAACGTAAAATCTGCGATTGATACCAAAATAGATTCTGTGGTGGCTGATTTCTACGAACTGCAAACCAATGTGCCAGAGGTTTCGTTGTTAATTGGTGATGCAGATACGCTAAGACGACTTAAATCGGCAATGCGTAAATATGTCTTAGACCTGTTCAGCGGCTTATATGATCTTGAATATGTCAATAATCGCCTACGCATTGGGCTGGTGCATAAACGGATTGGGGTTGAGCCGAAGCTTTACCTTTCTGCGGTCAATGTTCTCAAAGAATTGCTTAATAAATTTATTCATATCGAAGTTACGGATGAAGAAAAAAGAATTGCTACGGAAATTGCGCTAGGAAAATTACTCAGCTTTGATATTGCTCTTGTATTTGAAACTTACATTCGCAGTTTAGTTTCTGAGATTGAAACATCAAGAAATAAATCAGAACAATATGCACGATTACTTGAAGAAAAGGTTAAAGAGCGCACTCAGCAGCTTGAAGAAATGACTCGTACTGACCCTTTAACCGGATTACTCAATGTACGCTATTTACAAGAAGCTTTGACTAGGACTTTAAGAGCAGCGCAACGACGTTCTGAACCTGTGACCGTTGTATATATGGATGTAAATGATTTTAAAATAGTCAATGATACCCAAGGACATCAGCAGGGGGATGAAATTTTGCGGGTAGTGGCGAATGCGATAAAAGCAGTTTCACGCTTGGAAGACAGTTGTTTTCGCTATGGTGGCGATGAGTTTTGCTTGGTTTTACCCAATAGCACTAAAGAAGAAGCGCAAGAGGCTTATCTGAATCGTCTTACCCATGAATTGGAACGCCACATGAAGGGAATGTCATTAAGCATCGGTATTGCACAAACGGGAACCGAGCTGTATGTTGATGCTGATACTTTGATTCGGTTAGCAGATGAAGATATGTATAGAGCTAAGACTGAACATAAACTCAAAACAACAAAAGAGATCCAAAAAACGCAATAAAATCTAACCAATTTTTGAGTGCGGGAAGTCCAGAAACTCTCTTTTTAATTTTTTTAATTTCATAAACTCTCTAAAAAACTATGACTCAATTAATTTGCCAAAGAATTTTGCTAAAGTTAAGCGGTGAAGCGTTAATGAGTTCAGCAGGCGGTAGTATTGATGCTGAAATCGTGAAACGGCTTGCTATTGAAATTAAAGAATTATGTGATGCGGGGCTGGAAGTTGCTCTCGTCATTGGTGGCGGTAATATTCTGCGCGGTGCAAAAAAAGCCGACGAAGGCCTAGACCGTGTAACAGGCGACCAGATGGGCATGTTAGCCACTGTGATTAACGCACTAGCACTGCAAGACGCATTAGAGCATATTGGACAACAAGTGCGCGTAATGAGTGCGTTAAAAATCAATCAGGTATGTGAAGATTACATCCGGCGCAAAGCTATTCGGCATTTGGAAAAAAAGCGCGTGGTTATTTTTGCCGCAGGAACAGGCAATCCATTTTTTACCACCGATTCTGCCGCCAGTTTGCGAGCGATTGAAATTAATGCGCAACTGATGATTAAAGCCACTAAAGTCAAAGGCGTTTATTCGGCCGACCCTGAAAAAGTTGCCGATGCTGTATTTTATCCACGCTTAACTTACGATGAAGCAATAGATCAACGCTTAAATGTTATGGATACAACAGCCTTAGTGCTGTGTCAGGAAAATAACTTGCCTATGCGTGTTATGAATATTTTTGAATCAGGAGCGATTATGCGCCTTATGCAAGGTGAAGACATAGGCTCACTTATTGAAAGAGGAACAGGTAAATGATTAATGACATTCACAAAGATGCTTCTGCTCACATGGCAAAAAGCATTGAAGCTTTAAAACATAACTTTAGCAAAATCAGAACAGGCAGAGCACATCCTAGTTTGCTAGAACAAGTGATGGTGACTGCGTATGGCTCAACTACGCCTTTATCTCAAGTCGCTAATATTGGCGTTGAAGATGCCAGAACTTTAAAAGTCACGCCTTGGGACAAAGGCATGGTTGGGGCAATTGAAAAAGCGATTTTAACTTCCGATTTAGGCTTAAACCCATCAACCAATGGCACGGTCATTCGCGTTCCATTACCAATGCTGACAGAACAACGCCGTAAAGACTTGGTTAAAGTTGTTAAAGCTGAAGCTGAAAATATTCGTGTTGCTATCCGAAATATGCGCCGTGATGCAAACTCTGAAATCAAAGAAGCCTTAAAAGAAAAACTGATTTCTGAAGATGATGCGCGTCAAGGCGAAGATAAAATCCAGAAATTAACTGATCAATTTATTAAAGAAGTCGAAAAACAATTAGAAATTAAAGAGGCTGATTTACTTTCAATGTAACTAAAGGGAAGCGATAACACTATGTCCGATTCTGAATCTTCTCCGTTAGTCATTGATAATGGCAACCCACGACATATTGCCATTATTATGGATGGCAATGGTCGCTGGGCGCAGAAACGTTTTATGCCGCGTGTGTTTGGGCATCAGGCAGGGGCTAAAGCCGTTAAGAAAATAGTTGAATATTGTGTCAACGAAAAGATTCAGGTTTTATCATTATTCGCTTTTAGCAGTGAAAATTGGCGCAGACCTCCTGAAGAAGTTTCGTTATTAATGAAACTATTCAATGTAACTTTACAAGCGCAAATCAAAAAACTGCATGAAAAAAACGTCAGATTATTGTGCATTGGCGAAAAAAGTGCTTTTTCAACAGAGTTGCAAAGCAAAATTGAGCAAGGTGAAGCACTCACTAAAAATAATAGCGGATTGACTTTGGTAATTGCCGCCAATTACGGTGGACATTGGGATATGTGCCAAGCAGCTCAGCAAGTTATGGAGAAAATAACTTCAGGACAGTTGCAAAGCCCGCGTATTACTGAAGAGTTGATAGAACAACATTTATCGACCGCAGGACTGCCTGAACCGGACTTATTCATCAGGACAGGAGGCGAGCAGCGCATTAGTAACTTCTTATTATGGCAGCTTGCTTACACGGAATTTTACTTCACTTCCACACTTTGGCCTGATTTTGGGCAACAGTCACTCTTAGAAGCTATTGAAAGCTTTCGCCATCGGCAACGACGTTTTGGTCGCACTGGTGAACAAGTTTTCAATCCCTCCAAATCCTTATAACTTTACAAAAAACTTCAATAAAAATGTTATTACAGCGTATTTTGACAGCACTCGTGCTGATTCCTTTGATTGTAGGTGCTGTTTTTTATTTACCTAGCAATGCTTATTTTTCGTATTTCTCCGTCGTGATGGCTGTGATTGTGCTAATTGGAGCATGGGAATGGACAAACTTGGTAAGCATGGACAAGCTTTGGATGAAATTACTTTTTTTAGTCATGCTCATTTTGCCCATGATTGGAATTACGCTCTGGACACAATTTTTGGAGTTAATGGCAAATTTGCTTGAATGGCAAGATCTAAAAGAATACTCAGGTATTATTGATTGGGCGGTTTTTCCACCTGTGTTGCTGTGGGTGTTAATTATGATTTTAATCAGACAAGTCCCGTCACATTGTTTAGAACTGCAAATAAAACTTCCTTATAAAGCATTATTAGGCTGGTTTGTTTTATTGTCAGCATGGATGTTTATTTCTCGTATCCATACACTTTATGGCGCGGAAATGGTGATGTATTTTCTATTACTGATTTGGATTGCTGATATTGCAGCTTATTTTACCGGCAAAAAATTTGGTAAAAATAAACTAGCTCCTGACATTAGTCCAGGAAAAACAATTGAGGGAATGTACGGCGCATTAGGTTCTGCAATCTTCACAGCGGTTGCTTTGGGAATGTATTACAAATTCCCTTTACTCAACGCTAGCGATTTTGTGCTGTTATCAGTATTAACTGTGCTGATTTCAATTTATGGTGACTTGTTTTTTAGCTTGGTAAAACGTCAAAAAGGCGTGAAAGACAGTGGTTTTATTTTACCCGGACACGGTGGAATATTAGATCGGGTTGATAGCGTGATTGCTGCTGCACCGTTTTTCTATGCGGGAATTTTCTTAATCAGCAGAGGTATTTTTGCATGAAAGGTATCTGTATCCTCGGCGCGACCGGCTCGATTGGGGTCAGCACTTTAGATGTCGTTAATCGCCACCCTGATAAATATAAAGTTGTTGCATTAACTGCTAACACCAATATTGAGGAGTTATTCAACCAATGTTTGGCTTTTCATCCTGAATATGCTGTGGTAGTCGATGAGGCTAAGTCTTTGCTATTAAAGGAAAAGATAGCCAATTCTGCTGTTGCTAATATTCAAGTGTTATCAGGTGTAAAAGCTTTAGAACAAGTATCAACATTGGAAAATGTTGACACGGTGATGGCTGCAATTGTGGGAGCAGCAGGATTATTGCCTAGTTTAGCCGCTGCAAAGGCTGGAAAAACCGTCTTGCTTGCGAACAAAGAAGCCTTAGTTATGTCTGGCGACATTTTTATGGGCGCGGTGCGCGAATCGGGTGCAACATTGTTACCGATTGACAGTGAACATAACGCGATTTTTCAATGTATGCCAGCAGGTTATGTGGCTGGAGAAACTGCAAAACAAGCTCGGCGAATTTTATTAACTGCATCGGGCGGGCCATTTCGTGAAACGCCGTTGGAACAATTGCCATCCGTTACACCTGCACAAGCAATTGCGCATCCTAAATGGGAAATGGGCAAAAAAATCTCTGTCGATTCAGCGACCATGATGAACAAAGGCTTAGAACTGATTGAAGCGTGTTTATTATTCAATATGTCGCCTGATGCGATTCAAGTGGTGATTCACAAACAAAGCATTATTCACTCAATGGTGGATTATGTGGACGGCTCTGTGCTCGCACAAATGGGGAATCCTGATATGCGCACGCCGATTGCTCATGCAATGGCTTATCCTGAACGCTTTGATTCTGGCGTAGCACCACTTGATATTTTTGCAGTGCGGCAAATGGATTTTGAACAACCTAATTTGGAGCGTTTCCCGTGTTTGCGTTTGGCTTATCAAGCGATTAAAGCCGGTGGAATTATGCCAACGGTATTAAATGCCGCAAATGAAATTGCCGTCGAAGCTTTTTTAAACGAACAAATTCGTTTTACCGATATTGCCATCACTATTGAAAAAACCATGCAGGAGTTTTCGCCTGAATCTGCGGACACTTTAGAGATTGTGTTAGCCACAGACCAAAAAGCACGCACCGTTGCGCAGCAAATGATTGCAAATCTAACTTAACTCATGTCCACCTTACATACGCTGTTTTATTTTATTGTTTCAATTGGTACATTGGTTGCCATCCACGAATTTGGACATTTTTGGGTGGCGCGCAAAGTTGGGGTTAAAGTTTTACGTTTTTCCATTGGTTTTGGCAAAGTGCTGTGGTCTTACCAAAAAACGCCAGACTCAACTGAATATGTAATTGCTGCTGTGCCATTGGGCGGCTATGTAAAAATGGTGGATGAACGCGAAGGATCTGTCGCAGAAAAAGATTTACCCTTTGCGTTTAATCGTCAACCGGTGTTGGCAAGAATAGCTATTGTTGCCGCTGGGCCTTTGTTTAATTTGTTGCTCGCTGTGGCGTTATACTGGTCAGTGTTTATGATTGGCGAAACCGGAATGCGTCCTATCATTGGTAAAGTAGAACAAGGTACGCTTGCTTTTGCCGCTGGTTTTACTGAAAAAGAAGAAATTATTTCAGTCAACAACACCGAAACGCCAACTTGGTTAGCGGCAATGGAAATGATTTTTTCTTCAGCACCTGATGCCGCAGAAGGATTGCAAATCACAGTTAAAAATGCCAACTCTGTACAAAAACAGCATCTGTTAAAAATCCCACAAGAACTTACGCAACAACCGGAATCACTCTATCAACGTTTAGGATTTAAACCTTGGACTCCGCAAATAAAACCGATTGTTGATAAAGTCTTACCGAATAGTGCCGCCCTAAGCTCAGGATTACGCAGCAAAGATTTAATTATCAGTGCTGATGGCATTGCGATAAACGATTGGGCACAGTGGGTAGATTATGTGCAAAAACGTCCAAATAAACTGATTAAATTAGTTGTTGAGCGAAACGGGCAGCGTATTTCTTTAGGAATAAAACCGCAACCTGTTGAATCGAATAAAAAAATGGTCGGTAAAATTGGCGCGGGTGTTTATATTCCTAAAGAGTTGATTGCATCATTGCAAGTCACCTATACATTATCTGCAACCGATGCTTTTGTGGCAGCGGTAGAAAAAACCTGGTATTACGCAACAACTTCACTATCCATGATGGGGAAAATGTTGATTGGCAATGCCTCAGTGGAAAATTTAAGTGGCCCAATTAGTATTGCGCAATATGCCGGACAATCTGCGGAAATGGGTTTAGTGCATTTTTTAAAGTTTATGGCGATAGTTAGTGTCAGTTTAGGGGTGTTAAACCTACTGCCAGTCCCAGTTTTAGACGGCGGGCATTTACTGTTTTATCTGATTGAAGCTATCAAAGGCAGTCCTGTGCCAGAAAAAGCGCAGCTGTTTTTTCAAAATATTGGCGTTGCTTTATTAATGTCGTTGATGATGTTAGCGGTATTTCTTGATCTTGGGCGTTTATTCCAATAAAAATATTCCCCACCATTATATTTAGGATAATTATGAAACCATTTATTAAATATGCCGCGTTAGCATTTTCGGCTGTGATGTTCTCAAATGCTTATGCTAGTGAAGATGCAGTCAAAAAAGCCTTAACCAGCGCAATGCCCACTGCGAAAATAGAGTCTGTCAAAACCTCTGAAATGAAAGGAGTGTATGAGGTAATGATTGAAGGAAATATTTATTATGTTTCCGAAGATGGAAAATATTTATTGCAAGGTCATCTGATTGACCTTAAAGCAAAAAAAGATTTAACTGAGGAAAAGTTATCAGCTGAACAAGCAAAATTGGCTCCTGAGCGAAAAAAAGATCTTGAAGCAATCGGCGAAAATAATATGATTATTTTTAAAGCGAAAATCAAAAAATATCAAATTTCCGTGTTTACCGATATTGATTGTGGCTATTGTCGGAAATTGCATTCAGAAATGGATCAATATTTAGCGGAAGGAATTACGGTACGCTATTTGTTTTTTCCACGCGCGGGTAAAGGCTCAGAGTCGTATAACAAAGCGATTTCTGTTTGGTGTGCAGAAGATAGAAATGCAGCTTTAACCACTGCTAAACAAGGCAAAAACCCAGAAAACAAGCAATGTAAAAATCCTGTTGATGCGCATATGGCATTAGCGGAAAAATTTGGAGTCAAAGGTACACCGATGATTGTGACTGAAAAAGGCAATGTTTTACCCGGCTATGTTCCTGCAAAGCAATTAGCGCAAGCGTTAGCTAGCGGCGAATAAGATTCTAAACTTATTTTTAAATACTTATAAAGCTAGTGTTTATGAATTTAAAGGTTTTAACTGTATAACATGAAGCGTATTTCAAGTATTATGGAATTTTATAATTTATAGCGATAAGGGTGAATATTATGGATACTGATAGACGCGAAAATCCTAGAACGGAGGCTAAAGGATTAAAAGCCAAAATTATTATTACCCATTCTAACCGCTCTATCATGTTAGCAGATGTGAATTTGCTAGATGTGAGTCGCACAGGAATTAAGTTAAGAGTGCAAAAACCTTTGGTTGTACAACTAGGTGCTAAAGTACAGCTTGAAATTATTTTGCCTTATTCAGGAGTTCCAGTGATTTTGGATGCGGTGATTGTGCATGAAAAATTTGAATCCGAATTTGGATTGCACTATATAGATGTCAAGCCAGAAGATCCATTAACTGAATTAATCACACAATGTGAAAAACGTAGAAGTTGGATTGATTAACAAGATGGGAGTTTAGCAGCCCTGCTGAACTCCCTATTTAACCTCTAAAGTGGTTGCCCAATACACCACCATTCTTCACTGAAACCTTCCTCTTCATCACGCACGATACATCCGCGTTCAACAAAGCCCGCTGGCAATATCAACCCAAATTCTGCCGATAATTTTCGCGGTGCTAATTGATGCTGACTGCCAAAAAAGCCGCGATAGTAATCGGGATCATAAAAAATTGTCACTTCACTGCTAAACATCCAAGGCAATGTAAATAAACATGCGACTCGATAATAGTGTTGTTGGTCTTCTGTTACCGATTGCGCCAAAAAATTCGCTGCTTGTAGCATAGCGTTCATACACTGCGTTTGGATTTCTGTTGTGGTCTGAGGCGGATTCACTAAACTCGATAGCACAGGAATTTTCCAATGGCTGAATTTTTCCCCCAATTCACTACGCGGATAATAATGACCTTCAAAGTTTTTCGCCCATTTTTCTAACGCTCTTAATCTGCGTGGAACACCGCGAAGTTTTTTATTACCTGAAAGTTGCAGTTGTCGCACTTTATTCACCCTAACATGAAAAGTTATTGCGAAACAATCAACAAGCCGCGAGCTTTTTGGCTGGTGCTATCAATTGTCGCAATCGCTTGTTTTAACAAATTAATCTCAACCCAAACTGGAGCGTATTTATATTTCGCAACATCCAGAATCAACACGCGGTCGGATTGTTCATCAAAAGCAGCTAAAACTGACCAATGCCCACCGCCCACTTGCCCAAAAACTGCACGGGCATAATTGATCAATACAAATCGACCATCATCACCTAATGCGTTTTGCAATAAAGTTCGTAAACTATCATTATCAACACTATCGCCAGCAATAGATTCAACTTTTGCACCATGCTGGATAAATGTTTCTGCGAGTTGTTCGCGCGTCATCCCTGATGACAGCACAGTTTTCGGATTGATAACTTTTGTCACCGCTGGGCTAAAAAAATTATTTTGGGTGAAATAAGGATAAGGCGCGTAAATAGGATCAACCGGTTTTTGAATGGGCAAGCTGTTTAATACCGTAATAGCACTGGCAACTGCGCAAAAAGTTTGAGTGTTTTGCACCGCAAAGTTGGAAACAAGCGACCAATAATCAGCATCCACAGGAATATGGCTGCGTAAAGCAATCCCTTCTGCGGAGTCCCAATAAATAATCGCTGGTTTTTCCTCTGCGCAAACAACACCGAAGAAAATAAAAAAATTTAAAAAAATAACTAATAACAGGTTTTTCATGAATTTGACTTCCAAAAAATTGCTAAATGATGTGACTAATTTAATGATTGTTTTCAGTTGAATTTAATTTGAACATGTAAATCGTCAACATAGCTAAACTTGCGCCAATCGTATCTGCCAGCCAATCGAACACATCGGAGCTACGCCCTGCCACAAACGATTGATGCCATTCATCTGAGATGCCATACAAACTACAAAAAACAACACTCAGCAAAAAAGGTATCGGTATAATAAAACGCATTTTTTGCTGTTTTCTCACACACCGCCATGTCAACACGCCCATCACAAAATAAGCGGTAGCGTGATAAATTTTATCTTGAAAGCTAAAGAAGAGATGCAGCTTAGGCAGTGTTTCATGCGATGAAAGCCAATAGATGAACACACAATAGAAAACCAACATCATTACATCGAACCATTTACTCATTTTTATAACACCTTGCATGAAAAGTATATTTGAATACGCACAATTTTGTTTACATCATCCTGAGATTGAGGAAAAACTTGCCACCACTCATCTGGCTTGGCAAAAACTACAAGCTGGAGAGTTATCTTTTGCAGACAACTCCGCTGTCGCGGCTATTTCCTTAACACAATTTCCAACACAACCGATTTTGCTAGCTCCGCGCGATATGCCAAGACGTAGACTGAACGCGCCAAATGGTGTTGCAGCAATGTTTCATGCGTTAGCGCATATCGAATTTATGGCGATTTATTTAGCGTGGGATATTGTGTATCGGTTTCGTGGCTTGCCCGAACAGTTTTATCGAGACTGGTTAAAAGTAGCCGATGAAGAAGCGCAACATTTTACTTTAATTAGAAACCACCTGCTGTCATTGGGAATAGATTATGGTGACTTACCTGCACATCAAGGACTGTGGGAACATGCAGAAGATACCGCTGATAATTTATTAGCACGTCTTGCCATTGTGCCGCGCTGTATGGAAGCGCGTGGACTGGACGTAACGCCTGCGATGATAGAAAAATTTCAAGCTCGAAATGATCCTGCTAGCGTCGCAATTTTAACGCGTATTCTAACAGATGAAGTTGGTCATGTCGCTTTTGGTTCTTATTGGTTTAAAACATTTTGCCAACAACAAGAACTTGAACCAGAGCAAACTTATCGCGATTTATTGCAGCAATTTTATAAAGGAAAACCAAAAGGCCCGTTTAACAAAGAAATGCGTATAATTGCTGGTTTTTCAACTGCTGAACTTGATTGGCTAGAAAACTTATGAACAAACCACAGATTTTTGCATACCCGCTCTTTGCTTTAGGATTTAGAGCTTTTTTTGCCTTAGCTGGACTTTCCGCTTTAGCCTTGATTGCGCTCTGGAAATCAATCCATGATGGCTCATTTACCAGTGTTAATTATTTTCCTAGCACAATTTGGCACGCGCATGAAATGCTCTTAGGTTATGCCAGTGCGGTGATTGCCGGGTTTTTATTAACAGCGGTAAAAAACTGGACTGGCGAACAAACCTTACACGGCGACAAATTAGCAGGTCTTTGTTTATTATGGATTTATGGACGCTTACTGCCTTTTTATAGCGGAATTTTCCCTGACGCGCTGATTGCGTTAATTGATTTGAGCTTTTTACCAGTTTTAGCGTATTGCATTGCAAAACCAATTATTAAAACCGGACAATTTAAAAATCTGCTGTTTGCGGTTTTGTTAATAATGATGACACTAGGAAACACTCTGATTCATCTTGAAATATTAAAACTCAGTCAACACACAGCATGGATAGGCTTAAGCTTAGTTGTGGCAATGATTATTCTGATGATTTTAGTGATTGCAGGGCGAGTTTTTCCGTTTTTCACTGAACGCGGATTAACAGGTGTGCTGATTTTACCGAATCCTTTGTTTGAAATATTGGCAATCAGTTCTGCTGTGTTAATGTTTTTATTACAGTTAATGCAAATCAATGGCAGTTTATTGGCAATGGTCGCAATATTTGCAGCGGTTGCAAATGCGGTGCGAATGTTAAACTGGTATGACCGCAGAGTGTGGTATGTGCCGTTATTGTGGGTACTTTATACTGGATACAGCTGGATTATTTTAGGATTTGTTTTAACTGCATTGGCCGCTTACAACTGGATTTCTACCACCTTAGCATTACACGCTTTTACGGTCGGTGGAATTGGTATTTTAACGTTAGGAATGATGGCGCGTGTTGCTTTAGGTCACACAGGACGCGCTTTGCGAGTTTCAAATGCGATTGCATTGGCATTTGTGTTGATTAATTTAGCGACATTATTTCGGGTTTTAATCCCCATCGCTTTGCCGCAATGGTATGAACAAGTAGTTTATATTTCCACATTGGCATGGTTAGCCGCTTTTTCATTGTTTGTCTTAATTTACGCCCCCATTTTGACAACTGCCAGAGTCGATGGCAAAGAAGGTTAATCCGCTAAAACTAAGCATCGAAAATGAACTCTGTAGCTATGATTAAGCGTTCACTGTTCAAAAAATCTGTTTAATTTGTCATCCTGATGCAACAAATAAAACTTACCCTTGCCGAAGTCATAAAATAACCGAGTAAGAATCAGATGCCCAGTCTTTATAAGGAATTAATGGATATTCTCAACGGCGAGAAACTCACCCCTTATTTTCAGCCAATTGTTTCTTTGACGAAAAAGAAAATAATCGGCTATGAAGCTCTGATTCGTGGGCCTTCTAATAGTTCATTACATAGCGCGTTTAGTTTATTCGATGCTGCACAGCGTTTTAATTTAACCACACGGCTGGAGTTTATTTGTCGAGAATTAATTATTAAACGTTATGTCAAATTAGGTTTAACCGAAAAACTGTTTATCAACGTAAGCCCCGCAGCTTTGCTAGAGCCTGATTTTAAACACAGCATGACGCTTAAGCTTTTAGATAAATTTGCGGTTAATTTTCAGTCCATTGTGATTGAATTGACTGAGCACCAGCCTACCGATAATTATGAACTGCTGTGCGAAGCTGTTTCTTATTACCGGAAACTAGGCTTTGAAATTGCCTTAGATGATTTAGGCGCAGGTTATTCTGGATTAAGATTGTGGGCAGAACTGCTGCCAGAGTATGTGAAAATAGATAATCATTTTATTCAAGGCATTGATGAAGACCCGATTAAATTGAATTTTGTTAGCTCCATTCAAAATATTGCCAGTTCCTTAGATTGTCATGTCATTGCAGAAGGTGTTGAAACTGAAGCAGAATTTAAAACCATTGCTAAACTGGGCATTACTCACGCGCAAGGCTATTATTTTTCCAAACCTAACATTACTCCGCTAGACACCATCAACGACACACTGTTTGTCCATAATACTGCTGAGAATGAAGCGTTTGATTCTTTTAACACCACAAAAGCGGTATCGCATATCGCTAAACGAATTGTCCCCATTTCTTCTGAGACCCCGATTAGCGAGGTGATGGTTCGCTTTCAACGCAATAGTGAATTAAGTATTTTGCCATTAGTCGATAATCATGTCCCAGTAGGTATTATTTATCGTGATCAATTTTTAACTAAATTGTTTGCCAGTCGCTATGGGATTGAATTATATGGTAAAAAGCCCATTAAATTGTTTGTTGATAAAATTCCTTTGAGTATTGATCAACATGTGTCGATACAAATGGTGAGTAAAAAACTAACTTCTATGACGCGCAGTGATGGGGCTTTTATTATCACCCAAAATGAAGAATACGCAGGAATAGGCACTGTGATGGATTTATTGGAAGAAATTACCTTTCAGCAAATTGAAAGTGCAAAACATGCCAATCCGCTAACATTGTTGCCGGGAAGTGTGCCTATCAATAAACAAATGAATCAACTTTTGGCTGAAAAGATTCCTTTTTGTGTTGCTTATTTTGATTTGGATAATTTTAAACCGTATAACGATGTGTATGGTTATGATGCGGGAGATAATATCATTAGAGCGGTTGCTAAAACTCTTTTGGAGTTTATAACGCCTGAAAAAGGAATGGTCGGACATATTGGTGGCGATGATTTTATTGTGATTTTCACTTGCGAAGATTGGCTTCAGTGTTGCAAAGACATTCTTAAAGCGTTTAAAAATGAAGTTCCCAACCACTATAAGGCGAAAGATGTAAAATCCGGCGGCATTCATACTGAAAACAGAAGCGGGCAAAAGTGCTTTTATCCCGTCACAAGCTTATCAATAGGGGTGATAGATACTGTTTCAACTGCACAATGCCACTCGCATATTGAAATTGCAGATTTGGCAGCGGGCGCGAAAAAACAGGCAAAAAAAATCGAGGGAAATAGTTTTTTTGTGAATAAGTGGCTTCCATAATAAATTGATTTTATTAAATAGGCTTGATAAAAACGCAACTGTGACTGACAATTGCTATGCAGTATGCAAGTGATTAGAGCTATAAGTTATTGAAATAAAACTTATAGCTTATTTTAAAAGCATATAAGTCTCATATTTTAAACTTAAAGCTAGCCAACTAAGTCAAACTCAGGTATGATGTGCGTTCTTTACGGAGAGGTGGCTGAGCGGCCGAAAGCGGCGGTCTTGAAAACCGTTGAGGGGAAACCCTCCCAGGGTTCGAATCCCTGCCTCTCCGCCATTTAGACGTTCAAAAACGTTCAATAGAATTCATAAAACCCGCAACCGGCAACGGTTAGCGGGTTTTTTTATGTTCAGTGAGATTCAATAGCGTTCATTGACAATCAAACAAAACAAGGGGTAT